>DATBYD010000091.1:0-2757 GCA_036513855.1 Steroidobacteraceae bacterium | reverse complement strand
TGTTGCTGTCGGTGATCGCCAACCTCGGCATGCTGGGCTACTTCAAGTACGGCCAGTTCCTGCTCGATAACTTCACCGCCCTGATGGGGACGCTCGGAGTCGCCTACCACCCGGCGCACTACGACATCGTCCTGCCGGTGGGCATTTCCTTCTATACCTTCGCCACCATGTCGTACACGCTCGACGTGTACCTGCGTCGCGCCGCGCCGGCGCAGAACCTGCTCGATTACGCGCTGTTCGTAACCTTCTTTCCGCACCTGGTGGCCGGTCCCATCATGCGCCCGACCGAGCTCGTGCCGCAGTTCGCGCAGCCGCGGCGCGCTACCGGGGAACAATTGCGCTTCGGCCTGGCGCTCATGACGCTCGGTCTGTTCAACAAGATCGTGCTGGCCGACAGCTTTCTGTCGAAAGTCGCGGAGCGCGTCTACGACAGCGACAAGGTCCCGGGCGCCCTCGATGCCTGGGCCGCGACGCTCGCCTTCAGCGGGCAGATCTTCTGCGATTTTGCCGGCTACTCGACCACCGCTATCGGCGCGGCGCTGTGTCTCGGCTTCGCCATGCCGGACAACTTCCGCTTTCCGTATGCCGCGGTCGGTTTCTCGGATTTCTGGCGGCGCTGGCACATCACGCTGTCGTCCTGGCTGCGCGACTACCTCTACATCCCGCTCGGCGGCAACCGTCACGGCGCGCGCCGTACCTACATCGCGCTGATGGGCACGATGTTGCTCGGCGGCTTGTGGCACGGCGCGAACTGGACCTTCGTCGCCTGGGGTGGGTTGCACGGGCTGTACCTTGCGGTCGAGCGCGTGCTGCGCGCGCGCTTCTCCAACTACCGCCCGAGTCCGGCGGTGTTCGTGTTGCTGGGGCTACTCACCTATACGCTGGTGAACGTCACCTGGGTGTTCTTCCGCGCCAAGACCTTTAGCAAGGCGTGGATCGTGTTGCGCGGCATGGCCGGGCAGAACTCCGGTGCGCGGCCCATCCTGGCCACGTTCAGCCTGCTGTCGGTGGTTGCGATCGTCGGCGCGCTCGTGCTGACGCACTGGCTGATGCGTGCGCGCACGCTCGAGTCCGTGGTGGCGCGCGCGCCGGCGGCCGCGGTGTGCGCGGTATGGGCGCTGATGGCGTTCGCGATCATCATCTGCCAGGGGACTGGAAGTGCCTTCATCTATTTCCAGTTCTGAGATCGCCCTGCCAGCCGTGCCGGGCGGCGACGCGCAGCGGGCCACGGGTGACGGGCAGCCTCACGATCGCTATGCACGCCAGACGGCGGCGGATCGCCCGGGCGTAGCACAACCGGTGCCAGTACGGCCGGTACCGCAGCAGCCCTGGGGGCGGATCGCGCTCGGCGTCGTGGTGCTGCTGGTGCTGCTGGTGGGGGGCTGGGAGTGGTACTGGCGCGACTATGGCGTCAAGCCGAGCATCAGCAATACCTTCGGCCTGTGGGCGATTCAGCGGCGGCGCATCGATGCAGGGGAGGGAGACGCCACGGTGCTGATCGGCGCATCGCGGATGTATTTCGACCTGCAGCTGCCGGTGTGGGAGCGTCTCGACGGCCGCCGTCCGATCCAGCTGTCTTTCGAGGGCACCTCGCCGCTCAAGGCGGTGGAGGATCTCGCCGATGACCCGAGGTTCACCGGTCGTCTGCTCATCGCGGTGGAGCCCGATCTGTTCTTTTCCGGCTATGAGTATCACGCTGGCGCGGTACGCTACGCCCGCAAGGAATCACCCTCGCAACGCGTCGGGCAGTGGCTCTCGATGTATCTCATTGAGCCGTATTTTGCGTTCGATGACGGTGACTTCGCCTTGCAGACCGTGCTGGCCCGGCAGCCCTGGCCGGAGCGCCCGGGGAAAGTGTGGTTCATGAACGTGCGCAAGCTCGCTGAGTACGAGCCCGACCGGAACACTCACCTGTGGAGCAAAGTCGAGACCGATGCGGGTTACCGCGAGATGGCACGCAGCATCTGGCGACAGGACTTCCAGCCCTCCGACGATGACCCGCCGCCGGAGGAAGCCCGCAAGACCGAGAAGGAGCAGATCGAGCGCATGGCCGGGGCGGTCGCAAAGCTGCGCGCCCGCGCGGTGAAAGTGCTGTTCGTGCGCATGCCGAGCAGCGGCGAATATCTCGCCTTCGAGAATCGCGACTTCCCGCGCGCGCGAACCTGGGACGCGCTGCTTGCGGCCACCGCAGCGCCGGGGATTCACTTCGAGGACTACCCGGAGCTGCAGGGCTACTACCTGCCCGAGTGGTCGCACATGACGCGCGCGGAAGCCGAGCGCTTTACCGCGGCGCTGTACCGTTTGATTGCACGCGACTTCTGGGGTAGCTCTGCCGCGGCAAGCGCGGTCGCCGCGGAGCGCGGCTCCCGGTAATCAGGATTTTCGGTGATCGCTTGAGCAGGCCTGAGTCAACCGTGACGCTTCCCCCCGACCGGGACATGCGCAGGAACTCGGCACAGTCCCCTGGCGATCACGACCGCTACGCGCGCCAGACCGCGGCCGACCGGCCGGGAATCGCGCAGCCCGTGCCTGTGCGCCCGGTGCCGGAGCAGCCGTGGGGCAGGATACTGCTCGGGACAGTGGTGCTGCTCGCGCTGCTTGTTGCCGGCTGGGAAGCGTACTGGCGCAACTACGGTGTGAGGCCGAGCATCGCCAACAGCGACGGCCTGTGGGCGATGCAACGGCGGCGCATCGATGCTGGCGAGGGCGACGCGACGGTGCTGCTGGGCTCCTCGCGCCTGCTTTATGACATGCAGT
>DATBYD010000090.1:0-17389 GCA_036513855.1 Steroidobacteraceae bacterium | reverse complement strand
ATGATGGCGGTGATGCGCCCGCGGCGGACCTTGACATCAAGGCCCGAGAAAATCTCGCGCCCGCCGGGCACCGCGTAGTGCACGTCGCGCACGTCGACCACCGTGTCGGCCGCCGCTGCGCTCGACCCGGATTGCAGGGGTGCAGGGCTTGTCACGCGTGCGCGGGGGCCGACGCCTCAGGCGGCCTGGCTCTCCATGTCGGGCGCGTAGCGCCCAGCGCTGGCCAGGCCGTTGAGCTTGGCACGTTGGGCGAAAGCTCCCTGGCCGGCGCCGAAATTGGCGGCCGCCCCGCCCCAGGCCTTGAGCGCGTTGTCCTGCAGCGCGCGGCCGTAGCTGAAGGTGAGAGGCCACGGCGCCGTACCGAGCTTGTTCATCAGCGACAGGTGCAGTGTCGCCTCGGTCGGAGACTGTCCGCCGGACAGGAACGCGATCCCCGGCACGGCGGGCGGCACGTGGCGCTTAAGAACGCGCAAGGTCGCCGCGGCGACCGTCTCGGCAGATGCGCGGTTGGCGGCCTTCTTGCCGGAGATGACCATGTTCGGCTTGAGCACCATCCCCTCGAGCAGGATGCGCTGCGCGAACAGCGCTGCGAACACCGTGGCGAGCACCTGTTCGGTCACCTCCGCGCAGCGCTCGATCGAATGGTCTCCATCCATCAGCACTTCCGGCTCGACGATCGGGACGATGTCATTCTCCTGGCACAAGGCGGCGTAGCGTGCCAGCGCCTGCGCGTTGGCAGTGATGGCATAGGAGGTCGGAATGCCGCTGCCGATGTCGATGACCGCGCGCCACTTGGCAAAACGCGCACCGAGCGCGCGATAGGCGATCAGCCGCTCGCGCAGCCCGTCCAGCCCTTCGGTAATGGTCTCGCCCGGGAAACCCGCCAAGGGCTTCGCTCCGGTGTCGACCTTGATCCCCGGGATCATGCCTTGCTTGGTCAGGTATTGCGGAAAGGGCGTGCCGTCCTTGGTCTTCTGGCGGATGGTCTCATCGTAGAGAATCACGCCGCTCACCGACTCGGCGACCCCCGGGGCGGTGAAGAGCATTTCGCGGTAGCTGCGCCGATGCTCCTCGGTCGATTCCACCTTGATGCCCTCGAAGCGCTTGGTGATGGTGCTCGTGCTTTCGTCCGCGGCCAGAATCCCCTTACCCTTTGCCACCATCGCGCCGGCAATACGCGCAAGCTCACTCGGGTTCATCAATGATCCTCCAGCCAAAGCGGGCGGCCGCCCGTGATAACAAAGAGATGCCCTGGAATCGGGGGCGCCAAGGATAGCAAATCCACCCCGCGCCGGGCCTGAGGGCCGGCCGCCCTGCCGGCCCCGCGCGGCGGCCCTTGGCTGCCCGGATAATTAGTACTAAAATGGTCCTACTTTGAAGAGGATACCGCCATGCTGCGCATCAGCCGGCTGACCGATTACGCCACGGTGCTGCTTGCCGCCCTTGCCGGTGAGCCGCAGCGGGTGCAGACCGCGGCCGCCCTGGCCGGCCAGACCGGCATTGCCCTGCCCACGGTGAGCAAGCTGCTCAAGGAGCTGCATCGGTCCGGGCTCGTCACCTCGACCCGCGGCCTGCACGGCGGTTACCGGCTGGCGCGTCCTGCCGCCCAGATCAGCGCCGCCGCGATTCTCGATGCCCTGGAGGGGCCGGTGGCTCTCACCGACTGCGCCGCCGGGCACGGCAACTGCGAGATCGAGGAGAACTGCCGCGTGGGGCGGGTGTGGCAGCGTCTGAACCTTGCCATCCGCCGCGCGCTCTACGACATCAGTCTTGCGCAGCTGGCGGGCCTTGACGCGCCCCCGGCACGGCTGCCGACGCTCGAGCGCGAGATGAAGGCAGCCGCGAGCCGCGCACCGGTGCGCTCGTGAGCGAAACCATGAGTGAAAGCGCCAAACAACTCGAGTCGCTGATCGCACGCGGCTACCAGCACGGCTTCGTCACCGAGATCGATTCGGATACGGTGCCGCCCGGCCTCGATGAGGACGTGGTGCGGCTGATCTCGCGCAAGAAGCAGGAGCCTGAGTTCCTCACCGCATGGCGCCTGAAGGCGCTGCGCCACTGGCTCACCATGAAGGAGCCGCACTGGGCGCACCTCAGGGTGGCGCCGATCGACTACCAGTCGATCTCCTATTACTCGGCGCCGCGCACCAAGAAGGACGGCCCGAAGAGTCTTGCCGAGGTGGACCCAAAGCTGCTCGAGACCTACGAGAAGCTCGGCGTGCCGCTGCACGAGCGGGCCCGGCTGGCCGGAGTCGCGGTCGATGCGGTGTTCGACAGCGTTTCGGTGGCCACCACCTTCCGCGAACGCCTGGCGCAGGCCGGGGTCGTGTTCTGCCCGTTCTCGGAGGCGGTGCGCACGCGTCCGGATCTCATCGAGCGCTACCTCGGCAGCGTGGTACCGATCTTCGACAACTACTTCGCCGCGCTCAACTCCGCGGTGTTCTCCGACGGCTCGTTCGTGTACGTGCCCAAGGGCGTGCGCTGCCCGATGGAGCTGTCGACGTACTTTCGCATCAACGCTCTCAACACCGGGCAGTTCGAGCGCACGCTCATCATCGCCGATGAGGGCAGCTACGTGTCCTACCTCGAGGGCTGCTCGGCTCCGCAGCGCGATGAGAACCAGCTGCACGCCGCGGTGGTCGAGCTCATCGCGCTCGATGAGGCCTACATCAAGTACTCCACGGTGCAGAACTGGTACCCGGGCGATGCCAACGGCGTGGGCGGGATCTATAACTTCGTGACCAAGCGCGGCGAGTGCCGCGGCCGCAACGCGCACATCTCCTGGACCCAGGTGGAGACCGGCTCTGCGATCACCTGGAAGTATCCGAGCTGCGTGCTGCGCGGCGAGGGCTCGATCGGGGAATTCTATTCGGTGGCGACGGTGAACAATCAGCAGCAGGCCGACACGGGCACCAAGATGATCCACATCGGCAAGGACACGCGCAGCACGATCATCTCCAAGGGCATCTCGGCGGGGGCAGGCCAGAACACCTACCGCGGCCTGGTAAAGATCCTGCCGAGCGCACAGGGTGCGCGCAATTTCACCCAGTGCGATTCGCTGCTGATGGGACCTCGCTGCGGCGCGCACACCTTCCCGTACGTTGAGGTCAAGAACCCCTCCGCCACGGTCGAGCACGAGGCGAGCACCTCCAAGATCAGCGATGACCAGCTGTTCTATCTTCTGGCGCGCGGCATCGCCGCGGAGGATGCCGTCAACATGATCGTGAGTGGTTTTTGCAAATCGGTGTTCAAGGAGCTGCCGATGGAGTTCGCGGTCGAGGCGCAGGCGCTGCTTGCGATCAGTCTCGAAGGGGCGGTGGGCTGACATGGCGGCGATGCTGAGCATCGACAACCTGCACGTCAGCGTCGGCGGCAAGGAGATCCTCAAGGGTCTCACCCTTGCGGTGCAGGCCGGCGAGGTGCACGCCATCATGGGCCCGAACGGCTCGGGCAAGAGCACACTTGCGCACGTCCTGGCCGGGCGTCCCGGCTACCAGATCAGCGCCGGCACGGTGCGCTACCAGGGACGCGACCTGCTCGCGCTCCCCCCCGAGGAGCGTGCCCGTGAGGGCGTCTTTCTCGGCTTCCAGTACCCGGTCGAGATTCCCGGCGTCAACAACGTCTATCTGCTGAAGGCCGCCCTCAACGCGCAGCGCAAGCAGCGCGGCCTGCCCGAGGTCGACGCCTTCGAATTCCTAGGACTGGTGCGCGAGAAGATGAAGCTCATGCACATCGAGGACAGCTTCCTGTCGCGCGGCGTGAACGAGGGCTTCTCCGGCGGGGAGAAAAAGCGCAACGAGATCCTGCAGATGGTGATCCTCGAGCCGCGGCTTGCGATTCTCGATGAGACCGACTCCGGCCTCGACATCGATGCGCTCAAGCTGGTCGCGGCGGGCGTCAACACGCAACGCTCGCCCGAGCGCTCGTGCGTGCTGGTGACCCATTACCAGCGGCTGCTCGAGTACGTCGTGCCGGACTTCGTGCACGTGCTGGTGCGCGGGCGCATCGCCAAGAGCGGCGACCGAGGCCTCGCGCTGGAACTGGAACGGCGCGGCTACGACTGGGTCACGGGCGAGGCGGCCTAGTGTCATGAGCAGCCCCCTCACCGCCCGCATCGTGGAGGAATACGAAAGCGCTGCGCGCTCGCTGCCCGCAGCGGATGCGCACGAGCGCCATGCCGCGATCGAGGCTCTCAGGGTGAGCGGGCTGCCCACCTCGCGCGATGAAAACTGGAAGTACGCGAACCTGCGCTCGCTCGAGCGCCAGCGTTTCGTCCCGGCGGCGACGGCAGCGCCGCTGGCCGGCGCCGGCCTGCCGGCGCGGCTGGCCGGTTTTCCGCGCTACGGGTTCGTGGACGGGGTGTTCGCCACCGGCTCCTCGGCGCCGCTCGATGCGAGCGGCGCGCGCATCACGCCGGGAACGAGCGGCAACGCGCACCGCAGCTTCAGCGCCGATGAGCGCTTTGCCCTACTCAACCAGGCGTTCGCCACCGGCGGCGTCACCCTGCAAGTGCCGGCCGCGGGCAGCGAGCCGGCCCGGCTCGAGCTTGTGTTCCTGGCGAGCGCGGATTCGAAGGCCGGCGCCTGCTACCCGCGCGTTGATATCCGACTGGATCCGGGCGCGAGCCTCACGCTCATCGAACGGCACCTGAGTGCCGGCGAGCAGGCCAGCTTCGTCGCGAGCGCCGTGACGATCGATTTGCAGCCCGGGGCGCGCCTTGAGCACTACCGGCTGCAGGAGCTCAACCCGCGCAGCATCCTGTTCGACACCGTGTCGGCGGAGCTTGCGCGCGAGAGCGCCTACCGTCTGCATTGCATCAGCACCGGCGCACAGGCGGCCCGCTCCACGCTCGCGGTGCGCCTGAACGGGGAGCGCGCCGAGCTCAACCTCGCCGTCGCCGCCCTCGGCGGCGGCCAGCAGGTGCAGGACGCCTACGCGCTGGTCGAGCACCACGCGCCCCATGCGCGCACCGAGCAGACCTTCCGCGGCATCGCGGCGGGGCGCGCTCGGGTCGCCTTCAACGGCAAGATCGTGGTGGCCAAGGGCGCACGCGGCACCGATTCGCGTCAGTCGCTGCGCGGCCTGCTGGCAGGCCCGGAGGCAGAGATTGACGTGCGGCCGCAGCTTGAGATCTACACCGACGATGTGCGCTGCAGCCACGGCGCGACCGCCGGCAAGCTCGACGACAACATGCTCTTCTACCTGCTGTCACGCGGGCTGACGCCCGAGAGCGCGCAACGGCTGCTCAAATGGGCCTTCCTCGAGGATGTGGTGGCACAGATCGCGCTGCCGGCGCTGCGCCGGCAGATCGAGGAGCGCCTGGCGGATCACCTGGGAGATGACACTCTGCGGGAGCTTCTGTAATGGCCGCCAACCCTTCCCTTGCCGCGTCCGCACTGCCCCTGGATGCCGAGGCGGTGCGCCAGGATTTTCCCATCCTCTCGAGCATGGTGAACGGGCATCCGCTCGTGTACCTCGACAGCGCGGCCTCCTCGCAGCGCCCGCGTGCGGTGCTTGAGGCCATCGAGGACTACGAGACTCACTCGCATGCCAACGTGCATCGCGGCGTGCATGCCCTGAGCCAGGCGGCCACCCAGGCCTTCGAGGGCGCGCGCGAGCGCGTGCGGCGCTTCATCAACGCCCGCTCGATGCGGGAGATCATCTTCGTGCGCGGCACCACCGAGGGCATCAACCTCGTCGCGCAGGCTTACGCGCGGCCGCGCTTCGGGCCTGGCGATGAGATCCTCATCAGCGCTCTCGAGCATCACGCCAACATCGTGCCCTGGCAGATGGTGTGCGAGGCGGTCGGCTGCACGCTCAAGGTCGCGCCGATCAACCGCCGCGGCGAGCTGGAAGTGGATGAGTTCATGCGGCTGCTCGGCCCGCGCACGCGACTGGTTGCGCTCGCGCACGTGTCCAACGCGCTCGGCACGGTGCTGCCGGTGAAGCGGCTCATCGATGCTGCGCATGGCAGCGGCGCGGTGGTGCTGGTCGACGGCGCGCAGGCGGTACCGCACTCGAGCGTCGACGTGCGCGCGCTCGGCGCCGACTTCTACACCTTCTCCGGCCACAAGCTGTACGGGCCGACCGGCATCGGCGTGCTGTACGGGCGTGAGGAGCTGCTCGCTGCGATGCCCCCCTGGCAGGGTGGCGGGGACATGATCCTGACGGTGTCCTTCGAGAAGAGCACCTACAACGAGCTGCCGTGGAAGTTCGAAGCCGGCACGCCCAACATTGCCGGGGCCGTCGGGCTCGCCGCCGCCATGGACTACATCGAGAGCCTGGGGATCGAAGCCATCGCCGCGCACGAGCAGCGCCTGCTCGAACTTGCCACCGCAGAGCTCGCGCGGCTGCCCGACATCGAACTCATCGGCACCGCCGCGCACAAGGCCGCGGTGCTCTCCTTCACCATGAAAGGCGTCCATCCGCACGATCTGGGCACGATCCTCGATGCCGAAGGCGTCGCGGTGCGCACCGGGCATCACTGCGCGATGCCGGTCATGACCTTCTTCGGCGTGCCGGCAACGGCACGCGCCTCCTTCGGCTGCTACAACAGCGAGCGCGACGTTGCCAGCCTGGTCGCCGCATTGCGCAAGGCGCGCGAGGTGTTCGGCTGATGGACCTAAAAGAGCTCTATCGCGATGTGATCCTGGATCACAACAAAAAGCCGCGTAACTTCGGGCGGCTCGAAGCGGCCGACGGACACGCGGAAGGACACAACCCGCTGTGCGGCGACCGGCTGTCGCTGTCCGTGCGCATGAACGGCGAGCGCATCGAGGACATTCGCTTCGAAGGCAAGGGCTGCGCCATCTCCACCGCCTCGGCCTCGCTCATGACCGAGGCGGTCAAGGGCAAGGACCGCCAAGCGGTGCGGGAGCTGTTCGACAGGGTGCACGCGCTGCTCACGCAGGCTCAGGAGAGCCCCGATGCCTCGCTCGGCAAGCTCGCCGCGCTGTCCGGCGTGCGCGAGTTCCCGGCCCGCGTCAAATGCGCAAGCCTGTGCTGGCACACCCTGAACGCCGCCCTGGCACAACAGGCGGCCCCGGTCTCCACCGAGTAGGGCGCCCATGCGCAGACACGAGAACGAACCGTTCGTCGTCAACCGCGAAGTGCGAGCGGTGATCGTCCCGGCCGGACAGGAGGTGAAGCTCAAGCCCGGCCAGGCCGGCTACATCACGCAGGCGCTCGGCGGCAGCTTCACCGTCTACCTCGAGGGAAACCTGTTTCGCATTGCCGGTGAGGATGCCGATGCCATCGGCCAGGAGGCGGTCAAGCCGCCGCAACTGGCGCCCAACGCCGATGAAGAGGACGTGAAGAAGCTCGCCTGGGAGCAGATGCGCACCTGTTACGATCCTGAGATCCCGATCAACATCGTGGATCTTGGTCTTGTCTACGATTGCGAGGTACAGCAGAACGAGGACGGTACGCGCACCGTGGATGTGAAGATCACGCTCACCGCACCGGGTTGCGGCATGGGCGACATCCTGGTCGATGACGTGCGCGACAAGATTGAACGCATCCCGACGGTGAAGCAGGCGCGGGTCGAGCTCACCTTCGATCCGCCCTGGAACCAGAGCATGATGACTGAAGCCGCACGATTGCAGACGGGCATGTTCTGAAGCGCGCGGTGATCTAGGCCATGAGCTGGGTGGATGTCGGGGGTGCGGACGGACTTGCGGAGATGGCTCCGCTGTGCGTCGAGGTCGACGGGATCGCGGTGGTCATCGTACGCTGCGGCGCCGCCTTGTACGCAGTAGAAGACCGTTGCACCCACGACGGCGAATCGCTGGGGCAAGCGCAAGTGGAAGACTGCCAGATCATCTGCCCGCGCCATGGCGCGCACTTCTGCCTTCGCACCGGGGAGGCGCTGACCCCGCCGGCCTATGAGCCGCTGCGCACTTACCGCGCGCGCGAGCAGGACGGCCGCATCCTGCTGCAGGCCGATGCCACGGGGGCGACGTGAAGCGGCTGACCCTCATGCGTCACGGCGATGCGCGCTGGAAGGACTCCGCCTCGCCCGACCTCGAACGCCCGCTCAGCCGGCGCGGCACCGCGGCCGCCGAGGCCATGGCACGGCGCCTGCTCGAGATGAAACTGGTGCCGGACCTGCTGATCCTGAGCCCCGCGCGCCGCACCCAGCAGACCGCCGAGATCGTGGCGCGCGAGCTGTCGGTCCCCGCCCGACGCGTGCTGGCCGAAGAAGCCCTGTACCTGGCCAGCGCCGTGGACATCCTGAAGATCGTGCAGGCCACCGGACCGCGCGTCGCGCACCTCATGGTGGTCGCCCACAATCCCGGCGTATCGGAGCTGGTACAGCAGCTGCTGCCGAGCGGCAAGGCGCGCGGTCTTGGCACCGCCGCGGTGTGCTCGATCAGCTTCGAGACGGCGCAGTGGAGCGCGCTGAATGCGGCCGCCGTGAAGGAGGTGCACCAGGAGACGCCCCCGCGCGGGCTGTTCGGCCTGTTCAGCTAGCTCTCAGCGCACCTTCAGCATTCGGGTACGTTGACCGCAAGACCTCCCTGCGAGGTCTCCTTGTAGATGGTGGACATGTCGGCGCCGGTCTGGCGCATGGTGGCGATCACCTGATCGAGCGATACCTTGTGCGAGCCATCGCCACGCGCGGCGAGGCGCGCCGCGTTGATCGCCTTCACCGCCCCCATCGCGTTTCTCTCGATGCAGGGAATCTGCACCAGCCCTGCGACCGGATCGCAGGTGAGCCCGAGGTTGTGCTCCATGCCGATCTCGGCGGCGTTCTCGATCTGCTCACTGGTGCCCTGCAACGCTGCGACCAGACCCGCGGCGGCCATCGAACAGGCCACGCCGACCTCGCCCTGGCAGCCCATCTCGGCCCCCGAGATCGAAGCATTGCGCTTGTAGAGCATGCCCATGGCGGCGGCCACCAGCAGGAAGCGGATGACCCCCTCATCGTTGGCGCCCGACTCGAAGCGGCGGTAGAAATGCAGCACCGCGGGCACGATGCCGGCCGCGCCGTTGGTCGGAGCGGTGACCACCCGGCCGCCGGCGGCGTTCTCCTCGTTGACGGCCAGGGCGTAGGCATTGACCCAGTCCATGACATCGAGCGGCTTCACCGAGCCGCTCTCGGTCAGCATGCGGTACAGGCGCGGCGCGCGCCGCCGCACCTTGAGCACGCCCGGCAGCAGCCCGCTCTGGTGGAATCCGCGCTCGACGCAGGCCTGCATCACCTGCCAGAGGTGCATGAGCTTGGCGCGCACCTCGGCCTCGGGGGCCCAGGCGCGCTCGTTGGCCAGCACCAGCTCGTACATCTCCAGCCCGTGCGCATGGCACTGCTCGAGCAGCTCATCTCCCGAGCTGAACGGATACGGCGGCGGCGCGTGCGCGTGCGCCTCGGCGGCCTCGGCCTCATCGCCCCGCACAATGAAGCCTCCGCCGATGGAGTAGTAGTCCTCCTCGCGCAGTACCTTGCGCCCCGCGCCGAGCGCGCTAAAGCGCATGCCGTTGGAATGCCGCGGCAGCCGCTCGTGATGCATGAACAACAGCTGCATCGGTTCATCGAAGGCAATCTCGTGCTCGCCCAGCAGGCGAATGCGCCCGCTCGAGCGCACCCGCTCAAGCGTCGCCTCGATGCTCTGGGGCTCGACGCTCTCGGGCAAGCCGCCCTCGAGCCCCGCCAGGATCGCCCGGTCGGTGCCGTGGCCAAGACCGGTGAGCGCCAGCGATCCGTACAGGCGCACCGCGACTTGCTGGGTCGCATCGAGCAGACCGTCGCGCTTGAGGCTCGCGACAAACTCGCAGGCGGCGCGCATCGGACCCATCGTGTGCGAGCTCGAAGGTCCGATGCCGACCTTGAAAATATCGAAAACGCTCAAAGACATGACATAACCTCCGCTCGCGATCGCTCCAGTGTGAGCCGTGCCTGCGGCAGCGACGTGCTTCGCGGCGACTGGCGGGGACTCAAATGCGACCCCGCAGCCGACGCAGCTGCGCGCGCTGGTGCTTGTCGGGCCGCCGGCGTGGACGCGGCGTGAGCGCCCCGGCCAGCTTCATGCGAGCCGCGAATTCGGTGCGCCGCGCAATACTCTGCGCGCTCTCCTCGTAACAGCGCGCGGCCTCGCGCGCCGGCCCCCGCCGCGCCGGCACGGCGAGCACCTCGCACTCGAATTCCACCGACCCGCGCATGAGATTGACCTTATTCCCCGCTCGCACCTCGTGCGCAGGCTTCACGCGCTCGCCGTTGACGTGCACGCGGCCCCCGCCGACCGCCTGCGCGGCCAGCGTGCGTGAGCCGTACAGGCGCACCGCAAACAGCCAGCGGTCGATGCGCGCAGCCCCGGGAGGTGCGCTGACTGCAGGTTCCGACATGCGGGCTTCAGTATAATTGGATCCAATGAACGAGAAGATCATCGAGCGCCTGCAGGGGGAACTGGCCGGATTGCGCGAACAGGGCCTGTACAAGCGCGAGCGCGTGCTGGCGGGCCCGCAGGGGGGCCTGGTGTGCACCGGCGGACGGCAGGTCATCAACCTGTGCGCCAATAACTACCTGGGACTGGCCAACCACCCGACGGTGCGCGCTGCAGCGCAGCGCTCACTCGATGAGTACGGCTACGGCATGGCCTCGGTGCGCTTCATCTGCGGCACCCAGGAAACCCATAAGGCGCTCGAGCAACGCCTGGCACGATTCCTCGGCAGCGAGGATGTGATCCTGTATTCCTCGTGCTTCGATGCCAACGGCGGGCTGTTCGAGACGCTGCTGGATGAGAAGGATGCGGTGATCTCGGATGCGCTCAACCACGCGAGCATCATCGACGGCATCCGCCTGTGCAAGGCGCAGCGCTACCGCTACGCCAACAGCGACATGGCGCAGCTGGAGAAGTGCTTGCAGGAGGCCAAGGGCGCGCGCACGCGCCTGATCGCCACCGACGGGGTGTTCTCCATGGACGGCTTCATCGCCCGGCTTGCCGAGATCTGCGACCTGGCGCAGCGTTACGATGCCCTGGTGATGGTGGACGATTCGCACGCCACCGGCTTCATGGGCGCAAGCGGCCGTGGCACGCCGGAGCACTGCGGCGTCGCCTCGCGCGTCGACATCCTCACCGGCACGCTGGGCAAGGCGCTCGGCGGGGGCAGCGGCGGCTACGTCGCGGCGCGCCGGGAAGTCATCGAGTGGCTGCGCCAGCGCTCGCGTCCCTACCTCTTTTCCAACAGCATTCCGCCGGTGGTGGCCGCGGCGAGCCTGGCGGTCCTCGAGCTCCTCGATGCGAGCCCCGCGCTGCGCACGCAGCTGTTCGACAACACGCGCTACTTCCGTGCCGCCCTCGCCGCGGCCGGCTTCAGCTTAAAGCCCGGCGAGCACCCGATCATCCCGGTGATGCTCGGCGATGCCTCGCTCGCCACGCGCATGGCCGATGCGCTGCTCGAGCGCGGCGTGTACGTCATCGGTTTCTCGTTTCCGGTGGTGCCCAAGGGTCAGGCACGGATTCGCACGCAGATGTCGGCAGCTCTCACGCGCGAGCAGCTCGAGCGTGCCGTGGCGGCCTTTGCCAGCGTCGGCCGCGAACTCGGTGTGATTGGCTAGGAATACCTAAAAAGAGAAAACATGAAAGCACTGGTCAAGCAGCAGGCCACCAAGGGCATCTGGCTCACCGACATCGCCGAGCCCAAGGTGGGGCCGAACGATGTGCTCATCGAGGTCGCCAAGACCGCCATCTGCGGCACCGACATGCACATCTACAACTGGGACGCCTGGGCGCAGAAGACCATCCCGGTTCCGATGGCGGTCGGTCACGAGTATTGCGGCCGCATCGTCGAGAGCGGCTCCGAGGTGAAGGGACTCAAGACCGGGGACCGGGTCTCGGGCGAAGGACACATCACCTGCGGCTACTGCCGCAACTGCCGCGCCGGGCGGCGCCACCTGTGCCGCAACACCGTGGGTGTGGGCGTCAACCGCCCGGGAGCCTTTGCCCAGTATCTGTCGATTCCGGCGGACAACACTTTCAAGCTCCCCGACTCGATCCCGGATGACATCGCCTCGATCCTGGATCCCTTCGGCAACGCCACCCACACCGCGCTCGCCTTCAGCGTGGTCGGCGAGGACGTGCTGATCACGGGCGCCGGCCCCATCGGCATCATGGCGACCGCGGTGGCGCGCTTCACCGGCGCCCGCCACATCGTGATCACGGACGTGAACGACTATCGGCTGCAGCTCGCGCGCCAGATGGGCGCCACGCGCGCCATCAACGTGCAGCGCGAATCCCTCGATCAGACCATGAAGGAGCTGGGCATGCAGGAGGGCTTCGATGTCGGCCTCGAGATGTCGGGCAACGCGGCCGCCTTCCGGGAAATGCTGCGCACCATGCACCATGGCGGCTCGGTCGCCCTGCTCGGCATCCCGCCCGATGAGGTTGCGATCGACTGGAACCAGGTGATCTTCAAGGGCCTCACGCTCAAGGGCATCTACGGGCGCGAGATGTTCGAGACCTGGTACAAGATGTCGAGCCTGCTGCAGAGCGGACTGAAACTCGATCCCATCATCACCCATCACTTCCCGGTGCAGGAGTTTCAGCAGGGCTTCGACACCATGGGCTCGGGCAAGTCCGGCAAGGTCATCCTCGACTGGTCGACGCTGTAGGCGGCCGCGCCGCGCGCTAGCGCACTTCGCAGAAGCAATACGCGTACAGGCGGTTCGGTGCGCTGAAGCGCGCCAGGCGCTGCGCCTCGCGCGTGACCGGGTCGAAGCGCTGCGCGAACTGGGCGAGCGCGACCTCGCTGGGACTGGCCTGCAGCGTGACGCGCGCCAGGCGCGATTTCAGCGCCAGTGCCAGCTGCTCGGTCCAGGTGAGCTCCGGCTCGATGAACTCGGGCGCGTAGTCGGTAAGCTTGGCGCGCCGCGCCGCAGCCTTCAGCGCATCGTTGAAGGAGCCCAGCTGGTCGACCAGCCCCAGACGATGCGCGTCGGTGCCCGCCCACACGTGTCCCTGGGCGATGCTGTCGATCTGCTCGCGCGTCTTGTTTCGCCCGCTCGACACGCGCTCGAGGAACTCATCGTAGCCGCGCGAGACCTCCGACTGCAGCAGGGCGCGCGCCTCCTCGCCCATCGGGCGGTCGATGCGCAGCGCCCCGGACAACGCCGTGGTACCGACTCCGTCCACGCTGACGCCGATCTTGCCCAGCGTCCGGTCGACGGTGGGGATGATCGCGAAGATGCCGATCGAGCCTGTCAGGGTGGCCGGGCTCGCCCAGATCTCATCGGCCGGGGCCGAGATGTAGTAGCCGCCCGAGGCGGCATAGCCGCTCATGGACACCACCAGCGGCTTGCCGGCCGCCTTGAGCGCCAGAAGCTCGCGGTAAATCTGTTCGGAGGCCATCACGCTGCCGCCCGGACTGTCGACGCGCAGCACCAGCGCCTTCACCTCCTTGTCGAGGCGCGCCTGGCGGATCAGGCGTGCGGTGGACTCCCCGCCCACCGTTCCCGGGGGTTGCTCGCCGTCGAGGATCTCACCGGATGCCACGATCACGCCGATGCGCGGCTTGGAATCGGCGCGCAGTTTGGCCTGGGTGCGCGCGTAACGCAGGTAATCCGACAGCGACACCGACTTGAAGGAGCCGCTCACCGCGTCCTCGCCGACGAGTCCAATGAGGCGCTGCTCGGCCTGCAGCCGGGTCTTGACCGCGGTGACGAGACCGCTCTCGAGCGCCACGCGGGCCGCATCGCCGCCGGCCGCCGGCACCGTCTTCGACAGCGACTCGACGTACTTCGCGAGTGCATCGGGCGCGAGCTTGCGGGCGCGGGTGACGGCCTCCTGGTAGCTAGTCCACATCGCGCCCAGGTAGGCACGGCTCTCCTCGCGATCCTCCGGCGACATGCTGGTGCGCGTGTAGGTCTCGACCGCGCTCTTGAAGGCGCCGACGCGAAACACGTTGATGTCCACACCGAGCTTGTCGAGTGCATCCTTCAGGTAGGTGCGGTAGCGGTCGTAGCCGTCGATGAGCACGAAGCCCATCGGGTCCAGATAGATCTCATCGGCCTGGGCGGCGAGGTAGTAGCGCTCCTGGGTGAGCTCGGTGCCGTAGGCGATCACCTTCTTGCCGCTGGCGCGGAACTCGCGCAACGCGGCGGCGAACTCGGCCAGGCTCGGCTGCGAGCCGCCCTCGAACTTCTCAAGATCGAGCGCGAGCACCTGGATGCGCGAGTCACCGGCGGCGGCGTGGATCGAGTCGGTCAGGTCCCACAGCAGGGTCTCCGCATGTTCATCGCCGCGCGCTTCCTGCAGCGCGCGCTCGAGCGGCTCGCCGCTGAGCTGCTCGACGAGGGTCCCCTCGGGGGCGAGCAGCAGCGCTGCCTTCACCGGGATGCGCGGCACGCTGCCGCGCATCACGCCCAGCAGCACGCCGAAGATCACCAGCAGCACGATCAGCTGCAGGACCTTGCGCAGGCCGTCGAGCCCGCGCCACAGGCCGGAAAAGAACGAGCGGATCGTCATGTTCCAGGCCTCTTGGCGCGGCTCAGATCTTTTCCTCGATCCTCGCGGCCTTGCCGGACAGATCGCGCAGGTAGTAGAGCTTGGCGCGGCGCACGTTGCCGCGGCGCTTGACCGTGATGTCGCTGATCGAGGGGCTGTAGGTCTGGAATACCCGCTCCACGCCCTCGCCGTGCGAGATCTTGCGAACCGTGAACGAGGAGTTCAGTCCGCGGTTGCTGCGCGCGATGACCACCCCTTCGTAGGCCTGCACGCGCTCGCGGTCGCCCTCCACCACCTTGACCTGCACGACGACCGTGTCACCGGGCTTGAATTCCGGGACTGCGCGGGTCATGCGCTGTTTTTCGATTTCCTGGATGATCTTGCTCATGTTCATTCACCTCGATCTTTGCTTCTAGCCGCACCTGCGGCCAGCAATTCATTCAGTGCGCGGCGCGCCTCCGCCGGCAGCTGCGCCCGCTCCAGCAGATCCGGCCGCCGCTGCGCGGTGCGCTCGAGCGCCTGCGTCAGCCGCCAGCGCTGAATGAGCGCGTGATCGCCGCGCAGCAGCACCTGCGGTACCGAGCGACCCTCGAACACTTCCGGCCGCGTGTATTGCGGCCCCTCGAGCAGCCCCTGCGCGAACGAATCCTGCGCGCTCGAGCGCTCATCTCCCAGCGCCCCGGGCAACAGGCGCGCCAGGGCATCGATCACCGTCAGCGCCGGCAGCTCTCCTCCCGAGAGCACGTAATCACCGACCGACAGCTCGCGGTCGATGCCAAGCTCGACCACCCGCTCATCCACCCCTTCGTAGCGGCCCGCCAGCAGCAGCAGCCCGGGCAGGCGCGCGAGCTGCTGCGCCTGCGCCTGGCCGAACCGCTCGCCCTGCGCCGACAGGTACACGCGCGGACTCCCGGGCGGCAGCCTCGCCTGCGCCGCACGGATCGCAGCGAGCAGCGGCTCGGGCTTCATCACCATGCCCGGACCGCCGCCGTAGGGACGGTCATCCACCGTGTGGTGCAGGTCCGTCGTGTGCGCGCGCGGATCCTCCGTCGCAACGCTCAGCAGGCCGCGCCCGATGGCGCGCCCCACGATGCCAAACTCGAGCGCCCCTTGGATCATGCGCGGAAACAGCGTGACGACCTCGATCTTCATGGAGCGTTCTATTCCAGCTCCACCGGCCAGTCCACCACAATCTCGCGCGCCGCCAGGTCCACTTTGCGCAGGTGCCGGGGGACGGCCGGCACCCAGTGCTCGCGCCCCTGTGCCGTGCGGCTCACCATCAGCGCACCCGCCGGCGCATCCACGAAGTGAGTCACCTGCCCTAACGCCGCTCCCTCGAGGTTGCGGACGCCAAATCCGACCAGGTCGGCGCGGTAGTACTCGCGCTCGCCCAGGGGCGGCAGCGCCGCGCGCTCGACCTCGATCACCGCTCCGGTGAGCGCCGCCGCCTCGTCGCGCCCGGCCACTCCCTGAAGCTGCGCAACCAGGGCCTGCCCGTGGCTGCGCGCCCCGGCGAGGCGCCGCGTGATGCGCTCACCGCTGGGCAGCCTCAGAACCCACTCCCGGTACTCCAGCAGACGCTGCGGAGGATCGGTGTGCGATTCGACGTGTAGCCAGCCCTTGATACCGTAAGGTGCGCCGAGGCGCCCCAGCTCGATCACACCGGTCCCGCCCCGGATCGGGCTCGCTCTAGGCCGTCGCCTGTTTGCGGTAATTGGCGACCAGCATCCGGACGCGGTCCGAGGGCTGGGCGCCCTGCCCGACCCAGTAGTCGATGCGCGGCAGATCGAGCCTGAGCTTCTGCTCGCCACCGCGGGCGATCGGGTTGAAGAATCCCACGTGCTCAAGGCTCGGACCGCCCTGGCGCTTGCGGCTGTCGGTCACGACGACGTGATAGAAGGGCTGGTTGCGCGCCCCGCGCCGGGTCAGGCGGATAGTTACCATGATCGTATCGCTCTTGGTTCGTGCGGGCGCCTCGAAACAGCCGCCCAAAAAAGAGCGCGGATTCTACGCAACACTTGAATCCTGCGCCAGTTTTTCCGCCCCGGGGGCTTTCGGGCGGCCGGGCGCTTCAGCGGCCGGGGAACCGGGGCGGCAGGCCGCCCTTTAAGGCGCCCATGAGCGAGCGCAGCCGGCCGCCCTTCATGCTCTTCATGACCCGCTGCATCTCCATGAACTGCTTGAGCAGCCGGTTGACGTCCTGTACCTGCACGCCCGAACCCGCCGCGATGCGCCGCCGTCGCGAGCCGTCGATGATGCCCGGGTTGCGCCGCTCGCGCGGGGTCATGGAATTGATGATCGCGATCTGCCGGCGCACATCCTTGTCACCGTGTTCGGCCGATACGCCGGCCTTGCGCGCCGCCGCTCCGGGCAGCTTGTCGATCAGGGCCGTGACCCCGCCCATCTTCTGCAGCTGCTCGAGCTGGCCCTTGAGATCGCTCATATCGAAGCCCTTGCCCCGCACGACCTTGTCGGCGAGGCGCTGCGCCTCGGCGTGGTCGACCTCGCGGTGCACCTGCTCGACCAGGCTCACGACATCGCCCATGCCGAGGATGCGCGAAGCCATGCGCTCAGGATCGAACGGCTCGAGTGCCTCGGTCTTCTCCCCCACCCCGATGAACAGCAGCGGCTTGCCGGTAATCTGCCGCACCGACAGCGCCGCGCCCCCGCGTGCATCGCCGTCGGCCTTGGTGAGGATGACCCCGGTCAGGTCGAGGGCGGCGCCGAAGGCGCGGGCAGCGTTCACCGCGTCCTGGCCGGCCATGGCGTCGACCACGAACAGCCGCTCGGCGGGTGAAACCGCCGCATCGATGGCGCGCACCTCCGCCATGAGGGCCGCATCGACATGCAGCCGCCCTGCCGTATCGACGATCAGTACGTCGAACACCCCGCTGCGGGCCCGCGCCAGGGCGGCGCGGGCGATGCTGGCGGGCGCAGCGGCGCTGTCGGCC
>DATBYD010000089.1:0-11354 GCA_036513855.1 Steroidobacteraceae bacterium | reverse complement strand
GACGGCTGGCAATGGAGCATGGCAGCCCGCGAGACGGACATTGCATCGAAGAATATCCCGATGAACTACTCCGAGTTCGGGCGTGGCGGCTCCTACGACTGGCAGGGCCTGAACCGCTTCATCAACATGGGACTGAGCGGCGACGCCCGCCGCCAGGCGAACCCGGCGACCCCGGCGGATCCGGATCTGCTGCCCGGGACGCGTAACGTCGCCTCTGCGGACGGGCCGGAGGCGGATGAGATCGAGCAGGGGTACCTGTGGAACGCCGCGCTGCGTGCGCGCTTGAGCGTGCGCAACTACGGCTTCGATACCGACGACACCATGTATCACCAGGCCTGGGGTGCGCTCACCGTCCCGCTCGAGCGCTGGCCCGCACGCAATCACGTGCGCCAGGCGTATGCCGGACACCCGGAGCTGCAATCGCTCACCGACCCGTACTTCCGGGGCTTCGACACCGACTACCCGGATTTCTATCGCGAAGCGGAGTGGGAGCGTGAGTTCGCCGACTACGTCCGGCGTGGTGATCTGCCGGCGCTGAGCCTGGTGTATCTCATGATGGACCACACCAGCGGCGAGGCGGCACCAGGGGCTCTCGACGGGGTCGATACCCCGGAGACACAGGTCGCCGACAACGACTACGCGGTCGGCCGCCTGGTCGAAGCGGTTGCGAAGAGCCGCTACGCACGCGACACGTTGATCTTCATTCTCGAGGACGATGCGCAGGATGGACCCGATCACGTGGACGCTCATCGCAGCATCGCATTCGTGGTCGGGCCCTACGTGCGACATGCGGCGATCGTCAGCACGCGCTACACGACGCTGAGCCTGATGCGCACCATCACCGACCTGCTCGGCCTCGAGCATCTCGGGGTCTTCGATGCCCACACCGGCCCGATGGCCAGGGTGTTCGATCTGGGGCAGGAGAGCTGGAGTTTCACCGCGCTGGTTCCGGATGTGCTGCGCTCCACGCGCCTGCCCCTGCCCGCCGCCGCTGCGGGTACGCATGTGGCGCATCCGTCTCATCCGGCAAGCTGGTGGGCGCAGCGCACGCGCGGCATGGACTTCACACACCGCGACAGTGCCGATGCTGCGGCCTACAACCGCATTCTCTGGCAGGGACTGATGGGAGATAAACCCTATCCAGCGGTGCGTTCGGGATCCGATCCCGACTGAGCCGAGCCACGCCGCAGCGTTTCGCTTGCGAAAGCTCAGCTGCGCAGGCGCGACCTGATACGCGATGAGCGTAGCGGATCGTGAGACCAGGCGGGCTGCGCTGCGACATGTCCGGCAGGTACGATCACGTGTGGGTGCGTTCACTATAGGAGGGCGAGGGTGCAAGTCGGAACATGCAGGCCGGTGGCCGCGGTGCTCGCGGCGATAATGCTCGGGGGCACGGAGTTGGTACTTGCCGCCGGTGCCACGGGGCCTGATCCGGCTCAGACGCAGCTGCAGCCGCTACACTGGCGCGCGATCGGGCCGTTTCGCGGCGGGCGTGTGCTCAGCGTCAGCGGCGTGCCGGGCGAGCCGCACCATTTCTACTTCGGGGCCGTCAACGGCGGCGTGTGGGAGACGCGTGACGCCGGACGCACCTGGGCGCCGATCTTCGATGCGGCGCCGGTCGGCTCGATCGGTGCGCTGGCGGTGGCCCCTTCCGATCCGAGCGTCATCTACGTCGGCACCGGCGAGGCCGACATGCGCTCGGATATCGCCCAGGGTGCGGGACTCTTCCGCTCGGGCGACTCGGGCCACACCTGGCAGCCGGCCGGGCTCGAGGACTCGCAGCAGATCGGCCGCATCCTGGTCGATCCGACCCATCCGGACGTGGTGCTGGTCGCGGCACTGGGGCATCCGTACGGCGCCAACGCGATGCGCGGCGTGTTCCACTCGACCGACGGCGGCAAGACCTGGCAGCGTACGCTGTACAAGGACGCAGACACCGGCGCGATCGATCTCGCCGCGGAGCCGGGCGCGCCCGAGCGGGTGTACGCGGCTCTATGGCAGACGCGCCGGCCGCCGTGGAATGTCTATCCACCCTCCAGCGGCCCCGGCGGGGGCCTGTACGAGTCGGACGACGGCGGGAAGACGTGGACGGCCCTCACCAGCCACGGCCTGCCCGACAGGCCCGGTCGCATCGGCATCGCCATTTCGGCTTCGAAGCCGCAGCGGGTGTTCGCGCTGATCGATGCGTTGGACGGCGGCTTGTACCGCTCCGACGATCGGGGCTCGAGCTGGACGCGCGTCAGCAACGACCCTCGCATCTGGAAGCGGGGTTGGTATTTCGGCGGCATCACCGCAGATCCGAGCAATGCGGACATCGTCTACATCTGCAATACGGCGATGTACCGCTCCGACGATGGCGGCAAGTCCTTCATCCCGGTCAAAGGTGCGCCGGGGGGCGATGACTATCACCAGCTGTGGATCGACCCGGCCGATCCGCAGCGGCGCATACTCGGCGTCGATCAGGGTGCGGTGGTCACGCTGGACGGCGGTGCCAGCTGGAGCTCCTGGTACAACCAGCCCACCGGCCAGTTCTATCACGTGGTCACCGATAACCGCTTTCCGTACTGGGTGTACGGAGCGCAGCAGGACTCCGGCGCCGCGGGCATCCCCAGCCGCACCGATAACATCGACGGCATCAATCTGCGCCAATTCCGCGAAATCACCGCCGGCGGCGAGAACGGCTACATCGCCCCCGATCCGGACGACCCCAAGGTGATCTTCGGCGGACGCGTGGACCGGCTCGATCTGCGCACCGGGCAGACGCAGAGCGTCGCTCCGACCCTGGCATACCCCGGACTGTACCGCAGCACCTGGACGCTGCCGCTCATCTTCGGCAGCACCGGCAGCCATGCACTTTATTTCGGCAATCAACGCGTCTTTCGCACCACCGATCGCGGCGGGCACTGGGACGCGATCAGCCCGGACCTCACTCGCGAGAACCCGCAAGTGCCCGCAACGCTCGACCCGGCTACCGTGGAGGACAACGAGCACGCCGGCCCGCGCCGTGGCGTGGTCTACGCGATCGGTCCGTCGCCGCTCGACGAGCGGCTCATCTGGGCAGGCACCGATGACGGCCTGGTCTGGCGGACTCGCGATGGCGGAGCCCACTGGCAGAACGTGACGCCGGCTCCCTTGAGTGCGTGGTCGAAGATCGGCGTGATCGAGCCGTCACATTTTGATGTGGACAGCGCCTACATCGCCGTGGACCGGCACCGGCTCGATGACCCGCGACCCTACATCTATCGCACCCACGACGGCGGCGCGAGCTGGACGTTGATTGACGAGGGCATCGCCGCCGCAGGCACGCTCAACACGGTCAACGTGGTGCGCGAAGATCCCGCACATCGGGGCCTGCTCTATTGCGGCACCGAGCGCGGCGTCTATGTATCCTTCGACGATGGCGGGCGCTGGCAGGCGCTGCAGCAGAATCTGCCCCGAACGTCCGTGCGCGACCTGCAGGTGCACGCAGCGGACCTGGTGATCGCGACCCACGGCCGCGGGTTGTGGATCATGGATGACATCGCGCCGTTGCGCTCGCTGGCCGAGCCCTACACAGACGCAGTCCGACTGTTCCCGCCCACGCAGGCGTATCGCGTGCGTGCGACCGGGTTCACCGGAACGCCGATGCCCAAGGACGAGCCCATGGCGGCCAACCCGGTGCCGGGCGCTTATATCGACTATGCGCTGGACGCGCCAGCGAGCGGCGCGATCCGGCTGACCATTTCTGACGCGCGCGGCGCACTGGTGCGTGCCTTCAGCAGCAACGACAAGCCGCAGCAGCCGGATCTTGCCAAGATCGAGATCGCCCCCGAGTGGATTGTTCCGCCGGAGCCGCTGGCGAGCAGCCCCGGGACGCATCGCTTCGTGTGGGACCTGCACTATGCGCCGCAGGCCGGGCTCGCTCCGGAGGATCCGAGCGAAGAGGAGAGCGGGGTATGGGCTCCGCCGGGTCCCTACCGGATCGAGCTCATCGTCGACGGTAAGAGCTATCGGCAGCGGCTGACGGTCGCTCCCGATCCGCGCATGAAGCTGCCCGCAGTCGCCTATGCGCGGCAATTCGCGCTGGCGCGCGAAGTGGAGGCCGCGCGCGTGCAGATCGCGGCGACCCTGGCCGAAGCCAACCGGATTCACGCCGCCATCCTCGAGCGCAGCAAGAGCGACGGCAGCGTAGCGGCGGCAGCCCTTGCCGCCGCGGATCAGCGACTGCGTGTCATCAGCGACATCGCGCCAGACAAACAGTCGCCGGACTCGTTGGGGCCTGCGCCTGCGACGATCCGCGGGCTGCGCTACCTCGAGGCGGCGTTCCGTAACCTGGCGCGGGCGGTCGATGGCGCAGATACAGCGCCGACCCCTGATGCCCTGAGAGGCTACGCCAGGCATCGGGCGTTGCTGAACGACGCCATGATGCAGTGGGCCCGATTCAGGGCGATCGACATGGCGCGCCTCAACGCGCAACTGCAGTCCGGCGGCGCTGCGCCCATCGAGCCTGGAGCGAAATAGCGACGCCGTCCTGAAGAGCGGCGCCACCGCAGCGCGTCAGACCTCTTCGCAGCTGAAGCGGATGGTGACCGGGGAGTCCTGAGTGGGCCGTTGTCCGAGGCCGATCATCCCCTGTCCCTTGAGCTGGAGGCTGCCGCGGCGTACGAACGCTGGCTCTCCGTCGGCACTCTGCACGTAGGTGCCGTTCGTGCTCTCATCGATCAAGACGACCTTGTTGCGGCTGATCTCGATACGCGCGTGCAGGCGCGAGATTCGTTCCCCGCTCAGCACCACGTCGTTCTCCTCGCCGCGGCCGATCGTGAGGCTCGCCGGTTGCTTATGCACCAGCAACTCACGGTTATTGATCCGCAGACGTACGCGATGCGTCGGGCTCGAGGGGGTGCGTTTGCGCAGATCCGCGACGAGCTTGGCATGCTCGCGCTTCATTTCTTCATCAAGGCGCCGCATGTCATCGAGTGAGCGGCCCTTGGGCTTTTCCTTGTGCTGCGAAGGCGACTGACTGTAGGGATCGACGCTCACCTTCTGCGGCGGAGCCTCCAGCGATAAGCCCTCGCCGAGCGCTTTGATCAGATCCGTCTCAACGGTTCCGCCTTCCCCAACCCATTTCCAGGTGGCGTTGCCCCGTTCGTCGGTTGCCGGCCGGCCTTTCAGCTTCTTCGGTGGCTTGGACATAAGCGGTCTCCCGGACCGAAGGTCGTAACCCCCGGGGAGCAACATGATAGCCCGCCTATGTGGTTATCTGATCCCGGGTTTGCACGCCCGTGAACGGCAGCCGGACCGTAACCACGAGCCCGGTGCCGACGGGCGGGTCCGACAGCTCGATCTCGCCGGCCAGCAGCTCCACCACCCGTCCGACGATTGAGAGTCCAAGGCCGCTGCCGGACGAGGCGCTGCCGGGTATACGGTAGAAGCGCTCCAGCGCGCGCGAGCGCTCCGCACTCGGGATCCCCGGTCCGTTGTCGCTGATCGAGAGCACTGCCCACTGATCGCGTTCGATCAGCTTGAGGGCAACGCGGCCCCGCTCGCTGACATGACGAATGGAGTTCTCCAGGAGGTTGCGGATCAGCAGGTAGAGGACTTCGGGAGCGCCCGGCAGCCGTTGCAGGCAGCCGTCGAGCGTGATTTCGACCTGCTTCTCACGCGCCGCCTGCGCCAGGTCCTCGAGGACCAGATCGACCACGACTTTTGCCTGCGTAGTCTGGCCGGGGCTGAAAGAGGACCCGGGTTCAAGGCGCGCCAGCGACAACAGCTGACTCATCAGGTGCGTGGTGCGGTCAATGTTCGCCTGCAGCTTGTCGAGGGCGCGGCGCGCCTCGGAGGGCGTCGCGGCCCGGGCGGCGACCTGTGCCTGTGCGCGCAGTGCGGCGAGCGGCGTGCGCAGCTCATGGGCCGCATCGGCGGTGAAACGGCGCTCGCGCGCCAGGACTTCCGCGTGCCGCGCCAGCAGATCGTTGAGTGCGACCCCGAGCGCATGGGTCTCCACCGGCATCTCCGCGGTGTTGACCGCGGAGAGATCGTCGGCGCCGCGTCCGGCGAGGTCCGCCGCCATGCGCCGCACCGGCCGGAAGGCACGCTCGGTTACCACACCGATCAGGAAGGTCAGCAGCATCAACGCAAAGAGCAGCGGCAGGGCCACCGCGTGCAGCGTGCGCGACAGCGCCGCATCGCGATACTCCAGCGGCTCGGCGATGTGGATGACCAGTGGAGTAGCTGCGGAGCTCAGCGAGTACACGCGCCAGGCTCGCCCGTCGAGCACCGCATTCGAGTAGCCCGGACCGTCGCCGATGGCGAGAGGCGCCTGCGGTGAGCCCGGTGAGCGGTAGAGCAGCTGCTTGGCGCGCGTGGTGATCTGGTAGACGACATCGAGCGGCATTGCCTGCACCGCGGCGTCGAGCGAACGCGGCACCACGCTCTCGCCCTCGTCGTATTCGTGGTCCGCGTAGCGTAGCGCGAGAGCCGCCTGCTGCTGCAGCATCTCGTCGAACTGCGCGGCAGTGCTGCTGGCCACCGCACGATAAACCAGCAATCCCAGGATGAGAAACACGAGGCAGGCCGCCGCCGCCGCAGCGATCGCCATGCGCCGGCGCAGCGACCACGGCCGGGCGGCTCTAGCGGGCGTTGTCGACGCGATAACCGCGTCCTTTGACGTTGGCGATGAAGTGCGGACCGAGCTTGCGCCGCAGGTTGTGAATGTGGACCTCGATCGCGTTGCTGGCGATATCGTCCTCGAATCCATAAAGCTCCTCCTCGATCTCGGCGCGCGTCACCAGGCAGCCCGCGTTGCGCATCAGCAGCTCGACCACTGCGTACTCGCGGGCGGTCAATGCCGCCGGCTCACCCGCGTAGCTGACCATCCGCTGGCGCAGATCGAGCATCACCTCACCCACGGTAAGCGTGGACTCGGCGCAACCCGCTACCCGGCGCGTTATGGCGCGCAGACGCGCCGCCAGCTCATCGATGTCGAAGGGCTTGATGAGATAGTCGTCTGCGCCGGCATCCAGGCCGGTGATGCGGTCGGTGACCCGATCGCGCGCGGTCACAATGACGACGGGTGTGGTTTGACCGTTTTGCCGCAGCCAACGCAGCACGCTGAGCCCGTCGCTTGTCGGCAGGCCCAGATCCAGCACCAGGGCGCTGAAGGCTGTGGTCGATAGCGCCGCGAGCGCAGCGCCGCCGTCCTGCACCCAATCGACGACATAGCTCTCCTGGCGCAGTCCATCCCGAACCGCTTCACCGAGCATGTCGTCGTCTTCGATCAGCAGAATTCGCACGACCGCTTTCCCTTCACCTGTTGGGCGATTTGATCATTGACGCGCTTAAGTCTGCCTTAAGCGTGAGCCTCCTATTCTGCCCGCCCATGCGAGTTCACGCTGCAATACCCCGGCAGGCCGGCAGCAAGCCCGCGGCGCCGGCCGCCTGGCTCGTAGCGCTGCTGCTGCTCGCCAGAGGCAGTGCCTGTCTCGCCGGCGGCGGTCCCTTTGGCATTGATCACGAGTGGACCTATGACGACAGCGGCATCTGGAAGCGCAGCAACCAGGAGTTTCTCGAGTACGGCCTGATCGTTGGGGAGGTCGGCGGCGCGTTGTGGGAGGGCGGCGAGACGCGCCTCGGCCGCACGCTGTGGCAGTCGGTGGATGCTTCGGCGGCTTCGGGCATTGTGGCTTTCGCGATGAAATACGCGTTTTCGCGCGTACGGCCGAATGCCAGCAACAACGATCCGAATCTCTGGTTCCAGGGCCACGGTAACCAAAGCTTTCCGAGCGGGGAGGTGACCGAGGTGAGCTCGATCGTCACCCCGTTCGTACTGGAATACGGTCCCGATCATCCCTGGACTTATGCGCTCGAGGCGCTGCCGGTCTACGACGGCATCGCGCGCATGAAGGTTCAGGCGCATTGGGCATCGGACGTCATCGCCGGCTACGCGCTCGGCGCCACGGCCGGGTGGCTCATGCACCGCAATAGCGATACGCCTTACATTCTGAGCGTCATGCCGCACGGGATCTATGTCGGAATCAGCAAGAAATTCTAGCGCGCCGGTGGGGATCACAGCGGCAGGCAAGTTCTGTTGACGCCTCCCATGCACGTCGCAATCATAATGGACGGAAGCGGACGCTGGGCAAGCCAGCGCGGATGGCCGCGCACCGCCGGTCACATCGAAGGTGCCAAGGCGGTACGCGCGGTGGTTGACGCGGCGGCGCGCGCGGCCGTCGATACGCTCACGCTATACGCCTTTTCGGCGGCAAATTGGGCACGCCCGCCAGGGGAGGTCGATGCACTGATGCGTCTCTTTCGCAAATATCTCCTGACGGAGACACGTGGCTGTGTCGCGCAGTCCATTCGCCTCAACGTGATGGGGCGGCGCGACCGCCTGAATGCGGACCTGCTGCGCACCATCCGGAGGAGTGAGCGATTGACCGCAACCTGTGCGCGAATGCACCTGCGTATTGTGCTCGACTACTCGTCTCACGACAGTATCGTGCGAGCCGCGTGGCGGGCCGATCGCACTGCGAACCTGACACCTGATGACTTTCATCGCCTGCTCGAGAAGGTCGATCATTCCGCGCTGCCTGTGGGCCCAGTCGACCTGCTGATTCGCACCGGAGGTGAGAAGCGCCTTAGTGATTTTATGCTCTGGGAAGTCGCGCACGCCGAGTTGCATTTCACCGACTGTCTGTGGCCGGACTTCGATGAAGAGCAGTTGCGGTGTGCGCTCGATGACTACACACAGCGCCATAGGCGCTTCGGCGCGCTGACAGCGGGAGCACGTTGGGAACCGGCGAGACCGCCCGACCCCAATACGCCCTGCGCCTAAATGCCGTACGGGACCAGAAATTCGCGGATGGAATCGCTGCGGAGGATCGGCGCGCTGACCCTCTGGCTTCTCGCATTGGCATCACCGTGGGCTCGCGCGGCGAACGCAGACGACCTGCTCGATCTGGCACAGTTGAGAGGGCGGGTTGTCTATGTCGATTTCTGGGCCTCGTGGTGTGCACCGTGCCGGCAGTCGTTTCCGTGGATGAACCGCCTGCAGGGTGAGCTCGGACGTGACGGCCTGGTGGTGATTGCTGTCAACGTCGACCGCGAGCGCGCCGATGCCGACCGTTTCCTGCACGAGCACCCCGCGCAGTTTCGTATCGTTTATGACCCGGACGGGCGGCTTCCCGAGAAGTTCGGCGTCCGCGGCATGCCCACGAGCTTTCTGATCGACCGCAGCGGCCACGTTCAGGCGCGGCACGAGGGATTTCTCGTCCGCGACCGCGATGCTCTCGCGCAGCAGGTCCGTGCACTGGTGCTCGCGCACTGACCTCCAAGGAGATCCTAACCATGCGCATCCAAAGTATTGCTCGCCTCGCGATCGTGTTGGGTCTGATGCTGGGCGCGTGCGGTTGTACGTCGCTCGGCGTCAAGCCCTGGCAGCGCGAAATCCTCGCGCGACCCGAGATGGCGCTCAACGCCGCACCGATCGATGCGGCCATCGACGATCACATCTACTTCAGCAAGGAAGCAGCGAGCGGCGGCCGCAGCTTCGCGGGCGGAGGCTGCGGATGCAACTGAAGCGGCCGCGGTCGCCGCTGCACCTGGGCCTCATGGCGGCGAGCTGTGCGCTGCTGTCGGACAGCGCGCGGGCACAGGCAGCGCCCGATGATGCGGCCGAGAAGCCCCTGCAGATCGACACGGACCTGCTTTACTACAAGGAGAATGCGGGCCGGGTCCAGACGATCGAGCCGGTGGTGAGCCTGAAGAAGGACTTCGGCGATCAACGGCTTCTCGATGGAACGCTGACGCTCGACACGCTCTCAGGCGCCACGCCGAATGGCGCCATACCCTCGCGCAAGCCGCAGACATTCGCGAGTCCCTCGAGCACCAGTCTCACGCCCAAACCCGGCTACAAGACCACCCTCTATACAATCGGCCCCGGCGATCTGCCGCAGGATCCACATTTCAAGGAGCGGCGCGTCGCCGGCGACCTCGACTGGTCGCAACCCATCGGGCTCGACAACACTGTCTCGTACGGCGGGCACGCCTCTACCGAGCACGATTTCGACTCAGTGGCGGCGCACGTCGGCCTGAGTCATGACTTCAACGAAAAAAACACCACGCTCTCGGCAGGAATCAACGAAGAGTACGACCGGATCCATGCGCACGGAGGTAACCCGGTAGCCGGCAGTGATTACGCGCTCTACGAGAAGGAGCCGAGCCAGACCAAGAACCTGGCCGGCGGCCTCATCGGCGTAACTCAGGTCATGCGCCGCAACTGGCTCACGGAGCTCAATTACACCTTCGACCACTCGCAGGGGTACCTGACCGATCCGTACCGGATCATCTCGGTGCTCGATGATACGGGCGCCGTGACGGGCTATCGTTATGAGAATCGTCCGGATACCCGCACGCGGCAGAGCCTCTACTGGGTCAACAAGGTGGCGCTCGGTCCCACGGTCCTGGACCTGTCGTACCGGCGCGGCAAGGATAGCTGGGGAATCGGCTCGGATACTGTCGATGCGAAGCTGCGGATCGATGTCGGCTCCGGCATGTATCTTGAGCCGCACGCGCGCTGGTACCATCAGTCTGCCGCGGATTTCTACAACCTGTATCTGAGCGAAACGGGGCCCGCGCCTGCTTACATGTCCGCAGACCCCCGACTGGCTGCCTTCGCTGCCACGACCTTCGGGCTCAAGTTCGGCATTGCCACCAGCCGCAACGGCGAGCTGAGCCTGCGCCTCGAGCAGTACCAGCAGAGGCCGAGTGATCAGGCGAGCTCACTCGCCGAGCTGCAGGGGCTCGACCTCAACCCCAATCTCAAGGCGACCATCGTGCAGCTCAGCTGGCATCTGGAATACTAGCGATGAGCGCGGCCGGCGCCGGAGCCGGCGGTGCGACGCCGCCGCCTCATGCCCCCGAGTTCGAGGTGATGCCGCGCGAGGGGGGCATCGTCGCGGTGCGCTTCGTCGCGATGGCGAGCCCCTGCGAGCTGCTGCTCGAGACGGCCGACACACACACAGCGCACGAGATGGGCCGGGTCGCTGCGCAGGAGGCGTGGCGCATCGAGTCCAAGTACAGCCGTTACCGCCCGGAGAGCATCGTCAGCGTAATCAACCGCAGCCAGGGCCACGCCGTCGTGGTGGATGGTGAAACGGCGGCGCTCCTCGACTACGCCGCGCAGTGTCACTTACTTTCGGATGGTCGCTTCGACATCACTTCCGGGGTGCTGCGCCGCTGCTGGAGGTTCGACGGGTCCGACCGCCTGCCCGAGCCCGCCGCGGTCGCGGCGCTGCTGCCGCTCATCGGGTTCGAGAAGGTCCAGTGGCGGGCGTCGCGTATCACCGTGCCTGCGGGCATGGAGATCGACTTTGGCG
>DATBYD010000088.1:0-10687 GCA_036513855.1 Steroidobacteraceae bacterium | reverse complement strand
CGAGCAGCGCGGCCAGCGCGTCTCGGATCTGGTGCCGCCCGCCCCGCAGGGTACGGTGGGCGCGGTGGCGCGCGATACGCACGGTAATCTCGCCGCCGCCACTTCCACCGGCGGCATGACCAACAAGCGACCCGGGCGCGTCGGCGATTCGCCGATCGTCGGCGCCGGCACCTACGCGAAGAACGGCGTGTGCGCGGTCTCGGCCACGGGCCACGGGGAGTACTTCATCCGCGCCGTGGCCGCCTACCACGTGTGCGCGGCGGTCGAGTACCGCGGCCTGACGCTGCCACAGGCGCTGCACGAGATGCTGCACGTGATCCTCAAGGGCCTGGGCGGGGACGGCGGCCTGATCGCCGTCGACCGCGACGGCGCGCTGGCGATGGACTTCAGCAGCGAGGGCATGTTCCGCGGCGCGCGCGATGCGGCCGGGCGGCGCGAGATCGCAATTTACTAGCGCGCCGCAACGCGCGCGGCTCACTCATCATCATTAAGTGGAGAGCTACATGACTCGCCTCGCTGCTTCCCTGCTCGCCGTCCTGGTCGCGCTGCTGCCCGCGGGTGCACGCGCCGCCACGTGGAGCGAGGGCGTGAACTACGTGCGGCTGACACCGGCGCAGCAGACCACGGTGCCGGCCGGCAAGGTCGAGGTCATGGAGGTGTTCTCCTACGGTTGTCCGGCCTGCAACTTCTTTCAGCCGGTGATGGAGAAGCTGCGCCACGCCCTGCCGCCGAACGCGCAGCTGGTGTTCCTGCCCGCGGCCTTCAATCCGGCGGAGGACTGGCCGATGTTCCAGCGGGCCTATTTCGCCGCGCAGTTTCTCGGCGTCGCCGAGCGCACGCAGCAGGCAATGTACGATGCGGTGTGGAAGACCGGCGAGCTGGGCACCACCGTGCCGGGTAGCGGGAAACTGAAGGACCCGCAACCCTCGATCGCGGACGCGGCGCGCTTCTACGCGCGCGTCGCCGGCGTCAGCCCGCAGCAGTTTCTCGCCATGGCCAACTCCTTCGGCGTCGACAGCAAGATGCGCGCCGCCGACGCGCAGATCTTCGCCATGCAGGTGGACTCGACCCCTACCATCATCGTGAACGGCAAGTACCGCGTGAAGCGCGACTCGCTCACCAGCAACGATCAGCTCATCGAGCTCGTCAAGTTCCTGGTCGCCAAGGAAAGCGGCCCGTAACGAGCGGCGCGCGCGGGGAAGCGCCGCGTCGCTTCAGGCGAGCGCGGCTGCGGTCGAGACGATCTGCGCGAAGCGGCCGTCCAGCACCATCTCGGTGCGCTCCTGGATTTCCGCTGCGGACACCTCGCGGCCCGCGCGCGTGCGCATCGGAAAGGTCAGCGTCGCGTCGGTCACGTAGCGCACGCTGAAGCCGAGGTCCGACGCGTGTCGCGTGGTGGTCTCGCAGCACTGCTCGGTGCGAATGCCGGTGATCAGCAGCTCGCCGATGCCGCGCTGGCGCAGCCAGTCCTCGAGCGTCGTGCCGTCGGCGGTACGGCCGAACATGGCGGAGTGCACCTGCTTGTGCACCGTCACCGCCGGCTGCAGCGACAGCTCGGGCATCGCCCGCACCAGGCCGGAGGCAGGCGCGAAGGGGTTGGCGGCATCGTCCGGCAGCTCGCGGTGGAACACCTGCACGACGGGCAGCGCGCGCGCCTGGCAGCGATCGATGAGCGCCTGCACATTGGCGAGAAAGCCCGGCAGCCCCTGCGCGCTGAAGTAGGGGCGGTGGCGAAAGGATTCCTGTACGTCGATGACGAGCAGCGCCTGCTTCATGGTGCGCGAGCCTCCTGCACTGCAGATGGGAACGACTATGTTGCGGCAGATGCCCACCGCACGCCATGGTGGTAACGGTCGTGTATCGCGCGAAAACGGCCGGCCTGGATCGGGCAGCTGAGCGTGACAGCTACGATCGGGGCGCGCGCCAGGCCGGGCGCTCCGGCGGTGCCATGCGCGCCTCGCCGGCGAGCAGCGTCAGTCCACGCAGCCGGATGCGCTCGAGCGCCAGTGAGTCGCCTGCGGCCGCCGCCAGCAGCAGCCCGCGCCACACCACCACGCGTGCCGGCCAGCGCGGCTTCAGCCAGTCGGCGTGGCCTGCGGCGAGCCTGTGGATCTGCCGCAGCGTGCAGCGGCCGATCACCAGCGCGCTCCCCGGCGGCATGCCGAGCAGCAGCCGCGCGGCCGCCGCCTGCGAGCGGGCGAGGTGCCAGGCATAGGTGAACACCAGCTGCGCAAGCTCGGCGGCCGCCGGCACGGTGAAGAAGGCGGCGTAGCCGCCGGCGGTATCGCCCACGCGCGGCGCGGCCGCCGCCCGCCAGCGCGCGGTGTCGGCAAAGCCGGCGTCCAGCAGCAGATACGGGCAGGCCGCCGCGCGGCGCCGCGCGGGCGCATCGAGCCCGCACCATAGCTCCCCCACCTGGCGCAGCAGCGCGCTGCCCGTGGCGCCGTGCGCAGCGGCCTGCTCCGCGATCAGCCCGAGGCACAGTTCGTTGAGCTCGACGAGCGACTCGAGCGTCCCGGCGCGCAGCCAGCCCGTCGTCGGCCCGTCACCGCGGCCCTCGCTCTCGCACTGCAACAGCATGGCGCCGTCCTCCCCGCCGGTGGGCGCATGACTATCGTAGCCGAGCGCGCGGCGGAAGCCATCCATGAATTTGGTGATTTTTAACCAAATTCTCCAGTTGTGTTTTGGTGATTTTTTACCAAAATGGCGCAGGCCCCCCGAGGAAGCCGCCCATGCGCATCTCCGACGATCGTTACAGCCGCGAGCGCGAGCGCATGGAGGTGGCGCTGCGCTTTCTGCATCACGAGGCGCGCACGCAGACGATCCGCGCCTGGACCGGACTGTCGGACGACCGCATCCGCAAGCTGTACCGCTCCTACCTGAGCCAGGCGCAACGTTATCTGCCGCGCCACCGCGGCAAGTCGCCGCACCAGATCGCTTATTTCACCCGCTCGCTGCGGCTGCAGGAGGAAACGGCCGTGCTCGCCAGCGTGCTGTCGCTGCTCGGCGTAGTGCCGGCCGCGACGCCCGGGGCGCCAGCGGCCGCGGCGGCGGCAGACGCCGCGCTCCCGGGTCTGACGCGCGGCGAGCTGCTATGCCAGGCGTTCGAGGTGTTCCGGCTGCTGCTGCCGGCCGCGCAGATCTCCTTCGAGCATGCCGTGTTCCTCACCACCGCGCTGGCGCGTGGCGATCAGCTGCGTCTCGGCCCGTGCAGCGACTGTGGCGGACTCATGGTGACCGAGCGCTTTCCCGTGCGCGCCGCGCGCTGCCATCATTGCGCGGGACCGGCTCAGTCGCGCTAGGCACGCAGTTGCTTTAGACGTTCGGTGCGGCTGCCAGCGAAATCGCGGGCGAGGCGACGCAGAAGCTGTCCTGAGTCCGCGGCGGTTAGCGGCGGACTGAGGAAAAATCCCTGCGCCAGCGTGCAGCATTCTTCCTGCAGGAACAGCAGTTGTGCGTGGTCCTCCACGCCTTCCGCCACGACCTCCAGCTTGAGCGTCTTTGCCATGGCAATTATCGTCGCCGCAATTACCCTGTCTTCGCCGTTATTCTGAACCCGCCGGATAAATGAACCATCGATCTTCAGTCGATCGATTGGAAACTCCCTGAGCCGACCGAGACTTGAATAGCCAGTGCCGAAATCATCGATGGAGATCTGGACCCCGATCGCCTTGAGCTCCCCGAGTACCTGCCTCGTCCAGTCCTCATTCGTCATGATCACGCTCTCAGTAATCTCGAGCTCCAGGGTAACGGCGGGCAAGCCCGTGTCGCGCAGCACTGCCGCAACGAGCCCAGGGAAACCCCGCTGGGCCAGCTGCAGTGCGGACACGTTCACGGCAATGCGCAGGGTCGAAAGGCCCTCATCGTGCCACGCTTTGGCTTGCGTACATGCGGCGCGCAGCACCCATTCGCCAATGGGCAGGATCAAGCCAGTCTCTTCCGCGACTGGAATGAAATCCAAAGGGGGTACTTGCCCGAGTTCCACGTTGGCCCAGCGCAGCAGCGCCTCCATACCGACGATCAACCCGGTAGCCAGGTCGAACTGCGGTTGGTATCGCAGCGAGAATTCGTTGCCGGCGATGGCGCCCGACAGCTTGCCCTCCATGGTCAGACGCTTTAAAGCATTCGAATTCATCGAAGGTTTGAAGAAGGTGAATGTGCCCGGACCCTGACGTTTGGCAAAATACATCGCCAGGTCGGCGCTCTTGAATAGCGTTTCGAAATTCTCACCATCGGCAGGATAGATGGCGATGCCGATGCTCGGGGTCACCATGACCTCGTGCTGTGCGAGCAGAATTGGTCGCATGATCGCCGACAACATGCGGGTGGCGACAATCCCGGCCTCGTCTGCCGCATCGATAAGCGGCATCAGGAACATGAACTCGTCGCCTCCCAGCCTGGAAAGATCCCCATCGCCGGGACCCGCGGGTATCGCTCGTCCGATATGGTCGCCGCTGCGCACCGCCTCGCGCAGGCGCAGTGCCGTCATGCGCAGTAAATCGTCGCCGACACTGTGGCCGAGCGTATCGTTGATGCGTTTGAATTTGTCGAGATCGATGCAAAGCAAGGCCGACTGGCGCTTATTCGTGCGGGCATCCTCCAGTGCACTCGCCACCCGGCTGCGAAAATGCTCGCGGTTCGGCAGACCCGTCAGCTGATCGTAATACGCAAGCCGGTGTATCTGATCGGCGGCTGCCCGACGATCCGTGACATCGCGGGCGAGGACGATGAAGTGCGGCGTCTGACCTGGATCCACGGGCCTGGACACGGAGAGCTCGACCCACACCATTCCAGCTGCCAGCCGCAACTCAAGCTGCTTGCCGATCGACAGGCCGGTTTCGTACGCTTCCTGAATCGCTGCGCGGCACACGCGCGCTGCTTCTGGCGAGAGTACTTCCTCTACGGTCTTGCCAATGAAATTCTCGACCGGCGCGGGCAGCAATTCCGAGTGCGGCGCGTGGTACTGAACGTAGCGTCCGTCAATGTCGAGCTCGAACAGCAGATCGGGGAGGGCTGTCAATAGTGCGGTATTGCGGGCCTCGGCGGTTCTGAGATCCAGCACAGCCTGATAGGCGCGCAGCAGGTACCGTACCCGGTGACCCAGCAGCGTCCAATTGATCGGCTTGGCTATGAAGTCGGTGGCCCCCGCGTCGTAGGCCGCGTCGACGGAGCGGAAATCGTCGAATCCGGTGACCATGACGATTGGCAGCAGCGGACCAGCCTCGAGACGCAGTGCCACACAGACGTCGTAGCCGCTTAAGCCTGGCATGTCCACGTCGAGCATGACCATGTCACTCGGCTTGTCGCGGAACTGCCGCAAGCCGTCGGTACCGTCGACCGCCGTGCTGACAGCGAAGCCGGCCTTTTGCAAAGCGGCCCGCGTCAGGGTAATCGCCGTGAGATCATCATCGACGATCAAAATCGTCTTGGTCGCTGTCGTCACGCTGCCTCCTGGAGAATCTCATACATGCGGGCGACGGCACGTTGATGTTCGGGTCTGACCTGTATCAAGAGCTCGCGTGCATCTGTGAGTCGTCCCTCGCGCCCGAGCTGCTCCAGCCGCCGATAGAATTCCGACAGCGTTTTTGCACCGACGTTGGCGGTACTCGATTTCAAAGCGTGAGCCGCGGCGGCCAACTGCCCAGCGTCGCGCGCGACAATCGCGTTCTCGATACGCGTCACAGATTCGCCCGCAGACTCGATAAAGATGCGCAGGATTGTCTTCACGAGATCCATGCCGCCGGCAGGATCGAGTTCACGAACGGTCTGCAGCGCGCGTAGGTCAATGACGTCGGACGCCGGCACGACTGCAGCATCCCGAGCGTCGGCGGGCTCGAGTGCGGTATGGGTACCGCTCGCCTCGCCCGCGCGCGGCAGCCAGCGGGCGAGCAGCGCCTGCAGTTGCGCCCGCTTGAATGGTTTTGGCAGAAAATCGTTCATGCCCGCTGCGAGGCACTTCTGTTCGTCACTCTGCAGTGCGTTAGCGGTGACGGCGGCGATCGGCAGCCGCTCGCCGCGCCCCAATGGCAGTCGGCGGATGGCTGCGGTGGCCTGGAATCCGTCCATCACCGGCATCTGACAGTCCATCAGCACCAGGTCAAAGTCGCGGTTCTGCACCAGCTCGACCGCCTCCTGTCCGTTGCTGGCGAGAGTGACTTGCACGCCGAGGCTCCTCAACACCGCGTTAAGGACCTGCTGATTGGTCGCATTGTCCTCGACCACCAGCACCCGTGGCTGTATTGAAACTCCGCTGTCTACCGGCACGGCAGTGAAGGCATCGAGGCGTGGCGCAGCAGGCGCCAGCACGCTGCAGAGGACGCGCAGCAGATCGGCACGGCGAATTGGCTTGCTGAGGAAACGCAGGATGCCGGACGCCTGCCTCTGCGGGTCGGTCAGGTTGGAGGCCGTGGACGTCAGCATCACCAGCGGGGTATCGGCCAGGTCAGGCCGTCGCTGGATGGCGCTGGCCAGTTGCAGTCCATCCATCCCGGGCATGTGCATGTCGAGGATGGCGAGCGCAAAGGAAGAGGCCGCACGGGTTGCCTGCGCCATCAATTCCAGGGCTTCCTCGCCGCTGCGTGCACACGCCACGCGCATCTGCCAGCCTTCGAGTCGCTGCTGCAGGATCTCGCGGTTGGTCTGGTTGTCATCCACGACCAGCACGCGCGCGCCCTCGAGGCCCGTCGGCTCCACGCGTTCCCGCGGCGGGGCTCTTGCTTTCGGCAGATGCAGGCTGACGATAAATCGTGAGCCCTGGCCCGGCGAGCTCTCCACGCAAATCGTGCCGCCCATTAGAGTCAGCAAGCGGCGGGAGATAGCCAGACCAAGGCCAGTACCGCCGTAGCGGCGGGTGGTCGAACCATCCGCCTGCAAAAAGTGCTCGAATATTCTATCGAGCGTTTCCGGTGCAATCCCAATGCCGGTGTCCTCCACGATCAGGTTCAGAGCGACGTCAGTGTCGGTCTCACTCTCCAACCGCAGGCGCACGACGACTTCGCCGTGGTCGGTGAACTTGATCGCATTGCCAATCAGATTGGCCAGGACCTGGCGCAGACGCAGCGGGTCGCCACGCACGCCTGGCAGCGCGGAGTCAAGCGGCGTGAACTGCGCGGCCAGTTCCAGGCCTTTCTTTTCGGCGGAGTGTGCAAACATCGCCAGAGTCTCCTCGACCAGATCGACGAGACTGAAGGCGACGGACTCAAGCGCCATGTTGCCGGACTCGATCTTGGAGAAATCCAGAATATCGTTGATGACGCCCAGCAGATGCTCGCCGGAGGTCTGAACCGCAACGCCCCACTCTCGCTGCCTGGGTGTCAGATCGCTGGCCAGCAGCAGCTCATTCATTCCGAGCACACCATTCAATGGGGTACGAATCTCATGGCTCATGGTTGCCAGAAACTCGCTCTTCACGCGGCTCGCAGCCTCGGCAGTCTCCTTGGCAAGCTGCAGATCGGCGGTGCGCTCTGCGACTTGATCCTCGAGGTGATCGCGCTGCGCCGCCAGGTGGGCATCGCGCTCCTCGATGTTTTCGAGCATGCCGTTGAGACCCCGGGCGAGTGCGTCCAATTCTGCGATGTCGCTGGAGGCCGCCCGCACTCGGAAATCGGCTGAGCCCGATACCCGATCCGTCAACTCGGTCAATTTCGCTAAAGGCCGCAGTACTGAGAGATTCAGCCGTCGCAGCATCAGACTGCTGACCAGCAGCGCTATGGCGACCGCGAACAGCGTGACGAGCAGCTGCGAGGCGAGCTGCCGGTAGAGTGCTGCAACGTCAATACGCAAATACAAGGTCCCGCGGCTTTTGCCCTGAAACACAACCGGCTGCAAGATGTCGATGTGCGTCAAGGTAGTCGCGACACTGGCGGTCTGCGCATCAAGCGCCGCAGGTACCGGCACTTGTGCTTCACTACGGTAGGAAGCGAACAACTGCCGCCGTTGCGTGTACAAGGCAGCGACGTGGACGTTCGGCGCATAGCGCAGCGTCTGCAGCAGCTCCTGCGCCGCGGTCTCATCCTGAAACATCAGAGCGGCGGCGGCGCTTTCGGCCAGCATCCTGGCCTGGACCCGGGTGGTGTTGGCGAGGCTGAAGAGCCCAAGCGTGAAGCTGCTGGCAATGATGACCGCCGCGACAATCGCAATCGCCGCACACAGAGTGATCCGATTGGTGCGGCGCAGCCGCGCACCGATCGTGACGCTCTGCGGCAGCGGCTCACGTCCGGTCATTGGAGCACCTCGGTCGCCAGGCTCAACAGCTTCGAGCTGAGTTTGAGATTGGCCACCCGGACAGCGGTGAGGTTGGCTTCGAAGCTGATCTTGTTATTCACAACGTTCATGTTGAGAGCGACGCCCTGCCTGGCGGCACCCGGCGCGTCCGCAACGGTCAGCACGCTGGCGCCGCGCAGAGCGGACAGCACGCGCGAGATGCCGTCGCCCGATGGACTGACGATGAACACGACCTGGCAAACGGTCAGTCCCTCGAGACTGGTGACGCGGCGCACCACTATGCGGCGAGCGCCGACGGGTTTGCCCTGCAGCGCATCTATTTCCTCACCGAACGGATCCCGACCGTACACGCACAAGGACAGCGTTGCGCCTGTGTCTGTCGGCCATTCGGTGAAGAGCGCGAAGTTGTAGAGAAACGCTGCCTTGAGGCGATATTCGGGCAGGTCATCGCTTAGCGCCGTCGGTGCGAACGCCAACAGCGCCAGGCCAAGGCACCATGCCGGCATGCGCGTGCTACGTGACATCGCGATGCTCCACGGCGCGCGGTCCGTTCGGCGGCGGTGGCCAGCAGGCGGACAGCTGCGGGGTGTGCGCCGAGGTGATCGTCAGCTGCAGCAGCTGCTCGAGGGGCATGTCGAGCAATTGATCCAGCGTATAGGAGCTGGCAGTTCCCGGAACAGCCAATACCAGCGTGAGGGTGTACGCGAGCAAAAGCTTACGCCGCGACCTCTTCGTGGCGGCCCGGCATTCAGCGCAAAGCGGTTGGAGTGACACAGTTCAGCGCGCGTAGTGCAGGTCGATGCGGACGCTGCGGCCGTCCTGCTCCAGTGAGTCCTGCCAGTGGTTGGCAGAGGCGGGTTGTGCATAGTGCTTGTCAAATAGATTGCCGACGCCCAGGGATACCTCGAGTCCCTTAGCCAGCGACTCCGTGCTCAGAAACAGGTTTGACAGGGCGTAGCCTCCCAGGGGCGTGCCATTCAGCGTCAGGCGCGAGCTGTCATAGCGCAGTTCGTAGCCCAAACGCACACCGTCGACCGGCAGGGGGCTCGAGAAATTGAGCTTGCCCAGTATCTCGGGCGAGTTGGGCACCTCGCCGCCGCTGCGGTAGTTGGCATGTTGGATCGACACGCTGTCGCGCAGGCGTGCACCGGAATCCCACGTCTTGTCCGTCGACAGCTCGATGCCACGCGTGTCGACGGGCTGAGTGTTCTGGTACTGCTGCGTAACGCCGTTCTCCAGGATGAGGTCGTGGAGCGTCCATTGGTAGACCGAGGCGCGCAGCGTCAGATCCCGGCCGATGCGGTGGTCCACGTCGAATTCGAGTGTGTCGATGGTCTCATCGCCCAGCTGCAGAGAGGGTGCATCCGGCTCGAATCTGGCAAGGTCTTCGAAGGAGTTTGGGGCGCGATGCGCAACGCCATAGAGCGCCTTGGCCGTGGTCTCGGGGCTAGCCTGCCAGATGAGCGCCAGGCGCGGGCTCAAGGCCGTTCCGGTTTCATCGTTGTTATCGACCCTGAGTCCGAGCGTCGCTGCGAGCGCGTGCGAAATGTGCCACTCATCCTGGCCATACACGCCTATTCGATGGCCGGAGCCGGGGACGTAGACATCCAGAGCAGGATTCGCAGGAACGATCTGCGCCTGGCTGGTGTTGTAGTTGTCCTGTGCCTCCAGGCCCAGCATCAGGATATGAGCGCCCAGCGCGGTCGACACGAGGCGCGCTTCGACCCCTACAAGATCCGGCGTGGAAGGATAGGCATAAATGGTGCCGAAGCTCAGGTGCTCATCCGAGACATCGTTGCCTGTGAACAGGCGTACGGATGCGTGCAGCGTGTCGCCGGCAAATTTATCCTGATACTGCAGCTGCGTGAGCGCGTAACCGGTCTCCTGGTACTGACCGGGCACGAGCGGGTCCGACAGGTACGCCGCGGTCGGATCGTCCTTATGCTCGAAACCGTAGACGACTTCGAACGACCAGGGTCCGCGTGCAATGCTGCCGAAGAACTGCTCGCTGCGATCACCATCAAGTCCCCGGGCAATTCCCGATTTTCCGGAAGCTCCGTAGTCGAAGAAGAGGTTCTGACCCTGGGCGTTCATGTCACTCACGGACATCAGCACATCGACACCGTTTTCGAGACGCCCGCCCCAGCTGGCGCGGCCCTCGATGAGTGACTGCGGCTCCTGGTAACCGACCGCAGCTTCTGCGCCATGCATTTCCGCGGCCGTGCGCGTGACGATGTTGACGACGGCAAACATGGCATTCTGGCCGTATACCGCACCACCCGGTCCGGGGATGAACTCAATGCGCTCGATCAGGTCCAGGTCGAGTGGCAGCTCCCGACCGGACGGCCCGGAGTCAAAGATTGGGTCATTGACGCGATTTCCGTTGATCGTAACCAGCACGCGGGTGTTGTAGTCCCCCGGCAGGCCAAAGCCTCTTACACCGAGATAAGTGAATTGCCGGTCG
>DATBYD010000087.1:0-2114 GCA_036513855.1 Steroidobacteraceae bacterium | reverse complement strand
CGGGGACAACCTCGCGATCATCCTCTTCGGCGCCATCACGCTGTTCGTCGCCTTCGTGGGTTACGAGCTGATCCACCGCATTGCGATGGCGCTCTCGGTGCTGTCAGGGATCATGTTGCTGGCGAGTGGCGTGATCTTGCTCAGTGAGCGGCCGGCTGCGATGGTCTCGGGAGCCCTGCCGCCGCACTTCGCCATCGGCACGTTCATCCTGGTGGTGACGCAGGCGGCCGCCTGGTCGTTGAGCTCGGCGCCCTACGTGGCCGACTACTCGCGCTACCTGCCGGTGGACGTCTCGGCGTGGAAGACCTTCTGGTATACCGGCGCCGGAAACTACTTCGGCTCCGTGCTCCCGCAGGCGCTCGGGGCCTACCTCGCCTCCACCCGGCCGGCGATGGTGGCGGATATCGGCGCGAGCATCGCCGGGCTCTTCGGCTCGGGGCGGTACGTAGTGGCGCTCCTCATCATCGTGAACCTCCTGCAGGTGAACGTGATGAATCTCTACAGCGCCTACATGTCGAGCACCACCACGGTTACGGGGCTCAAGGGCATGAGACGCGTCTCATTGACCTTCAAGTTCGTGGTGATGGCGATTCTCATGAGCATCGCCACAGTGCTCGCCATTGCCACCAAGGGCAACTTCAGCGTCCTGTTCTCGGATTTCCTGGTGATGCTGGTTTATGTGCTGATCCCTTGGAGCGCCATCAACCTTGCGGACTATTACATCGTTTGCAAGGGTCGCTACTCGATCGAGCACATGTTCTTGAAGGATGGCGCGTACGGCGTCTACCGCTGGAAGACACTTGGCGTCTACATTGTGAGCATTCTGATCGAGGCGCCGTTCATGCGGCTGTCGTTCTACACTGGCCCCGTTGCTGAGCGCATCGGCGCCGATATCGCCTGGCTCCCGGGCCTTGTGATCCCGGCGCTGCTCTACACGCTGATCGAGAGGCGCCGCATCTGAGGCTCTCAGTGGGGCAAGCGGACTGAGCGGCGCACCCGCTTCGGGGTCGCGCCGAAGTGGCGTGTGAAGGCGGCGGTGAAGGTGCTGTGGTGCTGGTAACCGACGCGGAGCGCAATCTCCCGCACCTGCAGGGTCGAGCCGCGTACCAGCTCGGCTGCCAGCTCGAGTCGCCGCCGACGCACGAAGTTCGCGATCTGCTCGCCGAACTCCTGCTTGAAGGCTGCGCTCATGCGGAAGCGATTGACGCCCACCCGGCGCGCGAGCTCCGGCAAGGAAGGAGGTTGCGCCAGCTCGCGGTTTAGGATCTCGCGGGCGAGCGTTGCCGCGCGTCGCTCGCTGCTGTCCGCGCGGCGGGATGCCCGCTGCCCCGCCGCTGCGAAGCGCGCGCGGCTCAGCGTCAGAGCAAGCAGCTCGTGGGCCTTCGCCGTGGCGAGCAGACAGTCGATCGGGGAGCTGCCCTCGATCGCAAGAATGTCGCGCGCCAGTCGGATGGTGTGGCCGTCCGGTGAGCTCACGCGAAAGATCGGCGCGGCCCAACCGCTCGCCTTTTGTGGCAGCTCGCCCAAAATGCTGATCACCCCGGAGCCGCCGATGCGCGCGAGCCAGCGGCGGTCACAATAGAGGCTGATCCAGCTCTCGCGCTGCGGGCCAACGCGCGTGAGCTGGGTCGGGCCCATTCTCTCTGCTACGTCGTCGCAACCGGCCGCCTGGTACCAGAGGAGGCAGGCCGGGTCCTCGAGCTGCACCTCTCCCCAGGCGCCTGCGAGCGCAATTGAGCCCGCGAGGCGGTAATGAAATTCGACGATGTCCTGCCCCGAAATGGTGCTCTCAAAGGTGCCGCGGCAGCCGACGTCGACCACCGCCATGAGCATGCCGGGGGACACGCAGTACGTGTGGCAGCGGTCCGAGACGGCAGATGCGAGGAATCGGAGCGGGCGCCGGTAGGCGCCGTAGCGGCGGACCAGGGGATACCCCCCAGCGCCCGAGCGGGCAGTACCACCCGCGTGCCCGGGAAAGGAGATGAGTTGCTCGGTCACCTCCGGCACGGCGGCGGGAGGTACGGGAGGAGCGACATCCTGAGCGACGCCCATGGCAGCGTGTAGGCTGCGTTGTGCACCGCCCGCTGTCAATCACCCGCTCCTAAGAAACAGCT
>DATBYD010000086.1:0-10786 GCA_036513855.1 Steroidobacteraceae bacterium | reverse complement strand
CTTGGCTCGGTACAGCGCCACGTCCGCGTGCGACATCAGCATCTCGACGTCGGCGCTGCTTTCGGTGTATGGCGCAATGCCGATACTCAGGCCGGTGCGTACCTGGGTTCCCTGAATGGCAAACGGCGCTTCGAGTGCCTTGAGCAGCTTGTCGCCGAGCTGGGCCGCATCGGTCGCACCACGGATGTCGTCAGCCAGTACCGCGAATTCGTCGCCGCCGAAGCGTGCCACGACGTCAGTTTCGCGAACCGCACTGCGCAGCCGCCCGGCGACCTCGCGCAGCAGCGCATCCCCCACGGGATGACCGAGCGTGTCGTTGACGTCCTTGAAGTGATCCAGGTCGAGGAACAGCACGGCGAAGTTCCGGCCGTCACGTCTTGAGCGGCTTATCGCCCGCCCGACGGCTTCGACGAATACGCCGCGGTTTGGCAATCCGGTCAGGCCGTCGTAGAGCGCCATGTGCCTGATCTGCTCTTCCGCCTCGCGGCGGTCGGAGATGTCGCGCACGCTGGCGAGCACCACTTCCTGTCCACCGAAGTTAGCGTGCCGCAGCGACAGTTCCACCCAGAACAGCCGCCCGTCCTTCCTCTTGCAGTGCCACTCGCAGGTGGCCGGACCCTGGCCGCGCATGCGGACGATGCCGCGCATCACGCCGGTTTCCGTGTAGGGGGTCACTCCGGCGGCCAGCATTTCCGGCGTGGTGCCGATGAGCTCGTCGCGCTCGAAGCCGAACAGCTCGCAACCGCGCGGATTGACGTCCACGATGCGGCCGGTGGCGGCGTCACTGATGAAGATCCCGTCGTGGACGCAGTCGAATATTTCACGGAACCGCAGCTCGCTGACCAGCAGCGCCGCTTTTTGCGCATCGTCGTGCGCACGCAGCCGCTCGTGATCGATGAGGCTCTGTCTGAAGACCTCGATGGCGTCGGCCATCTCGCCGAGCTCGTCGCCGCGGCCGATGCCGGGGATTGTCACGGCGAAGTCGCGTGAGGCGAGGCGTTTCATGGCGGCGGTGGTGACCCTGACCGGGATCGAGACGCTGCGCGTCAGCAGCAGCCCGAGGATGGCGCTCGCTGCGATGACTGCGAGCAGCGCCGCCACCATGAGCTCACGCGTGCGCGTGATGAACTCTATTGCGGCCGAGCTGGCAGCCATGCTGACACGCGTATTGTCGATGATGTCCTGGGTCAGTACGCTGGTGGCCGCCTCATAGAATCGCGATCCCACGGCGAAGTAGCTGCCTGCATCCGTTTCGTGGTTCAGGAAGCTGCGTCTTGGGCCGCCGGTGGCCGCCTGGTAGGCGGCCCAGATCGCGTCGAAATCGTGCAGGTAGCGCTCGCCGGCCGTGCCACGCGTGATGAATGGCTCGCAGTCTGCTCGCGCCTTGTCGACCGTAGCCGCCGCAGACTGCACTTGCGCGTTCGCCGCCGGCATTTCGCGTTCATCGTGAGCCAGGAGCGCCAGCGCCGCCTCGGTGAGGCGGTACATTCTGACGCTGGTACGCAGCTGGCCCAGGGTACGGGCGCTCGGTACGTGGTTGTCGCGCGCTGCGGTCGCCCCAGCGTTGATCGCATCGAGGCGCACCAGGGCCATGATCCCGACCGCCAGCACGATGAGGAAGATGGCGCAGAAGGCGGCAGCGATCTTCGCGGAGATCGGAAATCGGTGCACGCGCGATACGATCGTTGACATGGCCCTCACTCTCGACGCAGCACGGGGGAGACAGTCCACGCGTGCCATGCAATGGCATCCTGGCATATCAATCGGGAGCCAATATCGGCCATCAGTGCCCTCGAGGACCGGGCGGCGCGCGCAGTTGTGGTAAGTCCCTATAGGCAGTGGTAGTTGGCCCCCCTGTAGAGAGCCCCCCGAAGGATGCGTCATGGCTGCTACGGTGGACGGGCGGATGGTGATCGACTTCAGCGCGTAAGCTGTGCAGTGCCAGCCGGCCTGAGGCTTGCAGTCGCGGTGGGCGTGGGATCGGCGCTAGGATGTCGCCATGCGATCGGCATCCATCGACCTGGCCAGCAGCGCGCTGGACGCTGCTCCGGATGCGATGATCATCATCGACGACGAGGGCATCGTCAGGTATGTCAATCGGCAGATCTCGGCACTGTTCGGCTATGCGCCCGCCGAAATCGTCGGCCTGAGCATCGAACGGCTGATGCCCGCGCGCTTTCGCAGTCGCCACGTCGCCCATCGGCAGGGCTACACGGCGGTACCGCGTATCCGCGCGATGGGTGAGGGGCTATCCCTGTTCGGACAACGCACCGATGGTAGTGAATTTCCAGTCGAGATCAGCCTGAGTCCGATCCAGGATGGCGAACGGATCCTGGTCGCCGCGGCGATTCGCGACGTCACCGAGCGCAAGCGTGCGGAAGCGGAGCTGAAGATGATCCGTGAAGCCTCGGAACGCGCCCGCGAAGTAGCAGATCGGCTCAGACACATCGCCGATGACGCGCGCGACAGCGCCAATCGGGCCAACCAGGCCAAGAGCCGCTTCCTGGCCACGGCCAGTCACGACCTGCGTCAGCCCCTGCAGACGCTCGCGCTCCTCAACGGCTCGCTGCGCCGCATGACGCACGGCCAGGATGCGGTCGAAGCGCTGTCACAGCAGGCCGCCGCGATCAATGCAATGTCGCGTCTGCTGAACGCATTGCTTGATATCAGTAAGCTCGAGTCGGGTGCGATCAAGCCCGAGCCTGCCGATTTCACGGTAGCCGCGCTGTTCGAGGAGTTGCGCCGGGAGTTTGCCAGCGTCGCGGCCGACAAGGGACTGCAGCTGCGGGTGCAGTCCGCGCCGGGGAGCGTGCACAGCGATCCCTCGCTGGTGCGGCAGATCCTCAACAACCTGATTTCGAACGCCATCAAATACACCCCTAAGGGCGAGGTGCTGCTGCGGGCGCGGCCGGAGCAAGCCTGCGTGCGCATCGATGTGGTCGACACCGGCATCGGCATACCCGCCAGCCAGCTCGCTTACATCTATGACGAGTTCTACCAGGTGGGCGTTGCGACCAACAGTTCGCGTGACGGTTACGGCCTTGGACTCAGCATCGTCCAGCGCCTGGTGAATCTGCTGAACCTGCGCCTGGAAGTGACCTCCCAGGTCGGCAAGGGCTCGACGTTCTCACTCGCGCTTCCGCGGGGAAGCACGGCGGGCACGGGCCCAGGGCCGCAGGGGATCCCGGCAGCTGTCAGGCCCGCGGGATCCGCTAAACCGCGCGTCATTCTCGTGGAGGACGATCCGGGAGTACGCGATGCGACGCGCATGTTGCTGAACGTCGAAGGTTACCGGGTGTCGGCCGTCGCCTCGCTGGGGGAGGCTCTGCGGAGTGCCCGCGAGGAGGGGGCGCCTGACCTGCTGATCACGGATTATCATCTGCGCGATGGCGAGCTTGGGACGCAGGTGATCGAGCAGTTGCGAGCGAGCGTGGCGGCTGACCTGCGGTCGGTGCTCATCACCGGAGATACCTCGACTGCTATCAAGCAGTTGCGGGACGATCCGCACCTGCGCATCGCCAGCAAACCCATCAACGCGGAAGAGCTGCTGTTGATACTCGAGGAGTTGCTGGCGACCTGACCGCTGCTGCCCGGCCGCGCGCATGCCAGCCAGGCGCCGGCTTCAAACCGGCACAGCAGGTTCGGCAGCGGGGTTGGAGAGGCGTACGGGGAGCCGTATGTAAAAGCAGGCGCCACCTGACTCGCTGGACCGGTAGCCGACCGAGCCGCCATGAGCGCGTGCCACGGTGTTGCTGATCGCAAGACCCAGTCCGCTGCCTTGCCCGTTGGTCGAGAAGAAGGGGTCGAAGAGGCGCCTCTTCAGGCCCGGCGCAAGACCCGGTCCATTGTCGCTTACCGCCAGCTCCACCTCATTATCGGCGGTCGCCGAGGTACGGATGATCACCCGGGGAGAGTCGCTCGGGGCACGCGCGGCGAGAGCATCGAGGCTGTTGCGGAAGAAATTGAGGACTACCTGCTGAATCTGTCCGCCGTCAACCAGTACCTCGGGCAGTTGCGCCGCCAGCTGCAGCGACAACTCCACTCGATGCAGACCCGCATCGGTCTCCAGCAGGTCCTGCAGCTCCTGCACGAGCAGGTTGACGCTCGCGGGCAGGTGCTCGCTGCTTTGTCTGTCCGCCAGTTTTCGCAGCCGTCGGATGATGTCCGCGGCGCGCGTGGTCTGCAGCGTGATCTGGTGCAGCGCTTCACGCACTTCGCCCAGGTCGGCACCGGGTCGCGCCAGCAACCGGTCGCATGCGTGCGCATAGTTTGCGATCGCGGTCAACGGCTGGTTGAGCTCATGCGATACGCCGCCGGCCAGCTCCCCCATGGTAGCCAGCCGCGATACGTGCAACAACCGGCAGTGCAGGCCCTTGGAGGCGTACTGACTCCAATCATCGCTGCGAGGCGCGTCGCTGCGAGGCACACCAGCGTTGCTGTGGGTTTCATTGTTCGAATTCATACGGTACCTGTCATGGCAGCCGCCCCGAGCATCTACCGCGCCGGGCGCGGCGTCGCTAGGTACTTCTCGCACGCCGGCAGCTCGTTGTCGCCCATCTGCCATCTGCGGACCTACCGGTAATAGGTAGTTTCCGAGGGTGACCTGCGCCTTGAGTGGATTATCGCGGCGCAGCGGCACCCCGGCCTGCAGGTCGCGCTACGTATCTCGATGTCGCCGCCGACGCACAGTATCATCAGGCGGCGATCAACGATCACCAGGCAAGCGCAGTGCGCTATCAGGAGACTGTGGCGGTCTGCGCTAATTCTGCATTCCGGGCATCCTGATGAACACCGACGTGCAGGAGAAGGAACGGCTGCTGCGCAACTGGCGAGCCGAGCATGACAGCGCGGAGCTGTATGCCGCACTCGCACGCTTCGAGCGCGATCCGCAGCAACGCGGCGTCTACCTCGAGCTCGCCAGCAGTGAGCGGCGCCACGCGGCCTTCTGGGAGCAACAATTGCGCGGCGCCGGGCACGCTCTGCCGGTCTTGCGCCGCTCGCTGCGTACCGCGCTCCTGATCTTCCTCGCACGGCGCTTCGGCTCGGCGTTCGTGGTACCGAGCATCGTGACCCGGGAGATGAAGGATCGGGACGACTACGCGGCCCAGGAGGACGCGCAGGCGGCGGGGCTGGCGCTCGATGAGCACGCGCACGCGGACATCCTGCGGGGTGGGAGTGACGTCGCCGTCGGGACCAACCTGCGCGCCGCGTTGCTCGGCGTCAACGACGGGCTGGCGTCGAACTTCTGCCTGCTGATGGGCGTCGCCGGCGGTGGCGTCTCTCCCGCGGCGACGCTGCTCACCGGCACGGTGGGACTGCTCGGCGGCGCCTGCTCGATGGCACTTGGTGAATGGCTATCGGTTACCAACGCCCGCGAGCTTGCCCTCAGCCAGCTCGACCCGGCCCTGGATGCGCGCCAGCGCGAGCAGCACCCGAGCGTCGCATCGGTCGGCAGCGCAGCGAGTGCCGCCACGTTCTCCTTCGTGCTGTTCGCGTGCGGTGCGCTCGTGCCGTTGCTGCCGTTTTGTCTCTTGCCGCTTCCCTGGAGAGTCGCCGGCAGTATCGCGCTGTCGGTGACAGCGCTGTTTGTCGTGGGACTGAGCAGCTCGCTGTTCAACGCCCGGCCTGCCGTATTTTCCGGATTGCGACAAACCGCGATCGGCGCGGTCGCCGCCGCCGTTACCTACGCGGCCGGCCGCCTGGTCGGGGTGCTGGCCGGACTTTGAATACCCGTTGCGCTAGCGCGGCTGCACCAGGCGCGACCAGAGCGAACGGGTGTCGATATCAGGCGCGCGCGGCCTGACGAGCGGGCGCGGCGGCGCGCGGCGCGTCTGTGGCGCGGCAGGCTCGGGCTCGGATAGTTCGATGACCGTGTGACGTCCGGAGTCACCGATATCCTTCAGCGCCGCGAGCTTGACGCGCAGGGAGCGAGTCTGTTCGGTGGTATTGAGGTGCACGACCTGCGTCGCCTCGAAATAGGACGCCAGGTAACGCGCGATGACCTTCGCCGTGGCGGGGTCCTTGAAGAATCCGAGGCGCAGTGAGTGGCGCATCAGTCCGTTCTCCAGCCGCACATCGCAGTAGAGCGTATACATGTCGAAGATATCGAGACGCGGCACGCTGCGCGGATCGATCGGTGCCGGGGAGATGCGCAGCTGTATGGCATACGGCGCGGCGTCCGGAATGGCGACGCTTAGCGGCACCCGCGCGGTGTCCGCAATGGCGACGTTTACCGGCGCGGCGGTTATCGCGGAGTCGCCGGGAGAGGGGCTGGCTGACGCCGCGATCGCCAGGAGTGAAGACGTGCTCATGAGTATCCTTTGTCCGTAATCAGGAGATCTGCATGGAAACAACCGCGGAGTCGGCGCTTTCGACCCCGCCGGTGGTGACCGCGACGATCGCGAAGTAGTAGGTGGTGCCTATCGGTAACCCTTCGACCACGTAGGTCTGCAGGCCGGGGTTGCTGATTGTTATTGTGCTGGAGAGCCGACTGCTGCTCGTGCCGTAGTAGATCTTGTAACCACCCAGGTTGGTCAGCGCGGAGCCGTTGGTGTTCGTGGTCGGTGCAGCCCAGTCGAGCGACGCACTGGAGGTGCTCGGACCGGGTAGCGCCGACCGGGTTGGCGGGGGGTTCTCGGTGCTGTTCGATGACTGCGGTGCGGCCGAGCTCGAGGCGCTGTCGGCCGATCCGTCACCGCAGCCTGCGAGCAGCAGCAGCGCGACCGCCGCGGTCGCCGTCCACACCGACACCGGGAATCCAGACCTAGAGTTTTGCATTTGTGCTCCAGCAAACCGATTAACGACTGCGTCAATTCCGGTTGCGGGAGCAGATGCCAAGGAGTTGCCCGACATGGCCCGCTACGTCGGGCGCGTGTCTAACGAGGCGGCTTCAGCTGCCCCGGCAACCCCGCTGTCATAGGCGTCAACCCTTAGACCGGAGGCTTTGCGTCCCCATCTTTCGATGGGTTTGCGATTGAAAACGGCGCCAGTATCACGTCAGCCGCGCGAGCAGCCTATCGTGAGTCGCCGCATGCGCATTGGTCGAAGTACGTACTAACCGTGATGCAGCGCCGCTTCTGATGTGTTAAGTCGAATCGGATTCCGATCGCCGCGGCGCAAACGCGCCGCTACGCACCCTCGATCACCAGCTGCACCGGTACGTTGCCGCGCGTCGCGTGAGAGTACGGGCAGATCTGCTCGTGCGCCTGCCTGGCAAAATCCGCCACACGGTCGAGCGCTCCGCAGAAGCAGGCGGCGTAGCCGCAAGCGAACAGGTGCGGTGCGCGCGAAGCCGATGCCGCGTGTGGATCGTAAGGCCCCGTGCCGTGACAAACACCTACGCCGCTAGGTAGCTGCAGCGGCCGCGAAACAGGTCGGGGTCAGTGCGTGGCCAAGCGGTGCAGGATTGCGGCCTATGTACGAGCGATTACCCGATGCGCTGCACGCGCGGCTGAACCACCGCGGTCGCCGCATCGTGGTCCGCCCCATTCGCGATGATGACCTGGCGCGTCATCGGCGCTTCGCAGCCTGTATCAGCCCCCAGGATCTGTACCGCAGATTCTTCTCGTTCCGGCGCGAGCTTCCGGAAGCGCAGCTCGTGCGCTTCACACATATCGACTACCAACGCGAGATGGCCTTCGTCGCCACCGCGCTCGATGGCGCCGGCGCCGAGGAGACCCTCGGGGTGGTGCGCGCCTGCGCCGATGCCGACGGGGAGGGTGCCGAGGTTGCCGTGCTGGTGCGCTCGGATCTGAAGGGGCAGGGACTCGGACGGCTGCTGATGCAGAAGCTGATCGGCTACTGCGGCCGGCGCGGCATGCGCCGGCTGTGGATGAGCGTGCTGAGCGACAATCTGCCGATGCTGCGGCTGGGGGCGTCGCTCGGTTTCAGGCCGGGGCGCAGCGAGTGCAACGTCGCGCAGCTGTGCCTGGAGTTGCCGGCACCGCCGGCGGGTCGCGGTTGACGGTAACAAACTGGGGGCTGCCCGTTGCTCGCCGGAGCGGGCCCCGCGGGGTCTACAAAGTTGCTGCGGGCACCGACTTCGCATCGCTGCCCGCAGCGAGTTCCCCGATTGCGCGCTCCGTGGCCCATCATTGCGGCTTCTTGCGACCCTTAGGTCCTGACGCGCCAGTGCAGCGTGTCATGCGGCAATGGCTCATGACAGTCGTAGGCGCCGCAGCGGGCTAGGGATTAACCCTTAGGGGCGCGGAGCTGAGCGGCATGCGCCGCACGCTGCGGGCGAGCGGCACACGCAACGACCCTTGCTGGCGCGGATGCTGCGTTTTGTGAAGCGACGCACTCCGGGAAAGCGGCAAGTACCTAGATCATCGCGGTGCCTACGAGTGGTAGGCCCCGTCCCGGGATGCGACTGTTCGTCTCCAGCGGTGCGGCGTAAAGAGCGTACCGCGGGAGACACGCATGACCCGGCACAAGAACCCTTCGCTCCTCTACTCAGGAACCACCCCGCTGCGCTGGCTGCGCACCGTGGTCAGCAGCGTCGAAGGCGACCTGTCCACGCTGTGCTTCTCGCAGTGGCGCAATGCACCCCTGGTGCTCGCGCGCGCCGGCGACAAGAGACCTCCATCGGGGCGCTCATGAGGCGCGCGTTCCCGGCACCGCGTCGTGCCTTATCGCTGCGCGCCGCCACGTTCGGCGTCATCATCGCGGCAGCCCTGGTCGCCGCTCTGCTCATTCCGCAACAGATTCTCGCAGCGCACCGCGCTGCGCTGCATTCCATTCCCGCAGTGCACGTCGTGCGCTACGACCATACGCATCATTCGGCGGGAGTCAGCCGGCAACGGCGCTGAGACGACGCGGGCGTCCGGCCACGGGCCGGTAGCGACGCACCGCTTTCCGACCCCCCGATCGAACCTAGCGACCCGAGGCGCTCTTCTGCGGCTGGTAGACCATGGCACTCGTGACGCTGTCGTCGCCGGTCACTGACCCCAGACCCCCGTCGGCCCGGAAATTGAGATCGAACGGCTCGCGGCGCGCGTGGTAAATGCGCCATGCGGGCGCGTCGAGCGTGATGGTCTCATTCGGCAGCGGGTACCCGACGGCCACGATGGCCTGCTCGCGCGTCATGCCGAGCGTCACCTTGCCCTCGCGGATCGCCTCCTGCACGGCCGGCGGATAGCTGCGGATGCGCGGGCGCGGATCGTCCTTCACCACGACCTGGTTTACCCAGGTTCCGAGGGCCACCACGTCGCTGCTCTTGTCCTGGCTGAGCTGCAGCGGCTTGCCATCGACCTTGATACTGGCCTTGTGCTTGTCATAAGCGACCACTTCGATAGGCGTACCGGCCGGTATCATCGGCAGCGAGGCGTAGTTCGTGTCGCTGATCGAGCGGCCGTCGTAGTGCAGGTTGCAGCAGGCGAATCCCTGAAAAGGAGGCATCTGCTCGCCCGCGGCGGGTGCGGCCGGCGGGGGCGGCTTGACGATGTGCAGGTCCTCCAGCACGTCGCGCATGATGCCGGCATGCAGCGGCGCGGCGCCGAGCACCACGGCCAGCGCCACGGCCGGGATCGCGGGCGGGCGGGCAACCCGGCAGAAAAAGCTGCGGTATGCCATGTTTTTCTCCGCAAACTTCCCAATCGGCTACGGGCGCGGATAATAGCACCATGGGCGGCGCAGCCGCCGCTCAAGGTTTTCAGCGGGGACATTGAAGCGTGCAGGCCCACGCGCACAAGAACAACGACAGGAAGCCTATCTCGATGTGCCGGCTTGCCCTGCTTGCGGTGGCGCTGCTGCTGCCCGCCGGCGTGCTGGCGGCCGAGACGCGCATTGCTCTGGTCGTCGGCAACAGCGCCTATGCCAGCGGCCCGCTGCTCAATCCCGCCAACGATGCCCGGCTGGTCGCCCAGGCCTTGAGCCAGCTGGGCTTCGAGGTGATCGAGCGCCGCGACGCCGACCAGAACACCATGAAGCGCGCCATCCAGGAGTTCGGCGAGCGTCTCGACAAGGGCGGCCCGCAGGCGGTCGGGCTCTTCTACTACGCCGGTCACGGCGTGCAGCTCAACGGCCGCAACTACCTGATCCCGACCAAAGCCAACATCGAGCGCGAAGGGGACGTGGAGATAGAGGCCGTCAGCGCCGACTGGGTGATCGAGCAGATGCGCTATGCCCGCAACCGTCTCAACATCGTCATCCTCGATGCCTGCCGCAACAATCCCTTCAACCGCAGCATGCGCTCTGCCGACCGCGGGCTGGCCAGCATGGATGCGCCGGCGGGAATCCTGATTGCGTATTCCACCGCTCCCGGTGCGGTAGCCGAAGACGGTAGCGGCCGCAACAGTCCCTACACGACTGCCCTGACGCGCGCCATGCTGGAAGTACACCAGCCGCTCGAGCAGGTGTTCAAGCACGTCCGCGCGGACGTGATGGGCGCGACCGCCGGCAAGCAGGTGCCGTGGGAAGCCTCGTCCCTCACCGGAGAGGATTACTACTTCAACGGTCCGGCGGCGGCGGCGCTCGCCACCTCCGTGCCCGCGCCTGTGCCGGCGCCGTCACGATCGGATGCCGGCGCAACGGGCACGGGCGCTGCCGGCAGCGGCTCTGCCGGTAGCGGTACTGCCGGCACTGAGGGCAGCGGCAACTCCGGTTGGTTCGCCTGGGTATCCGACCTGTTCAGCGCGCACACGTCCGCGGCGGTCCGAGCTCCCACGGTCGCGCCCGCCGCGCAAGCTGCGGTGGTTGCCGGCGCCCACGCCGTGGCGCTGTTGCGCTCGCTCGGCATCGACACGGCGCAGCTGGACAGCGCACACGACTATCCGCCCGATACGATCCG
>DATBYD010000085.1:0-28482 GCA_036513855.1 Steroidobacteraceae bacterium | reverse complement strand
AAATGGTGCTTGCCGTTGCCGATCAGATCCGCGCGCCCCATGCGCTTCAGCGCGTCGCGCAGCACGGGCCAATTCTCCGGATCGTGGTATCGCAGGAAGGCCTTGTGCAGGCGGCGCACCTTGATCCCCTTCGGCACCACGACCTCCTCGCTCGACCGCGTAATGCGCTTGAGGGGATTCTTGCCCGAGTGATACATCGCGGTGGCGCTGGCCATTGGCGAGGGCAGGAATGCCTGCACCTGATCGGCGCGAAAGCCGTTCTTCTTCAGCCACAGCGCAAGTTCGAGCATGTCCTGATCGGAAGTGCCGGGGTGCGCGGCGATGAAGTACGGAATCAGGTACTGCTCCTTGCCCGCTTCCTTCGAGTAGCGCTCGAACAGCTCCTTGAAGCGGTCGTAGGCGGCCACTCCCGGCTTCATCATCTTCGACAGCGGCCCCTCGGCGAGCGCCTCGGGCGCGATCTTGAGGTAGCCACCGGTATGGTGCTGGGCGAGTTCCTTCACATAGTCGGGCGACTCGACGGCGAGGTCATAGCGCACCCCGGAAGCGATCAGCACCTTCTTGATTCCCGGCAGCGCGCGCGCGCGGCGATAGAGGCGGATGAGCGGCGCGTGATCGGTGTTGAGGTTGGGGCAGATGCCCGGATACACGCACGAGGGGCGGCGGCAGGCGCTCTCTATCTCGCGGCTCTTGCAGGCGAGGCGGTACATGTTGGCGGTCGGTCCGCCAAGATCCGAGATGACCCCGGTGAATCCTGGCACCGTATCGCGCACCTCCTCGATCTCGCGCACCACCGAATCCTCCGAGCGGCTCTGGATGATGCGGCCCTCGTGCTCGGTGATCGAGCAGAACGTGCACCCGCCGAAACAGCCGCGCTGGATCGAGACCGAGAAGCGGATCATCTTGTAGGCGGGGATGTTGGCCTTGCCGTAGAACGGGTGCGGTGCGCGGCCGTAGCGGCGCTCGTACACCCAGTCCATCTCCTTTGTGGTCAGCGGGATCGGCGGCGGGTTCAGCCACACGTCGATATCGCCGTGGCGCTGCACCAGCGCCCGCGCGTTACCGGGATTGGATTCCAGGTGCAGGATGCGCGAGGCGTGCGCATACAGCACCGGATCGTGCGCCACCGCCTCGTGCGAGGGCATGCGGATGACGCTGCGCTCGCGATCGGCGTTCTTCACGCCGCGCACGAAGCGCACCACCTTCTCAGCAGCTGGGGCGGCGCCGGTAGCACACGGCGGCGCCGCGCCCGGGGCTGCCTCGGCCGCGCCGGCAACGCCGCCTGGCGCCATCGCGTAAGGATCCACCGGCGGATTGAGCGGCCCGGGTGCATCGAGGTGGGTGGAGTCGATCTCGATCCACCCGGGCGCAGTGGCGCGGCGGGTGAAGACCGTTCCGCGCAGGTCGGTGATCTCAGCGATGGCCGCGCCCGCTGCCAGGCGGTGGGCGAGCTCGCAGATCTGGCGCTCACCGTTGCCGTACACCAGCAGGTCCGCCTTCGCATCGAGCAGCACCGAGCGGCGTACCTTCTCCGACCAGTAGTCGAAGTGCGCGATGCGTCGCAGCGAGGCTTCGATGCCGCCGATCACGATCGGCACGTCGCGGAACGCCTCGCTCGCACGCTGCGCGTACACGATCACCGAGCGATCCGGCCGCCCCCCGCCGCTGCCTCCGGGCGTGTAGGCATCATCACTGCGAATGCGGCGGTCGGCCGTGTAGCGGTTGACCATCGAATCCATGTTGCCGGCGGTGATGCCGAAGAACAGGTTGGGCCGGCCGAGCGCGGCGAAAGCCTCGGCGCTGTGCCAGTCGGGCTGGGCGATGATGCCGACGCGAAAACCCTGCGCCTCGAGCACCCGGCCGATGATGGCCATGCCAAAGCTCGGGTGATCGACGTAGGCATCCCCCGTGACGATGATGACGTCGCAGCTGTCCCAGCCGAGCAGGTCCATCTCCGCACGCGACATGGGCAGAAACGGCGCCGTGCCGAAGCGCGCCGCCCAGTGCTTGCGATAGCCGGAAATGTCGCGTGCGCTTTGCATGCAACCCTATATTAAAGCACAAAAGAGCGCAGCCACCCGCGAGCCCGCCCGCGAGGCGGGCGCTAGCGCAGCACGAAGGGGTGCGGCAGGCGATTCAGGCGGCGTGCGCTGATGATGAGAATCACGCAGCACGCGCCAGGCACCGCGAGCCAGCGCGCCAGCGGGCGCGCCGGCAGGTCACTCACGGTGTGTGTGCCGCTTGCGATCAGCATCCAGGCGATGAGCGCGACGAACAGGCACAGGATCGCAATCCAGCTGGGCCAGATGCGACGCTGACCGACGAGCGCGGTCACCGTCGCGGTAACACCGAGCAGCATGGTCGAGAGCATCCACAGCAGCACCCGCCCATCGGCTTCGAGCGAGACATTCTCGATAAGTGCCGCGACGATGCCCGCCACGGCGATGATCCCACCAACGAGCAGAGGAGGAGCGAGGCAGGCGCGGTACAGCGCGCGCAGCTGCGCGCGCCGATCACCCAGGCCCGGCAGCAGCGCAAGCTCGGCGAGCTCGCCGTTCACACGCAGCAGCACGCCAATGATCCGCTGCCCGAAGGCGGCCCAGCTGTAGAACACGCCCAGGAACACGGCGACCCGCCAGCCCCAGTGCCATCCGAGCCGCCAGGCGCCCCACAGCAGAAACACACCCGTGGCAACGCCGACTTCGGCCGCTAGTCTGAGCGCGCGCCCGACTCCGTAGGTGGGCGCATGAAGCGGGCCGAGACAGGTGCGGATCACGCGTACCGGTTCGCCACGGTGCGCCGTGTCCAGGCGCACGCTCGACCACCACGGCGCTTGTGCGACGTGCGAGTCAGGCTGCGTATAGCGGCCGGAAATGATCCGCGCAGTACGCGCCGCGGCCTCAAGCGCCTGCCCATCCCCGCACAGGATGCGCCACCAGCGCCAGGCCGCGAGAACCGCGAGCGTATCGAAAGCGGCCTGCAGCTGCACCCACGGGTGCGCGAGCCAGGGGAAGGGTGTAAGCAGCGCCGAGAGATGGTGATGCACGACGCCGGGAATGAGATTGCGCAGCAACACCACGACAAAGATCACCGCGACCACCGGCATCGGCATGCGCTGGATGAGAAGTCCGGTCAGCGCTCCGCTGCCCAGAACGAAGAGCGGGCTCAGCGAGCCACGTATGACGCCCAGCAGCGCCCCGGGCACGAGCACCGTCACGATGACGAGCACGAGCAGCAGCCGGCCCGCATAGGCAAGGAGCGGCCAGCGCCCGGGCAGGCGCAGCCGGCGGATGTCAGACAGCAGCACGGGCGCTGCCACACCGGCGCTGTAGAACACGAAGAACACGGTGATGGACAACAGGAGCTCCGCATCCCTGGGTGTATACGGGTTGTCCGTGCAAAGCACGAGCAATGCCGCAGTAATCAGCAGCAGCGCCGGGATGAGTGTGAACGCCGGACGTACCAGGACGCCCAGCAGCGCGTTGACCTGTATGCGCAAGACCTCCATCAGCCGGCCACCTCGATGAACAGATCCTCAAGTGGCAGCACATCCGAGCGCACGCCGGGCAGTTGCTCGACATCAAGCGGCGTGCGGTTATCGCGCACGATGATGAGCGTGAGGCCACCATCAGGTCGCGCTCGCCGTGACAATTCGCCGATGAGAGGCTGCGGCAGGTCTTTTGCCTGCGAGGGCGGCACGCTGAGGCGTGCATGGCGCTCGTTCAGCTCATCGAGCGGCGTCGAGAGCGCCACGCGCGTGTCGTGCAGGAAGGCGACGTGCGAGGCCACACGCTCAAGGTCCGGCACGATGTGGGTGGAGAACAGCACCGTGGTGCCCATCTCGCCCGCGCGCACGGCAATCTCACGCAGCAGTTCGCGGCGCGCGACGGGGTCAAGCGCCGCAGCCGGCTCATCGAGCACCAGCAGTTCGGGATTCACCGCGAGCGCGCGGATGATCGCGACACGCTGGCGTTCGCCGGGAGACAGCTTGCCGAGCGACTGGCGCAGCGGCAGCTGCCAGCGCTCGAGCGCGCGGCGTACGAAAGCGGCATCCCAATTCGGATAGAGCCGGCCGACGAACTCCAGCATGTCTCCGACTCGCATCCACGAGAGGGCATCGGGCTGTTGTGGAACGTAACCGAGTCGCGTCTTGCTGCGATCGGTGAGTTCGAGCGAGGGCTCACCCAGGATGCTCGCGCTGCCCGCATCGGCCTGCTGCAGCCCGATCAGGATGCGGATCAGGGTCGATTTGCCGGCCCCGTTGCGACCGATGAGCCCGAGCACCGCGCCGCGCGGAATGCTGAGCGTGACATCGCTCAGCACGGTGTGGCCGTCGTAGCGCTTGACGATGTGCTCGCAGGCAAGCGGTGCGGCGGCAGCGGGGGTTGCGAGGACGGCGTTCATGATCACTTCTCCATGAGCGCGCGCAGCCGCTCAAGGACGAGCGCCGCGGGCAGGTCAAGCTCGCGCGCCTGGCGCGCAACTTCAGAAAGACTCGGATCCAGCTGCTCCAGACGGCGGCCATCAGACTGCGGCCGGCGGCGCGATTCCGCGACCACCATGCCCTTGCCGCGGCGGCGCTCGAGGAAGCCCTCCGCTTCCAGCTGGCTATAGGCTCGCGATACGGTCATCGGGTTAATGGCGTGAAAGCCTGCCACCTCACGCACCGAGGGCAGCTCTTCCCCGGGGGCGAGCTGTGCACTCAGGATCAGCCGGCGCAGCTGGGCGGCGATCTGCCGGTAAATGGGCTCGGCGGCGCCGGAAACGATAGATAGCAGATCCTTGTCCATGTGTATTGATACATTAATACACTTGGAAAGATCCGTCAAGGCCGGTCGCTTGTATGGTAATTTGGTACTTTGGTAACATTGTACCATGAAGCAGATCACGCGAACCCAGACCGGCGTGCGCCTGGAGAGCCGCTTGCTCAAGGTGCTGAAAGCGCTCGCGACCGAGCTCGACCTCTCGCTCGGGGATCTGCTGGAAGGCATCGTGCTGCATGCCTTCGAGGACAAGACGCCCTTCTCTCCTGTCACACGGAAGAAGATCCAGACGCTGAAGGCGGTATACGGATTCGACCTGACCGCGCGCGATGCGCACCGCCTGCGCGAGACGGGCGATGATGCCGGCTGACTGCCCGGAGCTTGTGAAGTTCGTGCGCGGCGAGTGCGATGCGGCGAGCTTCCCGCACCGCGAGCACGTGCGCATGGGCTTCGAGATGCTGCGCCGGCACGACTTCGCCGCGAGCGTTCATCACTACTCGCAGGCGCTGCGCACCATGACGCGCAACGCCGGAAGGCCTGAGGCCTTCAACCAGACGGTGACGATCGCCTTCCTGTCGCTGATCGCCGAATGCATGACGCGCGGATGCGAGGGGGATTTCGCAGCCTTTGTCGAGCGGCACCCGCAACTGCTCGACAAGAACGCCCTGTCGCGTTGGTATGCGCCGGAACGCCTGGCGAGCGAGGCGGCACGGTGCGCCTTCCTGCTGCCGGATCCCGTGCGATGAGGGCGGCCGCGCGCAGGGCACTCGTGCCGGGCTCGGCACTTGAGGGTAAAGTGCGCGCATGCGAATGCGTTACGCGCTGATCTTCTGCCTGGTCTCCTCCCTGGGGTTGGCGGCCTCGCCCACTCCCCCGCACGTCAGCTCGATCAGCCCGATCTTCCATCAGCTGGTCGTGTTCTCGCTGCCGCCGGAGTTCACCTCGCCGAACGCGGCCTATGAGCGCACCAACGGCTCCTTCTATATCCGCGAACACGTCCCGCAGGGCGAGACGGTGGAGCACTGGACGCAGATGATCACCGTGACGGGCACCAAGGACCTGGCTTCGAACCAGAATGCCACGCCGCGCGGATTCGTGAGCCGCCTGGCCAACGGGTTCGCGACGCATTGCCCGGACACCTTCGCGACCGCCGATCTTGGCCCACAGATGGTCGGTGACTATCAGGGCTATGCGCTCATCGCCAGCTGCGGACACGTTCAGTCGGGCGCCGCGTCCTACAGCGAGACGGCCATCGTGCTGGCGTTCAAGGGTTCGGCCGATTACTACACCATCCAGTGGGCGCGCCACGGTGCGGACTCCAAGCACCCGCTGACCCTGGACAACACCTACTGGAGCAAGCAGTTCGACCGGCTGCGCCCCATCAGGCTGTGCGCGATCGTGCCGGGCGAAGCGGCGCCGTATCCGAGTTGTGTGGGCAACGGCAACTGATGCGCGCCCGAGGCGCTCAAGCGCCTCTTCAGTACAACAGGGCAGCTTGCCGCTCATCCTCCCAGGCGGCCTCGTCGGTGCGCGCGAGCGCATCCAGATCGGCCGGGGTTGCGGCAGGATCATCCACCCAGCGGCGCAGGATCTCGCTGCCATTGATCACATCGATGGCGAGCCGCTCGAATTCGTATTCATAGGGAAAATCAGCCCACAGCGGATAGTCGGGCCGCAGCCGTCGCAGCGCCTTGAACGTGAGCGCCGCCAGCCGCCAGGGCCTGAACGACAGGTGATCGTAGTAGGCGCCGTCTTCCACGTGCAGCTGGAATCCTGCGCACAGGGCGCCGGCGTGCTTGTTGAAGGTCGGCTCGAACCAGCAGGCACGCAGCCGGCAGCCTGACAGCCAGTGCGGCGCCAGGGCGTGCATTTCCCGAAGCAGCGCGCTCACCTCGAGGTCCGGCGCGCCCACGATCTCCAGCGGCCGCGTCGTGCCGCGGCCCTCCGACAGGGTTGTACCCTCCACCATCACGGTTCCGGCGTAGCAGCGCGCCATCGACAGGTTCGGCGCGTTGGGACTCGGGTTGACCCAGGTGCGCTCGCGCGGCCAGCCGTAGCCGGGCGGATCGTGCGGCTGCCAGCCGTGCATCGGCACGACCTCGCACTCAAGATTCAGGCGCAGCGTCGCCACCAGATGGCGCGCCAGTTCCCCGAGCGTGAGGCCATGGCGCATCGGCACCGCCGCGGCGCCGACGAAGCTCTCCCACCCGGGGCGCAGCGTCAGCCCCTCCACCGGCCGGCCGGCCGGATTCGGCCGGTCGAGCACCCACACGGCCTTGCCGAGCTTGGCGGCTTCCTCGAGCACGTAGCGCAAGGTGGTGAGAAAGGTGTAGATGCGGCAGCCGAGGTCCTGCAGATCGACCAGCAGCACGTCGAAGGTTTCCATCATCTGCGCCGTCGGGCGGCGCACCGTGCCGTACAGGCTGAACACCGGGATGCGGTGCACGGGGTCGAGGTAATCGGCCGACTCGATCATGTTGTATTGCTTGTCGCCGCGCAGCCCGTGCTGCGGGCCGAACGCGGCACTCAGGCGCACCCCGCTCAGGGCGCCGAGGGCATCGAGCGAATGCGTGAGGTCGCGCGTGACGGAGGCCGGATGCGCCAGCAGTGCCACGCGCCGGCCGGCCAGCGGCCTGCGCAGCGCGGCTTCCTCGATGAGCCGGTCGATGCCGGCTTTCATGGCAGGCGCAGCTCCATGGCCAGGCCCTCGGGATGATGGAAGTCGGGGGTGCCGCTGGCGTGCCGCAGCGCCCAGTACGAGAGCCGGTCGTCTTCCTCCTCGATCACCGCGCTCAAGGCCACGCGCAGCACCCGCGCCCGGCACAGCGCATCGAGTCCCGCGAAATGCACGGTCGCCGTCAGCTCGAGCTGACTGGGCGTCCTGCGCACCTGCAGTCCCGGCGCCTGCGCGAGGGTTGCGGCCGTCATGCCGGCGCGATAGTACTCGAAACGGTAGGCCGCCCAGTCGAGCGCCGGGGAGAAGTTGAATTCGAAATAGCCCGGGGCGTTGTCGGCCGCGACGAACGCCTCGAAGCAGGTGTGCCGCCAGAGCCCGTCGGCCCGATGCCCGTCGCGCGCGCCGGGAATCAGCACCTGCACCATGTCGCCATGCAGCGTGTAGCGGCACACCAGACTGCTCGCGGCGTTGAATTGCGCCTCCACGGCGATGTTCCACACCGACTCGGTCTCGGAATCCGGATGGGCGAGGAGCCGCGCCTGCTGCGTCACGGCCGGCATCACCACGGACGGAGTCAGGCGCGCAGCCATTGCAGCAGCGCCGGAGTGACCTGATCGGGCTTCTCGAGGGTGGACAGGTGTCCGCAGCCGGGCACGCGCACCAGGCGTGCCCCGCTGATGCCGCCGGCGATCTCGGCGGCAAGCGGCGCGGGCGCGAGTTCATCCGCCTCCCCGACCAGCACCAGCGTCGGACAGCGAATGAGCGCAAGCGTCGCGCGCGAGTCGGCGCGCCCCATGATGGCGCGCTGCTGGCGCACGAAGGCCTGCGGACCGACTTCCTCGGTCATCAGGCGGTTCAGATCGCGCAGTGTGCCGTCGGCACGACGCTCGGGCGCCACCATGCGCGCGAACTGTGCGTCGGCGACCTCCGAGAGCCGCCCGGCGCTGGCGAGTTCCATCTGCGCGCGCCGCCCGGCGCTCGCCTCGGCAGTGTCCGGGCGTGCGCTGGTATCGAGCAGCGCGAGGCGCGCCACCCGATCAGGCGCCTGCCGCAGGATCTCGAACGAGATGTAGCCGCCCATCGAGAGCCCTACCAGGGCAAAGCGTGGGGGGGCGGCGGCGAGGATGCGCTGCGCGATCGCGCCCATGCTCTCATCGCGGGTGTGATCGGCGATGGTGACGGCGCCCTCGCGCCACAGGTAGGGAATCTGCGGGCCGTAGAGACGCGCCGAGGACAACAGTCCGGGCACCAGCACGACAGGAAGCGGCTCGCTCACGGCCGCGAGGGTAACATGTGGGCATGAAAGCCAGCATCGCAGCCGCCCTGCTCTGCCTCACCCTCGTGGTGCTGCCCGCCGCGGGCGCCGAGCCGATCGCAACTGCGGCCGGCTCACTCGATGCCGCGGCAGCCGCGCGCTTCGCCGCGCTGGCGCTGAAATGCCTGCACCAGGAATATCCCAATCACATCAGCCACACGCTCAACAGCGCCGCCGATGCCCGCGCGCCGCACGAGCTGACGCCGGCCTTCTACGGCTGCCTGGACTGGCACTCGGATGTTCACGGCCACTGGCTGTTGGTGCGGCTGCTGCGGGCGTTCCCGGATGCGCCGTTTGCAGCGCAGGCGCGCGCAGAGATTTCAAAGAGCCTCACGCCGCAGAACATCGCCGCCGAGGTCGCCTACCTTCGCGCTCCGGGCCGTGCCTCCTTCGAGCGTCCCTACGGACTCGCCTGGGCTTTGCGGCTGTCCCAGGAACTGCGCGGCTGGGACGATGCGGATGCGCGCCGCTGGTCAGCCGCGCTGGTGCCGCTGGAGGATGAGGTCGCCGCGCGCCTCGAGAACTGGTTGCCCAAGCTGCACTATCCGATCCGCATCGGTGAGCACGACCAGACCGCCTTCTCGTTCGGCCTCGTCTGGGACTGGGCGGCGGCGAAGGCAGATGAGCGCATGCAGGCGCTGCTCACCGACGCCGCGCAACGCTTCTACCTGCACGATCGCGCCTGCCCGCTGAGCTACGAGCCCTCGGGCGAGGATTTCCTGTCGCCGTGTCTGGCCGAGGCGGACTTCATGCGCAGGGTGCTGGCGCCGGCGGATTTCGCCGGCTGGCTCACGGGCTTTCTGCCGCAGATCCCGCGCCGCGCAGGCGCGGGATCTTCCGCCCGGTGGCTGGCGCCCGGGGTGGTCACCGACCGTTCCGATCCGAAGCTTGCGCACATCGACGGGCTGAACCTGAGCCGCGCCTGGATGCTGCAGGGCATCGCGCACGGCCTGCCGGCGCAGGATGCGCGCATCCCGGTGCTGCTCGCGAGCGCGAAACGTCATGCCGATGCCGCGCTGCCGGCCGTCACCGGCGAGCACTACGAGGGCGGACACTGGCTCGGAACCTTCGCGGTGTACCTGACCAGCCAGGCCGGACTCAACACACCCTGACGAGGTTCAGCCGAGCGCGGCGCGCAGCTCCGCGATCAGGTCCTGAACATCCTCCACCCCCACCGACAGCCGGATGAGTCCGTCGCTGATGCCAAGCTGGGCGCGCACCCCGGCCGGCAGCGATGAGTGAGTCATGGAGGCGGGGTGCTCGATGAGGCTCTCGACCCCGCCCAGGCTCTCGGCGAGCGCGAACAGGCGGCAGCGCTCGAGCGTGCCGCGCGCCGCGGCGAGCCCGCCGCGCAGCACCGCCGTGACGATGCCCCCGTAACTGCCGTTCATCTGGCGCCTCGCCAGGGCGTGCTGCGCATGACTGGCAAGTCCGGGGTAGAACACCCGCTCGACCTTCGGGTGAGCCTCCAGGAACTGCGCGATGGCGAGCGCGTTGGCGCAGTGCCGCTCCATGCGCAGCGCGAGCGTCTTGATTCCGCGCAGGGTGAGGAAAGAATCGAAGGGACCCGGCACGCCGCCCACCGCGTTCTGCAGGTAGGCGATGCGCTCCTCGAGAGCCTTGTCGTCCCGCACGATCGCAGCCCCGCCGATGGCATCGGAGTGCCCGTTCAGGTACTTCGTGGTCGAGTGCACCACGATGTCGAAGCCGTGCTCGAGCGGACGCTGGATGAAGGGCGTCGCAAAGGTGTTGTCGCACACCGAGAGCAGCTGGTGCTGGCGGGCGATGCGCGCCACGGCGGCCAGGTCCACCAGCTTCAGCAGCGGGTTGGTGGGTGTCTCCACCCACAACAGGCGCGTGTCCGCGCGGATGGCCGCCTCGAGGGCCTCGACACTGGTGAGGTCCACGAACGAGACGCTGTGACCGGCCGAGCGCTTGCGCACGTTCTCGAGCAGCCGGTAGCTGCCCCCGTACAGATCGTGCATGGCGATGATGTGCGAGCCCGCATCCAAAAGCTCGAGCAGCGTGGCGCTCGCGGCCATGCCGGAGGCAAACGCGAACCCTGCGGCACCGCCTTCGAGGTTCGCCACCGCCGCCTGCAGCGCGTCGCGCGTGGGGTTGCGCGTGCGCGAGTACTCGTAGCCCTGGTGCACGCCGGGACTGGACTGCACGTAAGTGGAGGTCGCATAGATCGGCGGCATCACCGCTCCGGTCAGCGGGTCGGGGTGCTGGCCGCCATGGATGACGCGGGTGGCGAAGCGCTGCCCGGAACTGTCGTCGCTCATTCGAATTTGCCTCTCACAGCCTGCGGCGCAGCCAGTTGAGCAGATCGATGCGCGTGATGAGTCCCTGGAACTCCTGTCCGTGCACGACGATCGCGACCATGCCGCGCTTGAAGATTTCCATGAGCTGCGAGACCGGCGCGTCCACCGCCACCGTCACCAGGTGGCTCGCCATGGCGCGCGTCACCGGCTCGTTGAAGTGCTCGGGGTTGGCGACCACTTCCAGCAGGATATCTTCCTCGTCGACGATGCCGACGATGCGCCCGTCCTGCATCACCGGGACCTGCGACACGTCGTAGAGCTTCATACGCCGATAGGCCGCCATCACGGTCTCGGTGGAATTCACCGTCACCGCGGCGCGCTCGGCGTGCGGGCGCGAGATCAGGTCGCGCAGGTCGCCCTTGTGCTCGCGCTCGAGGAATCCCTGGTCGAGCATCCAGTAGTCGTTGTAGACCTTGGACAGGTACTTGTTGCCGCTGTCGCACACGAAGGTCACGACGCGCTTGGGAGTGTGCTGCTCGCGGCAGTAGCGCAACGCGGCCGCCAGCAGCGTGCCGGTGGAGGTGCCGGCGATGATGCCTTCGCGCGCGAGCAGCTCGCGGCAGGTGCGAAACGCCTCGGCGTCCGCGATGCTGTAGGCGGCCGTGACGCGCGAGAAATCTGCGACCGGCGGCACGCTGTCCCCGCCGATCCCCTCCACCAGCCACGGGGTCATCTTCGCGGGCAGAGTGCCGGTGGTGGCGAAGTGGGCGAGCCCCGAACCGGCCGGATCCGCCAGCACCATGTCCACCTCGGGCGCGGTGTGCGCGAAATAATGGGTGAGCCCTGCCAGGGTGCCGCCGGTGCCGGCGCCGCACACCACCGTGTCGAGCCTTCGCTCCATCTGCTGCCAGATCTCCGGCGCCGTGGTCTCCTCGTGGGCCTGCGCGTTGGCAGGATTGCCGAACTGGTTCACGAAGTAGGAGCCCGGAATCTCGCGCGCCAGGCGCTCGGCGACGTCGCGGTAGTACTCCGGGTGGCCCTTGCTCACATCCGAGCGTGTCATGACGACATCGGCGCCCATCGCCCTTAAGTGAAAGATCTTCTCCTGGCTCATCTTGTCGGGAATGGCCAGCAGCAGGCGGTAGCCCTTCTGCGCGGCCACCAGCGCAAGTCCCAGGCCCGTGTTGCCGGCGGTTGCCTCGATCAGCGTGCCACCGGGCTTTAAGCTGCCGGCGCGCTCGGCCGCCTGTATCAGATACAGGCCGACGCGATCCTTGATGGAGCCGCCGGGATTCTGGTTCTCGAGCTTCACGTACAGCTCGCAGGGACCTGTGTCCAGGCGCCGCAGCGCCATGAGCGGCGTGTTGCCGATCATCTGCAGTACGTTGCCGTGGGTCGAGAGCGTCATGCGCAATCCAAAGGAAGTGCGGACACGATTGTACGCCATGGCGAAACAACTTCCGCCGCGCGCGCCGCAGGACGCGGCGCGCCTCTAGTCCGCGCTGCAGATCAGTCCGGAAGTTACCCAGCCGCGCAGCAGCGCGGCCGCCTGCGCGGGGGCTGCGCTCGGGCCGAGCTCAGCGCACAGAAGCTCGCACAGCTCCCCGAACGGCCAGCCCTTGCGAGCCGCATCCAGCACCGCACTTTCGGTCTTGCCGAGCGAGCGAAAGTAGGTGCTCAGATCCTGCCGCCACATCAGCCACGGCGCCGCCTCCTCCAGGACAGCGAGGGGCGGGCGCTCCTCATCGTTCAGAAGCGCCTGCCACAGTTGCGGCACGTTCCAGTGCAGCTCGAGCCGCTGCACGCTCGGGTGCCAGCCGAAGCGTAGCTGCGCCCAGCGCTCGGGCGGGATCTGCCCGAGTGCCTCGGGGCCGATGGCGGTGGCATCGGCGGCATCGAACACGCCCGTCATCACCCACTCCCAGCGCGCCAGCTCGGCGAGCACCGGCACCTGCGCATATTCCTCGTGCGTGGCGAGCCATTGCGGCAGGACATCCCCGTAGTAGCGGATGGAAAAGAACGGCGAATCGTGCCCGGCAACGTACGCCGCGGCCAGCGCGTGGAAATCCGCCTCACCCAGAAGCTTCGCCAGCGCCGGAAAGTTGGCTTCGAGCGCCTCGGCCAGGCGGGAAAGATAGGCGCCCCCGTAGATGCCGAGTCGCGTGGCGATGGGCACCCGCGCGCTGCCGACCACGTGGCCCTGCACCGCGGCAGCATCCCCGCGCAGCAGATAGTTCTGAAAGTCATCCTGCACGCGTGCCAGGCGGTTCATCAGAGCCCCGCGGCGGCCTGTGCAGCGGCAGCGCGAACGCTTGCGCCGCTGCCCGGCGCATCGCTTGAGCCGAGTGTGCGTTCGGCAACCGCCCGCGCCTGCGCCAGCTCCGCACACAGTTCCGCGAGCGGCGGGATGTGATCGTCGCGCTCGATCATGGTCGAGACCGCGCCGAAGCGGCGCAGCGCAGCGGCATACAGCTGCCAGACCGGGTCCGGCACCGGGTGATCGTGGGTGTCCACCAGGTAGTCACCGTGGTTCTCGTGCCCTGCCAGATGGATCTGCTGCACGCGCGCGGCGGGAATGGCGTCCAGATACTCGAGCGCGTCGAACTCATGATTCACCGAGCTCACGAAGATGTTGTTGACGTCAAGGAGAATCAGGCAGTCGGCGCGCTCGGCGACCTCGCTCAGGAACTGCCACTCGCTGAGGCTCGAGTCGCAAAACGCCACGTAGCTTGAGACGTTCTCGAGCAGGATGCGCCGGCCGAGAATGTCCTGCACGACGCGCACCCGCTCGACCACGTTCGCCAGCGCCTCCTCGGTGTAGGGCAGCGGCAGCAGGTCATGGGTGTTGCGGCCCGCGACACCGGTCCAGCACAGGTGATCGGAAATCCAGTGCGGCTGCACGCGCTGCGCGAGCGCCTTGACCTGGCGCAGGTACTCAAGGTCCAGCGGCTGGGTGCTGCCGATCGAGAGCGAAACGCCGTGCATCACGATGGGAAAGCGCTCGGCGATGCGCATGAGGTAGTGCAGCGGCTTGCCGCCGGGCACCAGGTAGTTCTCGGTGAGTACCTCGAACCAGTCGATCGCAGGATGCGAGCTTAGGATCGCCTCGTAATGATCGACGCGCAGCCCCAATCCGAAACCGAGCGCGGGATACTTCATGGTCACAAAAGGCGGGCCGGCTGTCAGCCCCGGCCCGCGAGCCGATCACTTGCCGGCTTTGGCTTTCGCGGCGTCGCAATCCGCCTTGGTCATTTCCATGAAGCCCTTGCCCTTGCAGGAGTTCTGACCCTTGCAGGCATTGTTGGCGCTCTTGCAGGCCGAGTGGCCCTTGCACGAGTTGACGCCTTCGCACTTCACCTTGGCTTCATCGGCACGGGCGGTGGTTGCTGCCACGCTCGTGAACATGATTGCCGCGGCCGCGGCCAGAGCAACACCAGACAATACTCGTGAACTCATTCGGTATTCTCCTCTGTACTTTGGGACACTAGGCGCCGCCGATTGTAACCCCCGGCGGCGGAACGACAGCGTGTCGTGCGGGCACGACATGAAAGCGCTACGCAGGCGGCACTTTATACAGTAGACCGGGTCATTCCGTACTGGATTGCACTCGGGCGCCATTGCCCCAATATCGGCCCCGCGCATTGACGCACTGCATCCTTGGATCCATTACAATTTCCACGCTCCCGTGCACGCCCTAAAGTCCCAGGCCCCGTTCCCAGTTGCGATTGCCGACGGTGAGGAAATGAGCGAGACCTCCCGCGACGCCATAGTTGTGCGTGGCGCGCGCCAGAACAACCTCAGGAACCTTGATCTGGATATCCCGCTCAACGAGCTGATCGTCGTCACGGGCGTATCCGGTTCGGGCAAGTCCTCGCTCGTGTTCGACACCCTCTATGCGGAAGGTCAGCGCCGCTACGTCGAGACCTTCTCGCCCTACGCACGGCAGTTCCTCGATCGCATGGACAAGCCGCAGGTCGATTCGATCACGGGCATTCCGCCGGCCATCGCCATCGACCAGACCAACCCCGTGCGCACCTCGCGCTCAACCGTCGGCACCATGACGGAGCTGAACGATCACCTGAAACTGCTGTTCGCACGAGCCGCGGCGCTGTACTGCCAGCGCTGCGGCCGGGCGGTGCGCAGCGACACGGCGGCCAGCATCTACTCGGATGCGCTGTTGCGCGCGCAGGCGGCGGGTGACCCGAGGCTGCTGCTGAGCTTCCCGGTACCGGTGCCGGCCAACTTCACAGCCGCCGAGGTGCGCGAGCTGCTGAGCCGCCAGGGCTACACCCGTTTTCTCGAACCCAGCTCGCACGCGGCACCGCCAGCGGCATCCGCCCGCGCGCGCCGCGGCGGCAAGCGCACGCGCGGCGCGGCCGCGCCCGCCGAGACCCTCGAGGTCGTGCAGGACCGGCTGCGCCTGGGCAACGCCGAGCGCGCCCGCGTGCTCGAGTCACTGGAGGCGGCGCTGCGCGTGGGGCGCGGGCGCGTCAACATCCAGGTGGTGGACGATGCGGATCCGCCCCAGGTGCTCACCAGCTGGCGCTACTCGAGCGAGCTGCACTGTGCGGAGTGCGACCTGTCGTACCGCGCCCCGAGCCCGAGCCAGTTCTCGTTCAATTCCCCGCTCGGCGCGTGCGATACCTGCCGCGGCTTCGGACGCACCATCGGCATCGACTACGGGCTGGTCATCCCGGATGAGACCAAGACGCTGCGCGGCGGGGCGATCAAGCCCTGGCAGACCAAGTCCAACGCCGAATGCCAGCGCGACCTGGAGAAGTTCGCGAAGCTGCGCGGCATCCCGCTCGACACACCGTGGCGCGAGCTGCCCGCCGAGGCGCGCAAATGGGTGATCGAGGGTGAAGGCGCCTGGACCAAGAAGGTCTGGTACGGCGCGAAGCGCTTCTTCGCCTGGCTCGAAACACGCGCCTACAAGATGCACGTGCGGGTACTGCTGTCGCGCTACCGCGCCTATACGCCCTGCAGCGCCTGCGCGGGCGCACGCCTGAAGACGCAGGCACTCTTGTGGCGCATCGGCAGCCGCGAGCTTGCCGCCAGCGCGCTCGAGGGCACAGCGCCGGTGCGTCCGCAGGGCGTCGAGTGGAGTGAGGACACGCTGGCAGCGCTGCCGGGACTTTCGATCCACGACGTGGTGCTGCTGCCGCTCGAGCGCTCTTACGCCTTCTTCCAGAACCTCAAGCTGCCGGCGCCCCTCGGCGAAGCCACCGAGCAGCTGCTCGCGGAGATCCGCGGACGCTTCCGCTATCTGAACGAGGTGGGCCTGGGCTATCTCACGCTCGATCGGCAGTCGCGCACGCTCTCCGGCGGGGAAGTACAGCGCATCAATCTCACCACCGCGCTCGGCACCTCGCTGGTCAACACGCTGTTCGTGCTCGATGAGCCCTCCATCGGGCTGCACCCGCGCGACATGCAGCGGGTCATCGGTGTGATGAAGCGCCTGCGCGATGCCGGCAACTCGCTCCTGGTCGTCGAGCACGACCCGCAGATCATGCTGGAAGCCGACCGCATCCTGGACCTCGGGCCCGGCGCCGGCGAGCGCGGCGGCGCGGTCGTCTTCTTCGGCAGCCCGCTCGAGATCCGCTCGAGCGACTCGCTCACCGGCGAATACCTCGGCGGCCGGAAAAGCGTGGCGCCGGCGGCGTCCGAGACCGGCTCGGCCCGCGCCACCGCCGCCCCGAGCTACGCACGGGATGAGATCGTCGCGGAGGCGGTTTCCAACCGCTGGCTTGAACTCAAGGGCGCCTGCGAGCACAACCTCAAGAACATCGACGTACGCATTCCGCTCAAGCGCCTGGTGTGCGTGACCGGCGTCTCGGGCTCGGGCAAGTCGACGCTGGTGGAGGATGTGCTGTACCCCGCCCTGCTCAAGTACCGCGGCAAGCCGACCGAGGCACCGGGCAGCTTTTCAGGTCTTGCCGGCGCTGAGCTGATCGACGATGTGGTGATGGTCGATCAGAACGCGATCGGCCGCACCACGCGCTCAAATCCGGCCAGCTACGTCGGCGCGTTCGATGCCATCCGCGCGCTGTATGCCAGCGAGCCTGCCGCGCAGGAGCGCAAGTACACCGCCGGGACCTTCAGTTTCAACTCCGGCAACGGCCGCTGCCCCACCTGCAGCGGCAATGGCTTCGAGCACGTGGAGATGCAGTTCCTCTCCGACGTGTACCTGCGCTGTCCGGACTGCAGCGGTCGCCGCTACCGCGATGAGGTCCTCGAGATCCGCCGCGAGGGGGCCGACGGGCGTCGCCTGAGCATCGCGGACGTGCTGGACCTGACGGTGACCCAGGCGCGCGCCTTCTTCGCCGATGCGCCCGAGGTGGCGCAGCGGCTGGCGCCGCTCACCGACGTGGGACTCGAGTACGTGAAGCTCGGCCAGCCGGTGCCGACGCTCTCGGGCGGTGAAGCGCAGCGGCTGAAGCTCGCCGGCCACCTGGCGCAGGCAGGCTCGGTGCTCTCGAGCATCACCCACCGCGGCAAGCTCTTCATCTTCGATGAGCCGACCACGGGGCTGCACTTCGATGACGTGGCCAAGCTGCTGCGCGCGTTCAGGAAGCTTCTGGTCGCCGGCCACTCGCTGCTCGTGATCGAGCACAACCTCGATGTGATCCGCGCGGCCGAGTGGATCATCGATCTGGGCCCCGAGGGCGGCGAGCGCGGCGGCGAGATCGTCTGCACCGGCACGCCGGCGCAGGTGCGCGCCAGTGCGGGTTCCTTCACCGGCCAGGCGCTGGCGGCCTACGAAACCGCCCTTGCCGGCGCCAGAGACGCCCCCCGCACGCCGCCGCTGCTGGCCGCGGTGGCCGAGCCGCCGCTGCGCTACGGGCACGGCAAATCCGTGGTGATCCGCAAGGCGCGCGAGCACAACCTGAAGAACATCGACGTGGAGATCCCGCGCGAGCGTTTCACCGTCATCACCGGAGTGTCTGGCTCGGGCAAGTCGACGCTGGCTTTCGACATCCTCTTCAACGAGGGCCAGCGCCGCTATCTTGAGTCGCTCAACGCCTACGCGCGCCAGTTCGTGCAGCCGGCGGCGCGCCCCGACGTGGACGCGATCTTCGGCATTCCCCCCACCGTTGCCATCGAGCAGCGCACCAGCCGCGGCGGCAGGAAGAGCACGGTGGCGACCCTGACCGAGATCTATCATTTCCTGCGCCTCCTGTACGTGAAGCTCGGCACGCAGTACTGCCCGGACTGCGACGCCGCCATCGAGCCGCAAAGTGCGGCCTCGATCGCCGCGCGCTTGCTGCGCGACTACCGGGGCAAGCGCATCGCGCTCTTAGCTCCGCTCGTCATCGCGCGCAAGGGTTACTACACCGACCTTGCCAAGTGGGCGGCGAAGAAGGGCTTCCGGAGCCTGCGGGTCGACGGTGAGCTCACGTCCACTTCGCCCTGGCCGCGCCTGTCGCGCTTCCACGAGCACACCATCGAGCTGCCGGTCGCTGAGATCGAGGTGAGCGCCAGGGGCGAAGCGGCGCTGCGCCAGGCACTCGCGCGCGCGCTCGACTTCGGCAAGGGCCTGGTACACGTGCTCGCAGCCAAGAGCACGCGCACCACCGTGTTCTCCACCAAGCGCGCCTGCCCCTCCTGCGGCCGCAGCTTCGCCGAGCTCGATCCGCGGCTGTTCTCGTTCAATTCGAAGCACGGCTGGTGCGAGAGCTGCTATGGGACCGGCGTGGCGATGGCCGGCTTCGACGAAGAGCAGAGCGGCGAGGAGGTGTGGTGGAACGAGTGGTATTCGCACACGCCGGAGGACTGCACGGCCTGCGGCGCACAGCGCCTGAATCCCACCGCCCTGAGCGTGCGCTTCCGCGGGCGCTCCATCGCGGCCCTGGCCGGGGAATCAGTGGCAGGCAGCGCTGAGTTCTTCGCGCGGCTGCGGCTCGGCCCGCGCGAGCGCGAGATCGCCCGCGACCTGCTGGCGGAAATCCGCGCACGGCTGAGGTTTCTCGCGCGCGTGGGGCTTGGCTACCTGCAGCTGGACCGTGCCGCCCCGACCCTCTCGGGCGGCGAAGCGCAGCGCATCCGCCTCGCCGCGCAGCTCGGCTCGAACCTGCAGGGAGTGTGCTACGTGCTGGACGAGCCGACCATCGGGCTGCATCCGCGCGACAACGAGATCCTGCTCGCCTCGCTGACCGAGCTGGCCGGCCGGCGCAACACGCTGGTGATCGTGGAGCACGACGAGGCGACCATCCGCCGCGCGGATCACGTGCTCGACCTCGGGCCCGCGGCCGGCGTGCGCGGCGGCGAGGTGGTAGGCGCCGGCACGGTGCACGAGCTCATGGCGAACCCGCGCTCGGTCACCGGGCGCTTCCTGCGCGAGCCGCTGCTGCATCCGGCGCAGCCCAAGCGCGCGGTTAATGCGCGCACCGCGTGGCTGACGCTCGAGCGCGTGGCGCTTCACAACATCAATGGCAGCGATGTGCGCATCCCGCTCGGGCGGCTGGTCGTGATCACCGGCGTGTCCGGCTCGGGCAAGTCGACCGTGGCGCGCGATGTGCTGTATGCGAATCTTCGCGGGCTGCTCGTGGAGGATACGCGTGCGACCCGGGGCCGCCGGCGCGCGCGCGAGGCCAAGCCGATCGGCTGCGCGGCGGTGCGGGGACTCGAGCACATCCAGCGCGTGCTGGAGGTGGACCAGACCCCGATCGGCAAGACGCCGCGCTCCTGTCCTGCGACCTACATCGGCTTCTGGGACGAGATCCGGCGCATCTACGCGGGCACCACCGAGGCGCGCATTCGCGGCTACACCAGCAGCCGCTTCTCCTTCAATACCGCCGGCGGCCGCTGCGAGGCCTGCGCCGGCCAGGGCGTCAAGACCATCGAGATGAGCTTCCTGCCCGACGTCAAGGTGCAGTGCGATGAGTGCGGCGGGCAGCGCTTCAACTCCGAAACGCTCGCGGTGAAATGGCGCGACGCCAGCATCGGGGACGTGCTGGCCATGAACGTCGAGGATGCGCTCGGTTTCTTTGCCGCTCACCCGCGCGTTCACCATGCACTGAAGCTGCTCGCCGACGTGGGACTCGGCTACCTCAGCCTCGGGCAGCCGAGCCCCACCCTGTCCGGCGGCGAAGCCCAGCGCATCAAGCTGGTGACGGAACTGTCGAAGGAGCGCGAGGGCGCGCTGCGCGGTCCGCGCTACAGGGCCAGACATACCCTCTACGTGCTGGATGAGCCGACGGTCGGGCTGCACATGGCGGATGTCGAGAAGCTGATCCACGTGCTGCACCGGCTGATCGGCGCGGGCAACACCGCGGTCGTGGTGGAGCACAACCTGGACGTGATGGCCGAGGCGGACTGGATCATCGACATGGGGCCGGAGGCGGGCAGCGGGGGCGGCCGCATCGTCGCGCAGGGCGCCCCGGCGGAGATCGCACGCCGCGCCCGGCAATCCCACACTGGCCGCGTGCTGCAGGAATTCCTGGCCGAGCGCACCATGAGTGTCGCCCCGGCGGCCTGATTGCCCAAGGAGTGCTGTGATGCGGCTGAAAATCACCCGGCTGCCCTGCCTGTGCATTGCCCTGCTCGCCCTGACGGCGCAGGGTGACGCCGCGGCACCGAACGCGCCGCCCGATCCCTTCCTCGCCCGGCTGGCCGGCGACTGGGACCTCATCGGCAGCGTCGGCAAGCAACCGGCGCATTACCGGGGCACCGGGCGCTGGGTGCTCAAGCAGGCCTGGCTGTGCCTGACGCTCAACGACCTGGCCACCGGCGGCTACCAGGCCAGCGTGTACCTGGGGCACGATGCGACGGCATCTGACTACATCGCCCATTGGCTCGATCAGTTCGGCGCCGCCGGTGCGCGCGTGGTGGGCAGTGGGCGGCGTGACGCTCAGACGCTCGTGCTGCAGTTCCCCTACCCGGAAGGCGCCTTCCGCGACACGCTCACCCTGAGCGAGGATGGCAATACCGGCTCCCTGCTGCTCGAATCCCAGCAAAAGGACGGCGGCTGGACGACCTTTGCCTCCTACCGCATGACCCGCCTTCATCCGCTGCCCTCCCCGGCGGGCGCCGGCGCAGCGCCGGACCGCCAGTAGTACCCTTTAGGCGATGGCTCACGATCTGGTCTGCTGGAAGTGCGGCGCCTCGCTGGCCGATCTGACCCTGCCGTTGCGGCGCCTGGAGGAATGCCCGAAATGCCGCGCGGAACTGCACGTGTGCCGCATGTGCGTCGACTACGACGTGCGCGTGGCCAAGCACTGCCGCGAGCCGACGGCGGAGGAGGTCAGCGACAAGACGCACGCCAACTTCTGCGACCACTTCAAGCCGCGTGCTGGCGCCTACACGCCTCCCAACACCGCCGAGCTCGACAAGGCCCGCAGCCAGCTCGAGAAGCTGTTCGGCAAGGGTTAGCGGCTCGCCGCTCACAGACAGCAGCGCCTTCGTCGCGGGCGATCATTGCTGGTCGAGCTTCACGCACCTGAATGGCTACAGCTCGAACTACTGCACCTACGTGCTCGACAAGGTGATCGCGCTGGATTTCTTCGCGCAGTTCGATCCGAACAACCTGATCGGCGGTCCGGTGGGGATGCGTTACCGGCGGACGGTGCTCGCACCGGGCGCCACCAAACCGGCCGCGCAGCTGGTGCACGACTTCCTCGGTCGCGAACCGAACCTGGACGCCTACCGGGGCTGGATGCTCGCCGAGTTCAACGCCCCGCCGGCGGCTTCCTCATCCGCTCACTGAGGCGTTCCAGGAGCCGGGAGAACGGCGAATTCTTCTGCACTTCGACGCTCAGGTGGCGCACGCCTGAGTCGTTCAGGGTCTCGCCGTTGCCGGTGTCGATCGACAGCTGGCTCGCACCGAGAATTTCCAGGGTCTCCTCGAGGGTGTGCTTGCCGCGCTGCTCGCGCGCGCCCACCTTGCCGGCGACGCGTGTGCGGGCACCCCGCTCGGACGGCTGACGCACCATGCGACCCACGGCCACCTTGGGCATCGGTTTGGCCTGGGGCTTCTGGGGCGCCGGTGCGAGCGGCGGCCGCGCCGCGCTCGCTTCATCGATGAGCTTGAACTCGTCCAGGGGATCGGAGCGCGTCGCGACCGGAGCCACGAAGCTCGCCGCGGCAATCTCCTGATCGGTCGCGCGGGCTTTCTCCTGGGGGCTCACCGGCACCACGGCAACCGAGCCAAACTCCGAGCGCACGTAGTGAGCCACCTGTTTGGCGGAAATGGCGTCGCTGAAGAACCCCAGGCGCAGTCCGTACCATTTGCGCCCGTCGCGACTGCCCTCCACGGTGTAGAGCGTGTAGGCGCTGAAGATGGCAAGCGGCGGCACGTTGTCGAGGTCAGCCGGCTGCACCGACCACTGCAGCTGCACGGCGAATGCGACCGGGGCGTTGTTGGCAACCGCCTCCTTGAGCGCACGCCGCGTGCCGGTGTCGTCGGGCTTGAGCAGCGGGATGTTGCCGTCGGTGATCTCCGTCGGCAGCGGCTGGCTGTCCTCGGAGCGGCGGGTTTCCAGCAGCTTCAGCACCTGCGTGTCGCTCAGCGAGCGGGCCGGGCTGCCCGTGCTCACGCTGACGGCACGCGCGGCCATCGGCGGCGGCGGCGGCGGGGGGGCCCGCATCAGGCGCGTCTCGCCCGTGGCACTCGAGTCGCCGAGCGCCCTCAGCACCTCGCGCACGTTGGAATCCTCGAACACCGGCTTCGGCGCCGGCCTTGCGGCGGACGGCGCCGCGCGCGCTGCCGGCGCGGGTGCGGTTCGCTGCGCCGGGGAGATCGCCGCTGTCGGGCGGGCAGCCGGGGCGGGTGTCTTCACCGGCACGGCGGTCTTCGGGGGAACGGCCGCGTTCGGCGGCGCGGGCGGTGCCGCCGTAGGCGACGCGGCTGGCGGCCGGCCCGGCCCTGGCGAGGCAGGTCTGGCGAGTGGCGCGGTGGGCGCCGCAGCGCCCGCCCGACGTGCCACCACGGGCCGGCCCGGCGGCGGCGGCAGCGCGGGACGCGACGCCATCGGCGGAGCGGCATGCACGACCGGCACGCGCAGCGGGGGCGTTTGCGCCGCTGGCGCAACGGCGGGCATCGCGCGTGCCGAGGCCGGAGTTGAGGAGGCCGCGGTGCGCGCCAGGATCGAAGGATGCGGCGGCTGCGGGCCTGCGGCGTGCTGAGCCTGCGCCGCGGCCGCGGCGGTCGCACGCTCGCGCAGCTTGCGCCCGGGGGCCTCTCCCGCCCAGGCGCCCGGATAGATCTCACGCACGACGCTCAGCCATTCCTCGGCTTCGGCGAGCGTTGCGAAATGTCCCATGTGCAGGCGGAAGCGCTCGCGACCTTCTTCGAAGCGCCGGCTCACAAAGAAGGTGAAGCGCTTGAGCTCGGGCAACTCCATCTGCGCGAGCGCCATCGGTGTCGACGATGAGCACAGGTTGAGAACAAACGGGCCGGCGCCGTTCATGGGCGCGACCTCAGCTTCCGCGCCCGCGACGGAGCCGGATGCATACTTGGGCGATGGTGTCATAGCTTCCCCGGAACGAAACGCCCAGCCGTGGTCAGGGGATCTGCGCGACTCGAATGACGATGGGAGTGCTAACGCCCGCGCCCTGGTTGGCGCGATTGCGGCAGCCCCGCCGTCGTAGGAATCCTATCCATTAGACCGGTGGCTTTGCGTCCCCGTCTTTCGACGGGTTTGCCCTTGTCACTGAGGTGCCAGTGTCAAATTGTCGCGCTTCGCAGTCAAGAGGGAAAACTGTGCCGAAGCTCTCAGTGGTGTCACATATCGGCGACAAGCGCGGCCGGCGCGCTTTTATGTCTTACCCGCTATGTCTCACCGCGACGGCGGCACGGCTTCCCAAAAACGCCCCGCACCGACCAGATGCTGCGCGTAGAAGCCGTGCCTCAGATCGGCGTACGACACCGCCTGTCCCGCATGCGGCGCATGGATGAAGCGGCCGGCGCCGGCATAGATGCCCACATGATTGACGGCGCGGGAGCGGATCTTGAAGAAAACCAGATCCCCGGGCGCGATCTGCGTGAGCGGTACCGCACGTGCCGAGCGCTGCTGGGCGGCCGCGGTGCGCGGGATGGAAAGTCCGGCCCGCTCATGCACGTAGAGCGCCAGCCCGCTGCAATCGAAGCCGGCGGCGTCGGCGCCGCCGAAATGGTACGGGGTGCCGACCAGGGCGGCGGCGGCGGCCGCGATCGCCTCGCCCGCGGGAGCCGGCGGGGGTGGCGGCACACTGGCGCAGGCGCCGAGCAGCAGCGCTGCGGCGACATTCAACGCGGCGCGCATGGGAGGCGGATTTTGCCGTGCCCGGCTATCTTGCGCCGGCAGAGGCCTTGGCCGGTGCGGCCTGCCGCGCACGCGGCACCGAGATGCGCGTCAGCGCCTGGATTCCCTCGTAGGTGTAGCGCTGCACACCGCGGCGACCGCAGCGCATGGCGCCGAGCATGGCTGCCGCCACGGTGCGCGCCGAGATGCCGCGGTAGGCAAGGTAGTTACCGCTCAGCAACGGGTTCACCAGCGGCATCAGCAGACCGGCGACAAGCTCGAGGGGGCGCATCTCGCTCCTCCAGCTGAGCAGCACCGAGGGCTGCAGGATGTCGAGCGACTCGAAACCGAGCTCCTCGAGCCCCCCTTCCATCTCACCCTTGGTGCGCAGGTAGTAGTTGCGTGCGGCAGGATCGGCGCCGACGCTCGAGACCACCACGAAGCGCCGGGCGTTGGCCGCCTTGGCGGCCCGCGCGAAGGCGATCACGCAGCCCACGTCCACGGCGCGGAACTGCTCCTGCGAACCGGCCTTGCGCAGCGTCGTTCCCAGGCAGCACAACGCCACATCGCAGCTGGCACCCTTGAGCTGCTCCTCGAGCCGGGCGAACTGCACGATGCGATTGGCGAGGCGCGGATGCTCGCGCCCAAGTGGCCGCCGGGAAACGGCGAGCACGCGGCTCACGTCCGGCGCCTCGAGCAGTGCATCGAGCACGCAGCCTCCCGTCAGGCCGCTCGCTCCCGCCAGCCACACCACTCTGCTGTCCGCATCTAACATGGGCGCACCATCGGTTCTTCGACTCTATGTTTTCCGGGAAAGCTTAGGTGCAGGCGCGCGCGGCGGCAAGATCGTCCCGCACCTCGACCGGCCACTGGCGCAGCGCCGGCGCCGCATCCTTGCTGCGCTGCGCCGCCCCGACCGGGCGGATCGTGCGATCGGCGAAGTAGCGAGCCAGCGCGGCCGGATCGGGCGAATCCTGCGCGAGGGCGACATAGGTGTCGGGCCGCATGAGATACAAGGCGTCGCGCCTGAATCCGGCAGCCTCGTGCGCGGCAGTGTAGGCGAACACCTGCAGCGGCAGGCCATGCTCGGCGCAAGCCGCGCGCAGGCTCTGCGCGGCGCTGCCGTAGACGTGAACCTGCCAGAGCATCGAGTTCAGGGGCGCGTAGTTGTCCGCGGCGGCATCGGCGACCCAGGGCAGGCGATCCCCGCCATGAACGCCGCCCGCAGCTCCGGCGCTGAGCGGCATGCCGCGGTAGTTCACGGTGAGCTGCGAGACGGTGCGGAACAGGTATTCGCGCACCGGCTCGATCGCAGCCGCACGCGACAACAGCGCCGGCGCCAGGCGTGTTCGCACCAGATCGGCGATCGAGCCTGAGGCGCTGGCGATGCTGAACACCCGATCGGTGGTGGCCACCAGTCGTCGCGCGAAGGCGCTGCGTTCCACCTCGTAGCTGTCGAGCAGGCTCTCGCCGGCCCGCCCGGCGAGCACCGCGGCGAGCTTCCAGGCCAGATTGATCGCATCCCCGATGCCGGTGTTCATCCCCTGGCCGCCGACCGGGCTGTGGATGTGCGCAGCATCCCCCAGGAGGAACGCACGCCCCGCGGCGAAGTGCTCCGCCACGCGGTGATGCACGTGGTAGGTCGAGAACCAGTTGAGCTTGCTGACCTCGAGTTTGAGATTCCGGATCGCCCGGCCGCTCACGTCCGCGAAGCTCAGGGCGTCGGCGTGGTCGGCGCGCTCATCGCGCACGGCGCCGACCAGGCGTACGCGGCCGCTGCCGTCGAGCGGGAACACGGCCAGAAAATCCGCCTCGTCCAGATCGACGTGCAGCTCACCGTCCGCCGGCGGCCCGGCGGCCTCGATATCGGCGACGTAAAATACCTGCCGGTAAGTGCCGCCCGGAAAGCGTGCGCCGCTGATCTCGCGCACCAGCGAGCGCGCCCCGTCGCAGCCGGCGATAAAACGCGCCTGGCAGCTCTCTTCGCCACCCTCACCCGTGCGCAGGCTCGCCTGGATGTGTGCGCCCTCGTCGCGAAAGCCCACAAGTTCGGTGCCGCGCTGCACCGACACGCCCAGCTGTTCCAGTCGCTCGACCAGCAAACGCTCGTGCTGGTCCTGCGGAAAGATCTCGATGAAGGAATAGGCGGTGAAGTGAGCGCCGACGCTTGCGAAGTCAAGCCGCGCTGCGCGCTCCCCGCGCGCCCACAGGTTGACCCCGGGAACGCGGTGGCCGCGCTCAACCAACGCGTGGGCGAGGTCGAGCTGACCGTACAGCTCGAGCGTGCGCGCCTGCACCGCGAGCGCGCGCGAGGTCGTGCCCGGGCCTGCGCTCTTGTCGATGATGCGCACCGCCACTCCGAGTTTGGTGAGCCACAGCGCCAGGACCAGGCCGGTGGGGCCTGCGCCGACGATGAGCACCTCGCTCACGCGAGTCTCAGATCGGCTCGTCACAAGTGACGTTGATGGTCTGGTTGCCTTGCCCGGGGCTGACGGTCAGGTCACGGTGCACGTCGCGATAGCCGTCGCGCGTGCCGATCACGGTGTAGTGTCCGGGCTTGAGCTCGATGTCGCGCTGCGAAAAGCTGCCGAAGGTGCCCACGCTCGGGATGGCCACCTGCGTGAGGCTGTCGGACACCAGCGAAAGATGGACCGGCTTGTCCACGCCCGGCAACAGCGCGGTCAGCTTCGCGATCTGCGAACTGAGCAGCGGACCGGGTGAGGACACTTCCGCTGCGGTCTGCAGCAGAACGGCCGACTGTTCGCGCGCCTGCGGCGTCGTGATGCGGTCGGGACGGTCGAGCAGCGCCTGCAGTCCGTCATTGAGCTGCATGCGTGCCGTGGCCCGCTCCTTGCCCTCCTGCGCGAAGACCTGCGAGGAATCCAGCCGCAGCACCGAGCGATAGATGGACAGCGCATCCTCCCAGCGTTCCTGCGCCTCAAGATCCGTGGCGTGCGCGCGGATGGCCTCGAAACCGTGCGCGGTCGTCGCCGCCTCGACCCGCCGCAGTCCGTCGATCGCTTCCGCCCCGTTGGGGCGCAGCGCGCGCGCCTTCTCGAACGCGGCGCGCGCCTCGTTCAGCCGCCCCGCTCCGAGCGCCGCGAAGCCCTCGCCCGCCGCACTGGCATAGCCGTCACTGCGCAGCGCGGGCTTAGGCTCGCTCGCAGCGGCCGCAGCTTTCGGGGCGGCGGCCGCCGCGGGCGCGGCGCTGTTGGAATGTGCAAGCGGATCGGCGAAGGGTGCGGCCGCAGCTGTTGGATTGGAGGGGGCGCTGTCCGCCGTGAACGCGGGCGGCTTGAGAGCCTCCATACCACCGATCAGATGTCGCGGCAGCAGCACGAAAATGGCGACGGTGGCCGCGGCCAGCGCACCGAACAGCAGCAGCGCTTGCGGCAGGTTGCTGCGCATCGGCTCAAGCGGCGGCACCGGCACCGGCGTGAGCCGCAGTTCCTCCACCCCGGTCCCCTCCATGGTGCCCGCCGCAACCGGTGCGGAGGTCATCGCGGCCGGCACGGCGCGCGGCACGCGCGGCGTGACCAGCCACGGTGGCAGCGGGCGCGAGGCGCCGCGAGGTGCGGCACCGACCGGCGGCACCGCGCGCGGCACAGCCGGTGGCGGCGCGACGGAGCGGGACGCCACCGAAACGACCCCTCGTCTGCGCGGGTGCAGTTGCGACACGGCGGCCAGTGTCGGCAACGCCGCGGGCGGCGCGCTCGGCGGCAGCACGCCCGGCGGCAGCGTGACGGACAGATCATCCAGCCGAGGACTGGCGGACGGGACGGCCTGCGAGGTCATGCTCGTGCCGGCGTGGAATATCAGCGTGCCGTTGAGTGCGGCGTCGAGGTCCTCGATGACCTCCTTCATCGAGGCCGGCCGCTGCTTCGCATCCTTGGCGAGCATGCGCATGATCAGAGCGTCGAGCTGCTGCGGGATCTGCTCGGTCGGCACCATCGGCGGTACCGGCTCCTCCTGCACGCGGCGTGCGTCGAAATTCGGGTAGTGCGGCGGGTGCAGCGAGAGCAGCTCGTACGCGAGCGCACCCAGGCTGTAGATGTCATCGCAGGGCGCCGGTGGCTCGCCGCGCAGCTGCTCCGGGCTCGCCGTGAAGGGCGACAGTCCCCGGATCATGGCGTCGGTGCCGGAGTCCGGCGCGCGGCCCGACACGCCGAAGTCGGCCAGCTTCACACGCCCGCGTGCGTCGAACAGCACGTTACCGGGTTTGAGGTCGCGGTGAATCACGCCG
>DATBYD010000084.1:0-53958 GCA_036513855.1 Steroidobacteraceae bacterium | reverse complement strand
CGCCGGCCGCGCCGGCCGCGCCCTCGAGTCCCCTCGGGTCGATCGGTACGTGGCTCTGCCGGCTGGGCGGGTTGTCCGTCCTGGGGCGGCGCAAGCGGTTCGCGGCTGGGAGCGCTGCGATCGGCCGCGGCACGCGGCTCGTTGCTGCGCTCGCCGGAGCGCTCCGGGCGGCGTCCCGAGTCGCGATTGCGATCGCGGTCCCGGTTGTCGCGGTTGCGATCCCGATCGCCGCGGCCCTCGCGGCGCCCGTCTCCGCGGTCACGTCGTGCGCCATCCCCATAGCGCGGATGCCGCGAGTGCTCGCGTCGCTGACCCTCATCGCGCCGCGGCGCGCGGGCGGCCGGGGCTTCGCTCCTGGGCTGTGCCGTCTCGGGCTCGATGCGCGCCGGTTCGCCGGCCAGCATTTTCTTGAAGCGCGACCAGAAGCCGGTGTGCGCCGGCGCTGAGGCTGCCACCGCGGCCGGGGCTGCGGCAGGACTTGCTGCGATCGGAGCGGAGGTGGTCGGCAAGAGCGTCGCAACGGCCGGCGCTTCCACCGAGGGCTTCTTGTCCTGGCTGCCAGGTTCCACGACCTCCGGTGCGGCCGGCATGAGGTAGCTCGCCTGGCGCTGTTCCGGCAGTTCCATCTCATCATCGCGCACCCGGCGGATCGAGTACTCCGGCGTCTGGATATTCTCATTCGGGACGATGATCAGCTCGGTCTCGCTCTTGTCCTCGAGCGTGCGCAGCCAGTCGCGCTTTTCGTTGATCAGGTAGGTCGCAACGGCCACCGGCACCTGGGCGATCACGCGCGCAGTGCGGTCCTTGCGCAGCTCCTCGCCGATCAGGCGCAACACCGCGAGCGTCATGGACTCGACGCTGCGGATACTGCCGATGCCGACGCAGCGCGGGCAGACGATGTGGCTGGATTCCCCGAGCGAGGGCCGCAGCCGCTGCCGCGACATCTCCAGCAGTCCAAAGCGCGACAGGCGGCCGATCTGGATGCGGGCGCGGTCCATCTTCATGGCATCGCGCAGGCGATCCTCGACCTCGCGCTGGTTCTTGGTGGACTCCATGTCGATGAAGTCGATGACGATCAGCCCGCCGATGTCGCGGATGCGAAGCTGGCGGGCAATCTCATCCGCGGCTTCAAGATTGGTATTGGTCGCGGTGGTCTCGATGTCGCTGCCGCGCGTGGCGCGTGCGGAGTTGATGTCGATGGAGACCAGGGCCTCGCTGTGGTCGATGACGATGCTGCCGCCGGAGGGCAGCTGCACCTTGTGCGCGTAGGCCGACTCGATCTGGCTCTCGATCTGGAAGCGCGTGAACAGCGGGATGTCGTCGGTGTAGAGCTTCAGGCGCCGCTGTGCGTCCACCGGCATGAAGCGCTGCATGTACTCCTGCGCCTTCTGGAAGGCCGCCGGGCTGTCCACCAGCACCTCGCCGATATCGTCGGAGAGGTAATCGCGCATCGCGCGGGTCACCGCATCGCTCTCGCGGAACACCAGGAACGGCGCCGCGCGGTCCTTTGAGGCCGCCTCGATCTGGTCCCACTGCACCTTGAGGTTGTCGAGGTCCCACTGCAGCTCCTCGACCGAGCGACCGACGCCTGCGGTGCGCACGATGGCGCCCATGCCGTCCGGGATCTTCAGCTGGCTCATGACCTCGCGCATCTGGTCGCGATCTTCCCCCTCGATGCGGCGCGAGACGCCCCCGGCGCGGGGGTTGTTCGGCATCAGTACCAGGAAGCGCCCGGCAAGACTGATGAAGGTGGTGAGCGCTGCACCCTTGGTGCCGCGCTCCTCCTTCTCGACCTGCACGGTGATCTCCTGGCCCTCGGACAGCAGGTCGCGGATGTTCATCCGGCCGCCCTGCGGTGACTGGCGGAAGTAGTCCTTGGAGACTTCCTTCAGGGGCAGGAATCCGTGGCGCTGCGCGCCGTAGTCGACGAAACAGGCCTCGAGCGAGGGCTCTATGCGCGAGATGCGCGCTTTATAGACGTTAGCTTTTTTCTGTTCGCGGGAAGGTAAATCGATACTCAGGTCAAACAGCTTCTGTCCATCAACCAGAGCGACGCGCAACTCCTCTTCCTGAGTTGCATTCACTAGCATTCTCTTCATGTGCCCCTACTGTGCGGTAAGGGGCCGGCAAGCACTCGGCGGGAGGCCACGGGACTTCCTGTCCGCGGCAGCGAAGATTCCCTGAACCTGGCGAATGAGAGCGAGTCTCGTATTTCACGTTGATGACCGCCTCACGCGGGCGGTATGGAAAGGTAATCTTCAGTGAACTCAACCGACGGCGCCGACTACGAGAGCCTGGCGCGGTCTTGGCAGCCCAATGCGATGGCCCCTATTAGTGGGGCCAACTAAACGGGCGACGGCCACTGCCGCCAGCCCATGGTGCGTCCGAATTGCGGACGACCCGCAGAGTATACTCGACAGACCATTGTAGAAACAATGCCTTACGCGAAAAGCCACGTGTCCACACCCGATCCACGCGAGATTCGCACCCCGGTGCAGCATTTTGAGGTCGGCGAGGATGAGGCCGGCCAGCGCCTGGACAACTACGTGCAGCGGCGCCTCGCGGGCCTGCCCCGCAGCCGCATCCAGCGCGTGATCCGTAAGGGCGAGGTACGCGTGAACGGCCGGCGCGCCGGTCCCGAGACGCGCGTACAGCTGCACGACAAGATCCGTATCCCGCCGGTGCGGTTGCTGCCGCCCGGCAAGCCCGGGCGCGCTCCGGTTCAGCTGTCCGAGCAGATCGGCAGGGCCATTGTCTACGAGGACGACAAGCTACTGGTGCTCGACAAGCCCGCCGGCATTGCCGTGCACGGGGGCAGCGGGGTGAGTTTCGGGGTCATCGAGGCGCTGCGCTCGCTCAGGCCCGAGGAAACCCTGGAACTCGTGCACCGGCTGGACCGTGACACGAGCGGGTGTCTGCTGATCGCGCGGCGCGCGGCGCCACTTCGCATCCTGCATGCGCTGCTGCGCGAGGATGGCTTCGAGAAGCGCTACCTCGCGCTGGTGAAGGGCCCGTGGGATCTTGGCGCCAAGCGCATCGACGTGCCGCTGCGCACCGATACGCGCGTGGGCCGTGAGCGCACCGTGCGGGCAGACCCGAACGGCAAGGCCTCGCTCAGCGAGTTTCGCCCGGTGCAGTTCTTCGGCAAGACCGCGACGCTCATGGAGGTCATCCTGCGCACCGGCCGCACGCACCAGATCCGTGTGCACGCCGCCCATGCCGGCCATCCGGTGGCGGGGGATGACAAATACGGCGACGCCGCATTCAACAGCGAGCTGCGCGCGCTCGGGCTCGGCCGCATGTTCCTGCATGCCAGCAGCGTGAGCTTCGTGTGGCCGCAGGGCGGGGAGTTCAGTGTCAACACCCCGTTGCCGCCGGAACTGGCTGGGGTGCTGGATCAGCTCTCGAACCTCAAGGCAGCGCGTAGCCGGCAGCGCGCAGCGCCCCGGCGAGCCAGATCAGGGGCAAGCCGATGAGGGCGCTCGGATCCTCACTTTCGATCCGCTCAAACAGGCAGATTCCGAGACCTTCCGCCTTAAAGCCGCCCGCGCAGTCATAAGGCTGCTCGCGCATCACGTAGCGCTCGATCTCGTTCTGCTGCAGGGTGCGAAACACGACCGTCGTGGTATCGAGGTGCGTCAGCTCAAGGCCCGCGCCGCCGAGCACGGCGCAGCCGGTGTAAAAGCGTGCAGTGTTGCCGGACAGCTCGCGCAGCTGCTGCCGGCAGCGCACCGCATCCTCGGGCTTGTCCAGTACGCACTCCGCGTGCGCTGCGACCTGATCGCTGCCGATCACGAGCGCGCCCGGGTGGGCCAGCGCGACGGCGCGGGCTTTCTCCAGCGACAGCCGCAGCGCACGCGCGGGCGGCGACTCGCCGGGCCGGTGCTCCTCGGTGACCCCTGGCGCAAGGGTCTTGAAAGGCACGCCGAAGCGCTCCAGAAGGGTGCGCCGGTAGCGGGAAGTGGAGGCCAGGATCAGCGCGGGCATGCGTGTCACGGTGGCAGGAATCGCCTTCGAGAAACAATAGCTTAGCCCCAAAGCCGTTTTGACTTGGGCACACTCGCTACCTATCATACGCGCCCCATGTTGCCGCCCTCGTCGAAGCCGCTCGAGGTCGACCGGCTGGCCGACGGCGCGGCCGACGTTGAGTTCGATGTCTCGCTCGCGCAGCTGCCGCAGCTGCGTGAGGGACTCACGGGTCGGGTGCGCGGGCACCTGCGCTTCGGGCGAGACAAGGGCGTTGCGGTCGCGCAGATCGACCTGAACGGCAGCGCAACGCTGGAGTGCCAGCGCTGCATGCGGCCGATGGAGCGAGCGCTTGACGTGCACACGCGGGTGGCGCTGGTCGCGAGCGAAGCGGAAGCGGAACGAGTGCCCGCCGATCTTGAGCCGGTGCTGGCCGCCGGCGGGCGCATCAGCGTCGGCGAGCTCATCACCGAGGAGCTGCTGCTGAGCCTGCCGATCGTGCCGCTGCACGAGGGCGCCGGCGAATGCCCGGCGGCGCCCGCGGAGCCCGGCAGCGAGACGCACCGGCCGTTTGCCGGCCTCGCCGAGCTGTTGAAACGTTGAATTCGTGCGAATTCGAGTCAGGAGTTGATACATGCCTGTTCAAAAAAGCCGCAAGACACCCTCACGACGCGGCATGCACCGCTCGCATGACGGGCTTGCGAAGCCGGCGTTGTCGAGCGATCCGCAGTCGGGTGAGACTCACCTGCGCCATCGCATTACGCCCGACGGCTTCTATCGCGGAAAGCGCGTGATCGAGAAGCCCGCCGAGAGCGAAGACAAGGACTGACGCCCTAAGCTCTGCGCCGGACCCAAAGGGCCTGCGTGCTGCCGATCGCGATCGATGTGATGAGCGGCGACCACGAGCCGCGTGAATACGTTGCCGGTGCGCTGCGCGCGCTGGCCGACGATCCGCAACTGCGCGCCCTGCTGGTCGGCGATCCCAACATCATCTGCGCCGCGCTCGCGGCAGTTCCGGCGGCGATCCGCGAGCGCGCCGCGGTTCACCCCTCAAGCCAGGTCGTCGCGATGGATGACAAGCCGCGCGAGGCCATCCGCCGCAAGAAAGACTCCTCCATGCGCCTGGCCATCGACCAGGTGCACCAGGGACGCGCCTGCGCCTGCGTCAGTGCCGGCAACACCGGTGCGTTGACCGCGATCGCTCACTTCGTGCTGCGCACGCTGCCTGGGGTCGAGCGCGCCGCGATCATTTCCGCCATTCCTGCCGCCCACGGACTCACCCACATGCTCGATCTGGGCGCCAACACCAAGGCGACGCCCGAGCAGCTGCTGCAGTTCGCCGCGATGGGGACGATCGTGGCGCGCGAGGTCTACGGTGTGGCCAGCCCGCGCGTCGGCCTGCTCAACATCGGCGAGGAGGACATCAAGGGCACCGAGGGGGTACAGGCGGCGCACGCGCTGCTCGGCCCGAGCGCCTTGAACTACGTCGGCTTCGTCGAGGGCAACGACATCTTTTCGGGCGGTGTGGACGTGGTGGTCACCGACGGTTTCACCGGCAACGTTGCCCTCAAGACCATGGAGGGCGTCGCGCGGCTGATCGCCGACCGGCTGCGCCAGGAGTTCCAGGCCTCCTTCCTCGACCGCCTCGCCGGGCTTGCCGCGCGGCGGGTGCTCAGGCGCGCCGCCGCAGGACTTGATCCGCGTCGCTACAACGGCGCGTGCATGGTCGGGCTGACCGGGATCGTGGTAAAAAGCCACGGCAGCGCCGACGGTGTCGCTTTCGCGCGCGCCGTCGGCACGGCGGCGCTCGCGGCACGGCGCGACGTGACCTCGCACATCGCACGGGCACTGCACACGCAGGGGGCGGCCAATTGATCTATTCGCGCATCTCAGGCACCGGCTCGTATCTGCCCGAGAAGACCCTCACCAACCAGGACCTGGAGCGGATGGTCGATACCACCGATGAGTGGATCCGCAGCCGCACCGGCATCGAACGCCGCCACGTTGCCGCGGACGGGGAGACGACGGTTGACATGGCCGAGCATGCCGCACGCCGTGCGCTCGAGGCGGCCGGTGTCGCACCGGCTGATGTCGACTTCATCGCTTTCGGCACCACCACCCCGGACCTGGTGTTCCCCAACTGCGGGACGCTTCTGCAGCAGCGCCTGGGCTGTCGCGGTGTGCCGGCCTTCAGCCTCGAGACCGCCTGCGCGGGCTTTATGTATGCGCTGTCAATCGCCGACAAGTACGTGCGCTGCGGGGAGTCGCAGCGCTGTCTCGTGGTGGGCGCCGAAACGCTCTCGAGGATCACCGACTGGAAGGATCGCACCACCGCGGTGCTGTTTGCCGACGGGGCGGGGGCGGTGGTGCTCGAGCCGGATCAGACACCCGGAGTGTTCTCGACGCACCTGCATTCGGATGGTCACTACAAGGACATGCTCTACTGCGCCAGCGGCGTGTCGACCGGCTTTGAGCTGCCGCTGGCCATCAGGATGACCGGCAGCGAGGTCTTCAAGGTGGCCGTCGCCAAGCTCGGTCAGTCGGTGGACGAATCGCTGACAGCGAATGGATTCGACCGTAGCGCGCTGGACTGGCTGGTCCCGCACCAGGCGAACATCCGCATCATCCAGGCCACCGCGAAGCGGCTCGAGATCCCGATGGAAAAGGTGATCGTGACCGTGCAGGAGCACGGCAATACTTCTGCCGCTTCGGTGCCGCTCGCGCTGGATGTCGGGGTGCGCGATGGGCGCATCCGGCGCGGCGACCTGATGCTGCTGGAGGCGTTCGGCGGGGGCTTTACCTGGGGCTCGGCACTGATCCGCTACTGACGGCGGCGCTGCGCCGAGCGCCTTTCAGGACGCACGAAAAAAGACGCCGCGCAAGCGCGCAGCGTCTTGAACGCTCGAAACCTGTATTACTTCGATACGGAGCGCTTGAACATCCGGTCGATCTTTTCGTTGGTCGCATCGCAGCACGACTGGCTGGCATGTGCCGCCGCCAACGCCTGGTTGGCCGTGCTCTGTGCACCACTGGCCGCCTGGCTGGCCGCCTGGGCGGCGCTGTTGGCCTGATCAGCCGAGCTCTTCGCCGCCGCCGTATCACCCTGCAGCTTGGCAACCTGAGCCTTCAGATCCGCAATATCAGCCTGGAGGGGCTTCAGATCCGTACATGCCGCCAGTCCAACCACCATTGCCACGGCAGCTGCCGCCTTCACAACACTCGCGCACTTCATAAACGTCCCCTTTGGGTTGTTGATTCGGGATCCTGATAACCGATGCGAGGCCGGTGGGCAAGTTCCGCCGTCTTCGCCGCGCGCAACTGAAGCAAATTTGACCCCGGAATGCAACTCCAAACATCGCTCTGTGTCTTCTTGCCGCGACAGTTGCTTTGGCGCGCTTCTTTGATGTCAGGTGCAGGCACCGGGTGCGTTTGCAGCGGGAATTTTCGGCGGTTGCATCAGCGCGTGGGGACGCGCGGGCAGCGTCAGGGATGTGTTTGCTGTCGCTCCTGTCTGTTCCTTAAGAATTTTTAATCGCCGCGAACCGCCTCGCTTGCGTAAGCGTGCGCACTGCCCAGCACAGGCCCTGTCGCCCCCGTTTGCCCGCTTTCGATCAGTGCGGCGGGAGAAATTCCCACCCCGGCCCCTTCACCTCTTGCCGAAGCCTTCGATCTGGATATAATCACAGTAGCTGTATATATAAACAGGTAGGTTTATATGTCCGACCTCACCCCTCGCCAGACTCAGATCCTGCGCCTGATCCAGCGCTTCATTTCCGAGACCGGGATGCCGCCGACGCGGGCCGAGATCGCCCTTGAGCTGGGGTTCCGTTCGGCCAACGCCGCCGAGGAGCATTTGCGGGCACTGGCCCGCAAGGGCGTTATCGCGCTCGTTCCGGGCACTTCCCGGGGCATTCAGCTGAAGGACACCATCCGCGAGCAGATGGGGCTGCCGCTCATCGGCCGGGTAGCAGCCGGTAAGCCTATCTTTTCTGAGGAGAATTTCGAGGCACGGCTGCAGATCGATCCGGGGCTGTTTCAGCCGCGGCCGCATTACCTCCTGAAGGTGATCGGCATGAGTATGAAAGATGCGGGGATCCTGGACGGGGATCTGGTTGCCGTGCACCGCACCTCGGAAGTGCGCAGCCGCCAGATCGTGGTGGCGAGGCTCGAGAACGAGGTCACCGTGAAGCGCTATCGCCAGGAAGGCTCCATCGTGTGGCTGTTGCCCGAGAACTCCGCTTTCGAGCCCATCAAGGTGGATCTGAAGGAGGAGCCGCTCTTGATCGAGGGGATCGTCGTGGGCGTGGTGCGCCGGGGCCGCACGAGCGGCCTGATGTGACTTCGCTTTGCGCATCAAACCATGGCTCTCGGCGATCCGAAACTTACTCGGCTGCTCGAGCATCCGGCCATCTGGCGCGGCCGCAGCGCCGCGCGGCGGCTGGGATTGCCTTCCGGCTTTGCGGCGCTGGATGAGTTCCTGCCCGATCAAGGCTGGCCACGCACCGGCCTGATCGAGATCCTCGTTGCCCGTTTCGGCAGCGGGGAACTGTCCTTGCTGCTGCCCGCGCTCGCCGCTCTGACGCGCGCCTCCTCCGCACGCTGGTGCGTGTGGGTGGCCCCTCCGCTCACGCCCTTTGCGCCCGCGCTTGCCGCCCGCGGGATCGTGCTCGAGCGGGTGGCGGTGGTGGGAGGGGCGCGGCCCTCCTGGGCTTTCGAGCAGACCCTGGGTTCAGGCGCCTGCGATGCGGTGCTCGCCTGGCTGCGCCAACCCAAGGCACGTGACCTGCGCCGCCTGCAACTTGCGGCCGAGCGGGGCCGCACGCTCGGGGTGCTGTTTCGTCCGCGCCGCGCCGCCGGCGAGGCGTCTGCCGCCGTATTGCGCTTAGGCCTTGAGCCTCTGACCGCAGGCGCACGCATCACCCTTTTGAAGGGCCGCACCACTCACCGCGCCTCGCTCGATCTGTCCTGGACGTAAGCCTTCGAAAGACTGCAATGAGTGAGCGACTGCTCCGAGTTCTCCTCACAGTGCCCGCCACGGGGCACGCTGAGCGGGGTGCGCCGCTGCGCGCGGTGGTGCCTTCGGCACGCGCCGCACCCATCGCATCGCAGCTGTGGGCAGCGGTGCATCTTCCCGGATTCGATTCGGCGCAAAAGCTCGAACAGCTGGCGGTGAGCGCGCAGCGCTTCACGCCGCGCGTGAGTCTGGTGCCCCCGGACGGCCTGCTGCTCGAGGTCAGGGGGAGCCTGCACCTGTTCGCAGGACTTGCCGGCCTGCGCAGCGAACTCATGCACGAGTGTCTTCGCCACGAGGTGCAAGCGCTGCTCGCGTTCGCCCCCACGCCGCTGGCGGCGCTCACCGCGGCCCGTGCCGGCAAGTCGCCCGTCATCACCGAGCTGGCGCAGCTCATCGGACAACTGGCGCCTCTGCCGCTTAGCGCCCTGCGCTGGCCCGAAGAGACGGTGCTGCGCCTATCGCGCATGGGGGTGCGCACCATCGGCGGGGTGCTGCGTCTGCCGCGTGCCGCCTTCGCGCGCCGCTTCGGAGCCGCGCAGCTCGCCATGCTCGATCGGCTCACCGGCCGCATGCCGGATATGCGTGCGAGCTTTCGCGCCCGCGAGCGCTTTCGGCGCCGTCGCGAACTCGACTACGAGATCCGCGATCACGGGCGGCTGCTTGAAGCTCTCGTGCCGCTGTTCACCGCTCTGGCGGGCTTCCTCACCGCCCGCCAGAGCGGCGTGGAGCAGCTCGAATGCCGCCTGTGGCACCGTCACGCCCCGGCGACGCACTGCGTGCTCTCACTCGCCGCTCCCTGCAGCGACGCAAAGCGCCTGGCGGAGCTGTTCAGCGAGCGCCTGAATGCGCTCGTGCTGCCAGAACCGGTGCGCGCCTGCGAGCTGCGCGCGCAGGCTCCGGTGGCGCATCTGCCGGGCTCGGGGAGCCTGTGGCAACCCGGCGAGCAGGGCGGTGATGCGGCAGCGGTCAGCGCTGATCTCATCGAAAGACTGCGCGCACGCTTGGGGTCTGGAGCGGTGCAGGGTCTGGCCTTGCGTGAAGGACACCGGCCGGAATGCGCCTGGACGGTGACCGAGCCGGCCGCTGCGACGGCACGCACCGCAGCTTCTGCAGTCGGCGAACCTCAAGCCGCGGCGCGCCGTCCGCTGTGGATCCTGCCCGCGCCGCAGCCGCTTGAGGTGCGGGACGGACTGCCGCGGCGCTCAGGTGCGCTGCGCCTCGTCAGTGAACCGGAACGTATCGAGAGCGGCTGGTGGGACGGGGGTGACATTGCACGCGATTACTACAGCGCGCTCGATGCCCATGGTGTGCGGCTGTGGGTGTTCCGCGATCGCAGCGCCCCCCATGGCTGGTTCCTGCACGGCATCTTCGGTTGAAAACTCCCGCGTACGCAGAGCTGCACTGCCTGTCGAACTTCACTTTCCTGCGCGGCGCCTCGCATGCGCACGAGCTGGTGGAGCGCGCGGACGCGCTCGGCTACCAGGCGCTCGCCATCACGGATGAGTGCTCGGTGGCCGGTGTGGTGCGCGCGCACATGGCGGCAAAGCAGCGCCAGTTCAAGCTCATCATCGGCGCTGAGTTTCGCCTCACCTGCGGTTTGAAGTTCGTGGCGCTGGCCACCGACCGGCGCGGCTATGCCGCACTGTGCCGTCTCATCACCCGCGGCCGGCGTGCGGCGGACAAGGGACAGTACGCGCTCACGCGCGCCGACCTCACCGCGCTGCCTTGCGAGCACTGCTTCATCCTGTGGCTGCCCGCGGCGCGGCCCTCACCCGAACAGCTGCGCTGGCTGCACGAGCGGTTTCCCGGGCGCCTGCGGATTGCGGTCGAACTTTTGCGCGCGGGCGAGGACGGCGCGCGTCTTGCCGCGCTCACCGAGCTTGGCGCGCAGTACGCACTTCCCCTCATCGCCAGTGGCGATGTGCACATGCACGTGCGCGCGCGCCGGCGCCTGCAGGATGCGCTCACCGCCATTCGCCTGAACGTGCCGATCGCGCAGGCCGGTTCACGGCTGTACGCCAACGGCGAGCGCTATCTGCGCGAGCGTGCACGCCTGGCGCGCCTCTATCCACCGGCCTTGCTGGAGGCCAGCGTGGAGCTCTCGGGCAGTTGCCACTTCTGCCTCGATGAGCTGCGCTACGAATATCCGCGTGAACTGGTCCCCGCAGGAGAAACGCCGACCAGCTACCTGCGACGTCTCACGGAAGAAGGTGCCCGCTGGCGCTGGCCGCAAGGCGTACCGGACCTCGAGCGCGTCGCCATCGAGCACGAGCTCGCGCTCATCGCAGAGCTTGGCTACGAGCCGTACTTTCTCACCGTCCAGGATGTCGTCGCCTACGCCCGCCGCCAGGGGATCCTGTGTCAGGGCCGCGGTTCCGCCGCCAATTCGCGCGTGTGCTATTGCCTGGGCGTCACCTCGGTGGATCCGCAGCGCGGCGCCGCTCTCCTGTTCGAGCGCTTCATCTCGCGCGAGCGCAACGAGCCGCCCGACATCGACATCGACTTCGAGCATGAGCGGCGCGAGGAGGTGCTGCAGTACGTCTACCATAAGTACGGCCGCGAACGCGCCGCGCTTGCGGCCACCGTCATCGCCTACCGGCCGCGCAGCGCGCTGCGCGATCTTGGCAAGGCGTTTGGCCTTAGTGCCGCTGAGAGCGGCAAGCTGGCGAAGGTCATGCAGTGGTGGGACGGCAGCGCGGCGCTCAGCGAGCGCATTGCCGCGGCGGGCTTTGATGTGGGCAGTCCCTGGCTCAAGCGGCTGCTGCCGCTGGCCGCCGAGCTCATCGCCTTCCCCGGCTTCCCCCGCCACCTCTCGCAGCACGTCGGCGGTTTTGTGATCTCGCAGGGCCTGCTGGAGGAGCTGGTGCCCGTCGAGAATGCCGCCATGCCCGAGCGCACCGTCGTGCAGTGGGACAAGGACGACCTCAACGATCTGGGCCTTTTGAAGGTGGATCTGCTGGCGCTCGGCATGCTGACGGCGCTCAAGCGTGCCTTTGCGCTGGTGAACGATTATCGCGGCACCCGGCACACGCTCGGCGGCCTGCCGGCGGAAGACCCCAGGGTCTATGACATGGTGTGCCGCGCCGACACCCTCGGGGTGTTCCAGATCGAGTCGCGCGCGCAGATGGCCATGCTGCCGCGCTTAAAGCCGCGCTGCTACTACGACCTCGTCATCGAGGTCGCGATCGTGCGCCCGGGTCCGATCCAGGGCGACATGGTGCACCCGTACCTGAGGCGCCGCTGCGGACTTGAGGCGGTGGAATATCCGGGCGAGGAGGTACGCGCGGTGCTGCACCGTACCCTGGGGGTACCGATCTTCCAGGAGCAGGTGATGCAGATCGCCATCGTCGCGGCGGGTTTCTCGCCGGGGGAGGCGGATGCGCTGCGCCGCGCGATGGGCGCCTGGAAGAGGACCGGGGGACTTGATCCGTTTCGAGAGCGGCTGCTGCTGGGCATGCAGGCGCGCGGTTACCCGCAGGAGTTCGCGCAGCGCATCTACCAGCAGATGCTCGGCTTTGGCGAGTATGGCTTCCCGCAATGTGTCAGCGGCGAGACGCGGGTGGTGGATGCGGACTCGGGCCAGTGGGTCAGGATAGAGGATGTGGTGGCGGGCCGTATCCTACTGGCTGCGACGCTCGCGTGTGATTCGAACCTGCGCCTGCAGCGTCGTCGGGTAGTGGCAGCGCGGGCAAGTGGCATAAAGCCGGTTCGACGTCTGCGCACTGCCCTGGGTCACACGATTACGGCGACGGCGGAGCATCCCTTTCTGACCCCTGCAGGGTGGGGTGCTCTGGGACACCTGGAGATCGGAAGTTTCGTGGCTTCTGCGCGTTCACTACCCTTATTCGGAGCATCCGCTTTGCGTTCGCAAGAATTCGCGCGATCAGCGGCCTCCGATATCTATTGGGATAAGGTGGTCTCGATAGAGAGGCTTGGCGAGGAACCGACATACGATCTGCACATCGAGGGGGATCACAATTTCCTGGCGAACAACCTCGTCGTCCACAACTCGCACGCCATGAGCTTTGCGCTGCTGGTGTATGACTCCGCCTGGCTCAAGTGCTATGAGCCGGCGGCCTTCACCTGTGCGCTGCTCAACAGTCAGCCGATGGGCTTTTATGCCCCCGCGCAGCTGGTACGCGATGCGCGCACGCACGGGGTGGAAGTGCGCGCCGTGGATGTGATGGCAAGTCAGTGGGAGTCGACGCTTGAGCGGCGCTGCGACGGGGAGCCGGCGCTGCGTCTGGGGCTGCGGCTGGTGAAATCCCTTTCGGAGGCGGGCGCGGCGCGCCTCGCCGCGGCGCGCGCGGAGCGTGCCTTTGCCAGCGTGTCGGATCTTTGCGCGCGAGCTGCGCTCGATCGGGGAGATCTTGAGGCGCTGGCGGCCGCCGGTGCGCTGGGTGCGCTAAGCGGTAACCGTCATCTGGCTTTCTGGGAGGTGGCCGGTACCGAGCGCGCGCTGCCGCTTGCGCCTGCACCGCTCAAAGAGGCGCAGGCGCTCGAGGGGCGCCCGCTGCTGAATGCCCCCACCGAGGGACAGTCGATCGTCGCCGACTATGCTTCCATTGGCATGACGCTCGGGCGGCATCCGCTTGCGCTGCTGCGGGCGCAGCTGAATGCGCAAAAGCTCCTGCCGGCTGCGGAGCTGGCGCGGGCGCGCTCCGGCACGCAGGTGCGCACCGCCGGCATCGTCCTCATGCGTCAGCGCCCGGCGACCGCAAGTGGGGTGACCTTCCTTACGCTCGAAGATGAGAGCGGGCAGGTCAATGTCATCGTCTGGGAGCGCATCGCGAGTGCCCAGCGCCGCGCGCTGCTCGAATCGCGGCTGCTCGAGGTGCGCGGGCAGCTGCAGCAGCAGGACGGCGTTATCCATCTCATCGCCCGCCGCCTGATCGACCGCTCGCAGCTGCTCGGGCAGCTTGCGACGCGTTCGCGCGATTTCCACTAACGGGCGGGCTTGCGGCGCGGCTTGCGCCCACCCTCACCGTCGATGCCGATCTCGTAGTCCTCGAAATCGCTGGTGAGCTCTGCGGTGTGCTTGTCCTCGAGCAGCCGTTCCAGGCGCCGCCAGGCCGGATCGCCCGCTTTCTGGCCACGCCGCTTCGCCAGGTCGAGATCCTTGGTGACCTGGTCAAGGTCGACGTCCCCGTCCTCGATGACAGGTTCGTCGGCTTCCTCGTCCTCAAACTCTGATTCCGGCTTCTCGCTCATGCGGGACTTGAGTCCTGCAGGAATTTGACGGCGCGAAATTAAATCAGATCACGTGACGATGGCAATATCACGCGCCCAGTCTGTGAAGCGCTTCCGGTCGGGGCCGCATCGGCCGAAACGCCCATCAGTGGATCAGGTTGTTCATCTGGAAGATCGGCAGCAGCATGGCAAAGACGATACCCATGACGAAAAGACCCATGAGCACGATCATCATCGGCCCGAGCAGCCCCACGATGGCCGCCAGCAGCCCGTCGAGCTCACGCTCCTGACTGATCGCGGCACGTTCGAGCATGTTCTCGAGCTGGCCGCTCGACTCGCCGCTGGAAATGAGGTGAATGGTCATGGGCGGGAACAGCCGGCTCACGGCCAGCGAGCGGCCGATGGGCGCCCCCTCCCGCACGCGCGCCGCCGCATCGGCCACCGCATCGCGCATGGGCAGGTTCGTGACCACCTCGCCGGCGATGCGCAGCGCCTCCAGGACCGGCACGGAGCTGGCCGCCAGGATGCTGAAGGTGCGCGTGAAGCGGGCGGTATTGAAGCCGCGCGTGAGCTTGCCGATCATGGGCATGCGCAGTTGCGCCAGGTGGAAACGCCGGCGTGCGGCAGGATTGCGCAGCGAGCGCCGGAAGATCACCACGCCGATGAAGGCGACGATGGCCAGATAGATCCCGTAGGAGCGCAGGAACGCGCTGATATTGATGAGCAGCGTCGTGATCAGCGGCAGCTTCGCCTTGCTCGCCTGGAAGACCGAGACCACCTGCGGCACGACGTACACCAACAGCGCGCACACGATCGCAAAGCAGATGACGCTGAGCACGATCGGGTAGAGCATCGCCCCCAGCACCTTCTGGCGCAGCTGATCGCGCCCCTCGGTGTAGTCGGCCAGCCGCTCGAGCACGTTATCAAGATGTCCCGACTGCTCCCCGGCTGCCACCGTCGCGCGGTAGATCTCCGGGAACACCCGCGGGAAGTCGGTGAAGCCATCGGCCAGGGTGTGGCCTTCCATGACGCGCGCCCGCACCCCGAGCACGATGCTCTGGATGCGCGGCTTCTCGGTCTGCTGCGAGACTGCCAGCAGCGATTCCTCGAGCGGCAATCCTGCGCGCACCAGGGTGGCCAGCTGGCGGGTGAAGAGGGCAAGGTCGGCCGAGGACACCCGCCGCATCAGGCTGAAGGAGCGCTGGCGCTTGGCCTCCTTCTGGGCGACTTCCGAGACGGTGACCGGCAGCAGCTGCTGCTCGCGCAGCAGCTGGCGGATGTGGCGGGGCGTGTCGCCCTCGAGGATGCCCTTGCGTTCCTTGCCGGCAGGATCCAGCGCGGTGTATTCGAACGCGCCCAAAGCTTCAGTCCTCGCGCGTGACCCTGAGCACTTCCTCGATGGTGGTTTCCCCGCGCAGCACCCGGGCGCGCCCGTCGTCGCGGATCGAGGGGGTCGTCAGGCGCGCGTGCCGCTCGATTTCCTGCTCGGAGACCCCGTCGTGGATCATGGTGCGCATCGAGTCATCGACGATGATCATCTCGTAGATGCCCGAGCGGCCCCGATAGCCGCCGGTGGTGTCGCGCCCCGGACGGTACAGGGTCGGCGAAGGCTCATCGGGACTTAAGTTCAGCAGGCGGCGCTCGTATTCGCCGGCCTGGAACGGCTGCTTGCTGTCGGGGCTGAGCACGCGTACCAGGCGCTGCGCCAGCACCCCGATCAGGCTCGAGGACAAAAGGAACGGCTCGATGCCCATGTCGCGCAGGCGCGTGATGGCGCCGGCGGCGGTGTTGGTGTGCAGCGTCGAGAGCACCAGATGTCCGGTGAGACTCGCCTGCACGGCGATCTGCGCGGTCTCAAGATCGCGGATCTCACCGATCAGGACCACGTCGGGGTCCTGGCGCAGGATCGCGCGCAGGCCGCGCGCGAAGGTCATCTCGACCTTGGTATTGACCTGGGTCTGGCCGATGCCGTCGATGTAGTACTCGATCGGATCCTCGACCGTCATGATGTTGCGCGTGTTGTCGTTGAGGCGCTCGAGCGCCGCATACAGCGTCGTGGTCTTGCCGGAGCCGGTGGGACCGGTGACCAGGATGATCCCGTGGGGCTTGTGGATCATCTCGTCGATCGATGCCTGGGTGCGCGGATCCATGCCCAGCGAATTGAGGTCGAGCTTGCCGGCCTGCTTGTCCAGGATTCGCAGCACGACGCGCTCGCCGTGACCGGAAGGGATGGTCGAGACGCGCACATCGACCGCGCGTCCTGCGATCTTCAGACTGATGCGCCCGTCCTGCGGCAGACGCTTCTCGGCGATGTCCAGCCGCGACATCACCTTGACGCGCGAGACCACCAGCGGCGCCACCGCGCGCTTGGACTGCAGCACCTCGCGCAGCACCCCATCCACGCGGAAGCGGATCACCAGGCGGTTCTCGAACGGCTCGATATGGATATCCGAGGCGTTCTCCTTGACCGCCTGGGTGAGCACGGCGTTGATCAGCCGGATGATCGGGGCGTCGTCGTCGCTGTCGAGAAGGTCGGCCTGCTCGGGCAGATCGAGCGCCAGGTGCGCAAGATCGGTGGTGTCATCGAGGCCGCCCATCGCCTGCATGGCATCGGAGCCTGCCTCGTACGACTGGCGCAGCAGCTCATCGAACTGGGCCTCGGGCACTCTCTCCAGACGCACCGCACGGCGCAGGTAACGGCGCACCTCCGCCAAGGCCTGTGGCGATGCGGTATCGCGGTAGGTGCACTCGGCCACCCCATCGACCACGCCCTTCACCAGCACGCCGTGGCGCTTGGCGAACGCAAACGGCAGCCGGCGGGCGGACTGCGCGTCGGCCACCAGGGCAACGCGTGAGCTGTTCTCGCTCATTGTTTTCCCTGTGGGGGTGGAGCGGGTGAGGGCACCGGCGTCGCCGTGCTGTCGGGTGCGGGCGCGCCGGGGGCCACCGGCGCTACCGTTGCGCCCGAGGGCGGCGAGGACGGGGCAGCGCCCGGCGGTGCGCTCACGGGCGGGCTCGTCTCCGGCGCCACCTGGCCCTGGGGTGAGGCCGAGCCGTTGGACGGTATACCGGGGTCAGGCTGCGCGAGCGGCGGCAGGGCGCCGCGCTTGACTCCGGGCAGCAGCGGCAGGGCCTCGTGGCCGGTGTTGATGCCCTTTTGCTGCTCGAGCATGTAGTTGTACTTCAGATCCGTCTCGTAGGCGGTCTGGCCCTCGTCGCGCAGGATCTTCGGGCGGATGAAGATCATCAGGTTGTTCTTGGTGTTGCTCTCGTTACGGGTCTTGAACAGGTAGCCGATGATCGGGATGTTGCCCAGGAACGGCACGCGGTTCTCGCCCTTGGAGGTGTCGTTCTCGATCAGTCCGCCGAGCACCACGATGCCGCCGTCCTCGATCATGACGGTGGTGGTCACGGTGCGCTTGTTGGTGACCAGATCCACCGCCCCGGCCGGTTTCTGGCCGATGCTCGAGCTCTCGATGGAGATCTTGAGCATCACCGAGCGCCCCTCCGCGGAAATTGTCGGGGTGATCTTGAGGATCGTGCCGACCTCCTCGCGCTGGATGGTCTGGAAGGGATTGACGGTGCCGCCGGTGGAGGCATTGGTGTTGGTGAACTGGCCGGTGATGAAGGGCACCTCCTGCGCCACCTTCAGTTCCGCTTCCTGATTGTCCATGGTCACCGCGGAAGGGGTGGCGATGACGTTGTCGTCGGTGTCGGAGCGGATCGCGCGCAGCATGGCGGCGAAGTTAAGCCCGTTGCCGCCGACCCGGCCGATGCCGAGCGTGGTTCCCTGTAACAGCGTCGTGGTCGCATTGGCCGGGTTCTGAATCGCGCCGGCGAGGTCCACGATGCTGGTGCCGCCGACCGGGCTGACGAAGGCGCCGGCCGGCACGTTGCTGCCGTTGGAGAAGGCCGCCCAGTTGACGCCCAGTTCCGCGTCCTTGTCGAAGTCGATGTCGGCGATGATGGCTTCCACCAGCACCTGCGGGCGGCGGATGTCGAGCTTGTCGACGATGTCCATGACCGCGTGCATGATCTTGGGTGGGGCGGTGATCACCAGTGCGTTGTTGACCGGGTCCGCCCACACCATGGCGTTCTTTTCCGCCTGGGCGGCCGCCGGTCCGCCGGCACCGGCGGCCCCTGGGGCACCGGGTGCGCCGCTTGCCTGGGCGATGCCGGTCATCTGCTCCTTGAGTTTCGGGGCGAGCTTCTCGGCTTCGGCGTAGTGCAGGTAGCGCACGCGCGTATCGCCGCCGGCCTCGAGCGGGGTGTCCAGGTGCGCCACCAGCGCGCGGATGCGCAGGCGCTGCGCCTGATCGCCGGCGATCAGGATGCTGTTGGAGCGCTCATCCGCCACCACCTTCACGGCGACGCCCTCGCTGGCGGCCGCGCCCTGATAGAGCGAATTCACCACCCGCACGATCTCGGCCGCCGAGGCGTTGGTGAGGGTGATGATCTCCGGATCCTGATTGCCGACCTGGTCGATGCGCCGGATGATGCGCATCATGCGGTTCACGTTGCTGGCGTGGTCGGTGATGATGAGGATGTTGCCGGAAGGCACCGCCACCAGGTGCCCGTACTGCGGCACCATCGGCCTTAGGATCGGCACCAGCTGCGCCGCGCTGACGTTCTTCACATCCAGCACCTGGGTCACGATCTCATCCGAGGTGGCACTGACGTGATCGGGCAGGTCGAGAGCCGGGATCGAGCGCGCGTTGGCATCGGGCAGGATCTTGACCACGTTTCCGGAGGGCACCGCGATGAAGCCGTACACCTGCAGGATCGAGAGGAAGGCCTCGTAGAACTGCGCCGGGGACATCGCGGTCGCGGACAGCATCGTCACCTGCGCGCGCACCCGCGGGTCGATGATGAAGTTCTTGCCGGTGGCCGCGGCGACGGCCTCGGCGATCTGGGTGATATCGGCGTCCTTGAAGTTGGGCGTAATGCGCTGCGACTGCGGGGCCGGCGGCAGGGCCTGGGCCGGCAGCGGCGTTTGCGGCTGCGCGGCGGCGAGCGAGGCGGCCAGGACGACCGCGAACGCGCAGACGGCAATTGAACGTGAACCTGTCATTACGACTCTTCCCCCGAAATTCAGCGCCGGCCGCTACTGGCCGCCGGGTTCGCCCGCAGGCGGTGGCTCCGGAGGCGGCATGGCAGTGGCGGGCGGCGGCTCGGCCCCCGCGGGCAGGCCCGCATTCGGCGACGCCTGCGACTGCGTGGCCAGGCTGTCGGCTTCCTGCTCCACCTGGGCAATGTTCAAAGACAGATCCTGCTGCTGACCGCCACGAATGACCGTGACGCGTGCCTCACTGGAGCTACCCAGAGTGTGCAAGATCTGCTCGCCGCGGTCCCGATCATCGAGCGGGGTGCCGTTGATGGCGGTCACCTGGTCCCCCGGACGCAGGCCGAGGCGCATGAAGGCCTGGCGGTTTCTGCCCGGGTAGACCCGAAAGCCGTTCATGCGGCCGTGGTCCATGACCGGCTGCGGGCGCATCACGTCGGCGAGCAGACTCGGCTGCTCGGTGATCATGCGGCGCATGTGCTCGATCGAGGCGTTATCCGCCGGCATGGCCGCCGCCGTGGGGGGTGCAGCGCTCGCGCTGACCTGCCGCGGCAGTGCGAGCGACTCGAGCTGCCCGTCGCGGTCGATGACCACGCGGTCGCTGTACACTGAATGCAGCTTTGCCCCACCGGGAACCTTGTCTCCGACCGCATACACTTTCGCGGTCTGTGCGGTTTGTCCCAGGATCGCCAGGCCGTTTTGAGGATCATTGCCGGCAATGGTTCCGGTTAGCACCAGGGGAATGTTCGTCTGCGGGGCGTTGGCCCCGTCCTGCTTGGCCGCGGGCGCCGCGCCGAAGAGGTGGGCATTGGTGATGGCGGCAAGATCAAGGCTGTGTGAGCGCACCGGGCTTGCGGCGGCACCGGCCGGGTGGCGCTCGGCGCCCGCCAGGTCGGTGACGATCAGGGCGGCCTGTACGGCGATCGCCACCGCGAGTACGACGGTGGCGATGCGCGGACCTTCACTCAAGAGCAGCGACCGCCAGCGATCGGGCGCGGGGAGACCTTCGAGCCAGGAAGCGGCGTTCATAGGCTTAGAAACGTCTGATCAACGGTTATCCTCGGGGCGGCGTGTCATCCCATTTACGCGCTTCGCGAGGGCTGCGCCACATCGCGAGCCGCGCCATCATACGGGCGCAGTGCTTGCGCTCTCAAGCGATTGTTTCTGCAGGAGTAACTACGCCTCATTCTGGCAGGCTTGTGTTGCCGTTTCGCGACCCCTATAAAGAGACTGTCATGCCCGATCCGCATCCGGTTCGTCCCGACACCGGCGTCGTCGTAGAAGAGGCGCGGCCGGAGGTCAAACAGCCCCCGCTGTACCGCGTGGTGCTGTTGAACGATGACTACACCCCCATGGAGTTTGTGGTCGACGTGCTGGAAAAGTTCTTCGGACTGAATCGTCCGACCGCAACGCGCATCATGCTGGAGGTGCACACTCGCGGTAAGGGGGTGTGCGGGGTCTTCACATTCGAGATCGCTGAAACTAAGGTGGCACAGGTGACAACTTATGCGCGCGACCATCAGCACCCGCTGATGTGCACGCTGGAGGAGGCGTGAATCGCCTCGCGACTTTATGAACGCTGACTGGCCTGAAAGGTTCGTTTAAGTGTTGTCCAACGAGCTTGAATACTGTCTGAACGACGCGTTCCACCAGGCGCGCGAGGCGCGTCACGAGTACCTGACAGTCGAGCACTTGCTGCTCGCGATCCTCGACACCCCCAAGGTGCGCGAAGTGCTGCGCGCCTGCGGCGCGGATCTGACGAAATTCAAGCAGGAACTGAAGGATCACATCGACCAGTCGACTCCGCGCCTCGAGGACGGCGAGGAGCGCGAAGTGCAGCCGACGCTCGGCTTCCAGCGCGTGCTGCAGCGGGCGGTCTTCCACGTGCAGTCGAGCGGCAAGAAGGAGGTCGGCGTCGGCAACGTGCTGGTCGCGATCTTCAGCGAGAAGCAGAGTCATGCGGTGTTCCTGCTCAACCGCCAGCACGTCACGCGCCTGGACGTCGTCAACTACATCTCCCACGGCCTGTCCAAGATTGCCGAGGAGAAGACCACCGACAAGGACGATCAGGGCGCGGACGGCGAGCGCGACGCGGAGGGCGGCAGCGCGCTTGAGAAGTACGCGACCAATCTCAACCGTCTGGCGCAGGACGGACGCATCGACCCGCTCATCGGCAGAAAGCTCGAGGTCGAGCGCACCATCGAAATCCTGTGCCGCCGGCGCAAGAACAACCCCCTGTACGTCGGGGAGGCGGGAGTGGGCAAGACCGCGATCGCCGAAGGGCTGGCGCGCCTGATCGTCGAGGGTCAGGTTCCGGAGGTTCTCACCGACTGCACGCTCTACGCCCTCGACATGGGCGCCCTCATCGCCGGCACCAAGTATCGCGGCGACTTCGAGAAGCGCCTGAAGTCTGTGATCACCGAGCTCAAGAAGATCCCGGGCGCCATTCTCTTCATCGACGAGATCCACACCGTCATCGGTGCGGGAGCGGCCTCGGGCGGGGTGATGGATGCCTCCAACCTCATCAAGCCGGTGCTGACCAATGGCGAGATCCGCTGCATCGGCTCGACCACCTACAATGAATACCGCGGCATCTTCGAGAAGGACCACGCGCTCGCGCGGCGCTTCCAGAAGATCGACGTGGGCGAGCCCTCGGTGGCCGAGACCATCGACATCCTGTTCGGCCTCAAGACGCGCTTCGAGGAGCACCACGGCATCACCTACGCGGATGACGCACTGCGCGCGGCCGCCGAGCTTGCCGCCCGGCACATCAACGAGCGTCACCTGCCGGACAAGGCGATCGACGTGGTCGATGAGGCCGGCGCGCGGGCGCGCTTAAAGCCGGTGGCCGAGCGTATAGAGATCGTCGGGGTGCGCCAAATCGAGGACGTGGTGGCGCGCATGGCGCGCATCCCGGCCAAGAACGTCTCGACCTCCGATAAGGAGATCCTCAAGAACCTCGAGCGCAATCTGAAGCTGGTGATCTTCGGCCAGGACCGTGCGATCCAGGCGCTGGCCGCCGCCATCAAGATGGCGCGCTCGGGCTTGGGCGAAGCGCGCAAGCCGGTGGGCAGTTTCCTGTTCGCAGGTCCCACCGGGGTGGGCAAGACCGAGGTCACGCGCCAGCTGGCGATCGCCATGGGCGTGGAGTTCCTGCGCTTCGACATGTCCGAGTACATGGAGCGCCATACGGTGTCGCGCCTGATCGGAGCACCGCCCGGCTACGTCGGCTTCGACCAGGGGGGACTTTTGACCGAGGCCATCACCAAGCATCCGCACTGCGTGCTGCTGCTCGATGAGATTGAAAAGGCCCACCCGGATGTCTTCAATCTGCTGCTGCAGGTGATGGATCACGGCACCCTGACCGACAACAACGGGCGCAAGGCGGACTTCCGTCACGTGATCATCGTGATGACCACCAACGCGGGTGCCCAGGACATGTCACGGCCGGCCATCGGCTTCATGCACGCCGACAACACCAGCGATGGGATGGAAGCGATCCGCCGCATTTTCACGCCCGAGTTCCGCAACCGCCTGGACGCGGTCATCCAGTTCGCGGCCCTCGATCCTGTGACCATCGAGCGCGTGGTCGACAAGCTGGTGCTGGAAGTGGAGGCGCAGCTGGAGCAGAAGGGCGTCACCATCACGCTCGACGATGCGGCGCGCCGCTGGATTGCCGAGCACGGCTACGATCCGAAGATGGGTGCGCGCCCCATGGCACGCACCATTCAGGAGCACATCAAGCGCCCGCTCGCCGAGGAACTGCTGTTCGGGCGGCTGGCCGGCGGGGGCCACGTGCGGGTGTCGATCGCCGCGGATGGCAGCGGGCTCGCGCTCACCTACGAGCCGGCGCAGGTTCCGGCGGTGCCGGCCTAGGGATCGGCCCGCACGCTAAGGCCGCCTGGCGAGTTCGCCGCAAGGCCGCTCGCTTTCCCGGCAATCAGTTGGCTTCGGGTTCGGTGAGGACGCGCGCGGCGGCAGCAGCTCGCGCGCCCTCAGCGGCCGCGATAGATGATGCGGCCCTTGGTCAGATCGTACGGGGTCATCTCCACCGTCACCGCATCCCCGGTGAGGATGCGGATGTAGTTTTTGCGCATCTTCCCTGAGATGTGCGCTGTCACGACGTGGCCATTCTTCAGCTTCACACGGAAGGTCGTGTTGGGCAGCGTCTCGACCACCTCGCCCTCCATCTGGATCGCGTCTTCTTTCGACATACAGCCCTAAACGGCTTACGGGGCGCGAATTGGAGCACAAAGCGCGCCGCTCTGCCAATCGGCGAAAAAGCCTGCGTGCGGTGTGCGCTCACGGCGCCATCAGCGCCGCTGAGGGGGCACGCAGCTGTTCGCGCAGCAGCGCCTGGAACTGAACTCGCGGGATGGTGCGGGCGCCGAGGGTCCCCAGATGCCGCGACGGCAGCTGGCAGTCGATGACCGCCAGGCTGTTGCGCCGGCACACCGCGACGAGGTGGGCGAGGGCCGCCTTGGAGGCGTCGCGCTCGCGGCTGAACATCGATTCGCCGAAGAACACCCCTCCCAGTCGCACCCCGTAGAGGCCGCCGACCAGGGCATCCTCGCGCCAGATCTCGATGCTGTGCGCGCACCCGAGCCGGTGCAGCTCAAGGTACGCCGCGCGCATTTCGGAGGTGATCCAGGTGCCCGGGCTTGCCGCGCGCGGGGCGGCGCAGCCATCGACGACCGCGCTGAAGTCATGGTCGATGGAGGAGGTGAAACCTGCGTTGCGCAGCCGCTTGGCAAGGCTGCGTGAGCAGTGAAACTCCTCCGGGAACAGCACCGCGCGCGGGTCGGGCGACCACCACAGCACCGGCTGGCCGGGGGAATACCACGGGAAGATGCCGCGGCGGTAGGCGGCGATCAGCCGTTCGCTCGAAAGATCGCCACCGGCCGCCAACAGACCGCAAGGTTCCTCGAGTGCCTGCTCGAGCGGCGGAAACCATTCGGGCGCATCCTGCGGGGAGAGCCAGGTGATGGTTTTCACGCCCGGCGTCCGCGATAGGGCACGTGCGCCTGCACCTCCAGTGCGTAGGCTTCGATCAGCGTGGCTTCGCGGCTGAGGTACTCGCCGATGGCGGCGCGAAAGTCAGGATCCGCGATGTAGTGCGCCGACCAGGTGATGACCGGCTCGAAGCCGCGGCTCACCTTGTGCTCCCCCTGGGTGCCGGGCTCGAAGCGTGCGATGCCGCGCTCGATGCAAAACTCGATTCCCTGGTGATAGCAGGTCTCGAAGTGCAGGCTGTGGTAGTCGGCCGCCGCGCCCCAGTAGCGGCCGAACAGCGCCTCCTTGCAGCAAAAGAAGATGGCCGCCGCCACCACGGTACGACCGTGCAGGGCGAGTTTCACCATCAGCGAGTCGGACAGGTTCTTGGCCGCATCGCTGAAAAAAGTGCGTGTCAGGTAAGGTTCGTGGCCGTGGCGCAGGAAAGTGTCGCGGTGCAGCTCATAGATGCGATCGATGAGCGGCTCATCGAGTTGCCCGCCGAAGCGCGTCTCGAAGCGCACGCCGGCCTCCTGCACCCGGCGCCGCTCGCGGCGCGCTTTCTTGCGCTTTTCCGCGGTGAAGGTGGCGAGGTAGTCCTCGAAGCTGTGATAGCCGCGATTGGTCCAGTGAAACTGGCAGTCGCGCCTGAGCAGCCAGCCACGCTGCTCGCACGCCGCGCGGGCCGCCTCATCGAGGAACAGGGCGTGAACGCTTGACAGGCTGTGGCTGAGCGCGTGTCGCTCGAGTTCCTCGAGCAGGCGCGCCGCGTGCAGCGCGCGGTCGAGGTCGGCGCGCACCAACAGGCGCGGACCGGTGGCCGGGGTGAATGGCGCGGCGAGGGTGAGCTTGGGGTAGTAGCGCCGACCGATGCGCTCGTAACCCTTGGCCCAGGCGAAGTCGAAGACAAACTCACCGAAGGAGTGGCGTTTCAGGTAAGCGGCAGCGCCGGCGGCGAGCCCGCGCTCATCGCGCAGCGTCAGGTAGCGCGGCTCCCAGCCGCTGCCCGGACCCACGCAGTGCGAGCGCTCGAGAGCTGCGAGGAACTCATAGCGCGTGAAGGGATTGTCGGCCGCCCCGAGCGCGTTCCACTGCTGCGGGCCGAGCCCCTGGATGCTGCGATGAAATTCGACCTTTTCCACTTCGCTCAAGCGTGCGCAGTGCTGCGCTTCAAGTGTGCAGCGTCTCAAGATAGCGGTCCGCATCGAGGGCCGCCATGCAGCCGGCGCCGGCCGAGGTGATCGCCTGGCGATAGACATGATCGGACACGTCGCCGGCCGCAAACACGCCGGCGATGCTGGTGGCGGTCGCATCCCCGTCAAGCCCCGCGCGCACGCTCAAGTACCCCTCGCGCATGGCGAGCTGGCCGGCGAACAGCGCCGTGTTCGGGGTGTGGCCGATGGCGACGAACAGGCCGGTCACGCTGAGCTGCTGCGAGCGGGCATCGCTGAGTGAGCGCAGCCGCACGCCGGTCACGCCGTGCTCGTTGCCGAGCACCTCATCGACGCTGTGGTTCCAGACCACCGATATCTTGCCGGCCTGCACTTCGCGAAACAGACGATCCTGCAGGATCTTCTCCGCACGCAGCTTGTCGCGGCGGTGAACGAGCGTCACGTGCTGCGCGATGTGCGAGAGGTACAGCGCCTCCTCGACCGCGGTGTTGCCGCCGCCGACCACGGCGACGCGCTGGCCGCGAAAGAAAAACCCATCGCAGGTGGCGCAGGCCGACACGCCGCGGCCGCGGAACTTCTCCTCGCTGGGCAGCCCTAAGTATTTGGCGGCAGCCCCGGTGGCGATGATGAGCGCATCGCAGCTGTAGTGACCCGCATCGCCCTTGAGTGTGAAGGGTCGGCTCGCGAGGTCCACCGACTGCACGTGGTCGTTGACGATCTGGGTGGCGAAGCGCTCGGCGTGCCGCTTCATGCGTTCCATGAGTGCCGGCCCCTGCAGGCCCTCGACATCGCCCGGCCAGTTGTCGACCTCGGTGGTCGTCATGAGCTGGCCGCCCTGCTCGACGCCGGTAATCAGCAGCGGCGCGCGATTGGCACGCGCGGCGTATACGGCTGCGCTATAGCCGGCAGGTCCCGAGCCCAGGATGATGAGGGGATTGTGCCGCGTGCCGTTCATGGGTTTCGCATGGTATCAAGCCCTATAATGGCGGCCGTCTATCTTAAGGCGGAGTTCCAAAGAATTGGCTGAATCTTCCGCGCAGGCGCGCAGCGCTTCACGCTTCACATCGGCCGTCAGCCGCGGTCTGCGCGAGAGCGCCATCATCGCCATCGTGGCGCTGGTGCTGTTCATGGCGCTCGCCACCTACAGCCCCGATGATCCGGGCTTCTCCATTACCGGTGAGTCCGCGCCGGTGCACAACCGCATCGGGGTGATCGGCGCGTGGCTCGCCGACATGCTGTTCTTTCTGTTCGGCCGGCCGGCCTTCCTGTTCCCGCTGGTGCTGGCTGCGGCGTGCTGGGGCATGCAGCGGCGTCTGCATGCGGAAACCGGCTCGCGCGCGAATACCCTGGTGCGCATCCTGGGTTTCATCCTGGTGCTGGTGGCCAGCTGCGCACTGACCACGCTGCACTGGCAGCCGGGCGTGCTGCGCCAGAGCGCCGGCGGGGTGGTCGGCAGCGCGGTCGGCGGGGGGCTGGCGGCGGGGCTGGATTTTCTCGGTGCGACGCTGCTGTTGATCGCCGCCTGGATGGCCGGGCTGTCGCTCGCCTTCGGCGTCTCGTGGCTCACCATCATGGACCGGCTGGGAGGGGCGAGCTGGGCGGCGGTGAGCTGGCTGCGCGCTAGGATGAGTTCCTCGCGCGATGCCGCGCAGGGGCGCGAGCGGCGCCAGGCGCGCAAGGAGGCGGTGGAAACCCTGCAGAAGAAATCCGCAACGCGCGCACCGCCGCGCATCGAGGCGCCCACACCGATCGTGGAGAAGAGCGCGCGCGTGGAGCGCGAGCGGCAGGTGCCGCTGTTCGATCCGCCCAAGGCGAGCGAACTTCCGCCGCTGAAACTGCTCGACGATCCGCCGCCGCGCGAGCCGCTGTATTCCGCCGAGGCGCTGGAAGCGCTCTCGCGCCTGGTGGAAATGAAACTGAAGGATTTCACCATCGATGCCGAGGTGGTGGCGGTGCAGCCGGGCCCGGTGGTGACCCGCTTCGAGCTGCGTCCGGCGCCCGGGGTGAAGGCGAGCCAGATCACCGCTCTCGCCAAGGACCTGGCGCGGGCGCTGTCGGTCCTGTCGGTGCGCGTGGTCGAGGTCATCCCCGGCAAGAGCGTCATGGGGCTGGAGATCGCCAACGAGAAGCGCGAGGTGGTCACCCTGGGCGAGATCATCCGTTCCAAGGCCTACGACGAGATGCACTCGCCGCTCGCGCTGGCCCTCGGCAAGGACATCGGCGGGCAGCCGATGGTCGCCGACCTCACGCGCATGCCGCACCTGCTGATCGCCGGCACTACCGGTTCGGGCAAGTCGGTGGGCATCAACGCGATGGTGCTGTCGCTGCTGTACAAGTCCACCGCCGAGCACGTGCGGCTGATCATGATCGATCCGAAGATGCTGGAGCTGTCGGTGTACGAGGGCATCCCGCACCTGCTGGCGCCGGTGGTGACGGACATGAAGCAGGCGGCCAATGCACTGCGCTGGTGCGTGGCCGAGATGGAGCGCCGCTATCAGCTGATGGCAGCTCTGGGCGTGCGCAACATCATCGGCTTCAATCGCCGCGTCAAGGAGGCGATCGATGCGGGCAAACCGCTGCGCGACCCGGTGATGATGCTCAGGGCGGCGAACGATCCGAGCATCGACCAGCGCCAGATAGAAGATCTCACCCCGCTGCCGTACGTGGTGGTGGTGGTCGATGAGCTGGCCGACCTCATGATGATCGTCGGCAAGAAGGTCGAGGAGCTCATCACGCGGCTGGCGCAGAAGGCGCGCGCCTCGGGCATTCACCTGGTACTCGCCACGCAGCGTCCCTCGGTCGACGTGATCACCGGTCTCATCAAGGCCAATATTCCCTGCCGCATCGCCTTTCAGGTCTCCGCGCGCGTGGACTCGCGCACCATCCTCGATCAGATGGGCGCGGAGACCTTGCTCGGCCACGGCGACATGCTGTATCTGCCGCCGGGCACCTCGCTGCCGACGCGCGTGCACGGCGCCTTCGTCTCCGATGCGGAAGTGCACCGCGTGGTGCAGGCCCTCAGGAGCTCAACGCCCCCGAGCTACATCGAAGAGGTGCTGTCGGGGCCGCGCACGCCCATCCCGGGCCTGTCCGGCGAGGAGGGCGAGGGCGGCGCCAGCGGCGAGGATCCGGAGAGCGATCCTTTGTACGACGAGGCGGTGCGCATCGTCACCACCGAGCGCAAGCCCTCCATCTCCTATGTGCAGCGGCGGCTGAAGATCGGGTACAACCGCGCCGCGCGGCTGCTCGAAGCGATGGAGCTGGCCGGACTCGTGGGCCCGCTGCAGTCGAACGGCGCGCGCGATGTCATCGCGCCCGCCCCCGCGGAGGAATAAATGCCGCTGCACACACGAGCCCGTGCGCCGCTGCTGGTCCTGGCGCTGAGCGCGTGCGCCGCCCTCACCGCGCCGCCGGGTCGAGCGGCCGCTGCCGCCGCGCCGAGCGCCGCTGCCGCGGGCACCCCGCTCGATGCGTACCTCGAGGACCTGCGCACCCTGCGCACCACCTTCGTGCAGACGCTCGCCGACCCGCATGGCCGCGAGATCGATCGCGCCACCGGCACCCTCATCATCCAGAAACCGGGACGGTTCAGCTGGGACGTCCATCCGCTGCCTGCGGTGGCCGAGGCCGCCGCGAACGGCACCGCCGGCCAGCTCATGGTGTGCGACGGGACCAATCTTTGGTTCTTCGACCGCGACCTGCAGCAGGTGACGGTCAAGCCCGTCGATGCCGCACTCTCGGCCACTCCCGCGCTGCTGCTGTCGGGCGCTGTGGACGTGCGCAAGAACTTCACCATCACCGCCGCGGGCCCCCGCGACGGACTCGACTGGGTGCTGGTGGAGCCGCGCGGCACGCAAGCAGACTTTCGCAGCGCGCTGTTCGGTTTCGATCACAATGAGCTCAAGCGCATGATCCTCGAGGACAAGCTCGATCAGACCGCCACCATCATCTTCCAGAAGATCGAGCGCAACGGTGCGGTGGCGCCCGGCGAAGTGAGGTTCTCGCCGCCCGCCGGAGCCGACGTGATCGGCACGCCGCGCAAGTGAGCGATCCGCTGCGACCGCTGGCGGACCGCATGCGGCCGCGATCGCTGAGTGAGTTCGTCGGCCAGCGCCACATTCTCGGCCCGGGCAAGCCCTTGTCATCGAGCATCGAGGGCGGACAGCTGCACTCCCTGATCCTGTGGGGGCCGCCCGGCACCGGCAAGACGACGCTTGCGCGCCTCATTGCGAAAGCCTCGAACGCCAAGTTCATCGCGCTGTCGGCGGTCATGGCCGGAGTGAAGGACATCCGCGCGGCGGTTGAGGCAGCCCGGACCGCGCGCCTGGAGGAGGGGCGGCCGACGCTTTTGTTCCTCGATGAGGTGCATCGCTTCAACAAGGCGCAGCAGGACACCTTCCTTCCTTATCTTGAGGACGGCACGCTCACCTTCGTCGGGGCCACGACCGAGAATCCGTCTTTCGAAGTTATCAGCGCGCTCTTATCGCGGGCGCGCGTGTACGTGCTGCGCCCGCTGTCGCTCGAGGATCTGACCGCGCTCATGCACTCGGCGCTTAACGATGCCGAGCGCGGACTTGGCGCCGAGCCGCTGCAGGCCGAGCCCGCCGCGCTCGATCTCATCGCCCGCGCGGCCGATGGTGATGCGCGCCGTGCGCTCAACATGCTCGAGCTCGCCGCCGGTCTCACCGCGGCGGCCGGCGCCGGCCCGACCCTGACGCTCAGCGTCGCGCAGGAGGTGGCGAGCGGGGCACTGCGTCGCTTCGACAAGGGCGGCGATCAGTTCTACGACCAGATTTCCGCGCTGCACAAGGCGGTGCGCGGCTCGGATCCGGACGGGGCGCTGTACTGGTTGTGCCGCATGCTCGATGGCGGATGCGATCCTTTATATCTTGCGCGCCGGGTGACGCGCATGGCGGCCGAGGACGTAGGACTTGCCGACCCGCGCGCCTTCGCGCTGTGCCTGGATGCCTGGCAGGCCTACGAGCGGATGGGGACTCCCGAAGGGGAGCTGTCGATTGCCAGCGCGGTCGTCTACCTCGCCTGCGCGCCCAAGAGCAACGCGGTGTATGTCGCGATGGGGGAGGCCATGGCGGATGTGGGCGAGTTCGGCACGCTCGAGGTGCCGCTGCGACTGCGCAATGCGCCGACGCGCCTGATGAAGAACTTAGGCTACGGGCGCGACTACCGTTACGCGCACGATGAGCCGGACGCCTTCGCGGCGGGCGAACGCTACCTGCCGGATGACATGCCGGATCGGCGATACTATCGGCCGGTCCCGCGCGGACTGGAGTTGAAAATCAGCGAGGCGCTGGCGCGAATGCGCGCTCGTCCCGCACCGAAAGGCTGAACCCTTGATCGACCCGAAGCTGCTGCGCACCGATCCACAGGCCGTGGCGGACAACCTGGCGCGGCGCGGCTTCACGCTCGATGTCGCAGCGCTCACCGCGCTGGAGGAGAAGCGCAAGCCCTACACGGTCGAGGTGGACCGGCTGCGCGCCGAACGCAACGCCAATGCCAAGGCGGTCGGCATGGCCAAGGGTCGCGGCGAGGACGTGGCGCCGCTGATTGCCCGGGGCGAGAGCCTCACCGCGGGACTGGCCCGCGCGGAGGCCGAGTTGTCGGCCGTGCAGGGCGAGCTGGAACAGTGGCAGCTCGGACTTCCCAACCTGTTGCACCCGTCGGTGCCCGACGGGCGCGATGAGAGCGCCAACTTCGAAGTGCGGCGCTGGGGCGAGGCGCGCAAATTTCCGTTCCCGCCGTGCGATCACGTGCAGCTCGGTGAGCGCCTGGGCGGACTCGACTTCGAGGCCGCGGCGCGCATCTCGGGCGCCCGTTTCGTCGTGATGCGCGGGCAGGTCGCGCGGCTGCACCGGGCGCTCTCGCAGTTCATGCTTGATCTGCACACCCGCGAGCACGGCTACACCGAGGCCTACGTGCCGTATCTGGTGCGGCCGGAGGCGCTCATCGGCACCGGCCAGCTGCCGAAATTCGAGCAGGACCTGTTTCGGGTGCAGGGCGAGCAAGCCTACTTTCTGATACCGACCGCCGAAGTCCCGCTCACCAATCTGGTGCGCGGCGAGATCGTGGCGGACGCACAGCTGCCCATGAAGTGGGTGGCGCACACGCCGTGCTTTCGCTCCGAGGCGGGCGCAGCTGGCCGCGACACGCGCGGCATGATCCGCAATCACCAGTTCGACAAGGTCGAGCTGGTGCAGATGGTGCGCCCGGCTGACTCGTACGATGCGCTCGAGGAGCTCACCGGGCACGCCGAAGCGGTCCTTGAGCGGCTCGCCATCCCTTACCGCACGATGGCGCTGTGCGCCGGGGACGTGGGCTTCGGCAGCGCCAAGACCTACGATCTTGAGGCGTGGCTGCCCTCGCAAGGGGGCTACCGTGAGATCTCCTCGTGCAGCAATTTCGAGGCCTTCCAGGCGCGGCGCATGCAGGCGCGCTGGCGCAATCCGGAGAGCGGCAAGCCCGAACCGCTGCATACCCTGAACGGCTCGGGGCTCGCGGTCGGACGCACGCTGGTGGCGCTGCTCGAGAACTACCAGAACGAGGACGGCTCGGTCAGTGTTCCGCAGGCGCTGCAGCCGTGGATGGGCGGCGCCACGCGCCTTAGCGCATAGACTATCGATTATCGATACGTCTATACTGGTTTTCGATGAAACGCCCGGCGCGCAAGCCACGCCCGCGAGCGCGCGATCCGCTGTTCAACAGTTCGGTTGAGAAGGCGTTCGCCATCCTCGAGTCATTTGGCGCCGAGCGGCGCACCTTAAGTCTGGCGGAGCTTGCCGCCGCGGCCGGCATGACGGTCAGTTCCGCGCAGCGCTGCGTACATACGCTGGCGTACCTCGGCTACCTCAGGCGCGATGAACTGCTGCGACGCTGGGTACTGACCGCGCGCTCGCTGGCCGTCTCGGCCGCCTATCTGTCCGGGCATGCGCTGCTCGAGCACTCGACCACGCACCTCATCGACCTGAACCAGGCGAGCGGGGAGTCGGTCAGCCTGTCCGAACCGGACGGCGATGACATGGTGTTCATTGCTCGCTTCCCCAGCCTCAAGCGCTTCTACATCCACATGCCGGTGGGCCGGCGCCTGCCGATGTATTGCACCGCTTCGGGACGTGCGTACCTGTCGGCGCTGCCGCCGGCGTCCGCGCAGCGCGTACTGCGCGCCGCGCAGCTGCGCCCCCTCACGCCGTTCACGCTCACCGAGCGGGCTCAGATCTGGAAGCGCATCGAGGCGGCGCGTGCGGCCGGCTACGCCTGGTCGGAGCAGGAGTGCTACCGCGGCGACCTGACCATCGCCGCTGCGGTGCTGGACGAGGAGGGTGAGCCGCTCGCCGCGGTGAACATCTCCGCGCCCACGAGCCGCTGGACGCTGGCCGAGTTACGAGCGAAGCTGGCCCCGTTGCTGCTGCAGACCGCGCGCGCGGCCTCCAGCGGCCATCTGCACCGGCCGCGCCGCCGCCGGCCGGACTGAAGGAACGCCGCATGCCCGAACTCAGCCGCTCGTTACAGCCGCGCCACATCACCATGATCTCGATCGGCGGGATGATCGGCGCGGGTCTGTTCGTCAGCAGCAGCGCGGCGATTGCCGCCACCGGACCTGCCATCGTGCTGAGCTATCTGATCACCGGCACGCTCGTGCTGCTGGTGATGCGCATGCTCGGGGAAATGGCGGTCGCTCAGCCGGCGGTGCGCTCGTTCACCGAGTTTGCGCGCGCAGGCCTTGGGCCGTGGGCCGGCTTCGTCGCCGGCTGGCTCTACTGGTACTTCTGGATGATCGTCGTGCCGGTGGAAGCGATCGCCGGCGCCAACATCCTGCACCAGTGGCTGGGACTGCCGCCCTGGCTGCTCGGCGTGCTGCTCATGGCGGTCATGACCTGCGTGAATCTCATGTCGGCCCGCTCCTACGGGGAGTTCGAGTTCTGGTTCGCCTCCATCAAGGTTGCCGCAATCCTGGTGTTCATCGCGCTGGCGGCAGCCTTCGCCATCGGCTTCACCTCCCCCAACGGGCCGACCTTCGGCAATCTCACCGCCTACGGCGGCTTCATGCCCAAGGGCTGGGTGTCGGTACTGGCCGGCGCCGTGACGGTTTATTTCTCGCTCACCGGGGCTGAGATCACCACCATCGCGGCGGCCGAGTCGAAGGAGCCGGCGCGGGCGGTTGCGCGCATGAGCACCTCGGTCATCGTGCGCATCCTCACCTTCTACGTGGGCTCGGTGTTCCTGATCGTGAGCGTGGTGCCGTGGGTGCGCGTGCGCGTCGGCGAGTCGCCCTTCACGCTGGCACTCACCACCATGCAGTTCAAATGGGCGAGTGTTGCGATGAGCGCCATCATTCTGACCGCCGTGCTCTCCTGTCTGAACTCCGCTTTCTACGTGTGCTCGCGGGTCCTGTTCGTGCTGGCCGAGCACGGCGATGCGCCGCAGTACCTGGTGCAGCTGAACGCGCGGCGCGTGCCGACGCGCTCGGTGTGGATGGGCAGTATCGCCGGCGTGCTCGGCATCCTCGCGGCCATCACCTCCAACCAGACCGTGTTCGCATTCCTGGTCAATGCCTCCGGCGCTCTGATCGTGTTCGTCTACATGATTATCGCGTTTGCACAGATCCGCCTGCGCCGCGAGCGCGAAGCGAGTGGCGCGCCGGCGCCGGCACTGTCGATGTGGCTGTTCCCGTGGGCCAGCTACGCGACGATCGCCGGCATGGCCGCGGTGCTCGTCGCCATGGCGTTCACGCCCGGGGAGATGTCTTCCGAGCTGTGGTCGAGTGTGCTGACGCTGGTGCTGGCGGCGGTCGCCTTCCTGGTAGTCGATGGCCGCCGCAGGTCGCGCGCGATACGCGCCGGCGCAGCCACGTCACGGGCCGGCGGCTAGTCGCCCACGCGGCCGCTTACCCGGCGCGCTTTCATCGCGCCCGGCCGGCCCGTTGAGGTTATGCTGTGACTGAAAATGGACTGCACCGAAGCTGCGGTCCAACAACTAGAACGAACGGGGAGATCGTATGCGCCGCGTTTACAAAGACAGGTCAATTCTCGCGCTGCTCATGGCGCCCGTTGCGGCGCTGACGTGGCTCGCCGGCGCCCCCGGCTACGCCCGGGCCGATGATCAGGCCACGAGCACGGAAGCCAACACGGGCGGCCTGGTCGAGGTCACCGTCACTGCCACGCGTCGCGAGGAGAGCCTGTCCAAGGTGCCCATCAGCGTGACCGCGCTCACCCAGGAGAGCCTCGATGACCGCGGCATCAAGGACTTCTCGGAAATCGCCCGTTTCACCCCCGGGGTGAACTTCGATACCTCCGGCACCAACACCATCTCGATCCGCGGCATATCCGGGACCGGCGGCGCCGGCACCACCGGCATCTACCTCGATGACACGCCGATCCAGATGCGCGCGCTCGCGTTCAGCCCGGACGAGGCGCTGCCGAAATCCTTCGACATCGATCGGGTCGAGGTGCTGCGCGGACCGCAGGGCACGCTGTTCGGCGCCGGCTCCGAGGGCGGCACGGTGCGCTACATCACGACCCAGCCGAGCCTGACCAAGACCACCATCTATGCCCGCGCGGAAGTGTCGACCACCGACGGCGGCGCCCCGAGCTACGAGGCCGGCGCTGCGATCGGCGGACCCCTCATCGACAATACGCTCGGCGCGCGCATATCGGTCTGGTACCGGCGCGATGGCGGCTGGATCGACGACATCAACCCGGTGACGCTCGCCCCGGTGGAGAAGAACGCCAATTACAACGAGACCTCTCTGATCCGCCTGGCGGTGCTGTGGGCGCCGAATGACAACTGGTCGGTCACCCCGTCGGTTTACTACCAGAACCAGCAGCGCAACGACATCAACACCTACTGGCCGCTGTATTCGAATCCCAACGACAGCAGTTTCGTCGATGCCGATCCGACGCAGCGTCACGTTCCCGACAAGTTCTACATCACGGCTCTCAAGGTGCAGGGAGATCTGGGTCCCGCGCAATTCATTTCCAACACCTCCTACTACCACCGCCACGAGCAGACCGGCTACGAGGGCACCCTCTACAACCTCGGCTTCTACCAGGCGGACGTGTTCGCTCCGGCCATCTCCGGGGTCCCGTTGCTGCCGGGAGTGCAGCTGCCGATGCTGGATGCGAGCGGAATCCACCTGCCGGCCGGGGCCACGAATTACCTGTCGCCCTCGACGATCGACAACGGCCAGCAGAACATCACCCAGGAACTGCGCCTGCAGTCGAGCGACTCACACGCAAGATTCGTATGGACCACGGGGCTTTTCTTCAGCGCCAACCGGCAGAGCTACCTGGAGCAGATCCACGATCCGCTCCTGAACGAGCTGTCGATGGCCCTTACCGGGCTGCCGTACACGGATATCTTCGTCGACGCCAACGGCAATCCGGTGCCCTACGTGCCGGCCTATCCCAATGACTCGTACTTTCTGCAGACCAGTTCCAAGGATCAGCAATATGCCGCGTTCGGTGAGGTCACCTGGTCGCTGACCGATCAGTGGAAGCTCACCGTCGGTGCGCGTGAATCGCACACCAAGTACTCTTTCAACACCTACACCGGCGGTCCACAGCTGTACGCACCGCCCACCACCGGCTCGGGCAGCAACGCGCAGAATTCGTTCACGCCCAAGGTGAGCCTGCAGTTCCAGGTCAATCAGGACAACATGATCTATACGACCTACGCCAAGGGCTTCAGGCCCGGCGGCGCCAACAACCCGCTGCCGGAGGCTGCCTGCGCCGAGGACTTCGCGAATTTCGGCATCAAGGCGGCGCCGACGACCTACAACTCCGACACCGTGGACAGCTACGAAATCGGCGCCAAGGACAACATCGACAATCGCATCCGCCTTGCCAGCAGCATCTACTACATCAAGTGGAAGAACATCCAGCAGGTGGTGGTGCCGCCGATCTGCCAGATCTCCTTCATCGACAACCTCGGCCAGGCGGTCGCCAAGGGCGTCGACCTGCAGGCGGAAGTTTCCCTTACCAATGCCCTGACGGCAGAGCTTGCCGCCGGCTACACCGATGCCCGCTACACTGAGGATTCGCGACTGAGCCCGACCGAGGTTAATCCGGTGGTCTCAAGCGGCGATGCCATCGTCGGGCAGAGCAGTGAGACCGGCGGCGGCCAGCCGACCGCGCCGGTCACCGTGTCACTTGGACTTGAGTACAAGTTCAGTCTCTTCGAGCACGCGTCCTTCGTACGCGCCGACTCCGAGTACGAGGGCCGCGCCAAGTGGGCGACCGCCGCGCAGGATCCGAGCACCCTGCAGTACGACCCGGCCAACTTCACGCTTCCCGGCACGGTCTTCACCAGCCTGCGCGCCGGGATGGACGTGGGCCAGTGGTCGATCGCAGCCTTCGTGGACAACCTGACCAACAGTCATGCGCTGACCGACTATGACTGGACGATCTGTCCGGGCAGCAATTGCGCACCCTCATCCGGCACCCGGCTGGAGCGCGCGTTTACCTTCCGGCCACGGACCATCGGCGTCACGGCGATCTTCCGCCAGTAGCCCATGGCCGAGGAAGAGGGCCTGACCGCGCAGCAAGGATCCTCGGCGAGCACCGCCCGGTCGCGCGCTTTGCTTTTCTGCCGGGCGCGCTGAGCGGTGCAGCGTCCGCCCTCAAGGGGCAACCACGGCCGCGACGCGTCTTAGTACTGGGCAGAGGGGGCCGCCCCGCTGGCGGCAAGTTTGGCGATCACTTCGCGGCGGGTCGCCAGCACGTCTGCCAGCGGGGTGTGACGCACGCTTGCCACTTCCGCCTGCGTGAAGGGCGTGGCGGAGGGCTCGTCGGCCGCCTTGAAACGCTCAGCGAGCCAATTGAGCACGGCGGTGAGCTGCACATCGGAGAGGGCGGAGTTGGCCGCTCCCGGCACCCGCAGCACGTAGTTGCGCCCCTCGGGAGCGCGCATGAACCGCGCCAGCGAGGCTGCCAGCGGTGGAATCTTGCCCGGCACCCCCTGGGCCTGCGCCCCGTGGCAGCCGAGGCAGTACAGGGTGTAGTCCTGCTCGGGGCTTGCGCTCGCGCCAGCGCCGAACGCGCAGGCGCCGATCACGGCTGCCGCGAGCCTCGCGAGTCGGCGCACCGCTTCAGGCCCGCAAGGTGGGCCGGCGGGACGCGCGCCGCGCCGCCTTGTCGAGCGCGCCCGTCACGGCCATGCCCGCGGCTGCCTCACGGCGGATCACTTCTCGGCAACCCCCATAATGACGGACACCGTGCAATGGTAGTTGGCGTCAGCGTTCGCCATGCACCAGTTCAGGTCGTTGTTGCGCGAGGGCCGGTACATCGGCTTCTCGCGCTCGTTGCGGTTGCAATCGCAATGGCCGCAGCTGGTCTTACCGCAGCAATCGTTGTACGACACGATGTAGTTGCGAGCGTCATTCGGATTCGAACAGGTGCCCACCCAGGTGATGGGCGAGGAGGAGGTCCCGGGCGGACAGGAGGTCGCGGTGCCGCCGCAGCAGCTGCACAGGAACCCGTCGATCGCGCAATATTTCCAGTACTCGCAGCTCTCGGGGCTGGCGGGGTCCATTTTAACCTCCTCCGCGCGTGCGCGGCTGCCGCGATCCACCGGCAACAGCGGCAGCAGCGCGGCACCGGTGAGCATGCGGCCGAGACCGCCGAGCAGGCTGCGCCGGGAGGTGCGGCTGGCGAGTGCCCGCGTGGAGTGTTCAAACAGCTGGTCGAGCGAGCGCATCAGGTGACCCGTACTTTCAGGGATTGAGCAACTGCCACGGCGTCTGCCCGAGGTGCTTCTCGATGTGCCTGACCCGCCCGGTCAGGGCATCGATCACCGCAAGTTGTGCCGTGGCGGTGGAGGCGAACACGATGGGAGCTGAGTCCTGCGAGACCTGAATCGCAACGACCGCCGTCAGGCCCTCACTGTGTACCGGCCAGCGCGCGAGACGGCGGTGGCTGGTCAGGTCGAACACCCAGATCTCGGTGCCGCCGTCCTTGTGCGTGCCCTCGCCGCCGCGGTGCATGGGCACGTACAGACGATGCAGCGCGCGCTGAATCGCGCCGACCTGTTCAGCGCCCGGGCGCCAGGACTGAGCCTTTTCGGCCGCGCTCAGCAGTGACCAGGTGGGCGCGAACTGCGGCTGCGCGCCGCTGAAGTCCACCTCATGCACCTCGCCGAGGAAGGACAGGAACGCATAGCCGTGCTCGGTGGCAATTCCCTGTGCGAACACCGGATCCTTGTCGGCATCGAAGAAGGGCTCGGACATCGCGCGCGACACCTCGTGAGCCTGTGCATCAAGCGTCACCGTGAGCAGCCGCCCGCTCTCGCACATCGAGGACACCCGATAGCTGCCCGAGGGGATGACCAACGCACAGCCTGCGGTATCGATCTCCGCCAGCACCGTGCCGTGCTGCGGGTCGAGTATCCCGAATGAGGCCGCGGGGGTCAGGTACGAGGCGAACAGAAAGTGCCCGTCGGCGCTGTAGGCGATGTTGAACGGGGTCGGCGTGGTCTGGATGCGCTTGGACGGCAGCACGATCTCGCGCGTGACGGCAAGGGTCGTGTTGTCGGTGAACTCGACCACGTCGGTGCGGGCCCCGCGGCTGCCGCGCGCGAAGTAAGTGGTGGCGACCACGGTGGTCGAACCATCGGGCGAGATGTTGACGCTCGGGTTGAAGCCGGCGTCAATCTGCCCGAGCCGCCGGTAGCCGTCGCCGTCGAACAGGTGCACGCGGGCATCGATTTCGTTGTCGAACGCATCGTCGTAGACGTAGACCCAGTGCGGGCTTCTGGCTGGCAGCTTCTCGATGGTCAGCTGCTCGGGCGGCAGGGGCGGGGATGCGCCGAGCACGCGTCCGGCCAGCAACAGGCACGGAAGCGCTACAGATACAACATAACGAGCACGCATCGGACCCCCCGCGCACTGCCACGTTTGCGTTGACTGCTTCGGAGCCCCGCGGCGCAGGGGAACGCGGCCTTGCGGGGGGAGTCTCGCACAACGTCGGGGGCCGCGAAAGATGCGGCGTCGGGCATAATGGCTGCCAGGCCCGACCGCTGTGAAGGTGCCGCGGGGCCTGGTCCCGGACTTTATAACGATAGCTACCAATCGATTATCGATAAACCGATGTCCCGGCTAACGCTGCAATCGCTGTGGTCCGTTACCGCACCTCCCGGCCCCGTGTGCGGCCCGTTGGCGGGCACGCAACGCGCGCAGGCCGCGGTCATCGGCGCCGGCTATACCGGGCTGTCCGCCGCCCTGCATCTTGCCGAGGCCGGCCGGGACGTGGTGGTGCTGGAAGCGGCCGACATCGGCGAGCGTGCCTCGGGTGTCAACGGCGGCCAGGTCATCCCGGGCGTCAAGCACGATCCGGACACCCTCGAGTCGATGCTCGGGCCCTCCCTGGGCGGCCGACTGGTGGCCACCGCCGCCGCAGGTCCCGATCTGGTGTTCGCCCTCATCGAGCGGCACGGCATCGAATGCGAGGCAACGCGCACCGGGTGGATCCAGCCGGCCACCTCGGAGGCGACGCTGGCCCAGCTGGCACGGCGCGCCGAGCAGTGGTGGCGTCGCGGCACCCCGGTGGACCTGCTGTCACGCCGCGAGGTTCTGCAACTGACCGGATCGGCGCGTTATTGCGGCGGCCTGCTCGATCGGCGCGGCGGAACCGTGCAGCCGCTCGCCTACGTGCGCGGGCTGGCGCACGCGTTCGTGCGCGCGGGCGGTCGGATCTGCACGCACAGCCCGGCACTGCGTCTGGCGCGCATGGGCGGCGCCTGGAGCATCGACACCCCGCAGGGCAGCGTGAGCGCCCCGATCGTGATCATCGCGACCAACGCCTACACCGGTGCCCTCACCGAGGAGCTGCGCCAGACGGTGGTCGCCGTGCCCTCGTTCCAGGTCGCCACGGCCCCGATCCCGGCGCAACTGCGACGGACCATTCTGCCGGACGGGCAGGCCGCCTCCGACACCTGGCACCTGCTGCGCTACTTCCGTCTCGATTCCAGCGGCCGTCTGGTGCTCGGCTCGCGCGGGACCTTCGCGCGCGCTCCCGCCGCACACGACGTGCGCTACCACTACCGCGCCGTGCACGAGATCTATCCGCAGCTGAAGGGAATTCCCTTCGAGTATCACTGGGGCGGCAGGGTGGCCATGACATCCGATCGGCTGCCGCACCTGCACGAGCTTGCCCCGGGGCTTCTCGCCGGCCTCGGTTACAACGGCCGCGGCGTGGCGATGGCGACGGTGATGGGACTGCTTCTGGCGCGACGCGCCCTGGGTGCGCCGGTGGTTGAACTGGGTTTCCCGGTGAGCCCGGTGACTCCGGTGCCCTTGCACGCACTGAGCGGCGTAGCGGCGCGCGCCGCGATCCAGTACCTGCGCGGAGTCGATGGCTTTGCCCGCCTGCGCTCGCGGGTTCTTTTCAAAGCCTAGGTCGAGGCATGTTCCCGACCAAGCAGGTGCTGCTGACCGCTCTGGTGGTCATCAACATCGCCTTCGTCATCGGCTGGATCTGGGCCGTGCGCCGTCATCGTCTGCACGGACGTCCGACCCCCGGGGACATGGTGATCGGTGCCGTCACCGCATTCCTGGATACGCTCGGCATCGGCTCCTTCGCCCCGACCACTGCGCTGTTCAAGCTTCGTGGCCGTCCGGCCGATGAGCTGATTCCCGGCACGCTCAACGTCGGTCACAACGGGGCGGCCTTCCTCGAGACGCTGCTGTTCATCACGGCGGTGACCGTGGAACCGGTGCTGCTGCTGTGCATGGTGGCCAGCGCCACGGCCGGCGCGTGGCTCGGAGCCGGGATCGTGAGTCGTCTGCCGCGCCGCTCGATCCAGCTTTTCATGGGAGTGGCGCTGCTGATCGCGGCGGTTTTTTTCGTCATGAGGAACCTTGGGGCTTTCCCGCCGGGTGGCACGGCCATGGGCCTGGCGGGCTGGCGCTTTGGTGTCGCGGTCGGCATCAATTTCGTGCTGGGCGCCCTCATGTGTATCGGCATCGGCAACTACGCGCCGAGCATGATCCTGCTGGCACTGCTGGGCATGCATCCGCTGGCGGCCTTCCCCATCATGATGGGCAGCGATGGGCTGGTTCAGCCGGTCGCGAGCCTGGGTTTCTTCCGCTCGGGACGCTTCGCACACGGCCCCGCGCTCGGCTTGATCGCGGGCGACCTCTTCGGTGTGCTGGTTGCGTTCTACATCGTGAAGCAGCTGCCGCTGACCACGATGCGCTGGCTGATTATCGTGGTGGTCAGTTACGCGGCCGTGTCGATGCTGCGCTCGGCGCGGGCCTCCGCGCTGCCGGCCGCGGCGGCTTGAGTCTTAGGCCCAGCCCATGCGCACGGCGGTGAGATAGCTGCGATGGCTTGAGGCGGCGGGAGCCGGGCGCGCCGGGGTTGCCGTGTGGCCGGCGGCATGGCTGCCCGCGCATCCGTGCAGCTCACCTGCCCTCGCCGGCAGGGCGGTGCTCAGCGCTGCGGCAATCACCAGCCCCAGCGTCAGCTTGACGGGCAGCGATCCGAGCCCTGGCCAGATCGTCGTTCTCATTGGCGTCTCCCCCGCAGCGTTCTCGCTGGGCCTATCAGACGCCACTCGCCTGCACGGCGTCTGCGCTGTGGCGTCGGATTTATCCTGCCCGTCAACGGGTTCGTCCCGCAGCGCCATAGCTGCCCCCGGGCCGGCCCCGTGTTCCTGTCCGGGTGAGCGAAAATGAACGACCACTGGCGGAGCCTGCCCCATCGCGGGGCGCTCGCAACGGCGGGCGAGGGCGGGTTCAGGTATGGATCAATCGGCCGCCGCCGAAGGACCAGTTCTCCCACAGGGTTTCCTTGAAGCAGACCATCACGTTTTCGGCGTTCAAGCCCGGGGCCTTCGACACGCCGGCGAGAATCTCGGCCAGGATCTTCTTTTTGACCTTAACGCTGCGGCCCACCGAGAGCAGGATTTCGATCAGCACGAAATCGTCGGAGCGAGGACTGCTCAGGTCGGGATACTCCGTATCAAACCGGAAGTCATCCGCGCCCAGTTCCAGTACCCGTTGGAAGCGGTCCTTTTCGGGCACTCCCGAGGTAACCAGTGCGCGATGGACGCTGCCAAGCACGGCTGACTTGAACTCGCTGGTTTTGCCTTCGCGGACGGTGAGGGTGACGAGTGGCATGGCGGCTCCTGGGTTGGTCCGGGACGGGAGATCTTGGTCAAACGGAATGCAATTCGCTGACTCGGCTCAGCGCAGGCCGGTTTGGGCGCACGCTCGGCCGGGGGTCCGTGCTGGGGCGACTGCGCTGCGCAACGACAGCTCAGGCAGGTGATTCACCGCGAGGGAATGGCCCGACCAATCTACATAGTCCGGCGGTTGCATCACAACGATGCGCTGCTAGGCACGAGCGCTAGTGTCGAACAAAGACCACGTCCGACTGTGTTGTCGGTGGCCTCGATAACTGCTGAAGACCTGCTGAAGAGACCCTCGCTAAGTAGCCTGCCGGTGAGTACGTATTGGGGACCGCGAATGCTCGATAGCCCGCGCTGCAGAATGACTGGTAGATCCAGTCGATATCCGCCTGTCCTCCCGGGGAGAGTTCGGGCGAAAGCTCGACCATCCAACGGGTACGTGCACAAAATCGGCTGAGCAGGGGCACGAGCGGCCTGAGGACTTCACCCTCGGCGCCCTCGACGTCCACCTTAATCAGGCGCGCGTTGAACAAGCTTTCGGTTGGAATGAGATCAATCAATGGACTAGACCACACGTAAGCTTCCAAATGCATGTCCAGGTGCGAGGCCACGGCTTCGAGGGTTGTCGAGCGGCCGCCGTGCGGCTCGGGCGCCAGCCAGAAAGGTTTACGACATTCCTTATCGCTAACGATTGCGTGAATCGCAGTGATATTTGTCACATGGTTCCGAGCTACGTTTTCTCTCAGGCACCCAAAGATTGACGGGCTTGCTTCGATTGAGTACACGCGACCGCTTTCTGAAATCAGTCTCGAAGCCAACAAAGAGTAGTAGCCAATGTTGGCGCCGAGGTCGACAAACGTGTCGCCTGAACGAAGCGTATCCAGGACGAATCTGGTCAGGAATGGCTCCCAGCGGCCAGTCAACAGGACCACCTTCTGAATCGTGTCCGGGAGCTTGACCTGCAAACTGAAGCCGAAGCGCGTTTTTACGACTCGCGGTTTGAGTTCGGTTCTCCAGCCCAAATACGGTTCAAAGTACCTTTTCCACAAATATGCCTTGCCGAAATCGATGGGACAAAACCTGATATAGGCGCGGGCTACGCTAAGAGCGGCCTCTACTTCAGCCGGTGTATAGCGTGACTCTCGCGTTGTGTCTTCGCGGTAGGTCGTAATGTCGCCTCTCCTGCTTCCCCCTTGGGTTATTCGCTGAGCGCACCGAGCGGGTTTCACCGGATACAGTACCTCAGAGCGGCTGCAGCCGCATTTAATACCGCGGTAAATCGCCATCAAACGCGACACAACACCTGCTGATCAAGCGAGGACCGCGCCGCGGCCACAGGCCGATACGGACCCGGCCCGTGCCACGCTCAACGAAATCGGCGTTTTCACACGGCCTGGCCTAGGCTGTGTGGAAACTCAAAAAGCCTGGGGCGCAGGATTTCAGAGCGCAATTCGCATGAAATCGCGCCCACCTGGCTGAAAATGACATGCACAAAAGGGGTGTCAGGCGTTTTCACACAGGCTAGTTACGCTACGGAGCTGCTGCAACAGCAGCAAACGATCTGAGCGCAACGGCAGGCCGGACCCACAGTCCCAGAGCAGCAACGCGGAGAGAATGAAGCGCTGGCACTCACAAACACTTCGGCAGAGTCCAAACGTGCACATCACGCTCGTCAGCTATGCGCATGCGATTCCGAAGCAGCGGCACGGCGCAAGGACGCTCTGGTGGGGCTTATGGCTCAGAGTGGAAACAGAATGGACACATCAGGCTCCTAAACGGCTTCAGCAGCCTGATAGAATGTGGGTAAGTAGCTGATTCGAGTTAGTACGGAGAGGTGGCAGAGCGGTTGATTGCACCGGTCTTGAAAACCGGAGGCCCTTCACGGGGCTCGTGAGTTCGAATCTCACCCTCTCCGCCAAAAAATAGGCTTTTACGCCCACCGCCTGCGACAGACCCTTCCCTTAAGTTGCACTGACAACCGGCCATGCATACTCTTACGCGAATACGTGCTACTGCGCGCGTATACAGTAAACGGCCCCGCACGACGCGCTAACGCCGAGCGGGGCCTCCAAGGCAAGCCCTGCGCGCGCGTCTCTCGTTTCAATGCGCTCGCTCTAGAACGCCAGCCACCTTGGAGAGCAGCAATGGGCGACGGTTACAACTGCCAGTGCTCCTGCGGCAAGGCCCGTTTCAATGTGCACGGACGTCCGATTCTTCGCGGCTTCTGCCACTGCACCATCTGCCAGGCGTTTAACCAGGCCCCGTATGCCGACATCACGCTATTTCGTGCCAAAGACGTGGATATGCCCGGTACAGAATTTCTGCGGTACAAAGCCTACCGCCCGCCTCCCGCCGTACAACGGGGCACGTGCATCGCCTGTGAGCGTCCGGTGGTCGAGTTCATGCGCATGCCTCCGATGCCCATGCTGATCATCGTTCCCAGCGCGAACATTCTCGATCCGGCATTTGTTCCCAGGCCGTCCTTGCACATCTTTTACAACCGCCGGTCAGCCGACATTGACGATGATTTACCCAAGTTCAGCGGATACTGGAAAAGTCAGTTGGCTTTCGGGCGTAGATTGGTCGCGGCACTCCTTCGCCGTGAATCACGTGCCTGACCCGAACCGGCCGAAGCTGCCATCGCCGCCTGTCAGAGCAAGGTCGCAGCGCTTCGCGCGGTGCTAGAAGACCAAGCTTCGATCCGCCACAGTCGAAACCGTATGTCGATCAAACAATCGCTGCAGCCAAGCAGCAAGCTCTCGCTGCAGCCAAGCAGCAAGCTCTCGCGGCACTCGCGGCTACCGATCGCGCGCACACTGTTAAGCCGAGCAACAGCCATCTGTAAAAGCGCGCTCATACGTGGCGCGATGACTAGCCGACGCAGAGGCCTGGGCCGCGGTGGGGTGGGCAAGCCCCTATCCGGTCAAGTTGCACTCAAGTTGCACCGGGGCCTCAAATCGCGCGAATCGCCGTATTTCGGCGTTGGCGAGCTCGCCGGGAATCATGGCACTTACGTGCGAATGCGATACGCTGGCGTGCGAGCCCACGGGCTTGAAAACCGGAGGCCCTTCACGGGGCTCGTGAGTTCGAATCTCACCCTCTGCGCGAATAACGTTGCCGACTTCGCTGAAGCGTCGGGCGGTGGCGAGCGCCACCGCCCAACAAATCGACTAGCGAGCCGCAACGGTGATCGGCTGAGGCTGACGGTTCCTCGCGTTGTATACCGCGATCAACTCCGGCTGGCCGACCTTGGTCACCGCATCCGCGATTGCTCTTTGAACGCAAGCATCCAGTTGCGCGTGCGACGCAAGGTCGCGGATGTCCGTGTCAAAGGATTTGCACACCTCGTGGGCCGCATCAGCGATGCGGTTGTAGAGCGTAGCCGCACCCTGCTGGTTCGACAGGTTGAGATCCCCGAACTTCACGACGGCCTGAGGCACGTCGCTGCGGTCGGCAGCGATGGACACTGCGCCCCAGCCGAAGGCAAGCGCGCCGAAGATTGCGGCTGTGAGCAGATGGGGATGCTTGGCGGAAGCGATCAGAGTCTTCATGATGGTCTCCTGAGGGTCGGTAAATCGTTCAAGGTTCCTGGCGGTTTCATCCGGCGGATTTGGCTCCGCCGTCGTGAGGCAAACAGTGCTCCGTGCCGCGCCGGGAGTCCTGATAGGGGTCTGAAAGTGAGCTAGGGATTGTCTGAATCCGAACCGGAGGGCCGAACGCGGCGCAATCACCGCAAGTTCGCGAGGCTTGTGTAAAATCGCAACTGGCCTCAGGAAGGACCCCCCCCATGAGTAAAGTCCGCACCTAATCAGTAAGTTACGATGCCAGTGGTCAGTTCAGCAGCAGCTCGTTCCGTGCTCCGGATCGCTGACTTGCGGGTTGATCCGACGCTGGATGAGATTTGCAAGGACGGCCGCACGCTCAAACTCGAACCCAAGGCGATGCGGCTGCTGATGTGCCTCGCCGAGCGCGCCGGCGAGGTGGTCAGCGTCGAGGAATTGCTGGATCAGGTGTGGAAAGACGTGGTGGTCAGCCAGGACTCGGTGTACGCCGCAGTGGCCGCACTGCGTCGCATCCTCGCCGACGATCCGAAGAGCCCTCGGTACATCGCCAACGTCGTACGTCGGGGCTATCGACTCATCGCACCCGTGTCGCCGTGGGTGGACCTGCCGGGCGACCCGGCGGCCAATGCCGGCCCGGGACTACCGGACAAACCCTCAATCGTGGTCATGCCGTTTGTCAACTTGAGCGGCGATCCGGCACAGCAGTACTTCAGCGACGGCATCACCGCGGACATCATCACCGAGCTGTCGCGCTGGCGACTGCTTGCCGTGCGTTCCCACTCGGCTTCGTTTCAATATCGCGGCGTCGCGGTCGATATGAAGCAGGTCGCTCGCGAATTGAACGTTCGTTTTGTCGTCGAAGGCAGCGTCCGGCGCATGGGCGAGCGCATCCGCGTCAGCGTCCAGTTGGTCGACACCGAGAGCGGCAGCCATATCTGGGTGGAAAAATTCGACCGAGGACTCGAGGAGATTTTCGCCGTCCAGGACCAGGTCGTGCAGACCATCGTCAGTACGCTTGTCGGTCGGGTACAGATCTCTGTTAACGAGCGAGCGCGCCGCAAGCCGACGACGAGCCTGGCGGCTTACGAGTGTGTGTTGAAGTGCAATGCGCTGTCCTGGGACGATCCGGCCGGCGCAGCGCAGGCGGTGCGACTGGTCGAGCAGGCCATCGAGCTTGACCCGGGCTATGGATTCGCGCACGCGTTACTGGCTTCGCTTCGCCAGCAACAATGGTACGACGACCCCACCGATTCGGACGCCGCGCTGGAGGAGGCGTACGCGCTCGCAACGCGGGCCGTCGCGCTCGGCGATGATGAGAGCACCTGCCACGCGATCCTGGGCCACATCTGCGTGCGACGGCGCGCTTACGACCTGGGCGTGCAATACGCGCGGCGGGCGGTCGAGATCAATCCGAACAACCAATGGAATGCGGCCGACCTGGGAGCCATTCTGGTCTATGCCGGCCAGTCTGAAGAGGCCTTAACTTGGTTGGTACGGGCCCAGGAGATAGACCCATACTTCGATGAGCCGTGGCACTGGCGCGCGGTTGCCCTTGCGTACATGAACATGCATCGCTACGCGGATGCCTTGTCGAAGCTTAGCCACGTGCGCGTGCGCCCGTATCGGCACGTCGCAATGTTGGCCGGATGCCTTGCGCAACTGGGCGACATGGACCGTGCCAGAGCCACCGCTGCCGAGTGTATGTTGATGAGGCCAGAGTTCTCGATCGCGCAATTCATGAGCAAGGAGCGCTTCAAGATCCCGGCCGATGCCGAGCAACTTGCCTCCTCGCTGCGTCTCGCCGGCCTGCCGGATTGACTGTCGATCGCAGGGATCGACAGCGCTTCCGGCTACAGAGAAATCATGTCCGGCACGCATTCGACCAGCAGCACAGTCGAGCCAGCTTGGGTAACTGAGGTCCTCCATTTCTGGTTCGAGGAGCTGGGGGAGGCGAATTGGTTCGCGAAAAGCGAGAAGATTGATGCGCAGATCCGCGACCGCTTCGGTTCGCTGCACCAACGCCTCGTTGCAGACGAGGGCTGTATCGCAGCGACGCCACGCGCGCTGCTGGCCGCCATCATCGTTCTCGATCAGTTCTCACGCAATCTGTTCCGCGGCACGCCCGGTGCTTTCGCGGCCGATCCCGTCGCGCGCCGCCTGTCCAGATGCGCGATCAGTCAGGGGTGCGATACGGCCATGGCGGAGCAGGAGCGGCTGTTTCTCTACATGCCGTTCGAGCACAGCGAGGAGCGCGCAGATCAGGCACTTGCGGTCCAGCTGATCGCAAGTGTCGGCAATGCAGAGTGGACCCGATATGCCATCGCGCACAAGGAGATCATCGATCGATTCGGCCGCTTCCCGCATCGCAACGCGATACTCAACCGAAATTCATCTGCGGACGAGCTCGCGCTGCTGCAGCAACCCGCAGCGTGGTAGCTGTGATCACCCGATCCGCCGCTCGTTGCCGCAGATGCCCGCTTAGCGTTCGTAGTCCGCGCCTATCTTCAACTCCACTCGCTCAGTCCTTCGAGCGCGCAGAGCTTCTTCCAGCTCGGGCGAGCTTTCATCCGCGCGGCATACTGATGCAGTGCCGTCCACTCAGTCGCGGGCCTTGGCATATTTCGCGACCAGCGCATCAGCATGATCAGCATGAGGTCCGCTGCCGAAAACTCTGCGCCCAGCAGATACGGGCCCTGCGCCAGCAGATGCGCATCGATTCGCGCCCAAATGCTCTCTATCTTGCGGCACGTCGCGGCCTTCAGTATCGCTTGCATGTCGGCGTGGTCGCTGATGTCGGCCGGATAAAACCACAGGCGAAAGGCGGGCTGCAGCACATTGGCGAGATATACGATCCACTGATACCACGCGGCGCGACTAGCGGAGCTCTCCGGTGGCGCCAGGCCGGCCTGGGGATGTCGTGTCGCTACCGTCATCAACAGCGCAGCCGTTTCGGTAAGCGGCGCATCGTCGATCAGCAACGTCGGCACGACTCCGCCCGGATTTAGCCGCACGTAAGCCGGGTCGCGCTGCTGGCCAGCCTGCAGATCCACCGACACCAAGCGGTATTGTGCGTTTGCCTCGATCAGCGCCTGGTGCACGCACATGCTCGCGGTTCCCGGGCTGTAGTAAAGCGTATACATGTCGTCGCTTCCTAACTTAAGGAGTTGCAGCCAGTCGACTCAGCGCTGGATTACATCCATCTAATGGAGCGGATCGCCGGGGAAATGTCCTGCGTCGGGATCGCGTAGAACTGCGTCCTTACCTGGTTGTCCCGCAGCGCCCGGTGCGGTTCGGAAGACTGGGTGATCGGCACGCGGAAGTCGCCCCTGGTCGTACAGGATCATACGCCCTCGCGGAATGCCGACGCGCCTCGGCCTTGCTGCTGATGATCCCATCTGCGATGCGCGCATCTGGCCGCGGCCGTTGCCGACGGCAACGCGCCGTGGTTCTTGAACCGGTCGTTCACGATCACGGCAGAGATCCAGGTGCCCCAGGGCGACAGCAGCCGGATGACCGTCGCGCAGGGCGGGCCGCTTCGGCGGTTATACGGCCTGTACCTGTACCTCCTCAGGGACAAGCCGGTCTAAGAGCACAAGAAGATGGCCGCAGCGGCGTGTTTTCGTAGCCTTGTATACAACAGAGCCATCGCTTGCGCGCATGCGGCAGCACGTCACACCGATTTGCACTCGATTCTAATGTGCGAGTCTCGCGACTTGAAAACCGGAGGCCCTTCACGGGGCTCGTGAGTTCGAACCTCACCCTCTCCGCCAAAATCTAGGCTTTTCCTGCTATCAGCGCTCTAATTTATGGCAGAAGACAGGCCCGTGTTGCAGCTTGCCTGACGCCCTAGAACAACATGCGTCGCACGCTCGCCCGCGACGTGCTCCGTACAGGTATATCCGAGCTCGACGAGATCGATGTCGCCAAGGAAGCGTTCGCCCGAGCCGAGGAGCACTGGGCATATCGCCAGATTCACTTCATCGATGAGTCCGGCGCGAAGATACTGCTGAACGGTGGCGACGCCGCCTCCGATACAAACGTCTTTCCCATTCGCGGCCGCTGTGGCTCTCTCGAGGGCGCGGTGGATTCCATCCGTCATGAAATGGAACGTCGTTCCTCCCTGCATCGGGATCGATTCGCGCGGGTAGTGGGTCAGCACGTACACGGGGTTGCGAAACGGCGGCGTGTCTCCCCACGCGCCCTTCCAGGAGTTGTCACGCCACGGCCCTCGAACGGGTCCGAACATGTTTCTGCCGAAGATCCAGGCGCCCACGTTCAGGAACCTCCGTGCGAAGAAGTCGTCGTCGATCCCGGTCGTTCCTCCGTCCTTGCCGTGGTGAATGCGCTGGAACGTCCAGTCCTTGTCGTGCATGCGCTGGAACGTCCGTGTGGCGAAGACCCACTCGCCCAGCGCCTCCCCGCCGACGCCCATCGGATTCTCGAGGCTTTGCTGCGCAGCGGCGCCGAATCCGTCGATGGAAACGGAGAAGCTCACTTTGAGCTTGGACATGGGTTGGGCTCCTATCGCTCTGTGTGGGGCCGGAAGTCCCGCGATCACTGCATCATCATGAGGTGACCCGGCCCCGGCACCGACTCGAAAAACCGATGCAACTATTACTCGCGCGCATGTTGCAGTTCGTGTTGCAGTGGTACGCAAGGGCCGGGATTCTTAGCGCGAAAGCCGGTTTTCCGCTATCAGTGGAATTATGCGTTTACGCGTGCCTGGAATGCACTATCGGGCGAGTGGTGCCACTTGAAAACCGGGGGGCCGTTCACGGGGCTCGTAAGTTCGAATCTCACCCGCGCCGACAAAAAATGGGCATTTCGCGCACCACTTGCTCCGATTGGAGCGGCACGGCCTACAGATCAAAGCGCTTCAGTGGCTGCGCCCGCGAGCGGGTTATCGGGCTTGAAACGCCATCGCGCAATGGCCGGGTGGGTGGCAAAGAGGGTGCGCGCGATTGCCGATACGGACAAGTCAGCTGGGAGCAAAAAGGGGCCTTGCAGGCCCCTTTTTGGCTCAAGCACGCTGAATCGAGTTCTCTAAGGATTGGTGGTGATCACGATGGAGCCATCGCCGCCGTTCGCGCTGACAGCTCCGTCATTCGTACCCACCGTGAAGATCGCACCGGCGGGCGCGGTGCTGCCGCCGCCGCCGCCGCCGCCGTCACCCCACGGCCCGCTGCCCGCGCCGCCGCCGCCGCCGTAACCACCGCCACCGCCACCGCCGCAACATTCGTTGCCCCCGACGCCGCCCGTGCCCGTGCCGCTGCCCACGCCGCCAGCGCCCCCGTTGCCGCCGGCACCGCCGGGACCGCCGGTGCCGTTCGCTCCGGCCGCGCCGGCACCCTCGGTGGGAGGGTTGGGGAAGCCGGGGGGAAACTCGCCCGAAGGTCCGCCTGCGCCACCCATCCCGAGCTTGCCACCGACCCCACCGGTAGGGTTGCCACCGGTGCTGCCGCTAGCGGTGCCGCTGCCGCCGCCATTGCCGCCCATGGCAGCACCGTCCGCGCCACCGCCAGCACCGCCGCCGCCACCTGCAATGATCTGGTTGGCGCCACCCACGTTGAAGTTGCTCGAACCGCCGCCGCCGCCGGTGGAGCCGGTGCTGCCGCTGCCAACGCCCCCGCCGCCCACGAAGAGGGCGAGCGTATCGCCCGCAGTGACGCTCAACGTGGCGGTCACGACCCCGCCGTTGCCGCCTGGGAAACTGAAGCTGCCGCCGCCGCCGCCACCTGTGGCGACAACCTGAATCGAGGTCACGCCATCCGGTACGATCCAGGAGTTGGACCCCGAAGTGGTGTAACTCATAACATTCGAGCCGCAGCTGACCGCCACCGTCGTGATGTCGCTGGTGGCGACCGGGCCGCTGCCGTTACTCACCGTGCACAGTTGTCCGGCGGGTTGCGTCTGGGCGGTGACGTCATAGGTCGACCCCGAGGCCACGCCGGTGGGCATGGTGAACATCGCGGCGGCCGCTGCCAAAGGCGGCGTCGTGTCGGTGCCGTTCGCGAGCACGAGGCCGCTCGTCGTCAACCCGCTGATACTTCCCCCGATGGTGTAGGTGTTGACCGCACAGGTAATGACCACACTGGTCACGGCGCCGGCAGGCATGCCTGCAGTCGCGTTACTCGGCGTACAGGTGAGGCCCGCGGGCTGCGTCTGTACCGTCACCGCATAGGTCGCGCCGTAGGGTACCGGCGTCGGCATCGTGAAACTTGGGGCGTTGGCGTTGACCGGGAGAGTGTCCGTTCCGTTTGCGAGCACGAGCCCACTCGCCGTCAAGCCATTGATGGTGCCACCGAGCGAGTAGGTTTGATCCGCACACACGACCGCCACGGTCATCACCGCCGCAGCGGGCATCGTGCTGGAGCCGTGGGTCACCGTGCAGGAAAGGCCCGTGGGCTGCGCGCGCACCGTCACCGCGTACGCGCTGGCGTAGGGCACCGCGGTCGGCATCGTGAAGCTTGTAGCGTTCGCGTTGACATCGAGAACGTCCAACCCGTTCGCGAGCTCGAGACCGCTCGTTGTCAAGCCAGTGATCGATCCACCCAAGGAGAAGGGTTGATCGGTGCAGGTGACCACCACGGAACTGACGTTGCCGCCTGGCATCGCCCCGTTGGCCTTGGTGACTGCACACGCAAGTCCCGTCGGTTGCGTCTTGACCGTCACCGCATAGCTGCTGCCCCGGGCAACGGGCGTTGCAAAGGTGAACGATGTGGCACTCGGCGTCACGCTGAGTGTGTCACTGCCATTGGCGAGCACCAGACCGGGGCTGGTTAGTCCGCCTACGGTACCCCCGAGGCTGTAGGCCTGCGCAGAGCACACCACAACGACATTCGCCACATTGGCGGTCGCGGCGGTGCCGCTGCCGTCGCTCACCGTACACAGTTGTCCCGTCGGTTGCGTCTGCACCGTGACTGCGTAGGTCGACCCGGAGGTCAGCATCGATCCAAAGGTGAAGCTACTCGCATTGGAGCTCACGGTGACCGTCCGCCCCTCGTTGTCGAGCACCAATCCGGAGGTGTTGAGTCCACTGACCGTTCCGCCCAGCGTGTAGGCGGGCGGAGGAGCTCTGGCACCGCTCGAGCAAGCGGACACCAAGGCGATGGCCGTCATTAGCCATCCTATGTGCGCAAGCCTTGGCATGCGGCGAATATCGATTCGGCTCATTCGGTGATGTCCCTGTACGGTTGGGGTCGATAGAGGCGAGCGAGATTCGTCGCCAGTGGACGTCGCATTAGGCCGAAGGTGAGTCACGCATGCGTTGTCACGTGTCACGTTTCAACGGTGAGTCACCACGCTGCAGCGGCACCACTCTGAGAGTCACATCGCGATCAGGGTCCGAGGTTCTTCGAAATTGATGAACCGCCTGGATGATCCACTACGCGAGAAGTGGTTAAGGGCAGCACAGGCAGCTCCCGCGGGCGGCGCGGACTCAGTTCACGGAAATACAAGTCTGCGCGAGATCGCGCCGCCGAGCGCCGTCCCCGTACGGAGATGTGCAGATGTTCCGTACGACGTCGTCTGCAAACAATTCTTAGCGGGGATGTCGGAGTCCGCAAGACGTCACGGCTCTGTGCTGCTGTTTCCGCCGGCACTAGCCGGGCGCGCTAGTGGCGATGTCGGGTCGCGCCGGCGCCGTTTGGCGCTCCGCCGAGCGTTGCATCCCTCACTGGCCGTCGCACGGCACTGCCGTCAAGCACGGCGAGCGCCCGCGTCCGGGCAATGGCCGCGGGAACCGGCGCGCTCATCGCGACGGCCTTGCGGGTGGACGGCGCGGCTGTTGGAACCGGGCGAACGGACAGGGTGCGCGCCATGCTCAGCAGTGCCGTGCCGGCGGCGCGCGGCGCCGCGGCA
>DATBYD010000083.1:0-14126 GCA_036513855.1 Steroidobacteraceae bacterium | reverse complement strand
CCCAGCGTTATGGCGGCTTCCTCCTCGTCGTTGCCGAGTTGCTGCATGAGCGGGATGAGCTCGCGCGCGACGTAGGGGAAGGTGACGAACATCGTGGCGAGCATGATGCCCGGCAGCGCGAACACGATGGAGATATCGTGCTCCTGCAGCCACGCGCCGAACCAGCCATGCAGGCCGAACAGCAGCACGAACACCATGCCGGCTATCACCGGGGAGACCGCTAGCGGCAGATCGATGAGCGTGATGAGGATGCTCTTGCCGCGGAACTCGAACTTGGCGATCGCCCAGGCCGCCGCGAGCCCGAACACCGTGTTGGTGGGCACCACCACCAGCGCCGTGATGAGGGTGAGGCGGATCGCGGCGAGCGTGTCCGGATCGGAGAAGACATTCAGGTACGCGCTCACCCCCTTGGCGAGCGCCATGACGAACACCGTCGCCAGCGGCGCCAGCAGCACCGCCGCCAGGAAGGTCAGCGATACGGAGATGAACATCCAGCGCACCAGCGTGTGCATCCAGGTGTGCTGGCCGGGCCGGTGCGTGGTGTCGCCGGGAAGTGCCCCGTGCGGCAGCGCGGCGGCCATCAGCGCGCCACCCGCACGTGCCGGCGGCGTCCCCACGCCTGCAGCAGGTTGATCGTGAGCAGCATGACGAAGGAGATCGCCAGCATCACCACCCCGAGAGCCGCGGCTCCCTTGTAGTCGAACTCCTCGAGGTGGATGACGATCAGGAGCGGGGTGATCTCGGTCTTCATCGGCAGATTGCCGGCGATGAATATGACCGAGCCGTACTCGCCGACCGCGCGCGCGAACGCCAGCGTGAAGCCGGTCAGCAGCGCGGGCAGCACCGTGGGCAGGATGATGCGGCGAAAGACGTACAGGCGGCCGGCACCGAGGGTCTCGGCGGCATCTTCCAGCTCGCGCTGCACCTCGAGCAGGGCAGGCTGCACCGCGCGCACCGCGAACGGCATGCTGATGAGGGTGAGGGCCAGCGTCACACCGAGCCAGGTGTAGTCCACCTTGATGCCTAACGGCTCAAGATACCGCCCGATCCACCCGTTCTGGGCAAACACCGTGGTCAGTGCGATGCCTGACACGGCGGTGGGCAGCGCAAACGGCATGTCGATCAGCGCATCGATGATCTTGCGCCCGGGAAACTCGTAGCGCACCAGCGTCCAGGCCAGGATGAAGCCGAACACCAGGTTGATCGATGCGGCCAGCAGCGAGGCGCCGAACGACAGCTTGTAGGAGCCGAGCGCACGGGCACTGAGCACCACGTCGAGGAAGTCTTTCCAGTGCATGGAGGCTGCGGCCAGCACCAGTGCCGCCAGCGGCAGCAGCACGATCGCGCTCAGGAAGAACGTCGTGAAGCCGAAGGTCAGCCCGAAGCCGGGCAGCACGCTGGGTTTGGAGAAACTCATGTCGCGCCGCGCTGCACGATCAGCACCGGCCACTGCCCGCCATCGAGCAGCGCGCGGAAGCGCTCGGCGAAGCGCGACAGATCCGTGACGCCCACGATCAGCATCTGCGCAGGCGATTCGGCCAGGCGCTGTGCCAGCTCCTGTGCGACATCGCCGAAGCGCAGCTCGGTGCGCATCTCCAGTCCGTGCGCCGCCTGCGCCTCCGAGCGCGCATCGAGCAGCTCGCGCATCCCCTGCGGAGCCCGATTGCTCTCGCCGGCGAAGATGCCAACGTAAACGGCTTCCGCCGGGACGTGGCGCAGCACGCTCGCCGACATGCCAAGCGTTGCGCTGCGCGCCGCCTCTCCCATCCAGTGAATCAGCACGCGCTGCGGGGCATGCGCATGCTCGGGCAGTACCAGAAGATCCTTCGCCCCGCGCCGCAGCAGCCACTCGGCGCGGTGGGCGCAGTCGGTCTGGGAGGCGATCACGGTGGCGCCGACGAATGCGCCTTCGACCGCGCACGGCGCGTCGTCGACCCCCAGGTGCGGCTCCACCCGCTGCGCGATGCGCGTCTTCATGCGCGCGGCAAGCTCGGCGAGCAGCGGCTGACGGCTGAGTGCCTCGGCGGAGGCAGCGCTCGCGGCGCAGGCGGTAAAGCTCGATAGCGGCGTCGGCAGCACGTGCAGGCGCCGCACGCCCACGGCGACGCTCTGCCCGGTGCGGACCTCGAAGCTGCGCTGCTCGTGCTGCGTGCGCGTCACCTGCAGCGCCGCACTGGCCGCGCCGTCGGCATAGGCGAGCAGCGGCGCCTGTACGCCTTCCTCGAGGCGCACGCGCAGGCTTTCGCGCGCACCGGTGAACAGCACCTCATCGACCACCCCGTCGGCCAGGTACCCGGAGGTGAGGGCTTCGCGGCTGGCGGCCACTTCCACTTCCTCCGGGCGTACCACCGCGACCACTTCGTGCTCCTGCACACCCGCGGCACGCTCGGCCGGCGCGACCGTGCTCGCCCCTATCTGGATGCCATCGGGCGTGCGGCGCGCCAGGATCAGGTTGGCCGCGCCGAGAAAGGTGGCGACGAAGCGCGTGGCGGGTCGCCAGTACAGCTCGTGCGGCGCGCCCATCTCCAAAAGCCGCCCGAGATTCATGACCCCGATGCGGTCGGCCATGGCGAAGGCTTCTTCCTGGTCGTGGGTCACCAGCACGGTGGTGATGCCGAGCTCGCGCTGCACCTGGCGGATGGTGCGACGCAGCTCCTCGCGGATCTTGGCGTCCAGCGCGCCGAAGGGCTCATCGAGCAGCAGCACCTCGGGCTTGTGCGCGAGCGCGCGCGCCACCGCTACGCGCTGCTGCTGGCCGCCGGACAGCTCGGCCGGCAGGCGGTCGTCCATCCCCTCCAGCGCCACCAGGCGCAAAAGCTCCTGGCGGCGCTGGCGGCGGGCCTTGCCGCGCATGCGCCGTACCCGCAGCGCAAACTCGATGTTGTCGGCCACCGTCATGTGGCGAAACAGTGCGTAGTTCTGGAACACCAGGCCCACACCGCGCTTTCTGGCGGCGACATGGGTGACATCGCGGCCGTGCAGCGCGATGCGGCCGTGATCGACGCCCGAGAGGCCGGCGATCGCGCGCAGCAGCGTGCTCTTGCCGCTGCCGCTGGGCCCGAGCAGCACGAAGAACTCCCCATCACCGATGTCGAGCGAAACGTCGTTGACGACCGGGGCGCCCGCGTAGTGCTTGGTAACCTGGTCAAGGGTGATGGACATGGCCGCGATGCTACCGGGGCCGGCCGGCCAGCGTCAGACCAACGCAAGCCGCGCTGGTGACAAAGTGGTTATAAGCGCTTGTTTTTAGAGCAGCATCACGACGCCGTCGCAGGCCCTGAGCTCTGCGACCAGCGCTTCGACCTGGGCGGCACTTTCGGCCGGCAACAGGTAGGAGATCGACAGGAAGTTGCCGTTGGCGCTCGGGCGCTCGCGGACCCGTTCGGCGGAAAGCTGCGGCGCGTGGCGCAGCACGATGGCGTGCACGCGGGCGCGAAACCCGTCCTGCGGACGACCGACCACTTTGATCGGATAGTCGGTCGGAAACTGCAGGGCATCCGCCTGGCTCACCACGGGGTGCCCTCGAGCTCGCGCTTGTAGCGCTGCAGCTCCTCGTACACGCGACGCCACAGGTTACCGGGGCGAGCGCCGCCCACCGCATGGCCATCGATCGAGGTCACCGGCTGCACCTCGCGCGTGGCCGCGGAGATCCACACCTCATCGGCCGCGCGCAGCTGCGCTTCGCTGATCGGCACCACACGGCAGTGGATGGCGGCACGCGCGGCCATCTCCTCCACCACGCCGCGGGTGGTGCCCGGCAGGATGCGCCGTGAGTTCGGCGGCATGAGCAGCTCGCCCCCGAGCACGACGTGCACCGCGGACGCGGAGGCTTCCGTGAGCTCCCCGTCGCGCAGCAGGATGGTCTCCGCCGCCGCCGCGTCGACCGACAGCTGCCGCAGCAGCACGTTGGCCAACAGCGCGGTGGATTTGATGTCGCAGCGTGCCCAGCGCGTGTCGGTGGCGGTCACGCAGGCCACGCCCTTGTCGAGCGTATCGGGTGTGGTCGGCGGCAGCGGCGCACAGAAGGCGAACACGGTGCGCGGGATATTGGGCAGCGGCGCGTGGCTGCGACCGAGCTGCGCGCCGCGCGATACCTGCCAGTACACGTACTGATCGCCGCCGCCGTTGCGTTCGATCAGTGCGCCGAGAATCGCGCGCCATTGCTCGCGCGTATGCGGGTCCTCCATGCTGATGCCGGCCAGACTGCGCGTGAGGCGCTCGGTGTGGGCGGCGAAGCGGAACGCCCGGCCGCCGTACACCGGCATCAGCTCATACACCGCATCGGCATAGAGGAAGCCGCGATCCAGCGGGGAGATGCGCGCCTCCGTCAGCGGCAGGTAAGTGCCGTTCAGATAGCACACGGGCAGCGGCTCGGCCATGGAACTTTCCTTCAGTGGAACATCAGCGCGATGCCGTCCATCGCCCGCGTCCACAGACCCCCCGGTGGCACGTCCGTCAGCGGCACGAGCGGGATGCGCGCGATGATCTGGCCGGTGGCGTCCGTGATGGTGAGCTGCCCGACAGGCTTGGCGGCGCTGAGCGGCGCAATCAGCGGCTCGACGAACAGGTGCGCGCTGGAGTGCAGCGCTGCGGCCGAGCCGCGCGCGATGGTCGCGTACACATCCGCGGGCACCACCACGGGGGTGAACTCGCTCGCGGACTTGTAGACGCGCGGCTTCAACACGACCTCGTGCGCCGACTTCAGGCGGATGGTCTCGAAGAAGGCGTAGCCGTAGTTGAGCAATGCTGCGCTGGCATCCTCGCGTGCCTTGACGCTCGGGGCGCCCATTACCACCGACACCAGGCGCATGCCGTTGCGGTTGGCGGAGGTGGCCAGGCAGTAGCCGGCGCTGTCGGTGTGGCCGGTCTTGAGGCCATCCACGCTCGGGTCCTTGTCGAGCAGCGTGTTGCGGTTGCCCTGACGGATGTTGTTCCACATGAATTCCTTCAGGCTGAACAACGGGTAGTACTCGGGAAACTGGCGGATCAGGGCGTCCGCAAGCGTCGCCACGTCGCGCGCGGTGGTGTAGTGCTCGGGCGAGGGCAGGCCGTCGCTGTTGACGAAGTGGCTCGCCTTCATGCCGATGCGCTGCGCGTACTCGTTCATCATCTGCGCGAAGGCAGGCTCGCTGCCGCCGACCCGCTCGGCGAGCGCGATGGTGGCATCGTTGCCCGACTGCACGATCATGCCCTTGATCAGGATGTCCACCGGCACGGTGGTGCCCACCTGCACGAAGGTGCGTGAACCCTCCGCGCGCCAGGCGTGCTCGCTGATGGTGACCATGTCGGTGAGCTTCAGCCGACCTTCGCGCAGCGCGGTGAAGATCACGTAGGCGCTCATGAGCTTGGTGAGGCTGGCAGGCTCGGCGCGCTCATCGGCATGGTCCTGCGCCAGCACCCGGCCGCTGAAGTGATCCACCAGGATGTAGGCGCGCGCGGGCACCGTCGGGGGGTTCGGAATCGGGGCCGCAGCGTTTGCGGTCGAAGTCGCCGCGAGCGCGACCAGCAGAGCGGCGGGCAATGAGCGGATCACTGGAGCTTGATTCCTTGTGCGGCCAGCGGCGGATCTTAACCCAGCATCAGTCGATCGCCAGCCGCGCGTCCGCGATTCCGAGGGCGCTCAAGTGGGCGGCGATCGCATCGAAGTCGGCAACGCTGGCCACCGGGCCCAGACGAACCCGGTACAGATGCGTCTTGCCCTCGAGCGGGGAGGCCACGAATGCGCCGGCGAGGCCTGCAGCCTGCAGGCGTGCCAGCAGATGCTGCGCGTTCTGTGCATCGGCGAATGCGCCGGCCTGCACGTACAGCGCCGGCGGTGGCAGCGCGGCGCTGCGCGTGAGCTCATCGGGCACGCCGGGCGTCAGCGCCCGCACCTCCACCAGCGTGGTGCCCTCGCGGAGCATGTCCAGTCTTGCCGCCGCCGTGTAGGAGAGGTCGATGAGGCGATTGGCGACGAACGGCCCGCGGTCGTTGATGCGCACCACCACGCTTCTGCCGTTCTTAAGATTGGTGACGCGCGCGTAGGTCGGCAGCGGCAGGGTCTTGTGGGCGGCGGTCATGCCGTACATGTCGTACAGCTCACCGCTCGAGGTGTTACCGCCGTTGAAGGTCGGGCCGTACCAGGAGGCGACGCCGCGCTCGAGGTAGCCGTCCGCGGCGCTCAGCACGAAATAGCGCTGGCCCAGCACGTCGTAGAAAGGCGGATTGCCGTGAGCACTGCGCGGCTCCGGGCGCGGCACGGCGTCCGGGACGGCGGCGAGGTTCGGCGCGGGCGGTGGCGCGGGGGCGGCCGCCGGCGCTGGCAGTGCCGGCCGGTGCACCACCACCGAGCAGCCGCCGACAAGCAGCGCGAGGGCGCACGCCGGCGCGACGGCAAGCCAGGCCCTGCGGCCCCTGCCTGGTGCCGGCCTCACGGCGCGGCGGCCGCACCCTGGGCGTGCATGCGCTGATTGAGTGCCTGCGCGAGGTCGTAGACCGCCATGGCGTAGCGGGCGCTGGCGTTGTAGTGCGTGATCACACGGAAGTTGTGGAAGCCCACGCGGTAGGCGGGGCCGTCCTTCTGCTCGGCGGAGATCAGTACCACCGGGGTGTCGGCCGGTACATCCAGCTCGACCCTGACGCCGCGCGCGCTGAGCGAGTCCACCGTCTCGTTCAGATCAAGGTTCTTCGGCTCGAACTGGAAGTTAGGATCGGGGTCGAGTTTGGTTTCCGCCAGCACCGGGGCGCCGGGCGTCCAGCCGTACTCGCGCAGGTAGTTGGCGACGCTGGACAGGATGTCGTCCCAGTCGTTCCACAGGTCGCGCGGCTTGGCGGTGTCGGCGTCCACCGCGTAGCGCCGGTACTGCGAGGGCATGAACTGCGGCACACCCAGCGCGCCGGCGTAGGAGCCCTTCACGCTGAGCGGATCGAGCTGGTTTTCGCGGGTCAGCACCAGGAACTCCTCGAGCTCGCCGCGGAAGAATTTCTCGCGCGGCGGATAGTCGAAGGCGAGCGTGGCCAGAGCGTCCAGCGCGCGGAAATTGCCAATGTTGCGGCCGTAGTGCGTCTCGACCCCGAGAATCGCCACCAGGTACTCCGCGGGCACCTGGTATTCCGCGGAGATGCGCTCGAGCGCCTCCTTGTGATCGGACCAGAACTGCACCCCGTCGCTGACACGCTCGGGCGTCAGGAATCGCTCACGGTATTCCCACCACGGCGCGACCTTCTCGACCGGGCGGTTCATGATCTCGATGATCTTCGCCTGCGGCTGCGCCTCCTTGAGGAGCTTGCGCACCTCGCGCGGCTTCATGCCGTCGTGCTGCGCCACCTCGTTGACGAACGCCACGATCTCGGGGCGCTGCAGGTCGAAGTGCGCGGGCAGCACGGGGGTGTCCGCCGTCTGCGCTGCGGCCGGAACACCTGCGAGCAGGGCGAGAAAGAGCAGGCGGCTGATGTTCAACTAGGATCCGATGAGTTTCCGGCGTGAATACAACGCCATGAGAATACCGAAGCCGGCCAGGAGCGTCACGACCGAACTGCCGCCATAGCTGACCAGCGGCAGGGGGACGCCGACGACCGGCAGCAGCCCCGTCACCATACCCGCATTGATGAACACGTACACGAAGAAGGTGAGCGCGATGCTGCCGCCGAGCAGGCGCGCGTAGGTGTCCTGGGTCTGGGTGGCAAGGTAGATGGCACGCCCCGCCACGAACATGTACAGCAGCAGCAGCAGCAGCAGGCCGAGCAGCCCGAATTCCTCGCCGATGACCGCGAAGATGAAATCGGTCGAGCGCTCGGGCAGAAATTGCAGCTGCGCCTGGCTGCCATTCATCCAGCCCTTGCCGAACACGCCGCCCGAGCCGATCGCGATCTGCGACTGGATGATGTGGTAACCGGCGCCGAGCGGATCGGTCTGCGGGTTGAGGAAGGTGAGCACGCGCCGGCGCTGGTAGTCGTGCATGAAGCTCCAGCCGAACCAGGCGGCGGCGGCGGCAAGGCCGAGCAGCGCCAGCATCACGCGCACGCGCAGTCCCGCGAGCACGATGACCAGGGCGCCGCCGATCATGATCAGGGCCGCGGTGCCAAGATCGGGCTGCACGGCCACCAGGCCGACCGGCAGCACGATCAGCACGCTCAGCACCGCCAGCGCCGAGGAGCTCACCGGCAGCGGCCGCTCATGCATGTACCAGGCGCACATCATCGGAACGGCGAGCTTCATGAGCTCGGAGGGCTGGAAGCGGAACAGCCCGAGGTCCAGCCAGCGCTGCGCTCCCATGCCGATGTGGCCGACGGCAGCGACGATCACCAGCAGCACGCAGCCGGCCACGTACAGCCAGGGCGTGGAGCGGCGCAGGAAGTTCGGATTGACGCGCGCCAGCAGCAGCATGGCGATGGCGCCGAGCAGCAGCCGCGCCGCGGTGCGCAGCACCGTGGCCAGACTCTGCCCGGAGGCGCTGTAGAGCACCACGAGGCCGTAGGCGGCGATCAGCGCCAGTCCCACCACCAGCGGGCCGTCGATGCGCAGCTCCAGCACCAGGCGCGCCGCCCCGCTGAGCGTGCGGCGTGCGCGCGAGCCGGCAGTGACTTCCTCGTAGATCATGTCTGCGGCTTCACCTTGCCGTCGGCATCCAGCAGATAGGCGTCCAGCACCTTGCGTGCGATCGGGGCGGCGGCGCTGGCGCCCGCGCCGCCATTCTCCTGCAGCACCGCGAGGGCGATGCGCGGGTGATCGGCGGGCGCGAAGGCGATGAACCAGGAGTGATCGCGCAGCCGCTCACTCACCTGGCTCGCCACGTATTTCTCGTTCTGCGCAACCGAGAACACCTGCGCGGTACCGGTCTTGCCGGCAAACACGTAGGGGGCATGCAGGCCGATCGCCGCCGCGGTGCCGCGCTGGGTCACGCCGATCATGCCGTGCACCACGCGCTGCCAGTCCTCGTCCGCCACACCGGTGATCTCGCCCTCGGACACCGGCGCGAGGTGATGGATCTCGCCGCTACGCGGATCACGGTAGGCGCCCACCAGGCGCGGCTGCCAGATCTTGCCACGCGTGGCAATGATGCTCGCGTAGTGCGCGAGCTGCAGCGGCGTGACGGTCAGATACCCCTGGCCGATGCCGAAGTTGACCGTCTCGCCCGGAAACCACGCCTGGTCCGCAGGCTTGGCGAAGGCTTTGAGCTTCCATTCGCGCGAGGGCAGGATGCCCGGTTTCTCGCCGCCGATGTCGATGCCGGTCACCTTGCCGAAGCCGAACGGCGCCATGAACGTGGAGATGCGGTCCACGCCGAGCACGTCGGCGAGCCCGTAGAAGTAGACGTCGCAGGAGCGCGCGATGGCGTCGTCGAGATTCACCGAACCGTGCCGCTCGTTGTGGTACTCGTGGAAGATGCGCGAGCTGCCGGGAAGGTGAAATTCGCCGGCACAGTACTTGTGCGCCTCGGGGTCGACGACGTGGTAGGTGAGTCCGGCGAGAGCGATCACGGGCTTCACCGTCGAGCCGGGCGGATAGGTGCCGCGCAGCGCGCGGTTGAACAGCGGGTGGTCGATGTCGCTTTGCAGGAGCCCGTACTCCGCCGAGGTGATGCCGCGGCCGAACATGGTCGGATCGAATCCCGGCAGGCTCACCAGCGCGATCACGTCCCCGGTGTTGGGGTCGAGCGCGACCACCGCGCCGCGATGACCGGCGAGTGCGTTCTCGGCGACCCGCTGCACCTTAAGATCGATGGACAGCAGAAGGTCGTCGCCGGCGGTGGGTCCCTTGGTGTGCAGGATGGGCACGAAGGCGCCCTGGCGGTCGACCGAGCGTCCCTGGGCATTCACCAGCACCTCGTGATAGCCGTTGGTGCCGTGCAGCCGGGTCTCGTAGGTGCTCTCGACGCCGAGCTTGCCGATGAGAGAGGTGCCGGCGTAGGCGGCGCGATCGATGTGCTTGAGGTCCTGCTCGCTGATCGCGCCGACATAGCCGAGTGCGTGCACGGCGAGGTTGCCATTGGGGTACCAGCGGGTCTGGCGGGTCTTGATGTCCAGTCCCGGAAATTCGAAGCGCCGCACCGCGAAGCGCGCGACGTCCTCATCCGACATGCGCAGCCTGATCGGCACGCTGTCGAAGGTGCGGCTGGAGGCGATGGTGCGCTCGATCTCATTCACATCCTCGGCGCGGATGAGCTCGAGCTCTACCAGGCTCGCCAGCGTCTTGCCGACATCCGGCACCTCCTCGGGAACCAGCTCCAGCTGGTAGGCGGGCTGATCGCCGGCGATCACCTCCCCGCTGCGATCCAGGATCAGGCCGCGCGCGGCCGGGATCGGCTCAGTGCGGACCCGATTACCCTGCGAGAGTTCCGAGTAGTAGTCGTGCTTGGTCACCTGCAGCACGAACAGGCGCGCGACCAGGGCGACGGTGGCAAGCCCCATGATCACCGCGCACACCACGGCACGCTGGTCGAAAAGGCGCTGTTCGCGCCAGTGATCCTTGATGCGCACGGCTGGCATGGCAGTTGTGTCAGAACCTCACGAGGCCACGATGGTTGCGCTCATACGCGCCGGCCGGCGCCGTAGCCGAGGATCGCCACGGCCGGCGGCCAGATGAGCGCCCCGGTCAGCGGGTGTACCCAGCGCTGCGCGCTCGCGACCGCCTGGCCGGTCCAGCCGTCGATCATCAACAGCACGATCTCGTACACGATCAGCGCTGCGAGCACGATCATGGCCTGCTGGATCGCAGGCTTGGAGCGGATTCTCTGGTGCTCGCGCACGATGATGTAGGTGACGAGGGAGAGCGCGAGCGCGTGTTCCCCGAGCACCGGGCCCTGGAAGACATCGAGCACGAGGCCGGCGAAGAAGCCGATGGCGATGCCGCCGGTGCGCGGCGAATTCACCGACCAGAACAGCACCGTGACCAGCAGGAACGGCGGGCGCAGCAGGTCGAGTATCGGTGGCAGGGGAAGCACGGTCAGCACCAGCGCCACGAGCGCGGTGAGCAGCAGCCGACCGACCGAGTCGGAGTTCACGGTGGGGTCCGCGCCTGCGGGGGTGAGGCCTGCGCCGGGGCGGCTGGGGCAGGCTCGCCCGGCGAGGGCGCGGTCCCCGCATCAGGTGCCGGCGCGGCCTTGGGTTTCGGCGGGGCGGGCTGCGGCTGCATGGATGGGTTGCCGCTCTTGAGTTCGCCCGAGGCGTTCACGGCCGGGGCCGGGGCTGCCGGATGATCGGCGCGGAACCACACCAGCATCACCTCGGTGTCGGTGTCGATGTGGGCCAGCGGGGTGGCGCGCACCTGGGCGAGCGGCGAGACGGCGTCGCGGCGTACCTCGGTCACCCGCGCCACCGGGTAGCCCTGCGGGAACACTCCGCCGAGTCCTGAGGTCACGAGCAGGTCGCCGATCCTGATGTCGGCATTGCCGGGCAGGTAGGGCAGTGCCAGCGAGGCGGCGTCCCCGGTGCCGACCGCAATGGTGCGCAGCCCGGTGCGCTCGATGAGCACCGGCACGGCATGCGCCGGGTCGGTGAGCAGGATCACATCCGCGCTCCAGGGACCGACGTGGGTGGTCTGGCCGATCAGCCCCTTGTCATCGAGCACGGCCTGTCCTCTGAAGACCCCGTTACTCGCGCCGCGGTCGAGGAGCAGGTGCTGCCGCAGGCTGCTCAGCTGGATATTGACGATCTCCGCGGCGAGCCAGCGCTCCGCCACCGGCGGCAGGGCGCCGGCCAGGCCGCGCAGCGCGCCGTTCTCGTTGGCCAGCCCCTCATAGCGCATGGAGCGCAATTCCAGGTCGCGCTGCGCGGCGCGCAGGTGCGCGTTCTCGGCGCGCAGCTCCTCGCGGTTCTGAAAGCTCTCCTTCACCCAGCGCACGGCGGCGGCCGGGGAGTTCACGGCGAGTTGAACGGGATAGACGGCGGCGAGCAGCACGTAGCGCACCTGCTCCAGGTAATGGGCCCGCTGGTCCAGGTACATGGCCACCACCGACAGAATCGCAAAGAAGGTGAAGCGAAAGCCGGCCGAGCCGCCCCGCCCCAGCGGTCTGCCGACTCCTGTCCCGAACGCTGCCACTTAAGAGACTCGCGCGCTCCCTGGCGCTATTCGAGGCCGAAGTGTCCCGGCCCCAGCTCGTCCATCAGCTCGAGGATGCGCCCGCCGCCGCGCGCCACGCAGGTGAGCGGATCATCCGCCACCACCACCGGCAGGCCCGTCTCCTCGGTCAGGAGCTTGTCGATGTCGCGCAGCAGTGCACCGCCGCCGGTGAGAACGATGCCGCGCTCGGCCACGTCCGCGCCGAGCTCGGGCGGGGTCTGCTCGAGCGCCTGCTTGACGGCGCTCACGATGCTCTGCAGGGGCTCCTGCAGGGCTTCGAGGATCTCGTTGCTGTTGAGCGTGAAGCTGCGCGGCACGCCTTCGGACAGATTGCGGCCCTTTACCGACAGCTCGCGCACCTGCTGACCCGGATAGGCCGAGCCGATCTCGATCTTGATGCGCTCGGAGGTGGCTTCACCGATCAGGATGCCGTAATTGCGCCGTACGTAGTTCATGATCGCCTCATCGAAGCGATCGCCGCCGATACGGGCGGAGTTGGCGTACACCACCCCGTTCAGTGACAGCACCGCGACCTCGGAGGTGCCGCCGCCGATATCGAGCACCATCGAACCGCGCGCTTCGTGCACCGGCAGTCCGGCGCCGACGGCGGCGGCCATCGGCTCGCTCACGATCGCCACCGTGCGCGCGCCGGCGCCCTCGGCCGATTCGCGGATCGCGCGTCGCTCGACCTGCGTCGAGCCGAACGGTACGCACACCAGCACCCGCGGCGAGGGCTTGAGCGTGCGGTTGCCATGCACCTTGTTGATGAAGAACTGCAGCATCTTCTCGGTGTAGGTGAAGTCGGCGATGACGCCATCCTTCATCGGCCGCACGGCGGTGATGTGACCGGGTGTGCGCCCGAGCATGGCCTTGGCCTCGGTGCCGACCGCGACGATGACCTTGGCGCCGCGTCCGGGCTCATCCTGCACCGCGACCACCGAGGGTTCATTGAGCACGATGCCCTTGTCACGCACATAAATGAGCGTGTTGGCCGTTCCCAGGTCGATCGAAAGATCGCTGGAGAAATAACCGCGCAAGCGTTTCAGCATGAAGCGACCGGTGAGCTTGGGGAGACCCCAAAAAGTGGCGCGTAATCTAGCAACCGACAGGACATTGAGCAAGGCAACATGTATGATTTTGCGCTGGTTTTCTCACTTCGCGACACACGTCCACCTTACCACCATGGCTCTGACACGCGAGCAGATCGCTAGCATTGCCGGGCTGGCCCGCCTGGAACTCACGCCAGAGGAGATCCCGGTCTACCAGGACGGCCTGTCGCGGATCATTGACTTCGTCGGTGCCCTGGACCGTTGCGAGACCGCAAACGTCGTGCCGATGGCCCATCCGCTGGCAGGCCTCTCGCAGCGGCTGCGGCCGGATGTGGTCACCGAGCAGGACCGCCACGAGCAGTACCAGTCTAACGCGCCGCAGGTGGCGGCGGGGCTGTACCTCGTGCCCAAGGTGATCGAGTGAGGCGGGCGTGGTGGCTTTTCACACCAGCACGCTGACACAGCTGGCCGCGGGCCTGCGTCAGCGAAAATTCTCGAGTGTCGAGCTGACCGGCGCGTGTCTTGCGCGTATCGAGGCTCATCAGGGCGCGCTGAACGCATTCATCTCGGTGACGCGCGAGCAGGCGCTTAAGGAGGCCGCCAGCGCCGATCGCGCCCTCGCGGCGGGCACCGGCGGCGCGCTCACCGGCGTTCCGATCGCGCACAAGGATCTGTTCTGCACTCAGGGGGTGCGCACCAGCTGCGGCTCGCGAATGCTGGACAATTTCATCTCGCCCTACGATGCCACCGTGGTCGCGAGGCTGCGGCAGGCCGGCGCCGTCATGGTCGGCAAGACCAACATGGATGAGTTCGCGATGGGCTCCTCCAACGAGACCAGCTACTACGGCCCGGTCCGCAATCCCTGGGACCCCTCGCTGGTGCCCGGAGGTTCTTCGGGCGGCTCCGCGGCTGCGGTCGCGGCACGGCTGGTGGCCGGCGCCACCGCAACCGACACCGGCGGCTCGATCCGCCAGCCCGCGGCGCTGTGCGGCGTCACCGGACTCAAGCCCACCTATGGCCGCGTGTCGCGCTTCGGC
>DATBYD010000082.1:0-2626 GCA_036513855.1 Steroidobacteraceae bacterium | reverse complement strand
CGTCCTCCTCTTCCGGAAAGGGTTCCACATCAGCCGGCTCCAATGCGCTGGCCAATTCCGGGCGCGGCGCGGTCTCGACCGGCGCGGCCGACAGTACCGCGGTCGAGCAGATGGTGCCGCTGGCCGCCTTCAGCAAGTATGCCCCGGGCAACACCCCGCTCGCCGTCAACCACCAGGGAACCTTCGTGGCGGCGACGATCTCCTACAACGTGGCGCCGAATGCGTCCCTGAGCGATGCCACCGCCGCGATCAACAAGGCCATCAACGAGATCGGCATGCCGGCGACGATTCACGGCAGCTCGCAGGGAACCGCGCACACCTTCGAGGAATCCCTGAGCAACGAGCCGGTGCTGATCCTGTCGGCGCTCGCTGCGGTCTACATCGTGCTCGGGGTGCTGTACGAAAGTTACATCCACCCGATCACGATCCTCTCCACGCTGCCCTCGGCCGGAGTCGGCGCGCTGCTCGCGCTGCTGCTGTTTGGACAGGAGTTCAGCATCATCGCCCTGATCGGCGTGATCCTGCTCATCGGCATCGTCAAGAAGAACGCCATCATGATGATCGACTTCGCCCTCGATGCGGAGCGCGAGGGCCGCGATCCTGAAACCGCTATCTTCCGGGCGGCGACCCTGCGCTTCCGCCCGATCATGATGACCACCATGGCGGCGATGCTGGGTGCCGTGCCACTCGCCTTCCCCACCCTGTTCGGCAGTGGCGACGGCGCGGAGATGCGCCGGCCGCTCGGTATCTCGATCGTCGGCGGCCTGATCGTCAGCCAGATGCTGACGCTCTACACCACCCCGGTGATGTATCTGTACCTCGATCGCTTCGGCAAGTGGTGCAGCCGCACCTGGGCGCGGCTCTACCCAGACGCCCCGCACAGTGAGCCGGGTGCACCCACTGCACCGGCGCAGGTCTGAATATGATTGCAAGAACCCTTGTCTTCCTTGGCGCCCTTGCCCTCACGGCCTGCGCCGTCGGGCCCAACTACCACCGGCCCGCGGCCCCCGTTCCGCAGACTTTCAAGGAGGCGCAGGGCTGGAAGCCGGCCGAGCCGCGCGATGCGGCCAGCGGCACCGCCTGGTGGTCGGTTTACGACGATTCGACGCTCGATGAGCTCGAGAAGCAGATCGATGTGTCGAACCAGACGCTCAAGAGCTCCGAGGCGGCGTGGCGCCAGGCGATCGCGCTCGTCAGCCAGGCGCGCGCGGGACTGTTCCCCACGGTCGGCGTGGACGCCACCGCGCAGCGCTCACGCGGGACGGCGATCGAAACGAGCAGCGGCACGACCACGCTCACCACGGGCCTCGCCACCTCACAGGCCGCGCACCCGGTCAACGAGTTCAACCTCGCGGGAACCGCCAGCTGGGACCTGGACATCTGGGGCAAGATCCGCCGCACCATCGAGGGCGATGTGGCCAGCGCTCAGGCCAGCGAAGCGGACCTGGCGGCCGCGCGGCTGTCCCTGCAGGGAATGCTGGCGAGCGACTACCTTCAGCTGCGGGTCGCGGACGAGCAGCGGCACTTGCTCGATGAGACGGTCGAGGCTTACAAGCGCGCGCTTGAGATCACCCAGAACCAGTACAGCGCCGGGATCGTGGCCAAGACCGATGTGATCACCGCGGAAACGCAACTCGAGGGCGCCCAGAGCCAGGCGATCAACATCGGCGTCACCCGCGCAACGCTCGAGCATGCCATTGCGGTACTCATCGGCAAGCCGCCGGCGGACTTAACGCTTGCGCCGGCCACCTTGGCTTCCGCAGTTCCTGTGGCCCCCGCTGGCGTGCCCTCGAGCCTGCTCGAGCGGCGCCCGGACATCGCCGCGGCCGAGCGCCAGATGAAGGCCGCGAATGCGCAGATCGGGGTCGCGGTGGCCGCCTATTTCCCGGACCTGACGCTCAATGGCTCGTACGGGTTTGCGAGCAACGTCGTCTCGCACCTGGTCAGTTCGCCGAACAGTCTGTGGTCGGTCGGCGCCACTGCCAGCGACACGCTCTTGGATTTCGGGGCACGCTCAGCCCAGGTGCGTGAGGCGCGCGCCGCCTACGATGCGGCGGTGGCCAACTACCGCCAGACCGTGCTTAGCGCGTTCCAGCAGGTCGAGGACGAGCTGGCGACGCTTCGCATCCTCGAACAGCAGGTCCAGGTTCAGGAGCAGGCGGTCAAATCGGCAAATCTCGCCGCTCAACTGACGCTCAACCAGTACAAGGCCGGCACGGTCGCCTATACCTCGGTAGTGACTGCGCAGACAATTGCGCTCGGGGATGCGGTGACGCTCCTCACCCTGCGCCAGACCCGCCTTACTGCCAGCGTCACGCTGATCCAGGCGCTGGGGGGCGGCTGGGACTCCGCATCGCTGGGCACCTCTGAGGGCACGGCGGCGAAGCTGGCCTCGCAGGAAGCCGCACAAGGCCACTAGCGCAGACCTGCCGGCCTTCCGCGCCGCTTGCGCTGCTCCCCTTCGCTCAGGCCCGGGCGCGTTGACGCCGGAATAGGCGCCCTCTATGATGCGAATGAGAATGATTCTCATTACGACAATAATCATGGGGCACCAAGACCGGCCGCCGTTCCCCTGCGCCACCCGCGTGGCGGCAGCACTCGGACTCGGCGCGCTGTTCTGCCTCAC
>DATBYD010000081.1:0-32248 GCA_036513855.1 Steroidobacteraceae bacterium | reverse complement strand
CAGCAGCTCACATTCCGCGGGGGGCAATTCATCGTCGAACATTGCCGACAGCTGACTATCGAGTTCCTCGTTCATCCCAGCTCCTCCGCGCGGCCCAGGCCGCCTTCGAACACCTCGCGCAGGCGCCGGTCGATGGCCTCGCGCGCTCTGAAGATGCGCGAGCGCACGGTGCCCACCGGGCAGTCCATGGCGGCTGCGATCTCCTCGTAAGACAGGCCCTCGAGCTCGCGCAGCACGATCGCCGTGCGCAGGTCCTCGGGCAAACAGTCGATGGCGGCGTTGACGGTGGTGCGGATCTCATCCGTCAGGACGAGCCCCTCGGGGGTTTCGGAATCCTTCATGCGGCCTTGCATGTCGTAAGACTCATCGGTGTTGTGGCGGTCGAGATCGTATTCGATGGGACTGCGGTCACGGGACACTACGGCGTTCTTGGCGGTGTTGATCGCTATGCGGTACAGCCAGGTGTAGAAGGCACTGTCGCCCCGAAATTGCGGCAGGGCCCGATAGGCCTTGATGAAGGCCTCCTGGGCAACGTCCTCCGCCTCCGCTGGGTTGCGCACGTAGCGCATGACCAGCTTGACGAGTTTGTGCTGGTACTTGAGGACCAGCGCATCGAATGCCCCCTTGTCTCCGCGCTGCACGCGGCGCACCAGGCTTAAGTCGCTTACATCGGCGCTCAACGCCCTCTACTCCCGGATCGAGGGTGGTGGAGCTGCGAGGTCAATAGACTGAAAGCCTTTGTGAAAGTTCAGCATGGTTAAGCGGCGGATGGATCGATGGCGTCACAATACCGCCTTTAAGTCCCCGATCGACATAATGCCCGGATACGCTGCACGAGGTGCGCAAGATGGGGCTTCGGGTGCGTTTGCCCGCCCAAGAGGTACCCGGCCAGTTCAGGATCGGTGAGCCCCAGCAGCTCGGCGAACGCACGCCGCTCCTCGGGAGCGGCGCCCGGCAGCACGGCGCGCGCAAAGCCCTCGAGCAGAATATCCAGTTCCTTCAGACCCCGACGGCACTGCCACAGCAGGTGGCGGCCTTCCTGATCGAGCCCCGCCGCGGCGGGGGGGTGGCGTGCGGGGGCCGGCGTGCGCCGCGTCACGCTCAACTGCGCCGCTCGACCAGCATCTTCTTGATGGCGGCGATCGCCTTGGCCGGATTCAAGTCCTTCGGGCACACGTCGGTGCAGTTCATGATGGTGTGACAGCGATAGAGCCGGAAGGGGTCTTCGAGCTCATCGAGCCGCTCCCCGGTCGCTTCATCGCGGCTGTCGATGATCCAGCGGTAGGCCGCCAAGAGCGCCGCCGGCCCGAGGAACCGCTCGCTGTTCCACCAGTAGCTCGGACAGGCGGTCGAACAGCAGGCGCACAGGATGCACGCGGCCGGCCGGTCGATCTTCTCCTGGTCCTGCTTGGATTGCAGCCGCTCGCGGTCCGGGGAAGCGGGCGTGTGCGCCTGCAGCCAGGGCTTCACCGCCGCGTACTGGGCGTAGAAATTCGTCAGATCCGGAACCAGATCCTTCACCACCGGCAGGTGCGGCAGCGGGTAGATGCGCACCTGCGCCCCGAGTTCCCGGATGGCAGTGGTACAGGCGAGGCAGTTCAAGCCATTGATGTTCATGGCACACGAGCCGCAGATGCCCTCGCGGCAGGAGCGGCGGAAGGTCAGCGAGGAGTCGTACGCGGCTTTGATCTGGATCAGTGCGTCGAGCACCATCGGGCCACAGCTCTTCACGTCCAGCTCGAAGCTGTCCAGACGCGGGTTCTCGCCCGAATCGGGATTGAAGCGATAGATGCGAAAGGTGCGCACCTCGGCCGCGCCCGCCGCGGCGCGGTGCGTGACGCCCTTGATGAGGCGGGAGTTGGCGGGCAGGCGAAATTCGGCCATCGCGATCCTTCAGTAGGTCCGCGCCTTGGGCGGAATCGACTCGACCTCGCTGGTCAGGGTGTTCAGGTGCACGGGACGGTAGTCGAAGCGCGTGCGCGCGGGACCCTCGACCCACACCAGCGTGTGCTTCATCCAGTTAACATCGTCGCGCTGCGGAAAGTCCTCGCGCGCGTGCGCGCCACGGCTCTCGGTGCGGTTGGCCGCCGAATGGATGGTCGCCGTCGCCTGCAGCAGCAGGTTCTCAAGCTCGAGCGTCTCGATGAGATCGCTGTTCCACACCAGCGAGCGATCAGCGATGCGCACCTCGGAGAAGGAGCTGAAGGTCGCCCCGATGCGCGCGATCCCCTGCGCCAGCGTGTCCCCGGTGCGAAACACCGCGGCATCCAGCTGCATGGCCTTCTGCATCTCCAGGCGAATGGCGGCAGTGCCGCGCGTGCCGTTGGCATGGCGCAGCCGATCGAGCCTTGCCACCGCCTGCTCGCCGGCGTTGGCGGGAAGGGGGGCGTGGCGGCTGCCGGGGTTGATGATCTCGGCGCAGCGGCGCGCCGCCTCGCGCCCGAACACCACCAGATCGAGCAGCGAGTTGCTGCCGAGGCGATTGGCCCCGTGCACCGACACGCAGGCGGCTTCGCCGGCGGTCATGAGTCCGGGCACCACGCAGTCCGGATCCCCGCCACGCGGAGCGACCACCTCGCCGTGGTAATTGCAGGGGATACCGCCCATGTTGTAGTGCACCGTGGGCAGCACCGGTATCGGTTCGCGGGTGATGTCGACGCCGGCGAAGATGCGCGCGGTTTCCGCGATCCCCGGCAGCCGCTCGTGGATGACCGCTTCGCCCAGGTGCTCGAGGTGCAGGTCGATGTGATCGTGCTCGGCGCCGACGCCGCGTCCCTCGCGGATCTCGACCGTCATGGCGCGGCTCACGACATCGCGCGAGGCCAGATCCTTGGCGTTGGGGGCGTAGCGCTCCATGAAGCGCTCGCCCTTGGAGTTGGTGAGATAGCCGCCCTCCCCGCGCGCGCCCTCGGTAATGAGACAGCCCGCGCCGTAGATTCCGGTCGGGTGGAACTGCACAAACTCCATGTCCTGCAGCGGCAGCCCCGCGCGCAGCACCATGGCGTTGCCGTCCCCGGTGCACGAGTGCGCCGAGGTGCAGGAGAAATACGTGCGGCCATAGCCGCCGGTGGCGAGTATCGTCATGTGCGCACGGAAGCGATGCAGCGTGCCGTCCATCAGATCGAGCGCCACCACCCCGCGGCACACCCCACCCTCCATGATGAGGTCAATCGCAAAGTACTCGACGAAGAAGGTCGCGGCATGGCGGATCGACTGCTGGTAGAGCGTGTGCAGCATCGCATGCCCGGTGCGGTCGGCCGCCGCGCAGGTGCGCTGCGCAATGCCCTTGCCGAAGTGCGTGGTCATGCCGCCAAAGGGCCGCTGGTAGATCAGCCCCGCATCGGTACGCGAGAACGGCAGCCCGTAGTGCTCAAGTTCGATAACCGCGGCCGGGGCCTCCTTGCACATGAGCTCGATTGCATCCTGGTCGCCGAGCCAGTCAGAACCCTTCACGGTGTCGTACATGTGCCAGCGCCAGTCATCCTCGCCCATGTTGCCGAGCGCGGCACTGATGCCTCCCTGCGCCGCCACCGTGTGGCTGCGGGTCGGGAAGAGCTTGGTGATGCAGGCGGTCGAAAGGCCGCTCGCGGCCAGCCCGAGGGTGGCGCGCAGGCCGGCACCGCCCGCGCCGACCACGATCACGTCGTAGCTGTGGTCGATCAGCGGGTAGGCGCTCAAGACAGGCCTCTTAAGGCGACCTTCAGGACCGAAAATACCCCCGCCGCCGCGAGCAGCACGTGCACGAAGGTGAGGCTGACCAGCGTCAGGGTGCGCGCGCCGGCGCCGTGCACGTAGTCCTCGACCACCACCTGCACCCCGAGTTTCGAGTGCCAGGCGGCCACGACCACGAACACGATCAGCAGCAGCGCGGTTGAGCTCTGGCTCATCCACGCGCGCACCATGGCGTGATCGAGCGAGGGCAGCGTCAGCAGCGAGACCGCGAACCAGATCGACAGCGGCACCAGCGCCACGGAGGTGAGCCGCTGTAGCCACCACTGCTGCACGCCCTCCTTGGCCGAGCCTAGGCCGAGCACCCGACCGATGGGCGAGCGCAGGCTCATGAGCGAAGCCCGGCAAACCAGGCGCACCAGGCGATGATGAGCGTCAGAAGGAGGCTCGCGACGATGACCAGCCAGGCGCTGAAGTGCGCCTGGCGGCGCTCAAGGCCGCGACCGGTATCCCACACCAGGTGGCGGATACCGGCGATGAGGTGATAGCAGAACGCCACGATGAGGGCGGCGTACAGCGCCTTCGCGAGCGGCATCGACAGCAGGCGCGCGGCGCGGGCAAAGCTTAGCGGGCCCGCCGCCACCGCCATCAGCCAGTACACCAGCAGCAGCAGTCCGAGCGACAGCGCAACCCCGGTAAGGCGATTGAAAATGGAAGTGGCCAGGGTGTACCTGGACATCCTGTATACCGACAGGTGCGGCGATAGGGGTCGCGTCGGCATACACTAAAAATCGATGCAGCGGCCGTTCTTTTCCCAGTCGCCGAATCGGGTGGGCTCGGGTCCCGAAGGGCCGCCGATCTCGCGCGGCGCAGCCGACGCGGCTTCCGGCGCGGCGTGCGCGCGGCTGTCGCTGGAGGAAGGTGAGTTTGCGGGCGGACTCTTGCGATGCGGCGTCGACATACCCATTTAGTTTGCCAGAATTCGATGCCGGCAGCCACGTAAAAGATCAGGAAAAACAAGGGTCAACTTCATGTCCGCCGAATATGGTTCAGTGCCGCTTGCAAGCTTTGGCGTGCTGCGCGCGCGCGGCGCCGATGCGGTGTCGTTCCTGCAGGGACAACTCTCCAACGACCTGTCGCTGCTCGCGCCCGAGCGCTCGCTGCTCGCCGGCTATCACAACCCGCAGGGCCGCGTGATCGCGCTGCTGCGCCTGGTGCAGCTCGCACCCGCCGATGTGCTCGCCATCTTTCCGCGCGAGTTGGTCGGGCCGCTCATGCTGCGGCTCGCGAAATTCATTCTGCGCTCGAAGGTGGCGCTGAGCGATGAGTCAGCGCTGTGGAGGATCAGCGGCCTGATCGCCCCGGCCGCTGCCGGCGCGGGCGCGCTCGGCACGGCGTTGCCCTTAGGCGCGAACGCGGTGGCGCGCATCGGCGCGGCGATCGCGGTGTGCGTCGCGCGTGAGCCGCCCCGCTGGCTCTTCATCGGCGCGGCGGATCAGCCGGCCATGCCGCAGGGCGCCGCGCCCGCCGCCCCCGAGGCGTGGCTGCGCCTGACGGTCGCCGCAGGCGAGCCGCAGGTGTACGCGCGCACCTGCGAGGAGTTTGTCGCCCAGATGCTCAATCTCGATCTGATCGGAGCCATCGCCTTCGGCAAGGGCTGCTACACGGGCCAGGAAGTGATCGCGCGCGCGCACTACCGCGGCCGCGTGAAGCGCCGGCTGCAGCGCTTCCGCACCGATCAGTCCGTGCAGCTCAAGGCCGGTGACAGCGGGGTCCTGGCGGATGGCCGTTCATTCACGGTGATCGAGGCGGCCGGCCTTGAAGAGGGCGGCTGCGAGTTTCTGGCGGTGGCGCCGCTCAGCGGCGATGCGGCCGCGCCGGCCGGCAGTTCAATCCGCGCGCAGCAACTTCCGCTGCCGTACGAGCTTCCCGCCTGAACTCACTCGGCTTCGGGGCGCAGGTGCGGAAACAGGATGACGTCGCGTATCGAGGACGCATCGGTGAAGAACATGACCAGCCGGTCAATGCCCACGCCGAGACCTGCGGTGGGCGGCATGCCGTACTCGAGCGCGCGCACGTAGTCCGCATCGTAGAACATCGCCTCCTCGTCCCCCTTGTCCTTGCGCGCCACCTGCGCGCGAAAGCGCGCCGCCTGATCCTCCGGATCGTTGAGCTCGGAGAAGCCGTTGGCAATCTCGCGCCCGGCGAGGAAGAACTCGAAGCGATCGGCGATGAAGGGGTCGGCATCGTTCGGGCGCGACAGCGGCGAGACTTCCGCCGGATAGGCGTAGACGAAGGTCGGATCCAAGAGTGAGCTCTCGACGGTCTTCTCGAACAGCCCGATGAGCAGTTTCCCCGCGCCGTCCTCGCGCTCGAAGCCGATGCCGAGCTCCTCGCAGCGCTTGCGCAGGTAGGTCAGGTCGCGCAGCGACAAGGGATCGATGCCCGCATTGTGCTCGATGAGGGCCTGCTCCACCGTGAAGCGCCGGAACGGCTTGCTCAGATCGTAGTTGCGCCCCTGGTAGGTCAGCTGCTGGTTACCGTTCAGGGTGTCGGCGAGCCCGCGGATGGCCTTCTCGATCCAGTCCATAAGGTCCTTGTAGTCGGCGTAGGCCAGGTACAGCTCGAGCATGGTGAATTCAGGATTGTGCTGGGTCGAGAGGCCCTCGTTGCGGAAGTTGCGGTTGATCTCGTAGACGCGCTCGAAGCCGCCCACCACCAGGCGCTTCAGGTACAGCTCCGGGGCGATGCGCAGGTACATGTCCAGATCGAGCGCGTTGTGGTGCGTGCGGAACGGGCGTGCCGTGGCGCCACCCGGGATCGGCTGCATCATCGGCGTTTCGACCTCAAGAAAGTCGAGCGCGTCGAGGAAGTCGCGCAGGTAGCCGACGATGCGGCTGCGGGTGCGGAACACCTTGCGGCTCGCCTCGCTCACGATCAGATCGACGTAGCGGCGGCGGTAGCGCGTTTCGGTGTCGGCAAGGCCGTGCCACTTGTCCGGCAGCGGGCGCAGAGACTTCACCAGCAGCGTGATCGAATCGGCGCGCACGGACAGTTCGTTGGTCTTGGTGCGAAACAGCACCCCGCTCGCGCCGATAATGTCGCCCACGTCCCAGCCCCTGAACGCCTCGTAAGCGGCGCCGAGGCTTTCGGCCTGCAGGTAGATCTGGATCTGGCCGGTGCGGTCGGAGATCTTGGCAAAACTTGCCTTGCCCATGATGCGGCGGAACAGGAGCCGCCCGCCGACCGTCACGCGCGTGGGATGCCCATCGAGCCAGGCGCCGTCGCGCTCGCCGAAGGCCGAGTGCAGCTCCCCTGCGAGCGCATCGCGCCGGAAGTCATTCGGAAACGCGACGCCGCTCTTGCGCAGCTGCGCAAGCTTGGCGCGCCGCTCGGCGATCAGCCGGTTCTCATCGCCGCCGCCTTCGCCGTTGCTGCTGTCTGTCATCTAAGTAGGTCCCCGCGCTAAACGCCCGCCTTGAGCGAGGCCTCCAGGAACTGATCCAGCGCCCCGTCCAGCACGGCCGCGGTGTTGCCGACCTCCACCCCGGTGCGCAGGTCCTTGATGCGCGACTGGTCGAGCACGTAGGAGCGGATCTGGTTGCCCCAGCTCACATCCGACTTCGAGTCCTCCAGCACCTTGGCGGCGGCATTGCGCTTGTTGACCTCCAGCTCATAGAGCTTCGCCTTGAGCATTTTCATGGCGGTGGAGCGGTTCTTGTGCTGGCTGCGCTCGTTCTGGCAGGCGGCCACGATGCCGGTCGGCATGTGCGTGATACGCACCGCCGACTCGGTCTTGTTGACGTGCTGGCCACCGGCGCCGGAGGAGCGGTACACGTCCACCTTCAGGTCCGCCGGGTTGATGTCGATCTGAATGTCATCGTCGATCTCCGGTGAGACGAATACCGAGGCGAACGAGGTGTGGCGACGATTGCCCGAATCGAACGGGGACTTGCGCACCAGGCGATGCACGCCGGTCTCGGTGCGCAGCCAGCCGTAGGCGTATTCGCCCTGCACTTCCACGGTTGCGCTCTTGATGCCCGCCACCTCGCCCGGACTTGAGTCGATGACCTCGCACTTGAAGCCGCGCGCGGCCCCCCAGCGCAGGTACATGCGCAGCAGCATCTGTGCCCAGTCCTGCGCCTCAGTGCCGCCGGCGCCTGCCTGGATGTCGAGAAAGGCGCTGTGCGAGTCCATCTCGCCGCGGAACATGCGCTTGAACTCAAGGCGGCGCACGTCCGCTTCCAGGCGCTGCGCGTCGCGCTCGATGTCCTGCGCGGCGGCTTCATCGGACTCCTCCACTGCCAGCTCTAGAAGCTCCGCGGCATCGCCGATGCCCTTGGTGGCGCGCTCGATCTCGCTGACGTCGCTGCTCAGCCGGGCGCGCTCGCGACCGAGTTCCTGGGCACGGGCGGGGTTCGACCAGACGGCAGGATCCTCCAGCTCGCGCGCGACTTCCTCGAGCCGCTCCTGCTTGCTGTCGTACTCAAAGAAACCCCCGTAGCGAGACCATGCGGTCCGCGAGGTCTTTCAGCTGGCGTCTGAGTTGGTTGACTTCCATGGCAGCGCGCGATGCTAGCACCGCTGTGCGGCTTTTAGCGAGCCGCGGGCATGAGGTGCTCGATCAGCAACTGCAGCCGCCGCTCGCCCTGGTACTCGTTCACTTCCAGCCGATAGACCAGCTGGTGCAGGCCGGCCGGCAGCTCGACGCTTTCGCCCTCCTCCACGTGATTGAAGGCGATCGCATCGAAGGCGCGGCCGCTCTTGGGCACCTCCACCCACATCTTCACGTGCCGCTCGCCGATCCGGCGTGCGCTGCGGATGCTGAAGAGCCCATCGAAAGTCGGTTCCGGGAAGGCCTGTCCCCACGGACCCCCGGCCCGCAGCGCCTGGGCCGTCTCGAGGGCAATCTCGGCGGGCGCGAGTTCCCCGTCGGTCTCGATGGCGTCTGCGCTGGGGGCAAATTCTGCCCAGCGCGCCACCTCCGCATCGAAGGCGGCCGCGAACTCATCGAGCTTGGCGCGCTCGAGGGTGAGTCCCGCAGCCATCGCGTGTCCGCCAAAGCGGCTGATCAAGTGAGGATGGCGCGCGGCGATCGCATCGAGCACGTCGCGGATGTGGATGCCGGTGACCGAGCGCGCCGAGCCGCGCAGCGTCGCCTCATCGGCGCTCGCAAAGGCGATCACCGGCCGGCGCACGCGCTCCTTCACCCGGCTCGCCACCAGGCCCACCACGCCTTGGTGCCAGCTGTCGTGGAACAGGCACACTCCGCTGCGCGAAACGGCGCCGGGACCGGGTTCCAGCCGGCGCACCGCTGCGCGCGCCTCGGTCTGCATCTGCGCCTCGATCGAGCGGCGCTCCTGGTTCAGCTCATCGAGCCGCACGGCGAGTGAGTGTGCCGCCGGCTCCTCGTCGGCGAGCAGACACTGGATGCCGATGGTCATGTCATCGATGCGGCCGGCCGCGTTCAGTCGCGGCGCCACCCCGAAGGCAAGATCGCCCGCCGTGAGCTCAGCCGCGGCGCGGCCGGCGATGCTGAGCAGCGCGCGAATGCCCGGCACGCAGCGGCCGGCACGTATGCGCTTCAATCCCTGCGCGACCAGCACACGGTTGTTGGCATCGAGCGGTACCACGTCGGCGATGGTGCCGAGCGCCACCAGGTCGAGCAGTTCCGCCACGCCCGGGGCGCCGGGCTCGCTGAGGCCCGCCGCATCGAGCGTGCGGCGCAGCGCCGCCATGACGTAGAAGGCGACGCCGACGCCGGCCAGCGCACGGCTGCCGAAGCGGCTGCCGGGAAGGTTGGGATTCACGATCACGTTCGCATCGGGCAGCTGCGCGCCGGACAGGTGATGATCGGTGATCAATACGTCGATGCCGCGCGCGCGCGCAGCGCTCACCCCGGCGTTGCTCGAGATGCCGTTGTCCACGGTCACGATGAGGGTCGGGGCACGGCTCAGCGCCAGCGCCACGATCTCCGGGGTGAGGCCGTAGCCGAACTCAAAGCGGTTCGGTACCAGGAAATCCACCTGCGCGAAGCCACAGCCGCGCAGTGCCCGCACCACCAGTGCGCTGCTGGTCGCCCCGTCCGCATCGAAATCGCCGATGACCAGCACGCGACCGTTGCTGCGATGCGCCAGCAGCAGCTCGACCGCCGGCGCGACCCCCTCGAGCGTGCCGACCGCCAGCAGCCGCTCAAGCGAGTTGTCCAGCTCGAAGGCCGAGCGCACGCCGCGCGCGGCGTAGACCCGCACGAGCACCGGATGCAGCGTCGCACCGAGGGCGGGTGCGGCCGGGGCCAGCGGGCGGCGCACGATCCTGAGTTTCACGCGAAGCCCTTAAGCCCGTGCGTGCGGCGACGCCACAGTTTCAGGCGGCTGGCGCGGCCGACGCTCACCCGCGTGTCATTGAGGATCACCGTGAGGCCGGCGAGCTGACCGTGCCGCAGCGCCCGCAGGGCCTCGCACACGAAACGCTCATCCAGGCGCGCCAGAGCCTGCGCGTGGGTCGCATGATCGTTCTCCCGCAACTGCCCTCCTGTTTGCGCCACCAGCACCGCGCACCCGCTGCCGGGGCGCAGCACCTCCGCAAGATGCGCGGGGAATCCTGAGCTGGCGCCCCCCAGAAGATGCCAAAGGCCTGCAAGCCAGGCGTCCCGGCCGAACGCCTGGGGCAGCCCCTCACGCGGCAGCCGCCTCAGCGGCGCCACTCTCCCCTCGGCGCCCCAGACCCAGAGCGTGGTCACCGGCGGCTCGCCGCGCTGCGCGCGCGCCTCGTTCACCGCATGGCCGTGCAGCCACATCTCGATCTCCGCGAGCAGCCGCCGCAACGGCGCCGCCGCTGCGGATGCGGGCACGACCTCGCTGACGAGCCCGCCGGCGCAGCGCGCAGGCTCTGGCGTCCTGAGCGGGAGGATACCCGGAGTGCTGAGCAGAAAATCGCCCGACGGCAACGGCGCGAGTGAAAATCCGGAGGCGCCGAAGGTGCGCGCGAAGTCTGCGGCAAGAACGGCGAGCTGTTCGGGGCTCAGGCTCAAAAGACCGCGGTGGTCCAGATGCACGCGCGTGAGGCCGGCGCTCAGTTGCACCGGGCTTGCGATCCAGCGCGTGGCGGCTGCCGCGGGGCTTTCCGGCGCGCCCTCGAGCAGCGCGCCCGCCACGCAGGCGGGCGCCACGTCGGTGAGGTCGGTGCGCCCGAGACGGCCGGCCAGCCACGCGCGCCACCCCGAGTGAAGTGCGCGGCGTTCACCGAATCGCGCCACGGATTGCAGGCCCGGGATGTCGGTGAAAGCCGCGGCGGCCTGCTGCGCGCCGTCGGCCGCGGCGGGCAGGTACAGATCGGCGATGACCATGACGATGTCGCGCACTGGCGCTATCGTACCTAAGTGGTCAAGTTCACCCTGGAACCGGCAACGCTTGCCAACCTGATCCGCGGTTACTCGGACAGCGAGCTGCGCATTGGCGATACGCGCATCACGCGCAGCTGCATCGTGACGCCCGAGCGGCTGATCACCGACTGGGCGCCCGCCACGTTCGCCGAGCTGCTGCCGGCGCACCTCGAGACGCTGTTCGCGCTCGCGCCCGCAGTGGTCCTGCTCGGTACCGGTGCGGTGCAGCGCTTTGCGACCAAGGAAGTGCGCGCGGCGTTCCTGGAGCGGGGCGTCGGGCTTGAGGTGATGCAGCTGGGCGCGGCGTGCCGCACCTTCAACGTGCTGCTGCAGGAGGAGCGGCGGGTGGCCGCGGCGCTATTCTTGCGCTGAAGTCTTGCGAAAGATGATCGGCAGAAGACACAAGGCGAGGGACAACCAACCAAACAATCATTCGAAGCTGACAGACTCGAACAATTGCACTGTTCTTTTTCTTGTTACCGAAGTTATTGCTCTTGTGTGCGACTCCCTCCTCCCTGTGTCTTCTGCCGGTCACCCTCCGCTTTGCTGTCGTCGATAGGAGACAGGGCGCATGTTAAACGGGTGGCAGAACCCCATGCAACTTATTTAGCGGCCAATGATTTTTACGCCGGTGTTGCAGCGCTTTCGCTGTCGTTTTCGGCCTTCAAAGCTGAATTTTGCGGGGTTTTCGCGTGAATTTCACCTGAAAGGACATTGGATTCTTTTTAACTATCAGTTTGTTACGAATGATTCATCATCCAAATAATCAGATCAGACGGTGCCCCCCAGCAGAGGCACGAACGCCACCGGACCGAGCACGTCGCGCTCCACGCGCTGCTCGCGGCGCGTCAGCCTGACCAGCTTCTGCTCGCCTTCGGGCCCGATCGGGACGATCAGCCGCCCGCCGACTTTCAGCTGCTTGAGGAGTGCCTCGGGCACGCTCATCGGCGCGGCGGCGACCAGAATTCCATCGTAGGGCGCCTGCGCCTTCCAGCCGAGCGTGCCGTCGCCATGGCGGAAGCGCACGTTGCGGATGCCCAGTTCCTTCAGCCGCTCGCGCGCGCGGGTCAGCAGCGCCTCGATGCGCTCGATGGTATTGACGTGCCCGACCAGCGGGGCGAGCACGGCGGTCTGGTAGCCACAGCCGGTGCCCACCTCCAGCACGCTGTCGGCCGCTCCCGCCTCAAGCAGTGCCTCGGTCATGCGCGCGACGATGTAGGGCTGGGAGATGGTCTGCCCGAAGCCGATCGGCAGCGCGGTGTCCTCGTAGGCACGGCTGCCGAGTGCCTCGTCGACGAAGATATGACGCGGCACGTTGCGGATCCGATCGAGCACCGCGAGGTTGGTGATGCCCTGCTCACGCAGTCGCTGCACCAGCCGATCGCGGGTGCGGGCCGAGGTCATGCCGATCCCGGACATGCGCAGGTCAGCCATTGAGCCCGTCCAGCCAGCGGCCCAGTTCCGGCAGCGCCGCATGCCGCGTGAGGTCGACCTGCAGCGGCGTCACCGACACATAGCCCTGCGCCACCGTATCGAAGTCGGTGCCGGGCCCGGCATCGCGCTCAGCCCCCGCCGGGCCCACCCAGTACACCGGCCGTCCGCGCGGATCCTGCGCGCGCATGACCTCCGCCGAGCGGTGCCGATAGCCGAGCCGGCTGGCGCGAAACCCCTTGAGCTCCGCGAACGGCACGTCCGGCACATTGACGTTGAGAATGAGCGCGGACTGCAGCGGCTTCTTCAGCAGCTGCGCCACCAGCACGCGCGCCACTTCGGCGCCGGTCTGAAAGTGACCCGCGCCCGCCTGGCCGGTACACAGGGACACAGCGATGGTCGGCAGCCCGAGGAAGCGCCCCTCCACCGCCGCCGCCACCGTCCCGGAGTAAAGAACGTCGTCGCCCAGATTCGGGCCGTCATTGACCCCCGACACCACCATGTCGTGCTCGAAGTCGAACAGGCCGGTAATGGCGAGGTGCACGCAGTCGGTGGGCGTGCCGGGCACGAAATACACGCCCGGCTCGGACTCGAACACGCGCAGCGGCACATCGAGGGTCAAGGAGTTGCTCGCGCCGCTCTTGTTACGGTCGGGCGCCACTACCGTCACCTCGGCGAGTGTCGAGAGTGCCTCGCGCAGGCGGCGGATGCCTTCGGCGCGGTAGCCGTCATCGTTACTGACCAGGATTTTCACTAGCGCTCGCGGTGGGTGCGCGAAAATTTCGGCTGACTATACTGGAACTAAGGACCTGCAGCGGAGCTTGAGGCGTGACGGCCCTACCCGGCGATCGGAAACGTGACGAGGGAGCGGACCACGCCGCTGACGATGAGGCGCACCTGTTCCGGGACGCCGTGCGCGGCGTCAGGCCTCTCACCTCACGCGCACCAGCGCCGCGTGCGCCCAAGCTGCGCCCGCAGGCGCGCTTCGCGCGCGCGGATCGCGCCGCGGTGCTGCGGGAGAGCCTCTCGGGCGAGGACGCCGACCCGGCGGTGGCCTCCGGCGAGGAGCTGGTGTTTCACCGGCCGCAGATCCAGGTGGCGGTGCTGCGCAAGCTGCGCCGCGGTGAGTTCCGCGTGCAGCGTGAGATCGATCTGCACGGGCTCACCGTCGCTGAGGCCAAGCAGGCACTGCGCCAGTTCCTGATCCAGGCGCTGGAGCATGAGGTGCGCTGCGTGCGCATCGTCCACGGCAAGGGGCTGCGCTCCGGGCACCGGGGACCGGTGCTCAAGTCCGCCGTGAGCGGCCTGTTGCGTCGCACCGGCGCGGTGCTGGCCTATGTTTCCGCGCGGCCGGTGGACGGGGGCACCGGCGCGCTCTACGTCCTGCTGTCGCCGCGCTAAAGGCAGCCCCTTCAGGCTTCCGCCACTTCCCCTGCCGTGCCGATCAGTTCGCGCAGCACGACGGTCGCAAAGCCCCCGCGCGCCAGGCGAAACCGCAACACCACCGCCTGCGCCTCTCGCTCGCAGGACAGCTCGCGCACCGTGAGGCGCAGGCTGCGGCGCTCCTGGCGCATGCCGGCAGCGCTGCACAGCGCGCTGTGCAGCGCAAACTGCTCACCGATACGCGATTCCAGTGCCAGGACCGCGCCCCGTGTCGGCGGGTCGCCCTCGCCCCACAGCGGGCCGCTCGGGTGGATGTGCTGTGCCTCGCAGCGGCGGTCGAGGTCCGCATCGGCCTGCTGCACGGCGAAGAAGCTGCCGCGGCCGTCGAGGTTGGCGAGATCCCCGGGCACGAGCTGCCGCCAGCTGCCCGCGCGCACCCGCTCGGCCAGCACCGCATTGAACACGAGGCTGCGCGCGGCGGAGAGCACGAAGCCACGCTCGATGCGCGGCAGTCCCGCGACGCTGCCGTGGTGATCGAGATTCGCACCATCGCGCCCGAAGCGCTGGGGCCCGAAGTAGTTCGGCACGCCGCAGCGGGCAATCTCGGCGAGGCGCGGGGCCAGCCGCGCCGCAAGTGTCGTGCCCTCGTCCGGGGCGCTGTGGATGCGCACCGCAAAATGATTGCCGGCGAGTGCACCGCGCGGCAGCTTGCGGGTGTGCGGATGCGCTTCGAGCACCTCGAAGCCCTCGCCGCGCACCTGCGCCCAGTTGACGCACGCGCGCGGGCGCGGCACTGAAAACCACTGCAGTGCAACGGCGCGCCGGTCCTTGAGTCCGGCGAAACCCACCTCGTTGGGCCGGCAAGCGCTCAGCCGCGCCAGCTCGCGCGCCACCCAGTGCGTGTTGGCATTGCGCTTCTTGACCTTGAGCAGCAGGTGCGCGCCCGAACCGGCGGGTGCGAAGCCTAGCTCCTCCTCGACCACGAAGTCCTCGGGCTCGGCGCGCAATATGCCGTGGGCCGGCACCGCACCGTGCGCGCGTGGCGGCTCGAGCGCCGCCTGCTGTGCGGAAAGCGCCTGCCCGGGCACCGCCGGCGTCAGCCCTGTTTGAGGAGTACGACGGCCTGCGCGGCGATGCCTTCCGCGCGCCCGAGAAAGCCCAGGCCCTCGGTGGTCGTCGCCTTGATGTTGATGCGCGCCGCATCGATGTCCAGAAGCTTCGCGATGGAGCTGCGTATGGCATCGCGGTGCGGGGCGACCTTCGGCGCCTGGGCCAGAACGGTGAGGTCGGCGTTGACCACCGTGAGACCGCGCCCACGCAGCAGCGCCAGCACGTCGGTGACGAAAGTGCAGCTGTCAGCTCCTTTCCAGCGCGGGTCGCTGTCCTTGAAATGCTGGCCGATATCGCCCAGGCCGGCCGCTCCCAGTAGCGCATCGCACAGGGCATGCAGGAGAACGTCCCCGTCCGAGTGCGCCACCACGCCGTGGGTGTGGGCGATGCGCACCCCGCCCAGCATCAGGAAGTCGCCCGGACCGAAGGCATGCACGTCGAAGCCGCAGCCAATTCTCATGTTCGTGCTCGCAGTAGTGCCGCCGCGAGGGTGAGCTCGGCGGCGGTCGTGATTTTGAGGTTGCCGGGGTTGCCGGCCACCAGCTGTGGATGCTCGCCCACCCACTCGAGGGCCTGCGCCTCATCGCTCGGCAAGCGTCCCGCCGCGTGGGCCGCATCGAGGGCCGCGCACAATCTTGCGTAACGGAACATCTGCGGGGTGAGCGCCCGCCACAACGACGTGCGGTCGACCGTCTCGGCCACCTCGAATCCCTCGCCCTGGGCGCGCTTGAGCGTGTCCGCCGCAGGCGTGGCGAGCAGCCCCCCCACGGGGTGCCCGTCGAGCCGGGTGAGCAGGCGGTCCAGATCCTCGCCGGAAAGACACGGGCGCGCGGCATCGTGCACCAGCACCCAGTCGCAGGGCTCGGCGCGCGCGCTGAGTGCGGCCAGTGCGCTGCGCACGGAGGCGCTGCGCTCGGCGCCGCCGCGGGCAACGCTCACCTGCGCCCCGCCCAGCCGTGCGGCAACCTTAGGCCACCTGCGATCCTGCGCCGCGAGCGCCACCACCGCGCCCGCGCAGCGCGCATCGCCAAGAAAGGGGGCGAGCGCCCATTCGATGACGGTGCGTCCCTCGAGTGCGGCGTACTGCTTGGGTGTTTGCGCGCCGAAGCGGCTGCTGGATCCCGCGGCCGGCATGACCAGCCAATAACGCATCGCGCCTGCAGGTGACTTCAGCGGGCCGCCGCGGTTCGGGTCGGGGGATGAGTCGTATCGGCGGGGCGCGCCGGCACCACCTGGTAGAAGGTCTCGTTGCGCGAGATCATGCCGAGGTCACTGCGGGCGCGTTCCTCGAGCGCATCCATGCCGGTCTTAAGATCGCGCACCTCGGCCGCCAGCTGCTGGTTGCGCTCGGCGAGCTGCTCGTTCTCCGCGCCCTGCGCCGCTACCGCCTGGCGCAGCCGCCCGACATCACGCACGCCGTCCTCCGAGAACCACACCCGGTACTGCAGCAGGATGACGATGACACTAAGAGCTGCAGCGAGCCACTTCATGGGCCCGACAGCCTAGCAGACGTTCGCTGTCGCGCGAAGAGCTCAGGCTTTGCCTAAGGGCTGCGACTGATCGCAGCGGCTGCGCGCTGTGCGGTGGCGAGGCGCTGCGGCCACACGCGATCGAAGCGCGCGCGCACAGCGGCGAGCACCTCGGGGCGCGCCTGCTCGGGACGGCCGCAGCGAAACGGCGGCGCGGGTGCGTATTCCATGGCGAGCTGCACCGCCTGCGCAAAATCGGCGCCCGCGATCTGTGCCATGACGGTGAGCGCCATATCGATGCCGGCGGTCACCCCGCCTGCCGTGATCAGGTTACCGTCGATGACGACACGGCCTTCATCAGGGATCGCGCCAAAAAGCGGCAGCAGTTCGCGAAAGGCCCAGTGACAGGCGGCGCGCCGGCCGGTGAGCAGCCCCGCGGCGCCGAGCAGCAGTGAGCCGGTGCACACCGAAGTGACGTAGCTGGCCCCTGCCGCAAGGCGGCGAAGGCCATCGAGGTATAGCGCATCCTGCATGGCGGCCGTGCAGCCGAAACCGCCCGGCACGCACAAGAGCGTGCACTCACTGACCTGCGCAAGCGCGCCCACGTTGGCGAAGCTGACCCCGCTGTCGCAGGCGAGCTCGCCGGCCTGGGAAGCGGCGAGCACGATGCGCGAGTGCGGCAGCCGCGCGAACACCTCGAGCGGGCCGGTGAAATCCAGCTGGGTCAGGTTGGGGTAGAGCGCGAACACGACGGTGAAGTCCTCGGACACTTAAGGTTCCTCGATCCTAAGCACCCCGGCCACAGGGCTGTTGCGGCCATCATGCATCGGCTACCCTCATGGCCGAAATGACGTTTTAACCTCCTTTCATGCCACGACGCATTGCCTTCCTGGTCTACCCGAACTTCCAGCTGCTCGATGCGGCCGGCCCGATCTCGGCCTTCGAGATCGCCGGCCGCATCCGCCCGGGCAGCTATGAGCTGCGAGTGATTGCGAGCCGCGCAGGTCCCGTGCGCAGTTCCTCCGGCGCGACGCTCGAGGCGCGAGCGCTCGGCCGCGCGCACGCCATCGATACCCTGCTGGTGGCCGGCGGCGATGGGGCGCGCGCCGCGCTGGAGTGTCCGCGCACGCGAGCCTTCATCCAGGCCTGCGCCCGGCATGCCCGGCGCGTGACCAGCGTGTGCTCGGGCTCCTTCCTGCTGGCCGCCGCAGGACTGCTCGACGGGCGCCTGGCGACCACGCACTGGAGCTTGAGCCAGGAGTTCCGCCGGCGCTTCCCGCGCGCCCGTCTGGATGCGGACCGGATCTTCGTGCGCGAGGGGCGCATCTGGACTTCGGCGGGCATCACCGCCGGCATCGACCTCTCGCTCGCCCTGGTGGGCGAGGATCTGGGCGAGACGGTCGCACGGCGCACCGCGCAGCACCTGGTGGTCTATCACCGCCGCCCGGGCGGCCAGTCGCAGTTCTCGGCGCTGCTGGAGATGGAGAGTTGCGCGGGTCGCTTCGCGGCACTGTTCGAGTTCATGCGCTCGCATCTTTGCGGCGAGCTTGGCGTGGCGCGGCTCGCGGCACGCGCCTGCATGAGCCCGCGCCATTTTGCGCGCGCTTTCCACGCCGAGACCGGCGTCACGCCGGCCAAGGCGGTCGAGCGGCTGCGCGCGGAGGCGGCGCGCGCGATGCTGGAAAGCGGCGCGCGCCAGGTTCAGGAGGTGGCCGCCCTGAGCGGCTTCAGGGATCCGGAGCGCATGCGCCGGGCGTTCCTGCGCCTGTTCGGCGCGTCGCCCTCGGCGCTGAAGCGCGCCAGCGGCGCCAAGGACGCGCCGCGTGTGCCTCAGATCCTGACCGGAAACGCCTCGCGCCCCGCGTAGCGCACGGCGCCGAGCTCGGCCTCGATGCGCAGCAGCTGGTTGTACTTGGCGGTGCGGTCCGAGCGCGACAGCGAGCCGGTCTTGATCTGCGAGGCAGCGGTGGCGACCGCGATATCGGCGATGGTGCTGTCCTCGGTCTCCCCGGAACGGTGCGACACCACCGAGGCGTAGCGGGCGCCATCGGCCATGTCGATGCACTCGAGCGTCTCGGTGAGGGTGCCGATCTGGTTCGGCTTGATCAGGATCGCGTTGGCGATGCGCTTCTCGATCGCCTGCCTGAAGATCTTGGTGTTGGTGACGAACACGTCATCGCCGACCAGCTGCAGCCTGGCACCGAGCGAGCGGGTGATCTCGCCCCACCCGTCCCAGTCCGCCTCGCTCATCCCGTCCTCGATGGTGATGATGGGATAGCGCTTGGCAAGATCGGCAAGATATGCGGTGAACTCGCCGGCCGAGAAGCTGCGCTTTTCTGACTCGAGTTCGTAGCGACCGTTTTTGAAGAACTCGGAACTCGCCACATCCAGTCCCAGATACACATCCTGGCCGGGCCGGTAGCCGGCCGCCTCGATCGCCTGCAGGATGAGCTTGAGCGCTGCCTCGTTGGACTCAAGATCCGGCGCAAAGCCGCCCTCATCACCCACCGCGGTGGAAAGTCCGCGCTTGGCCAGAAGCTTCTTCAGGGCGTGGAAGATCTCCGCGCCGCAGCGCAGGGCCTCGCGGAAACTTACCGCGCCCACGGGCAGGATCATGAACTCCTGGACATCCAGGCTGTTGTTGGCGTGCGCGCCGCCGTTGACGATGTTCATCATCGGCACCGGCATCACCGGCTCACGCTTGCCGCCGGCGAGCAGCGCGAGGTGCCGGTACAGCGGCACCCCGGCATCGTTCGCCGCGGCGTGTGCGCAGGCGAGCGACACGCCGAGGATGGCGTTGGCGCCGAGCCGGCTCTTGTTGTCGCTGCCATCGAGGGCGATCATTTTCCGATCGATGGCGGCCTGCTCGCGCGCGTCCATGTCCAGAAGCGCGCCGCGCAGCACCCCGTTGACGTGCTCGACGGCCTTCAGCACGCCCTTGCCGCCGTAGCGCTTCGGATCCTCATCGCGCAGCTCGACCGCCTCGCGCGTGCCGGTGGAGGCTCCCGAGGGCACCGCGGCCCTTCCCTGCGCGCCGCTCTCCAGGATCACGTCGGCTTCGACGGTGGGGTTACCGCGCGAGTCGATGATCTCGCGCCCGCGGATATTTTTGATTCGGCTCATCACCGTGGTTCCTCGATTAGAGCAGTGATTCCTCGAACGGTACCCGCTTCACCGCCTGGTCGAGCTCGACCAGGGTGGTGAGCAGCGGCTCCATGCGCTGCAACGGCCAGGCGTTGGGACCATCCGAGAGGGCCTTGGCAGGTTCGGGATGCGTTTCCATGAAAAGACCCGCGATGCCTGAGGCGACGGCAGCCCGCGCCAGCACCGGAATGAACTCACGCTGGCCGCCGGAGGAGGAGCCCTGAGCGCCCGGCAGCTGCACCGAATGCGTGGCATCGAACACCACCGGGCAGCCGCACTCGCGCATGATGGCGAGCGATCTCATGTCGGAGACGAGGTTGTTGTAGCCGAAGGAGAAGCCGCGCTCGCACACCATGATCTCGCCATTGCCGGTGGACCGGGCCTTGTCGACCACGTTCTTCATCTCCCACGGCGAGAGGAACTGGCCCTTCTTGATGTTGACCGGCTTGCCCTGCGAGGCGGCGCTCAGGATGAAATTGGTCTGCCGGCACAGGAACGCCGGCGTCTGCAGCACATCGACCACCGCGGCAACCTCGGCAAGCGGGGTGTCCTCGTGCACATCCGTCAGCACCGGCACGCCCACGGCACGGCGCACGTCCGCCAGCACCTTCAGCCCCGCCTCGATGCCGGGCCCGCGGAAGGAGGCGCGGGAGGAGCGGTTGGCCTTGTCGTAGGAGGCCTTGAACACGTAAGGAATCTTCAGACGAGCGGTGATCTCCTTCAGCCGACCGGCGATCTCCTGGGTGAGCGTCGGGCTCTCGATCACGCAGGGGCCGGCGATGAGAAACAAAGGCTCACCGCCCCCTATCTCGTGCCCTGCCAGCCGCATTCAGGCTCCCGCCGCCCGCGGCAGCTGCGAGGAACGCTGCGCGCGCGCGGCGCGGATGAAGCCGGTGAACAGCGGATGTCCGTCACGGGGCGTGGAGGTGAACTCCGGATGGAACTGGGTGGCGACGAACCAGGGATGGTTCGGCAGCTCGATCACTTCCACCAGTCCATCGCGCGAGAAACCGGAGAAGCGCAGGCCTGCGTGGCGGAAGCGCTCGAGGTAGTTGTTGTTGAACTCGTAGCGGTGGCGATGGCGCTCGAGGATGATGTCGCGCCCGTAGATCTCGCGCGCGCACGTGCCGGCACCGAGCAGTACTTCCTGCGCGCCCAGGCGCATGGTGCCGCCCTTGGCGCAGGACTCCTCGCGCGTCTGCGCACCGAGCACCTGGTCCTGCCACTCCGAAATGAGCGCAATCACGGCATGCGGGGTGGCGGGGTTGAACTCGGTGCTGTTGGCATCGGTCAGCGACAGCGCATGGCGGCCGAACTCCACGATCGCCACCTGCATGCCAAGGCAGATGCCAAGATAAGGCACCGCCTGCTCGCGCGCGTAGCGCACCGCCTGAATCTTGCCCTCGATGCCGCGCTCGCCGAAGCCGCCTGGCACCAGGATCGCATCCACATCCTTTAGGACATGAAGGCCGCGCTGCTCGATATCGGTGGACTCGATGTAGTGGATATTGACGCGCGTGCGGCTCTTGAGGCCCGCGTGCATCAGCGCCTCGTGCAGCGACAGGTACGAATCGCGGATCTGCACGTACTTGCCGACCATGGCGATGTCGACCTGCCCGTCCGGGTTGGCCTTTCCGCTCACCACGTGGCGCCATTCGGCAAGGTCGGTCGGGGGCACCTCGAGTCGCAGCTTGTCGACGACGATGTCATCGAGTGCCTGCTCGTGCAGCAGGATCGGGATACGGTAGATGTCGTCCGCATCGACGGCGGAGATGACCGCCCGCTCCTCGACGTTGGTGAAGAGGGCAATCTTGCGGCGCTGCTCCTCGGGCAGCGGATGCTTGCAGCGGCACAAGAGCACGTCCGGCTGGATACCGATGCCGCGCAGTTCCTTCACCGAGTGCTGGGTCGGCTTGGTCTTGATCTCCCCCGAGCCGCCCACGATGGGCACCAGGGTGAGATGCATATACACGCAATTGCTGCGGCCGAGTTCGACGCCGAGCTGGCGGATGGCTTCCAGGAACGGCAGCGACTCGATGTCGCCCACCGTTCCGCCGATCTCCACCATGCACACGTCCGCCCCGTCGGCACCGAGCTTGATGCTGCGCTTGATCTCGTCGGTGATGTGCGGGATGACCTGCACGGTGGCGCCCAGGTAGTCCCCGCGCCGCTCCTTGGCGATGACGCGCTCGTAGATGCGCCCGGTGGTGAAATTGCTGTTGCGCCCCGTGGTGGTGCGCACGAAGCGCTCGTAGTGGCCCAGGTCCAGGTCCGTCTCGGTGCCGTCCTGGGTGACGAACACCTCGCCGTGCTGGAAGGGGCTCATGGTCCCGGGATCCACGTTGATGTAGGGGTCGAGCTTCACCATGGCGACCTTGAGCCCGCGGGCTTCCAGGATCGCCCCGAGCGAGGCGGCCGCGATGCCCTTACCCAACGAGGACACGACGCCACCGGTGACGAATACGAAGCGCGTCATATGTTAATGATTGCGGAATTTCCCGTCGTATGAAGGCGCTGCCACGAAAAATTTCGGGAGCGACGACGGGCTGGTAGGCTAGCACACTCGGGGCGCGAGTTTTAGTCCGTGCCGCTCCAGATGATCCGGGCACGCTGGCGGCTCGCGGACTGTGCCTGCACCGACTCATCCAGCCACAGGTCGGCGACGGCGATGAGCCGCTCTCCGTCGAGAAGCAGCGGCAGGCGTGCGCGCTGCGCCAGCGGAACCTGCGCCTCCTGCAACAGGCTCTTCAGTGCGCGGCGCGGGCCGCCGCGCCGCGGACGCAGCCGCTCCCCGCCGCGGCGCGTACGCAGGGTGAGGCTGGGCCCGAGAGCGGCAAGGTCAAGTGGCCCGCGCGCATCGCGCCTGAAGGACACGGTTCCCAAGTCCCCGGGCAGCACGCAGCGGCTGTTGTCGCGCCAGCGCCATGTCAGCGGCCCCATCCCGCCCAGTGGTGCCTGCGGCGGGGTGTGAAGCTGCAGTGACAGCAGCTGCGCCTGACGCTGCACGCGAGCGCTCTCCCAGGCCACGAACGGCTGCGCATCGCTGCGCGCTGCGAGCAAAGGGCCGGCGATTTCGCTGAGCCGGCTGCTCGAGGGTGCCAGCGCACCGGCGGAGGTGATCCAGAAGCGCAGGGCGTTGCGGCGCCGCTCGGGCGGCAGGGTGCGCAGCACCTTCGCCGAGAGCTGCGCGCCGTTGCGTGCGTGCGCCAGATCCGCCTGCGCGAGACCATCGAGCAGGCGCTGGGCCTCCGCCGCATGGCGTGCCGCGCGCGCCACAGTCGCCGCCGCCGCGGGCCAGCGCGCGAGGATCTGCGGCAGTACCCGGGCGCGCAGGTAATTGCGGTCCAGCTGCAGCAGCGCGTTGCTGTCATCCTCGACCCAGGCCAGTGCCTGCGCGCTCAGCCACTGCTCGAGGGCCCGGCGCGGCAGCCCGAGCAGCGGCCGCGCCAAGAGACCGCGCGCGAAGGGTGCCAGCGCGGGCATCGCGGAAAGTCCGGCAACGCCTGCACCGCGCAGCAGCTGCAAGAGCACGGTCTCGAGCTGATCCTCCTCGTGGTGCGCGGTGCACAGCACCTCACCCTCGCCGAGCGCCTCGCTAAGCAGCCGGTAGCGCACCACACGAGCGGCCGCTTCCAGCGATTCGCCGCGGGCGCATCGGATCGATGCCGTGCGCACGGTGAGCGCGATCCCCAGTGTGCCGGCCATGCGACGGCAGTGGGCGGCCCAGCGCGTCGACTGCGGATGCAGCCGGTGATCGATGTGCACGGCACGCAGCTGGCGCAGGTGCCTGAGCTTGGCGAGCGCGGCGAGCAGTGCGGTGGAGTCGCGCCCGCCGCTGAAGGCGACGCACAGCGAAACGTCCGGAAAGTGCGGCAGCAGTTGCGCCAGCCGCGCCTCGAGCCAGCGCGGGCCGAAGCTTACCGGGCCACGGCGCGCCGCGCGTGCCACCGCGGGCTCAGGCCGCGTTTTCGGCGAACACGCCGAAGCCGGCGATCTTGGCGGCGCGCTCGGCGCGCAGCTGATCGCGCGGGATGGCCTCGAGCTCGTCCAGGTGGCGCACGAGCGCGGCCTTCAAACTGGCGGCCAGCGCGACCGGGTCGCGGTGCGCGCCTCCCAGCGGCTCCTCGATGACCTCATCGATCAGGCCAAGCTTCTGCAGCCGGTCCGCGGTCAGGTTCAGCGCATCGGCCGCCACTTCCTTCTTGTCCTGGCTCTTCCACAGGATCGAGGCGCACCCCTCCGGCGAGATGACCGAGTAGGTGCTGTACTGGAGCATCAGCAGGCGGTCGCACACACCGATGCCGAGCGCCCCGCCCGAGCCGCCCTCGCCGGTGACCACGCTGACGATCGGAATGCGCAGCACCGACATCTCGAAGAGATTACGGGCGATCGCCTCGCTCTGGCCGCGCTCCTCGGCGCCCACGCCCGGATAGGCGCCCTGGGTGTCGATGAGCGTGACGAGCGGCATGCCGAAGCGCTCGGCGAGGCGCATCAGGCGCAGTGCCTTGCGATAGCCTTCCGGCTTTGGCATGCCGTAGTTGCGGCGCACGCGCTCCTTGGTGTCGCGGCCCTTCTGGTGGCCGATGATCATGACCGCGTGCTCGTCGATGCGCGCCAGTCCCCCGACGATCGCGCCGTCATCCGCATACATGCGGTCGCCGTGCAGCTCGTGGAACTCCGCGCAGATCGCACTCACGTAGTCGAGCGTGTAGGGGCGATGGGGATGGCGCGCCAGCTGCGTGATCTGCCAGGGCGTCAGGTTGGCGAAGATGCTCACCGTCAGCTGCCGGCTCTTGGCTTGCAGACGCGCGATCTCGTCCTGGAGGTTGTCCTCGCTGCTTTCCGAGCTCACGTGCCGCAGCTCTTCGATTTTCGCTTCGAGCTCCGCGATCGGCTGTTCGAAGTCCAGGAAGGAGACCGCCATACGAGGAAGCCTACCCTAACTCACCTGCCGTCGGCAGAGAAAAAGGATGCGCCGGCACTGGCTGCGGCGGCATAAACCACCTGCACGGCGTCACGACCGATGAGCCCCTCCAGCTGCTCGAGCAGCTCGCGAGTGGCGCGCACCGTCCACTCCGCGCCGAGCGTGAGCGCGCCGCTCGCCCCGCTGGCGCTGTATTCGATGGTGATGGGACAGGGCCCCGGCCGCCACGGCGCGAGCACGGCCTCGAGCCGCTCGACGAGGCGCGCAAGGTCCTCGTGCGAGCAGCGGATGATCAGCCGCCGTGCCTCCTGCTCGCGCACCTTGTCGAGTTCGGTGATGCGGCGTGCCGAGAGCCGCCAGGCGTCGCTGAACTCATCGAAACGCAACATCCCCTCGACCAGCACCAGGGCGTCCTTGGCGATCAGCTCGCGGTGCTTGTGCCAGGTCTCCTCGAACAGCATGACCTCGATGCGCCCGGTGGCATCATCGAGCGTGACGATCACGCGCGCGCCGCGCTTCTTCACCTCATCGATAAGGCCGGCCACCGTCACCGCCTTGCCGCCGCCGAAGCGCGGCGACTCGAGTCCGGCAATCGGCCGGTCGCTCACCAGATCCCCGATGCGGTGCGACACGAAGTGCGCGAGGGCTGACTCGAAGCGATTGAGCGGATGGCCGGTCAGATAGAGGCCGAGCGTTTCGCGCTCACCGGCCAGACGCACCGACTCGCTCCATTCGGGCAGCTCGGCGCTGCGGCGCAGGTCCGCCGGACCGGCACGTCCCTCCTGGGCGCTCAAGCCGAACAGATCGTTCTGCCCGGCCTCGTGCGCACGGGTGTTCTGGTCGCCGAGCTGCATGGCGCCGGCCAGCCGGTCCGTGAGAGTGGCGCGGTTGGCGCCGAGCGCGTCGAGGCTCCCGGCGCGCAGCAGCGCCTCGAGCACGCGGCGGTTGGCCTTCTGCAGGTCGATCCTGCGGCACAGGTCCTCGAGCGTGCGGTACGGACCGCGCGCCTCGCGCTCGGCGATGAGCGCCTCGACCGCACCGCGCCCGACCCCGCGCACCGCGCCCAGGCCGTAGCGGATGCTGCGTTCGCCGCAGGCGGCGAACTCGTAACTGGAAGCATTGACGTCAGGCGAGAGCACCGTGAGGCCCAGGTCGCTGCATTCCTTGATGAGGGTCACGACCTTGTCGGTGTGATCCATGTCGGCTGACAGCACGGCGGCCATGAACTGCGCCGGATAGTGCGCCTTCAGGTAAGCGGTCTGGTAGGCCAGCAGTGCGTAGGCGGCCGAGTGCGACTTGTTGAAGCCGTAGCCGGCGAATTTCTCCATGAGGTCGAAGATATGGCCGGCGGTGTGCTCGCGCACTCCGCGCGCCACGGCGCCATCCACGAACACCGAGCGCTGCTGCGCCATCTCCTCGGCATTCTTCTTGCCCATCGCCTTGCGCAGCAGGTCCGCGCCACCGAGCGTGTAGCCGGCGAGCACCTGTGCGATCTGCATCACCTGCTCCTGATAGAGGATGACGCCGTAGGTCGGCTTCAGGATCGAGGCAAGACTTGGATGCAGATAATCGATCGCACCCTCGCTGCGGCCGTGCTTGCGGTTGATGAAGTCATCGACCATGCCCGACTGCAGCGGCCCCGGCCGAAACAGCGCCACCAGCGCCACGATGTCCTCGAAGCGATCCGGCTGCAGCCGGCGGATGAGATCCTTCATGCCGCGCGATTCGAGCTGGAACACCGCGGTGGTGCGGCAGGATTTGAGCAGCGTGTAGGTCGGCGCATCGTCGGTCGGCAGCGCGCTCACTTGCAGCGGCGGCGCGCTGCCAATGCTGCGGTCGCGGTTGATGAGCGCGGCGGCGCGCTCGATGACCGTCAGCGTGCGCAACCCGAGGAAGTCGAACTTCACCAGTCCGGCCGCCTCGACGTCATCCTTGTCGAACTGCGTGACGACATTGCCGCCGGAGGCATCGCAGTAGAGCGGCGCAAAGTCGGTCAGCACCGAGGGTGCAATCACGACACCTCCCGCGTGCATGCCGGCATTGCGCGTGAGTCCCTCGAGCGAGCGCGCAAGATCGATGAGGTTGCGGACCTCGTCTTCGGCCTGGTACAGCCGCTTGAGCTCCGGCTCGCGCTCGAGGGCGAGCGCGAGGGTGATGCCCAGCTCGAAGGGGATGAGCTTGGCGATGCGATCGACGTAGCCGTAGGTCATGCCGAGCACGCGCCCGACGTCGCGCACCACCGCCTTGGCCGCCATGGTGCCGTAGGTGATGATCTGCGAGACGCGCTCGCGGCCGTATTTCTGCGACACGTAATCGATGACGCGGTCGCGGCCGTCCATGCAGAAATCGATGTCGAAGTCGGGCATGGAGACGCGCTCGGGATTCAGGAACCGCTCGAACAACAGGTCGTAGCGGATCGGATCCAGATCGGTGATGGCGAGGCTGTAGGCGACCAGCGAGCCGGCCCCGGAGCCGCGGCCCGGGCCGACCGGCACTCCATTGCCGCGCGCCCAGCGGATGAAGTCGGCCACGATCAGAAAGTAGCCCGCGAACCCCATCTGGCAGATGACCTCGAGCTCGCGATCGAGGCGCTCGTGGTAGAGCGCCGGGATGGCGGACGGGTCGGCGAAGCGCGCCGCCAGTCCGGCGCTGCTTTCGGCGCGCAGGAACTCCTCGGTGCTCACGCCCGCCGGTAGCGGGTATTGCGGCATGCGCACCTCGCCCAGCGTCAGCACCAGGCTGCAGCGCCGCGCGATCTCCAGCGAATTCGCCAGCGCTTCGGGCACATCCGCGAACAGCGCGGCCATCTCCTGCGGGCTACGCAGGTACTGCTGGCGCGAATAGCGGCGCACCCGGCCGGAGTCCGCGAGCAGCGCCCCATCGTGGATACACACACGCGCCTCGTGCGACTCGAACTCCTCGGCCCGCAGGAAGCGCACATCGTTGGTCGCCACTACCGGCGCGCCGCGGCGCGCGGCAAGGCCGATGGCGCCGGCGATGTAGGCTTCCTCGAACGGGCGGCCCAGACGCTGCAGCTCAAGGTAGAAGCGTCCCGGTAACAGCGCCAGCCAGCCATCGAGTGCGCGCTCGGCATCGCGCTCGCGGGCATTGACCAGCGCACGCCCGATATCCCCCTCGGTGGCGCAGGACAAGCCGATCAGTCCTTCGAGTGAGGCGGCCGCGAGCCAGCTGCGCTCGATGCGTGGCGTGCCGCGTTCCTGGCCCTCAAGGTAGGCACGGGTCACCAGGCGGGCAAGATTGCGGTAGCCACTCTGCGACTGGCACAGCAGCGTCAGGCGCGTCGGGGCCTGACGCTCGCCCTCCTCGCGCACCAGAAGATCGATGCCCACGAGCGGCTTGACGCCAGCCTTGAGCGCTTCGCGATAGAACTTCACCATCGCGAACAGGTTGTTCTGGTCGGTGACGGCGACCGCCGGCATCCCGGCCGCGGACACCGCGGCGATGAGCTCAGGCACCCGCACCACGCTGTCGCTCAGCGAGTACTCGGTATGCAGCCGTAGGTGGACGAAGCCCTGTGCCATGGGCGGCGTCTTTAAGTCTCGCACCCGTCGGCTGTCAAGGGCACCCCGTCCGCCTTCATGGGGCTGAACGAACGGCGATGCTGCGCGGAAGGCGCGCGGCCCTGCAGGGCCTCAAGGTGCGCAGGGGTCGCATAGCCCTTGTGCACGGCGAGTTCGAACCCGGGGTAGCACACATCGAGCGAGGCCATCACGGCATCGCGATAGGTCTTGGCGAGAATCGAGGCCGCGCTGATGGCCGCGACACTCGCATCCCCGGCAACGATGGCCTCGAGCGTGCAGCTCAAAGCGAGGTCCTCGATGCACGGGCAGCGGTTGCCATCGATCCGCACGTGCGTCGGTGGCACCGGCAAGGCCAGCAGCGCGCGGCGCATCGCCAGCAGTGTCGCCTCGAGGATGTTCAGACAGTCGATCTCGTCGCGGTCGGCCCAGCCGATCGCCCAGGCCAGCGCGCGGGCGCGGATGATGGGGGCGAGACGTGCGCGCTCGAGGACCGTCAGGACCTTCGAATCCGCCAGCCCACGGATGCGCCGCTGCGGGTGCAGGATGACGGCCGCAGCGACCACCGGACCTGCCAGGGGTCCGCGGCCGGCTTCGTCGACCCCCGCCACGCGCGCAAGATCGCGCACCACCCGGGGGGATCCGCTAAGCCTCATTGACGCACCCCGCACAGAGCGAGGATCGCCTCCGCCGCGCGTCGCGCACCGTCACGGCGAAGCGTGCGGTGCACGGCGGAGAAATCATCCAACAGCTGGCGCACGTGGTCGGGGTCCTCGAGCTCGTGAAGCAGTGCATCGCCGAGCACTGTGCCACTCACCTGCTCCTGGAGGAACTCCGGGACCAGGCGCCGGCCGGCCAGCAGGTTCGGCAACGAGAAGTATTTTACCTTCACCAGTCCTGAGGCCCGCAGCACAAATGCGGTGAGCGCGCTCCAGCGGTAGGCGACCACCATCGGTCGAGCGCTGAGGAGCGTTTCGAGCGTTGCAGTCCCGGAGGCCACGATGGCCGCATCCGCAGCGGCGAGCACCCGCTGTGCCTGTCCGTCAACCATACGAATCTCAGGTACGTCGCGCACTTGCGCGATTTCCCTCTCGAACAGTTCACGAGCGGAAGCTGAGGCCATGGGAGCGACGAACTGCCATCCGGGCCGCGCCCGGGCGATGCGGGCGGCCGCCTGCGCGAAGGGCGCCGCGAGCAGCGAGACTTCCGCGAGCCGGCTGCCGGGCAACAGCGCCACCAGCGGGACCGCCGGATCGATGCCGAGCTCGGAGCGGGCGAGCGCGCGGTCAACTCTGAGCGGGATCTGATCGGCCAGCGGGTGACCGACGAAGGCCGCCGGCACGTTCTGCTGCGCGTAGAACTCGCTCTCGAACGGCAGCAGGCACAGCACCAGGTCGCAGGATGCGCCGATGGTGCGCACGCGCCCCTGCCGCCACGCCCACACCTGGGGGCTGACGTACTGCACGGTGCGGATGCCGGCGGCCTTCAGCCGCCGCGCCAGGCGCAGGTTGAACTCGGGTGAATCGATGCCGACGAAGACATCCGGGCGCGCAGCCGTGAAGCGCTCCACGAGCCTAGCACGCAGCGAGAGGAGCCTCGGCAGGTGCCGCAGCACCTCGGCGAGCCCCATCACGCCGAGCTGATCGGAAGCGGCCCACGCCGCGCAGCCCGCCGCGATCATGTTCGGTCCCGCCACGCCGAAGCAGGTGAGATCGGGCACGCGCTCGCGCAGGGCCGCGATGAGCGCAGCGCCGAGCTGATCGCCCGAATGCTCACCCGCCACTATCCCGACACGCAGCGAGCCTGTCGCGGCGAGCGGCGCGCCGGCCACGCTCATCGCACCAGACTGCGTGCCGAGCGGTCGATGAAGTCGACGAACAAGCGGATCTCGGGGTGTGCCTGCGCGAGTGGTTCAAGCTGGGCGAGCGCCTCGGCGAGCTTCAGATCCGAGCGATACAGGATGCGGTAGGCGTCGCGGATGTTCCTGATCTGCTCCTCGCTGAAGCCGCGGCGCTTGAGCCCTTCCGCGTTGATGCTATGAGGAGCAGCCGGGTTGCCCGTGACCATGACGTAGGGCGGCACGTCGCGGCTGAGGATGGTGCCGCCGCCGAGAAAGGCGTGCGCGCCGATCCGGGCGAACTGGTGCACGGCGGTGAGTCCGCCGAGGATGACCCAGTCGCCGACCTCAACGTGGCCGCCGAGCGATGCGCAGTTGGCGAACACGGTGTTGTCGCCGATCTGGCAGTCGTGGGCGACGTGCGCGTACGCCATGAAAAGGTTGTCGCTGCCGATGTGCGTCACGCCCTTGTCGTGCGTGGTGCCGCGATTGATGGTGCAGCTCTCGCGAAAGACGTTGCGGTCGCCGATCTGAAGTCGGGTCGGCTCGCCGCGGTACTTCTTGTCCTGCGGCGCATCCCCGATGGAGGCGAACTGGTAGATACGGTTGTCGGCACCGATGGTGGTCGGCCCGTTGATCACGACGTGCGGCCCGACCACGGTGCGCGCACCGATCTCGACCTGCGCGCCGATGATACTGAAGGGCGCGACCTGCACATCACTCGCCAGGCGCGCCTCGGGCGAGACGATGGCCCGTGCGTCGATCAAGCGCCCGCTCCCGGGGCCACCATCATCTCCGCATGCGCCACCTCGCGGCCCTCGACCAGGGCGGCGGTGGAGAAGCGCCAGATGCCCTTGAGCGAGCGCTCGAGCTGGGCGGTCAGCAGCACCTGGTCGCCGGGCACGACGGGTCTTCTGAAGCGCGCCTTGTCGATGCCGACAAAATAAAAGCGCGTGTCCTGGTCAGGAATGACGTTGGCGGTCACGAAACAGAGGATTCCGGCGGCCTGCGCCAGCGCCTCGATGATCATGACGCCTGGCATCACCGGATGGCCGGGAAAGTGCCCGGGGAAGAACGGCTCGTTGTAAGTGACGTTCTTGAGCGCGCGAATGCTCTCACCGGCACGGCATTCGAGCACCCGATCGACCAGCAAAAATGGGTAGCGATGCGGCAGACGCTCGAGGATCGCCTGGATGTCGAGTTGCACGCCCTCAGTCATGGTCCTCTTCCTGCTCCGGTTCCGGCGCATCGGTGAGGCCCGCGGCGCGCTCGAGCTTGCGCAGGCGGGCGTCGAGCAAGCCGCTGCGCTTGAAGCGCGCGACCAGCCGCCGCCAGGCGTGCGCCTCCTCGATGGGTAGCGTGGCGGAGTATACGCCCGCGCGTACGATCGAGCGGCTCACCGCCGAGTAGCCGGTGATCACAACGTCATCGGCAATGCTGAGGTGGCCGGCAAAGCCGACCGCGCCACCGATCATGCAGCGCTTGCCGATGATGGTGCTGCCCGACACGCCGGTACATCCGGCGATCACGGTGTGGGCACCGATGCGCGCGTTGTGCCCGATCATGATGAGGTTATCGAGCTTCACGCCCTCCTCGATCACGGTGTCGTCGATGGCGCCGCGGTCGATGGTGGTGTTGGCGCCGATCTCGACGTCCGCGCCGATGCGCACCGTGCCGACCTGCGGGACCTTCACCCAGCCGCCTTTCTCGGGCGCGAAGCCGAAACCATCCGCGCCGATCACGACTCCGGGCTGCATCACGGTGCGCGCGCCGATGCGCACGCCACGGCCGAGCGTCACGCGCGCCACCAGCCGCACGTCGGCCTCCAGCTGCGCATCCTCCTCCAGGGTGCAATGCGGGCCGACGAACACGCGCGGGCCCACCACCACACCTGCGGCGATGGTCGCGAAGGCGCACACCTGCGCGCTTGGGTCGATGCGGGCGCTCTCGTCCACGACCGCCGCGGCGTGCACCCCCGCCAGCACCGGCGGGGTCGGATGCAACAGCGCTGCGATGCGCGCATAGGTCGCATGGGGGTTCTCGCACACCAACATCGCGGCGTGGCAGTCCGCCGCGCTGCGCGCGCTGAGCACCACGGCTCCGGCACGGGTTGCGGCCAGCTGCGCGCGGTAGCGCGGGTTGGCCAGAAACGCCAGCGAGAGTGAGTCGGCGTCGGCAAGCGTGGCGACGCGCTCCAGGCGCGCGTCCGGATCGCCGCGCAGCTCGCAACCGAAGCGCACCGCGAGCTCCCCAAGCGACACCGCCATTCCGCGGCTCCCCTTAAGCGGATCCTAGTGCGTCTGCGGCGGCTTCGCCGGTGTCGCGGCCGGCGCCGCGGCGGGCGCCGTCGCACCGCGC
>DATBYD010000080.1:0-66971 GCA_036513855.1 Steroidobacteraceae bacterium | reverse complement strand
GCTGCTATTATGCCTGCCGCCCGAATCGGTCTGTCCGGAGAGAGTCCGGCGCGAGCCGGAACGCCGAAGGCGCAATTCCGCCCGGAAACGCTCAGGCACAAGAACGGCAGACGGCGGCAAGCGGCACGCTTCCGCGGGGCTTCTGGAGAGCGGCGGAACGATTTTCCGCCCACCGAAGGGGAGCGGCGCACGAACGGCGCCTGATCTCTCAGGTCACAGGACAGAAGGGCGGCAGGCCTCGCGTCATGGCGAACGCACCGGCCTGCCGCTGCCTGTTCGCCGCTGATGCGGGGTGATGCGGTGGGACGACAGACCCCTTTGTTCAAATTGCACCAGGAGCTGGGCGCCCGGATCGTCGATTTCGGGGGCTGGGACATGCCCGTGCAGTACGGCTCGCAGATCGGCGAGCACCACGCGGTGCGCCGCGCCGCCGGGGTGTTCGACGTCTCGCACATGTGCGTGGTGGATCTCACGGGGGCGCGCGTGCGCGCCTTCCTGCAGCACCTGCTCGCCAATGACGTGGCGAAGCTCAAGGTAGCCGGCAAGGCGCTGTACAGCTGCATGCTGAACGAGCGCGGCGGGGTGATCGATGATCTGATCGTGTACTACTTGAGCGAGTCCTGGTATCGCCTGGTGGTCAACGCGGGTACACGCGACAAGGATCTCGCCTGGATCCGCGCACACGCCGCCGCGTTTGCCGTCGAGGTGAGCGAGCGTGCCGACCTTGCGATGCTGGCGATCCAGGGCCCGGAGGCGCGCGAGAAGGCCGCCCAGCTGCTGAATGCGGCCGATGCCGCCGCCGCCCTCGCGCTCGAGAGCTTCGTCGGCCGCCAGCTCGGCAGCTGGTTCGTGGCGCGCACCGGCTATACCGGCGAGGACGGCTTCGAGATCATGATGCCGGCGCAGGATGCGGTGAGCGCCTGGCGCAGCTTGAATGCACTCGGCGTCGCCTCCTGCGGGCTCGGCGCGCGCGACACGCTGCGCCTTGAGGCCGGCATGAACCTCTACGGCAACGACATGGACGAGAACACCCAGCCGTTCGAGTCGGCGCTGGGGTGGACCGTCGCCCTGGCGCCCGCCGCGCGCGGCTTCATCGGCCGTGAGGCGCTGGAAGGCATCGTGCGCAGCGGCTCGCCGGCGAAGCTGGTCGGCCTTCTGCTCGAGGACCGCGGCGTGCTGCGCAGTCACCAGAAGGTCCTCATCCCGCGGCTCGGCGAGGGCGAGATCACCAGCGGCAGCTTCTCCCCCACGCTCGAACGTTCGATTGCCTTTGCGCGCGTTCCTTGCGCCACCGGCCCGAAGGTGCAGGTGGATATCCGCGGCAAGCTCCTCAACGCGCGCGTCGTGAAGCCCCCATTCGTCCGGCGCGGTAAATCCCTGGTCACCGACAGCGAAGGAACTCAAAGATGAGCAGCGTCCCCGAGGATCTGAAGTACACCAAGTCCCACGAGTGGGTGCGTGCGCGCCCCGACGGCACGGTGGAGATCGGCATCACCGACCATGCCCAGCACGCCCTCGGGGATCTGGTGTACGTGGAGGTGCCGGATGCCGGGCGCGTGCTTGTCGCCGGTGAGGCGTGCGCGGTGGTCGAGTCGGTGAAGGCGGCCTCGGATGTGTATGCGCCGCTAGCCGGCCAGGTCATCGTCGGCAATTCCAAGCTCGCCGCCGAGCCAGAGACGGTCAACACGGATTCCTACGGCGAGGGCTGGCTGATGCGGCTGCGCCCCGCGCCGGGCGCGCTCGAGGCGGCCGCGCTGATGTCGCCGGCGGATTACCGAAAAGTACTCGACGCGGAGGGCGGCTGATGGCCTTCATTCCCCACACCGAGGCGGACGTCGCCGCGATGCTGGAAGCCATCGGGGTGAAACGCATCGAGGACCTGTTCGATGAGATCCCGCCGCAGCTGCGCGTCAGGGCGCTGGCCGGGGTTCCCGAGGAGCTCAATGAGATGGAGATCGGCCGCCACATGAGCGAGCGTGCGCGCGCCGACGGCATCGCCCTGAGTTTCTTAGGCGCCGGGGCCTACGAGCACCACATTCCGGCCGCCGTGTGGGCCATCACCACGCGCGGGGAGTTCTACAGCGCCTACACGCCCTATCAGGCCGAAGCCAGCCAGGGCACGCTGCAGCTGATCTACGAGTTCCAGACCATGATCGCGCGCCTCACCGGCATGTCGATCGCCAATGCCTCGCTGTACGACGGCGCTTCGGCCATGGCGGAGGCGGCGCTGATGGCGGTGCGCGCCAACCGCAAGTCCAGTTCCGCGCGCATTCTCGTGCCGGCAGGCGTGCATCCGCACTATCGGCGGGTGGCGCTCGCGGCCGCCTCCAACCAGGGACTGAAGTTCGAGGAGCTGCCGTACCGCGCCCAGGATGGCGGGGTCGACTTTTCCGCTCTCGCCCGCTACGACGCCGAGGACATTACCGCGCTCATCATCCAGCAGCCCAACTTCTTCGGGCGGCTGGAGGAGGTGGATGCGCTCACCGACTGGGCGCACTCGCACGCGGCGCTCGTGATCGCGGTCGTCAATCCGACCTCTCTTGCGCTGCTGAAGCCGCCCGGGGAGTGGGGTGCGCGCGGCGCGGACATCGCCGTCGGCGAAGGCCAGCCGCTCGGCGTGCCGCTCTCGGGCGGTGGCCCGTACCTCGGTTTCATGAGCACGCGCACCGAGCACGTGCGCCAGATGCCCGGTCGCATCGTCGGGCGCACGCTCGACACCGCAGGGCAGCAGGGCTTCACGCTCACCCTGCAGGCGCGCGAGCAGCATATCCGCCGCGCCAAGGCGACTTCCAACATCTGCACCAACCAGGGCCTGCTGGTGACGGCGGCGACCATCTACCTCTCGCTCATGGGTCCGCAGGGACTTGAGCGCACGGCCGCCGCCGCCCACGCGCGCTGCCGCGAGCTCGTGGCAGCGCTCACCCGGCTGCCGGGCGTGCGGCTGGCCTTTGCCGGCCCGTACTTTCACGAGGCCGTGCTGCAGCTCGATCGTGCGGTGGCGCCGGTGCTCAAGGCGCTCAGTGCCCGCGGCATCACCGGCGGCCTCGACCTCACCCCTTACTATCCCGAACTCGGCCACGCGCTGCTGGTGTGCGCCACCGAGACCAAGAGCAGCGCCGACATCGATCGATACCGTTCAGCGCTTGGCGAGGCGCTGGCCGGCGCGCGCGCCGCCTGAAGGTGCTTCATGCCATCACGTGAGAAAGTCATCTTCGAGTACTCGCACCCGGGGCGCGGGGCGAGCGACCAGTGGCCGCGCGATCCGGGCGCGGCAGCGCTCAGCGACCTGCCGGCGAGCCTGCGCCGCCGGCGTGCGCCCGAGCTTCCCGAGGTCGGCGAGCTGGAGGCAGTGCGCCACTTCACCCGCCTGTCGCAGCTGAATTTCTCCATCGACACGCATTTCTACCCGCTCGGCTCGTGCACGATGAAGTACAACCCCAAGGCCTGCAATCAGTACGCCATGCTGCCGGAGTTCCTGAGCCGCCATCCGCTCGCCCCGGAGAGCCAGGGACAGGGGTTTCTCAGCTGCCTGTACGAGCTGCAGGAGATGCTGAAGGCGGTCACCGGCATGGAAGGGGTGGCCTTGAGTCCCATGGCCGGCGCGCACGGGGAGTTCGCAGGCGTCGCCATGATCCGCGCCTATCACCGCGCACGCGGCGATCTGGCGCGCAACGAGATCATCGTGCCGGAGGCGGCTCACGGCACCAATCCTGCCACCGCCACCATGTGCGGCTGCGTGGTGCGCGAGATCCCGGTCGACGCGCAGGGCGATGTGGAGCTCGCCGCCCTGCAGGCGGTGGTCGGTCCCCACACCGCCGGCATCATGCTCACCAACCCCTCAACGCTCGGCGTCTTCGAGCGGCACATCGTGGAAGTGGCGCGCATCGTGCACGAGGCGGGCGGGCTTCTTTATTACGACGGCGCCAATCTCAACGCCATCCTCGGCAAGGTGCGCCCCGGCGACATGGGCTTCGATGTCATGCACATGAACCTGCACAAGACTTTCTCCACGCCGCACGGCGGCGGGGGCCCCGGGGCCGGGGCGGTCGGGGTCGGTGCGCGCCTGCTGCCGTATCTGCCGATACCGCTGGTCGGCAGGGAGGGCGAGCGCTACCGCTGGCTGACGGAGGCGGACCTGCCGCACTCGATCGGCCGGCTGTCGGCGTTCATGGGCAACGCCGGCGTGCTGCTGCGCGCCTACATCTACATGCGCCTGCTCGGGCGCGCGGGCATGCGGGCGGTGGGCGAGTACGCCACGCTCAATGCCAACTACCTGCTGAAGCGCCTGCAGCAGGCCGGCTTCGATGCCGCCTACCCGAAGCGCCGTGCCAGCCACGAGTTCATCATCACCCTGAAGCGCCAGGCACGCGAGCTGGACGTGACCGCCATGGATTTCGCCAAGCGCCTGCTGGACTACGGGTTTCATGCCCCGACCACCTACTTCCCGCTGCTGGTGCCGGAGTGCCTGCTGATCGAGCCCACCGAGACGGAGAGCAAGGATGTCCTGGATGCCTTCGTGACGGCCCTGTCACAGATTCAGAAGGAAGCCGAGCAGGAACCCGGGCGCGTGACCAGCGCACCGCATACCATGCCGGTGCGCCGCCTCGATGACGTGCGGGCGGCCAGGCAACTGGATCTCACATGGAAGCCGACAGCGCAGCCGTAGACCGTTACAAGCCCCGCGGGCTGACCCGCGTATTGCGGGCCGTGACTTCGAGCGTGAACGGCCTGATCGGGGCGTTCCGCGAGGAGGCGGCGTTTCGCCAGGAACTCGCACTGGCGGTGATCGTCATACCGCTTGGGTTGTGGCTCGGACACGGCGGGGTGCAGCGCGCGCTGCTGGTGGCTCCGATGCTGCTGATCCTGATCGTGGAACTGCTCAACAGCGCCATCGAGGCGACCGTCGACCGCATCGGCTTCGAGCGGCATGCGCTGGCGGGACTGGCCAAGGACATCGGCTCCGCCGCGGTATTCATGTCCTTCGTGCTGCTGAGCGCGGTATGGCTGCTCGTGCTGCTCGGCCGCTGAGGAAACATCTTTGATGCGATATCTGGCGCCCGCGTGGCTGTGCCTGCTGCTGTGTTCGCTTAGCCTGTGCCAGGCAGCCGGCCCACTGACCGCCGCCGGTACGCCCGCGACCCCGTCCGCGGCCGTACCGCAGCCCTCGTCCCAGGGCCCGCCCAACCCGCCGGCCGCGCAGGCTCCGGCGCCCGCGGAAACAGCGCCCAGCCCGGCCGCGCAGCAGGCCGCTGCGATCGAGGGCAATCCCGACTGGGCGGAGACGCTCGAGCGTATCGCCGGCAGCGTCGTGTCGATCGATGTCGACTCGACCCGCGCCTTCGACACCGAGTGGAACACGACCGCGCAGGCGACCGGTTTCGTGGTCGACGCCGAGCGCGGCCTGATCCTCACCAACCGTCACGTCGTCACCCCGGGCCCGGTCACCGCGGAAGCGACCTTCCTCAACCGCGAGGAAGTGCAGCTGTACCCGGTCTACCGCGACCCGGTGCATGACTTCGGGCTGTACCACTACGACCCGAAGAAGCTGCGCTTCATCAAGCCGGTGGCGCTGCCGCTGTATCCGGAAGGGGCGCAGATCGGCCGTGAGATCCGCGTGGTCGGCAACAACGCCGGCGAGCAGCTCGCGATCCTCGCCGGCACGCTCGCCCGTCTGGACCGCGATGCCCCCGAATACGGGGTGGCCAAGTACAACGACTTCAACACCTTCTATCTGCAGGCCGCCTCCGGCACCTCCGGCGGCTCCTCCGGCTCACCGGTCATCGACATCCGCGGGCGGGTCGTGGCGCTCAATGCCGGGGGGGCGAGCGGGGCGGCCTCGAGCTTTTACCTGCCGCTCGGGCGGGTACGGCGCGCCCTGACCCTCATCCAGGCGGGCAAGCCCGTGCCGCGCGGCACCGTGTACACGGTCTTCAACTACATGCCGTACGACGAGCTGGAACGGCTGGGGCTCGATGCGGGCACCGAAGCGGCGGTGCGCAAGGGCTTCCCGCGTTACACCGGGATGCTCGTGGTCACCGAGGTGCTGCCCGGATCCCCGAGCGAGCACGTGCTCGAGCCCGGCGACATCCTGCTGCGCCTGAACGGGCACTACGTGGCGCAGTTCGAGCCGCTCGAAGAGGTGCTCGACTCCTCCGTCGGGGCAGAGGTGGAGGTGGAGCTCGAGCGCGGCGGCAAGCTGGTCTCGGCGAAGCTGCCGGTCGGGGATCTGCACGCGATCACCCCGAGCGCCTACGCGGAGTTCGGCGACGTGGTGGTGCATACGCTCTCCTACCAGCAGGCGCGCCAGTTCAACCTGCCGGTGCGCGGGGTGTATGTCGCCAATCCCGGTTACGTGTTCAGCGCCGCCGGCATTCCGCGCGGTGCGGTGATCCTCACGCTCAACGGCAGCAGGACCGACACGCTCAAGGACTTCGAGACGGGCATCGCGCAGCTGGGCAACGGCGATCACGCCACCGTGCGCTACCTGGCCATCGATGATCCCAACAACACGGATCTGCGCGCCATCCGTATGGATCGCCTGTGGTTCCCCGCGCACCACTGCGACCGCAACGACGCGGCGGGCCTGTGGGACTGTACCGATCTTGCGGCCGGGCCGCCGCCCACACCGGTGCCGGTGAACTCGACCGCGTTCCCGCAGTTCTCCGATCCGAGAATGAATGCGCTCGCGCCTTCGCTGGCGATGGTGACCTTCGACATGCCGTACTCGGTGTCGGGCATCACCGAGCGCAACTACCACGGCACCGGAATCGTGGTGGATGCGCAGCGCGGGCTGGTCGTGGTGGACCGCAATACCGTGCCGGTGGCCATCGGCGATGTGACGGTGACGTTTGCCGGCACCGTGCAGGTACCGGGGCGCGTGGTGTACGTGCATCCGCTGCACAACTATGCGGTGGTGGCCTATGACCCGGCGCTCATCGGCAACACGCCGGTGCGCTCGGCCAAACTCACCCCGCGCGAGCTCAGCGCGGGGGAGCCGCTGTGGGTGGTGGGACTCGGCGGCGACAGCCAGATGCACTCGCGCAGCACCGAGATCGCGAGCATCGACCCGCTCGAGCTGCCGCTCTCGCGCACCATGCGCTTCCGCGACAGCAACATCGAGACCGTGCAGCTGGTCAACCCGCCGTCCGAGTTCGACGGCGTGCTCGCCGACAAGAGCGGCAACGTGCTCGGCACCTGGTCGAGCTTCGCCTACGACAACGGCCGCGAGATCGCCCAGGACAGCCGCGGCGTGCCGATCGATCTGGTGGCCGACATGATCGATCGGGTGCGTACTCACCGTGACCTGCACTCACTCGAGGTCGAGCTTAGCCCACTGCCGCTCGCCGGCGCGCGCCAGATCGGATTGTCGGATGCGTGGACGCAGCGCCTGGCGCAGCACACCCCGACCCGGCGCCAGGCGCTGACCGTAGTACGCATGGTGGGCGGCTCGCCGGCCGCACAGAGCCTGCAGCAGGGCGACCTCTTGCTCGCCATCGACGGGCAGGTGGTCACGCGCTTTCGCGAAGTCGAGCGCGCCGCCGCCGACAAGGAGCGCGTGAAGGTCACCGTGTGGCGCGGCCAGTCGGAACTGACACTCGAGGTTGCCACGGCGGATCTGCCGGGCACCGACATCGATCGGCTGGTGGAGTGGGCGGGAGCTTCGCTGCAGGCCCCGCACCGGGCCATGAGCGTGCAGCGGGGCATTGCCCCGGTCGGCGTATATGTCGGATTTTTCGCCTACGGATCACCCGCCACGCGCTATGGCCTGTACCCGGGCCGGCGCATCGTCGAAGTCGACGGAGTTCCCACGCCCGATCTGGATACCTTCCTCAAGGTCGTGACCGGGCGCCCGGATCGCGCTTCGCTGCGCCTGAAGACGATCACCTGGAACAACGCACCGGAAGTGATCACCCTGAAGCTTGACAAGCACTACTGGCCCGCCTACGAGTTGACGCGCACCCCGAGCGGCTGGGAGCGTCACGCGCTCGAGTAAGGGTTAAGTTACGCGCCTGAAGGCGCGCTGCCGTGCGCGTCGGCGCACTGCGACGGTGTCGCCTCAGTGCCGGTTATGACGTAATGATGCTTTCGCGCCACACGCCGGAGCGTTGTCGCGCCGGCTTGCTAGAATTCCCTCCAGCTATGGTACGTGTCGTCAGAGCCACCCAGGTTGAGATCGAAACTGCCGTGCAGGCGCTGCGCGACGGGGAGCTCGTGGCTTTCCCGACCGAAACGGTCTACGGGCTCGGCGCCAACGCGCAGAATCCTGCGGCCGTGGCCAAGATCTTCGAGGTCAAGGGACGCCCGGCCGATCACCCGGTCATCGTGCACCTGGACAGCCCGCGCTTCCTGCATCGCTGGGTGCGCGAGGTGCCCGAGAGCGCGACGCGCCTGGCAGAGGCGTTCTGGCCCGGAGCGCTGACCATGGTGATGCCGCGCGCGGCCACCGTGCATGACGTGATCACCGGTGGCCAGGACACGATCGGGATCCGCGTGCCGGCGCATCCGATGGCGCAGCAGCTGCTGACCGCGTTCGGCGGCGGCCTGGCGGCACCCTCCGCCAACCGCTACGGCCGCCTGTCCCCGACGCGCGCCGAGCACGTGCGCGAGGAGTTCGGTGAGACCGTGCGGGTGATCCTCGATGGCGGGGAATGCCAGATCGGGCTCGAGTCGACGATCGTGTCGTTCGAGGGCGCGGAGGTGCGCCTGCTGCGCCCCGGCAGCATCACCGCGGCGCAGATCCGCGCCGTCGTGGGAGAAGTGCTGATGGGGGCGGATCTCGCCTCCCCGCGGGTGCCGGGCAGCACGCCGAAGCACTACGCGCCGGCGATTCCGATGACCGTCGTGCCGGCGGGCGAGATCGACGCGCAGGCGGATCTGGCCTCCGCCGGCGGCAAGCGCGTGGCGGTGCTCGCGCAGCGCCTGCCGCTGCGGGCGCACAAGTACGTCACCTGGATCAACGCCGGGCGCCGCCCCGATGGCTTCGCGCGCGAGCTCTACAACAACCTGCGCACCCTGGACAAGGCCGGCTGCCAGCGCATTCTGGTGCAGGCGGTGCCCGACGGTGAGCAGTGGGACGCGGTGCGCGATCGGCTGCTGCGCGCCGCGACCAGCGTGGCCGAGAACGATGACGGCACAGGCACCGCGGCTATACTGCCTTGAGTTCTCCGGCCCGCCGCACGAGGCGATTCATCGATCCGTTCCAGCCCACCGAGGTGCGCCGCCTGGTCGGCCAGTTCGGCTCGCCGCTGCTGATCCTCGACTGCGAGCGCGTACGGGTGCAGTTTCGCAAACTGCAGCGCGCACTGCCGGGCGTCGCTCTGCACTACGCACTCAAACCCATGCCGCATGCGGCGGTGGTGCAGACGGTCATCGCGCAAGGCGGCTTTCTGGATCTCGCCACCACCGGGGAAGTGCAGCTGGCGCAGCGGCTCGGCGTCCCGGCCGCGCGCTGCATCCACACCCATCCGATCAAGCGCCCCGAGGATATCGCCAACGCCCTGCAGTTCGGGGTGCGGCTGTTTGTCGCCGACAATCCCGATGAGGTGAAGAAATTCGCGCGCCTGAAGGGCCAAGCGCAGCTGCTGCTGCGCATCTCGGTGCGCAGCCCCGGCGCGATGGTCGACCTGTCGCGCAAGTTCGGCTGCGACCCGGAGGAGTTGCTGCCGCTCGCGCGCTTCGCCGCGCAGCTGGGCGTGCCGGTGCGGGGACTTTCCTTCCACGCCGGCTCGCAGACGCCCGACGCCGGCAGGCACGTCGAGGCGGTGCAGGCGTGCGCGAAACTGATGGCCGCGGCGCGCCGCGAGAAGCTTGGGCGCTTCGACACGCTCGACATCGGCGGCGGGTTTCCCATCGACTACCTGCAGCCGGTGCAGGAGATTTCCCGCTGGTGCGCGCCGCTGCGTGCCGCGCTCGCCAAGCTCCCCGCGCGCGTGCGCGTGATCGCCGAGCCGGGCCGCTACATCGTCGGCCCCTGCGCGCTCGGCGTGGCGACGGTCATGGGGCGCGCGCGGCGCGAAGGGCACTGGTGGTACTACCTCGATGACGGCATGTACGGCTCTTACAGCGGGCAGCTGTTCGATCACGCGCGTTACCCGGTCGAGCCGCTGCGCGCAGGCGCAGAGCGGCTGCCCTCGGTGCTCGCCGGCCCCACCTGCGACAGCATCGATGTGATCGCCGAAAACCTCATGCTGCCGCCACTGAAGATCGGCGACCTGGTCATCGGCCGCGCCATGGGGGCCTACACCTGGGCCTGTGCCACGGATTTCAATTTCTTTCCGCGCGCAACGGTGGTGGCCGTCAACGCCCAGCGCGGCGACAGCGGCGCCGTGTGGTCGTCGCCGTGAGGAGGCCAGCCCCGATCCGCACTGTCGTATTCGACATCGGCTGGGTGCTGATGCGCATGAACTACCGCCCGCTGCTGCAGTTTCTCGGCCAGCACGGTGCAGCCGCGCCCGATCGCGACACGCTGATGCGCAGCATCCGCCTCGAGGATCACGAGACCGGGCGGCTGTGCGGTCGCGGCCTGCTCGAGCGGATCGCGGGCCTCGCGCGCGCACCGGTTGCGCTCGAGGACGTGCAGGCGAAGTGGCTGGACATGTTCGTGCCGGATGCGCAGATGATCGATCTCGCCCACCGCCTGAGCGAGCACCACCGGGTGTATCTGCTGTCCAACATCGGCGACCTGCACTGGTCGCACCTGTCGCGCGAATACCGCCTGCACGGCGTCGGGCACGGCGTGCTGCTGTCGTATCTTGCCGGAGTCATGAAGCCGCACGCGGGCATCTACAGCGAGGCCGAGCGGCGCTTTGCACTCACCCCGGCCGAGACGGTGTTCATCGACGATCGTGCGGATAACATCGCGGGCGCCCGGGCCCGCGGCTGGCATGGCATCGTGCACGAGGAGTTTGCGCCTACCGTCGCCGGGCTGCGGCAACTGGGGATCACCTGCTGAGGAGTTTGAGAAACATGCGCCCGGTCGTTTCCGCGACGCTTCTGCTCATCGGTTCCAATGTCTTCATGACCTTCGCCTGGTATGCACATCTGAAGAACCTCGCCGCGCGCCCCTGGTACGTCGCGGCGGCAGTCAGCTGGGGCATCGCCTTCTTCGAGTACCTGCTGCAGGTGCCGGGCAACCGCATCGGCTACACACAGCTGACACTGCCGCAGCTGAAGATCCTCCAGGAAGTGATCACCCTCGGCGTATTCGTGCCCTTCGTGGTGCTGTACATGCACAAGCCCCTGAAGCTCGACTACCTGTGGGCGGGGTTTTGCCTCCTCGCTGCGGTATATTTCGTGTTCCGCTCGCCAGGCACGACATGAAGAACGAAGATACCGAGAGCCTGACCGCCATCCATGCCCAGGTCATCGCCGCCCGCGCGGGCCGCGATCCGCGGGTGATCGCACGGCTTTTCTCAGGCTGGGCGGTGTTCGGCAAGCGCCAGTTCGTGCGCGGCTATGCGCTGTTGCTGCCCGACCCGGTGGTGCCGAACCTGAATGCCCTCGGCGCCCACGAGCGTATCGCCTTCCTGTCGGACATGTCGCGCCTGGGCGATGCGCTGTTGAAGGTGACCGGCGCTGCGCGCATCAACTACGCCATCTTCGGCAACCAGGATCCGGCGCTGCACGCGCACGTCATCCCGCGCTACGTCGATGAGCCGGAGGCGTTTCGCGCCGCGCAGCCGTGGGCTTACGACTGGTCGGCGGCCCCGCTGTTCGAGCGCGCGGCCTTCGACTCCCTCGCCGACGGGGTGCTGCGCGAGCTGACCCGGCTCGGGGTCACCAAGCCGATGCGCTTTTCCCCCGGTGCCAACGCCGCGGGCTGACCGCGCTTACTTCGGCTGCGCAGCGGGCGGGGAGCTCGGCGCCTGCGGTGCGCCGCCCGGCGGCTGCGCGCTGGCCGGCGGCGCGGGTGCTTTGACGCTGATCAGCTCGACATCGAAGATGAGCATCGAGCCGGGCGGGATCGGCGGCGGGGAGCGCAGGTCGTAGGCGAGCTGCGGCGGAATGAACAGCTGATACTTCGCACCCGGCTTCATCAGCTGCAGCGCCTCGGTCCAGCCCGGGATGATGCGGTTCACCTGGAAGGTGGCCGCCTGGCCGCGCTTGTAGCTGCTGTCGAATTCGGTGCCATCGAGCAGCGAGCCGCGGTAGTTGACCACGACTTCATCGCTGCCCTTGGGCGAATCGCCGCTGCCGGGGCTGATCACCTTGTACTGCAGGCCGCTCGCGGTGGTGACGATGTCGGGCTTCTTGGCGTTCTCGGCGAGGAACTTGGCCGCCGCGCGGTGATTCACATCGCCCGCCTGCTCGTGCGCGTTCTTCACCAGATTACTGATGTTGGTGCGATCCGCGTCGGTCAGCTTCGCCTTGCCGGCGAGCGCATCGCGCACGCCCTGGCCGAGGCGCTCGGGGCTCACCTGATCACTGCCGACCCCGCTGGCCTTGAGCTGCTCGCCCATCGACACGCCCAGACTGTAGCTGGCCGCGCTCTTCTCGCTGGCCTTGCTGTCGCCGCCCTTCGCGGCGGGCTTCTTCGCCGCGGCCGGGGCGGGGGTGCTGGCTGCAGGGGCGCCGGATGCGGGCGGCGGCGTCTGCGCGAGCGAGGCGCCCGCGACGAGCACGGCAACCGTGCTGGCGATGAGGAAGCTGCGGCTGCGGCCTGGCAATGTCATTGGCTACCCTTCGAAGGCATGCGGGCCGTGCACGGCACAGCTTGGGGGACCGCAGCGGGTGCGCAGTGTCGCTGATCGGGCGCGGCGGTGCCAGTCAGGCTGTTGCGAGCGTCGCGCGGGGGTTGCCGAGGCGGGCGATCCGCGCTTTGCGGCTAGCCGGACAGCTCAAAGGGGCCGCCGCGCTCGAGGGCGCGCTGATACGCCGCGCGCGCCTGAATGCGGGTGCTGAAGGCGCGGAGCTTCTCGCCCAGGGCCACTCCGGAGCGGGCGGTGGCCGCCGCCACCGGGAAGCTCATCTGGATATCGGCCGCCGAGAACTCCTCCCCGGCAAACCAGGTGAAGCGCGTGAGTTCTTCCTCCCAGTAGGCGATGTGGGTCTTCAGCTGCGGGTCGATGAAGCGCTCCTGGGCGCGTGCGGCGATAGTCCTGACGATGGGGCGCAGCAGGGCGGGCACGGGTCCTTTGGGGAGGCGCTGGAACACAAGCTTGAGCAACAGCGGCGGCATGGCCGATCCTTCCGCGTAGTGCAGCCAGTAGTTGTAGCGCAGGCGCGCCTCGCTGCCCGGCGCCGGGCGCAGGCGGCCCTGCCCGTAGGTGTCGAGCAGGTACTCGATGATGGCGCCCGATTCGGCGAGCGTGCGCTCCCCGTCGGTGAGCAGCGGGGACTTGCCGAGCGGATGCACGGTGCGCAGCTGCGGCGGGGCGAGCAGGGTGCGCGGGTCGCGCGCGTAGCGCTTGACCTCGTACTCGCAGCCGAGCTCCTCGAGCAGCCACAGAATTCTGTGCGAGCGCGAGTTGTTCAGGTGATGGACGGTGAGCATGGTCGCAGCCTCGCGCTTAAGGTCTCAATCTTCCGGCGGCGGCTGGCCGGCGGCGAGCGAGGCGAGCTCCTCGTCGCTGAACTGGCGCTGCGCGAGGGACAGCCTCGCGCGCTGCAGCTGCGCCGCATCGACGTAGAGGCGCGAGGGCGCCGCCTGCCCGAGCACGCCGGCATCCGACATGACCCGCACGGCAATGCCCTCCGTGCCGAGGATCTCGGCGAGCGATCGCGCCGAGGGCAGATCCGGCAGCGTCGTCAGCAGGCTCCATTCTGTTGCGGGCATGGTGCTTGGTACAGTGCCTAAGGCGCGATGTTTCTACAATGCGCTTCGCCAGCCGATAGGAGTCGCGCGTGCTGAAGATCGAGGGACTTGCCAAGAGCTTCCGCGAGGGGGATCGCGCGCATCGCGTTCTCGAGGGGCTGGATGTGCAGGTCGGCGCCGGGCAGACCGTTGCGATCATGGGACGCAGCGGCTCGGGCAAGTCGACGCTGCTCAACCTCATCAGCGGCATCGACCGCGCCGACCGCGGCTCGGTGCGCATCGAGGGACTCGAGGTGAGCGCGCTCGGTGAGCCGGCGCGCACGCTGTTCCGGCGCGCGCATATCGGCTTCGTCTACCAGTTCTTCAACCTGATCCCGACTCTGGACGTGGCGGAGAACGTGCGCCTGGTGCTCGAGCTGAACGGCCTGCGCGGCGCGCCGGCCCGTGCCAGGAGCCTCGCCGCCCTCGCCGCGGTCGGGCTGGCCGAACGCGCCCACAGCGCCATCGATCAGCTGTCGGGCGGTGAGCAGCAGCGGGTGGCCATCGCCCGGGCGCTGGTGCACGGGCCAAAACTGCTGCTGGCGGATGAGCCGACCGGCAATCTCGACGAGCAGACCGCGCGCGAGGTGCTGCCGCTGATGCTCTCGCTGGCGCACGAGCGCGGCGCCACGCTCCTGATCGTCACCCACGATGAGGCTCTGGCGGCACGGGCCGACCGGGTGCTGGAACTGCGCGACGGGCGCCTGAGCGAGCGTCGCGCGATGGCGCCGCGGGCCTGATGAGCGCGCTGCGTGCGGCGAGCCTGCGGCACCTGCTGCGCCACCCGGCGCAACTGGCGCTGGCGCTGGTGGGTCTGACCTTAGGCGTCGGCACCATCGTGGCGGTCGACATCGCCACCGCGAGCGCGCGGCGTGCCTTCGAGCTTTCCCTGGCCGCGGTGAACGGGCCCGCGACCCATCAGATCACCGGCGGCCCGCAGGGGATCGACGAGGCGCTGTACGTGCGCCTGCGCACGCACCCGCTCAAGACAGCCGATGCGGCCGTGGCGCTCGCGCCGGTGGTGCAGGGCTACCTCACCGCAGGCGGACGCGTCATGCAGCTGATCGGCATCGACCCATTCGCGAGCGCCGAGCTTCAGGATGCGGGCGAGGGTGCGCCGGCACTCGCGCTGCATGGCGCCGATGAGGCGCGCGACTGGTTCACGAAGCCGGGCAGCGTGATCATGAGTGCGGCCACGGCCGATGCGCTTGGCATCGGTCCGACCGGCGAGGTGGAACTCACTATCGGTGGGGTGAAGCATCCGGCCATCCTCATCGTGCGCCTCGCCGATGCCGGGCCAGGCTTCGACGGGCTGATCCTCACCGACATCGTACAGGCGCAGGAATGGCTGGGCTCGGTCGGGCGACTGTCGCGCATCGACCTGCGGCTGCCTCAGGGCGCATCAGGTGCGGCGCTACTGAGGCGCCTCGCCGCGCTTTTGCCCCAGGACCTTGAGGTGCAGTCCACGCGCGCGAGCGCCCGCGAGACCTTCGCGATGACGGATGCGTTCACGACCAACCTCAAGGCCATGAGCCTGCTCGCACTGCTGGTCGGGATGTTTCTCATCTACGGGGCGGTGAGCTTCGCGGTGCTGCAGCGTCGCACCCTCATCGGGGTGCTGCGGGCGCTCGGGGCCACGCGCGGCGAGGTGCTCGGCATCGTACTCAGCGAGGCGGCGGTGCTCGGTATCGTCGGGGCGTGCTGCGGGGTGCTGCTCGGGCTTGCGATCGGCCGCGCGCTGGTGGGACTCGTGTCGCAGACCATCAACGATCTTTATTTCGTGGTCGCGGTGAACGAGGTGAGCGTACCGGCGGGCGTTCTCATCAAGGCGGGGTGCGCAGGACTTGCCACCGCGCTCGCCGCAGCTCTCCTGCCGGCACTCGAGGTTGCCGCCAGCACCCCGCAGCTCTCGCTCGCGCGCTCGGTGCTCGAGCGCCGCTCGCTCAGGCTGGCGCGGGCGCTCATCGGGGTCAGCGCGCTGCTCGCCCTCGGCGCGGCCCTCACCGTCGCCGCCTCGAGCCGCAGCCTCCTGGCAGGCTTCGCGGCGCTCTTCATGCTGCTGCTGTCCGTCGCGGCGCTCACCCCCGCGTGTCTGCACGCGCTGGCCCAGGTGCTCGCGCGTGTGAGCGCAACGGTGAGCCCCGTCGCGCGCCTCGCCTTTGCGGACGTGGCCGCCTCGCTCAGTCGCACCGGCGTGGCCGTCGCGGCGCTCGGGATGGCGCTCACCGCCATGATCGGCGTGGCCGTGATGGTCGAGAGCTTTCGCGAGTCGCTGCGCGAGTGGCTGGTGCAGACCATGCGCGCAGACGTCTACGTCAGTGCCCCCGGCGTGACGGACAGCCTGGAGCGGCGCCTCGATCCTGAGGTCATCCGCTCGCTGCTGGGGGTGCCCGGCGTGCGCGGCCACAGCGAGGCGCGGCGGGTCACGGTGGGCTCGGCGCGGGGGCCCGTGGAACTGGATGCGGTCAGGCTGCTGCCGGAAAGTTACGCGGGCTTCGTCCTGACGCAGGGCGATGCCGCGCGGGCGTGGCCGCAGTTCCTGAACGGCGCGGTGCTGATCTCCGAGCCGCTCGCCTGGCGCCTGGGACTTGCACCCAGAGGCACGCTCGCGCTTACCACCGCGGCAGGTCCGCGCGCTTTTACCGTGTCCGGTGTCTATCGCGAATACGGCAACGAGCGCGGCGAGGTGCTCATGGATCTCACCACCTACCGGCGGCTCTGGCACGATGAGGGCATCGCCGCCCTCGGCCTCTACCTGGCCCCCGGCGTCGAGCCGGCCGCGACCGTGAGCGCGCTGCGCGCGGCGGTGCGCGGCCGCCAGGCACTGCTGATCCGCTCCAGCGGCGAGATCCGCGCCCTGTCGATGCGCATCTTCGAGCGCACCTTCGTCATCACCCGCGTGCTTTACTGGCTGGCCGCGGGCGTGGCGGCGGTCGGCCTGCTGAGCGCGCTGTTGGCCTGGGAGCTGACCCGCTCGCGCGAGCTTGCGCTGCTGCGCACGCTCGGGCTGACACCGAGGTCGACCGCGCTGCTGGTCATGGCACAGACCACCTTCATGGGTCTTGCGGCGCTGCTGGCGGCCATCCCGGCGGGACTGCTCACCGCGCTCGTGCTCACCGAGGTCATCAACCGACGCGCCTTCGGCTGGCAGATCCAGCTGCACCTGAGCGTCACGCAGTTCAGCCACGCGCTCTGGCTCGCCCTGGCCGCGGCGCTGGCGGCGGCCGCGTACCCGGCGTGGCGCAGCGCCCGCCTGCCGCTCGCGAGCGGCCTGCGGGAAGAGTGATGCGGGGGCGGGGCACACGCGCGGCACGGCTCACAGCCCTCGCGGGCGCGCTGGTTTCGATTTCGATCAGCGCGCTGGCGGCGCCGCCGGCGGGAGTGGGCGCGCTGTCCCCCGCCGCACCGGGATTTGCGCAGGCGCACGCGGGCGTGCCGATCGTGTTCCCGCAGGATCACGGACCGCATCCGTCCTTCCGGCAGGAGTGGTGGTACGTCACCGGCAATCTCGACGCGGCGAGCGGTGAACGCTTCGGGTTCGAGCTGACGTTTTTCCGCTTCGCGCTCGCGCCGCCGCAGCCCGCTGCGGCGGGAGCCTCCGCCTGGCGCGCGCGGGAGATCTACATGGCGCACTTTGCGATAACGGATGCCGCGCGCGCACGCTTCCGCTTCTCGCAGAAACTCGAGCGTGGCGCGCTCGGTCTTGCCGGCGCGCAGGCGGCACCGTTTCGGGTGTGGCTCGATGACTGGTCGCTGAGCGAAGCGGGCGCCGCGCCCGCAGCGCCTGCCGCTTCCTGGACGCTGAGCGCGGCGGAGCCCGGCTATGCGATACAACTCGAACTTGTGCCGCTGCAGGCGCCGGTTCTCAACGGGCAGGCCGGGCTGTCGCGCAAGTCGGACGAGGAGGGTTCCGCGAGCTACTACTACTCGGTGCCGCGACTTCAGGCGAAAGGTCAGCTGGTGCGTGACGGGCAGACGTTTGCCGTCACGGGCCTCGCCTGGCTCGACCGTGAATGGGGCAGTGGTAGCCTGGGGCTGCGTCAGGCCGGCTGGGACTGGTTCGCGCTGCAGCTCGAGGATGGCTCCTCGCTCATGTTCTATGCGTTGCGCACCACGGACGGGGGCCGGGATCCGCACAGCGCCGGCACCTTTGTCGAAGCCTCCGGTGCCGCACGGCCGCTCGCCAACCGAGACGTGGCCGTTGCCGTTAGCGGTGAGTGGCGTAACGCGCACGGCGAGCGCTATCCGGCGCGCTGGCACCTGCTCGTGCCGGCGCTGGCGCTCGACCTGGAGGTGCGCCCGGTGCTCGCCGACCAGGAGCTTACCGGGCGGCCGCCCTACTGGGAGGGTGCGGTGGATGTGAGCGGCACGCGGGGCGCCAAGCGCCTGACGGGGCGCGGCTACGTCGAGCTGGTCGGCTATGCCAAGGAACGCTGACCGCGCGCGGCCACTGGCGTGACGATGCGGGTTGTCCGATGATGCTGCGCGCTTAGCGCCTCAAGAAACACCCATGGAGAAGATCATGCGACGCTCACTCGTTGCCGCTGCCACGGCCCTCATTGTTGCGATCCCGGTCTACGCCGCACTGCCGGACGGCACCCAGGCGCCGGACATCAATACCCAGGCGACGCTGGCCGGCAAGGAGTTCAAGTTCTCCCTGAGCGATGCGCTCAAGCAGGGACCGGTCGTACTGTATTTTTATCCGGCGGCGTTCACGCCCGGCTGCACGGTCGAGGCGCACGATTTCGCCGAGGCGACGGCCAAGTTCCAGCAACTCGGCGCGACCGTCATCGGCGTGTCACACGACCCGATCGACAAGCTCGACAAGTTCTCGGTGAGCGAGTGCCGCAACAAGTTCGCAGTGGCCTCAGATGCGGACGGCAGCATCATGAAGGCTTACGACTCGGTGCTGGTGACGCATCCGGAGTACGCCAACCGCACCTCCTACGTCATCGCACCCACCGGCAAGATCATCTATTCCTACACCGCCATGAATCCCGACAAGCACGTCGAGAACACCATGGCGGCCGTCAAGAAGTGGCAGGACGAGCACAAGAAGAGCTGACGCACGCTTAAGGCCCGTGCACGCGGGATGATTTAGGCGAGGTCCGCGAGCAGCGCCGGCACGTGGCGGCGCAACAGCAGGTTGCGCGCCTGCCACTGTTCCTGTGGCGGCAGTTCGACGAGGAAAGTGACCTCGCCACCTGCCAGCAGCGCGACCGGCACGCCATCCCGATACAGCAGGCGGTTGCCGCTGAGTGAGGGCAGCCGCGCTCCGGGTGTCAGGATGCCGACCAGGTTCAAAGGATCCGCGCCCGACAGGGATAGGTAGTGGCCCTCGTGCGGCTTGCGACGCGCCTCGCGCAGCAGCGTGATGGCCTCGGGGGCTGCGTACTGCTCGCCGCTGAACCCCTCGACGAAGCGTCCGCCGCGGATCTCGCCGCGCGCCTCGAGGCGCCGACAGCACATGAGAAGGTCGCGCCACGGCGGCAGCCAGTCCGCCTCGCGTGCCAGCAGGCGCCAGAACAGCACGCCCCAGCGCCGCAGCAGCGTGCGCACCACGTGCTCGATGATCTCCTCCTCGCGCTCACGATCGGGCGATGCGGCCGCCTCCGGGCGCGCGATCTTCGACCAGCGCCCGGCGGCGTCCATGCCGAACAGCGCGATGCGCCGCCGGCGCCGCCCGCCCATGGCCGGCTTGCGGCGATCGGCCGGGACCAGCAGTGCCCGCAAACCCGCGAAGCTGTCGGAGTTCACCACTCCCAGCGCCACGAGCTCCGCGAGCGCTTCCTCGGTCTGCGAGGGCAAAAGACCCGCACCCGCGACGATCTCATCGAAGAACGAGGCACCGTGGCCGTCAAGATGGGCGGCGACGCGCTGCGCGCTCACCGACAGCTGCAGCGGGTCGGCCGAACCGGTCAGGCCCGACCACAGGCGCAGGTTGCGCCGCGCCAGGAGCACGATCGGCGTGGCGCGCACCGGGGCGGCGCCGCGCTCCGGATCCGCGCGTCGCGGCGCAAGACGTGTCCACACGAAGCGCCCGGCCAGGCACTGCTCATCGAGCCAGGCCGGCTCGTACTCTGAGATGCGGTTGGGCAGCACCTCGGTTTCCCAGGCGCTCGCGGGCGCCTCGAAGCCCTCCAGCTGCGCGAGGATCGCGCCGACCGCATCGGGTCCTTCCATGCGGGCGGCCGCACTGACGCGCTGCCACTCGAACAGGAAGCGCAGGAAATCGCGCGCCGCGACCGGCTCGATTTCCGCGCGCAGGCGCTTGACCGTGTAGCGGTGGATGCGCGCCAGCAGTCGTCGCTCGCACCACTCGTTCGCCTCGAGCGCCTGGCCGGTGAACTGGCCGCGCATCGCGAAGCCTTCCGCCTGCAGTGCCGCGAGTGCCGCATCGATGCCTGGCTCGGGCAGTCCCAAAGATGCGGCGAGTGACTGCGCGGTGGTGGGACTTACGCCCTCCAGGCGCCCGCGCACCACTTCGATGAGTGCAGTTTCCGCGCTGACGTTCTGAAGTGGCCCCGGCGTCCTCACGGGAGGCTCGCAGCGCACCTGGGCGTACAGCGCTTCAAACAGCGGCAGCCGTTCGGCAGTGACCCACAGCCGCAGCGCGCCGGCCTCGAGCTTCGTCACGCGCCGCTGGGCGGACAGCTCGGCGAGCAGCTGCGGCCAGCAAGGCGAGCGCGCCGCTTCCGCCTCGGTGAAGAAGGTGAGCCACAGCAGCGCATCGTGCAGCTGGTCGGCATCGCTCGCATCGGGCCACGCTTCGGCGCGCACCCGCTCGATCGCCTGCGGGTCGAGCTGGCCTAAGTCGGCGGCACTTTGCGGATCGAGCCAGCGGCGGCTCATGACGGCCTGGGTGCGCCGCTCCTCGAGCGGCGCATCGTCGAGGAACGCGTACGGTCTGGCGGAGAGCACCTCGAGCGCGAGCGGCGAGGGCTCGGTCAGATCGCGCGCCAGCACCGTGATGCTGCCGCCCTCGAGTGCCCGCAGCAGCCGCTCGAATCCCTCGATATCCATGGCCTCTTGCAGGCAGTCGCCGATTGCCTGGCGCACCAGCGGATGGTCGGGGATTTCCAGCTCGCCGGGCAGGTTCTCGGCGCAGGCCACCTGGTCGGGGAACACCGCCAGCAGCAGGTCCTCGGCGGCCATGCGCTGCAGCGGCGCGGGCACTTTCCGGCCGCCGCGAAAGCGCGGCAGTGCGAGTGCGATGGCGGCGCTCCAGCGCCAGCGCACCGGGAACATGGGTGCCGCGCACAGCGCCTGCACCAAAAGCGGCCGCACGGTGTTGGAATGCAGGTAACGCGCCACCTCGCCGAGCTCGAAACTGTGGGCGCTGGTCAGCGACAGCACGATGGCATCCTCGGTCGCCGCCGCCTGCAGCTCGAAGTTGAACGAGCGGCAGAAGCGCTTGCGCAGGCTCAGACCCCAGGCGCGGTTGATGCGGCTGCCGAAGGGGGAGTGGATGATGAGCTGCATGCCGCCGGCTTCATCGAAGAAGCGCTCGAAGATGAGCGTCGCCTGGGTGGGCAGCGCGCCGAGTGCGGCGCGCGAGGCGGCCAGATAGCTGACCAGCTGCACGGCGGCGGGGACGGCGATGCCCGAGTGCGCGATGAGCCACGCGGTCGCAGGTTCGATGCCCCGTGCCAGTTGTGCCTCGAGGTCTGCGCGCAGGCGCGACACGCTCGCCGACAGCTCATCGGTGCGTCCGGGCGCCTCGCCGAGCCAGAACGGGATCGAGGGCGGCTCGCCGCGCGCGTCCTCGACCCTGATCCTGCCGGCCTCCACGCGCAGGATGCGGTAGGAGACGTTGCCGAGCTGGAAGATGTCGCCCTGCAGGCTCTCGACCGCGAAGTCCTCATTCACGGTGCCGACCAACTGCGACTGCGGCTCGAGAATCACCTGGTAGTCGGCGCTGTCGGGAATCGTGCCGCCGGAAGTGATGGCGGTGAGGCGCGCGCTGCGGCGCCCCTTCACGCGGTGATTGACGGCGTCGTGGTAGATGAGCGCACCGTGGCGGCCGCGGCGCGTGCTGTAGCCCTCCGCCAGCATGCGCACGATTTCATCGAACTCAGCGCGCGTGAGCTCGCGGTACGGATAGGCGTTGCGCAAGAGTGCGTACAGCGCCTGCTCATCCCACTCGAGCGATGCGACCTCGGCGACGATCTGCTGCGCCAGCACATCGAGCGGCTTGGCCGGCATCCTGAGTCGATCGAGCTCGCCTTCGCGCACCGCGATGAGAAGAGCTGCGCACTCGACCAGGTCATCGCGCGAGAGCGGGAACAGGCGCCCCTTGGGCGTGCCACCGAGCGAGTGGCCGGAGCGGCCGACGCGCTGCAGGAAGGCGGCGATCGAGCGGGGCGAGGCCACCTGGCACACCAGATCGACCTCGCCGATGTCGATGCCGAGCTCGAGCGATGCGGTGGCCACCAGCGCGCGCAGCTCGCCCCTCTTCAGGCGCGCCTCGGCATCCAGCCGCGACTCCTTGGCCATGCTGCCGTGATGCGCCGTCACGTTCTCTTCGCCGAGGCGCTCGGACAGGTGGCGCGCGATGCGCTCCGCCTGGCGGCGGGTGTTGACGAACACCAGCGTGGTGCGGTGCTCGCGCACCAGCTGCGCCAGGCGGTCGTAGAGCTGCATCCACACCTCCCCGGACATCACCGCTTCGAGCGGGGCGGCGGGGATTTCCAGCTGCAGGTCGCGCTCGCGCAGGTGGCCGCAATCGATGATGGTGCAATCGGCGCCGCCATCGGGGCGTGCGTTGCGCGTGCCGACCAGAAAGCGCGCCACCTCCTCGATGGGCTTCTGCGTGGCCGACAGGCCAACGCGCGTCAGTCGCCGCCCCGCCAGGGCCTCGAGCCGCTCGAGGGTGAGCGACAGATGCACGCCGCGCTTGCTGCCGACCATGGCATGGATCTCATCCACGATCACCGTGCGCGTGCTCGCCAGCATCGCTCGACCGGACTGCGAGCCCATGAGGATGTAGAGCGATTCGGGCGTGGTCACCACGATGTGGGGCGGGCGCTTGCGCATCGCGGCGCGCTCGCTCTGCGGGGTATCGCCGGTGCGTACGAAGGTGCGGATGTCGAGCTGCGGCAGGCCGAGGGCGCCGAGTTCGGCGCGGATGCCGGCCAGCGGCGCCTCGAGATTCCTGTGGATGTCGTTGGAGAGCGCCTTGAGCGGGGAGACGTACACCACCTGCGTCTCATCGGGCAGCCCGTCGGCGGCGATACCCTCGCGCACCAGCTCATCGATCACCGCGAGAAACGCCGCGAGCGTCTTGCCCGAGCCGGTGGGGGCTGCGATCAGGACGTGACGCTTGCCGGCAATGGCAGGCCACGCCTCGCGCTGCGCCGCGGTGGGCGCAGCGAAATTGTGCGCAAACCAGTTGCTGACGGCCGGATGCAGGCAAGCGGGCATGCGATGATTGAAGCACAGCGCGGGGCCGGCGAGGAGTTGGCGAACGACGAATTCACACTGCATACAGCCGACAGCTGCCGGCGCTCCTGTATGAGCGCCATGCCGATGGCGAGCGGGCCGCGGGGCGACGGCCGGGGGCGCTGCTGCGGTCAGCCCGCAACATCAAGGCAGCCGCGCGAGCCCAAGGGGTAGTAAAATGACCGGATCAAGGCCAACCGGGCCTGAAGCCAAGTTGAGGATCCTGCAATGTGGGGAGACGACATCGAGGACATGGCCCGGCGCAGGATGGCGTGGCTCATCGGCGCGCTGGCGCTCGCCACGGTCGCTCTTGGCGGCTGGTTCTGGTATCAGTCGCGCCAGCCGGCGGTGCATACCGTGGCGGCCACGGCGCCGCCGGCGCCGGCTGCCAACATCGAGCGGCAGATCGAGAATCCGATTCCGCAAGGCCCCGACACTGCCGCCCTGCCGGCGCTGAACGACAGCGACCAGGTCGTGCACGATTCACTGGCGGGCGTCATCGGCCGCGCCCCGGTCGAGCAGTTTCTCTCGCCGCAGAACATCGTGCGGCATGTGGTCGTGACGGTCGACAACCTCTCGCAGCGCAAGGTGGCCGTCGACCTGCGTCCGGTGAAGCCGACCCCCGGGCAGACGGTGGTCTCGACGCAGGGCGAGATCACCTCCCTCGGCGATTCCAACTTCCAGCGTTACGCGCCGCTGGTGCATGTGGCGCAGCAGACCGACGTGAAGGCGCTCGCCGTCATCTACCAGCGCCTGTATCCCTTGTTCCAGCAGGCCTACGAGGATCTGGGCTATCCGGGCAAGTACTTCAACGACCGGCTCGTGCAGGTGATCGATCACCTGCTGCAGGCCCCCGAGGTGCCCGCGCCGATCCAGGTGGTGCAACCCAAGGTGTTCTACGAGTACGCGGACCCGAACCTGGAAAGCCGTTCGGCCGGGCAGAAACTGCTGATCCGCATGGGACCGGCGAACGCGCGCATCATCAAGGCGAAGCTGCGTGAGCTTCGCGCCGAGATCGCCAAGAACAAGTAAGACGCAGGCGAGCCATGAGCGATGCAAGTGCTTTGAACGAGGCGGGAGCCGCTAAGCCTCTCGCGCAACTGCGCTCGGTGCTGATCCCCGGCGAGACGCTCGAGTCCTGGGCGATCCAAAGACGGCTGTTCGCGCTCACCCACCGCAGGATCCTCATCGCCGCCAGCAGCGGCCGGCTGATCGTGCTGACACGCAAGCTGCTCGGCGGCTTCGATGTCGCCACGATCCGCTGGCAGGACCTCGAGGAGGTCACGCTGCATGTGGGCATCGTGAGTGCGACCCTTGCGCTGCGCGCCGGCAGGGCGACCGATCTGGCCTCGCTCGGGGCACAGGGCGCGCAGCAGGTCGAATTCAAGGGACTGCGCAAGGAGCAGGCGCAGTCGGTGTATCGCATCTGCCAGGGCCAGGACCAGGCGTGGCGCGAGAAACGTCGGGTGCGCGAGCTCGAGGAACTGCGCGCGCGCTCGGGGGGAATCCAGGTGACCTCCGGTGTGATGGGGCAGAGTGCGGCAGGCGCGGGCGATTCGGTGCAGCGGCTGCAGGAGGCCAAGCAGCTGCTGGATGCCAAGCTCATCACCGACGCCGAGTACGAGTCGATCAAGGCGAAGATCGTCTCTTCCTAGCTACGCGTTGAGGGCTGCTGATGGCTTGGGCGCGTCGGATCGTTCCGCCAGGTTGGTTTGTGTTGGCGCTGCTGGGAGCGCTTGCGCTGCAACACTGGCTGCCCATCGCGCCGTTGCGGCCGCTGCTGCTGAGCCGCCTGGGGATTCCGCTGGTCCTGGCCGGCAGCGTGCTTTCGTTTGCGGGACTCGGCGCGTTCACTCTGGCGCGCACGCCGGTGATTCCGTTCCGGCCCTCCACGGCGCTCGTGACCACGGGCGTCTATCGCTTCACACGCAATCCGATGTACCTGGGGCTGACCCTGATTCTGGCCGGCACCGGCCTCTCGCTCGCCAGCCTCGGCGCCCTGGTTCCGCTGCCGCTCTTTGTCTGGATTATGGAGCATGGCTACATCCGCCCCGAGGAGCGCTTCCTGGAAGAAATCTTCGGCAGCAACTACTTACGGTACAAGAGCGAGGTGTCCCGCTGGCTCTAGGCGCTATGCACAATTAATCCACAGGTAATCCACAGCCGAGGTGCGTTAGGCTTCCGCCATGGCCATTCGATTCCGGCAGCGCCGCGAGGCGCACAACGAAATCCTCGGCACCTACGAGTTTCCCAACCGTACGGTGCGGGTGCTCAAGACCGAGGCTGACCGGATCCTGTGGACCTGCGACTGCGAGCAGTTCCGGCGCCAGTCCAGCCAGCGCGAGCCGCTGTGGTGCAAGCACATCGCCAAGGCCGCGGCGCGCCGCTCGCTCGAGCGCCTCACGCGTCGCGTGGCCGTGGGACGCGGACCGGAGCGTTAGCGGATCGCCCCAGGGATTCGCGCTTGCCTGCCGCGCAGCTTCGGCCGCTGCAGCCGGCAGGCGCAATCTCGCCGCGCCGGCGCGGCGCCTCACGCCTCGATCAGTCCGTTGCGGATCGCGATCAGGGTGAGCTCGGACTGGTTTGCCGCGCCGAGTTTCTGCTTGATGTTGTACAGGTGCGTGCCGACGGTGGACGCGGACAGTTTCAGATCATCAGCGATGCGTTGCACGGTCGCGCCTCCCGCCAGGCGCACGAACACCTCGAACTCGCGCTCCGACAGCCGCTCGACGGGAGACTTGCCGCCGCCTTCAACATCATCCAGCGCGAGTTTCTGCGCAAGGTTCACGTCGATATAACGCTGGCCCGCCGCCACGGTGGTGATGGCCTCGATCAGGGCTTCCGGTGCGCTGCGCTTGGACAGGAAGCCGCGCGCGCCCTCGCGCAGCGCCCGCCGCGCGTGCAACGGATCGTCGTGGGCGGACAGCGCCAGTACCCGCGCGTGCGGGTGGCGGGCACGGATACGCTTGAGCGCCTCGAGCCCCCCCATGCCCGGCATGGCCAGATCCATGACCACGACGTCCGGTGTCAGCTCGAGGTAGCGCTGGCAGCCGTTCTCGCCCGAGTCCGCCTCGCCGACCACGCTGATTTCCGGGTGGGCCTGCAGCAGCAGGCGAAAGCCGGTGCGCACCACGGCGTGATCGTCGACCAGCAGCACGCGGATCATGCCGGCTCCGCCAGGGGGATCTGCGCCTGCAGGCGCACGCCGTGCGGCTCGCTGTTGCTCACCTGCAAGACTCCTCCGAGACGCTCCACCCGTTCGGCGAGCCCGCGCAGGCCGAAATGACCGGGGCGCGACCATTGCTCCGGCAGACCGACGCCATCGTCCGTCACCGAGATGATCATGCGACCCGCGCTAGTGCTGAGATCGATCATAACGTGGGCCGCGCACGCGTGGCGCAGGGCGTTCACCAGGCCTTCCTGTACCACGCGGTAGGCGGCCAGCGTCACGCTGGCGCCCAGGTCGGCCGGCAACTGCTGGCGCAGCGACAGCCGCGGGGCGGGATGGCGGGTCTGCCAGTCCCGTACCAGGCTTTCCAGGGCCGCCGCGAGTCCGAGCGTATCGAGAGACAGCGGCGCCAGACGCGGAATGAGGCCGTGCATGGCATCGTAGAGCCGCGCGGCCTCATCCGAGATCAGGCGCGCCGCCTCGCCGGTGCCGGCTTCGGCGGATTGCGTGGCGATCGCCATGGCGAGACTGCGGATGGCGGTGACCGACTGGCCGAACTCATCGTGCAGCTCGTGCGCGATCAGCCGTCGCTCCTCCTCCACGCTCTGCTCGACGAGCGCGGACAACTCGCGCCGCTCCTCGAGCCGGCTGCGCGCCTCGCGGGCCTCGCGCTCCGCCTGCACCTTGTCCTCGACCGCCTGCGCCATGCGGTTGAACGCAGCGCCGATGGCGCGGGCTTCCGCTCCTGGCAGCGTCGGCAGCCGGAATGCGAGCTCGCCGCGCTGCAGCCGCTCGAGGCCCTGCACGATGACGGGGAACGGGGCGAGCGCGCGCTCCACCAGCCAGAACGCAAGCGCGGCGAGCACCGCCAGCATGGCCATGGCGATGAACACGAGCCGGGTCACATCGTCCCAGGCATCGAGGATGGCGCGCGAGGCCTGGCCCTGGATCACCACCCGCGCCCCGTCGCCGAGGGTGAAGTCCTGCTGCTCAGGGGCCGGCGCCAGCAGGTGCGTGAACCAGTCGGGCGCCTCGCGGCCGGCCTTATAGGCCGGCGCCGGGGAGTGGTAAAGCAGCGCCCCCGTGCTGCTGCGCAGCGTGATGTCATTGGCGCGCACGTGGCCCAGGCGCTGCAGCGCCTCCTCGACCGCCTGAGTGCCGCCGGAGGCCGAATAGGTCAGCACGAGGCTCCCCAGCACATGCCCGGCCACCCGGTTGGCCGCCTCGATCTCCTCGCGCACCGAGGAGCGGGCGTCGCGGATTTGGTCGGCCACCAGCACCGCAAGGCACACCGCCGTGACGCCGGTGAGCACCAGGTTCAGGCGCGTGCGCAGCTTCATCGGCGCAGCGGCTCGGGGGTGCTCCAGAAAATCATGAGGCCACTTTCATGATGATCCCCTATCGCCTCGGGGCTGCGGGGATAAGGATACGCTGGTAGCGGCAGTTGCCGCTTAACGACTGAAACGTAGGACATAGACTATGCGTTGGGAAACACCACAAGCGACTGATTTCCGTTTCGGAATGGAAATCACGATGTACATCGCTAATCGCTGAAGTCGAGTAGGGCTGGGAGCCTGGCCGCCGGGCTCCGCAAGCCTGCTCGCCGGCGGAGCCTCGAAGTCCGCTGAACGAGCGAAAGCGTGAAAATCCGCGTACTGGGGTCGGCCGCTGGCGGCGGTTTTCCTCAGTGGAATTGCAACTGCCGCAATTGTGCGGGCGTGCGCAACGGCACGCTGCGGGCGTTGGCCCGAACCCAATCCTCGATTGCCGTGCGCGGCCCTGACCGGGCTTGCTGGGCGCTGGTAAACGCCTCGCCCGACATCCTCGCGCAGCTCAAGGCCAATCCCGACCTGCAGCCGGCGCGCGCGCCGCGTGACACGGCACTCGCCGCCATCGTGCTGGTCGACGGGCAGATCGATCACACCACCGGTCTTTTCATGCTGCGCGAATCCACCCGGCCGCTGAACATCTGGTGCACCGATGAGGCCTGCGCCGATCTCACGCGCGGCAATCCCATCTTCGGGGTGCTCGCCCACTACTGCGGGGTGGAACGGCACAGCATGATTCCCGACGGGCGCGAGTTCGCCGTCGCGGGCATCGCCGGCGTCACCTGGCGGGCGCTCGCGGTGCCGAGCAAGCCTGCCCCGTACTCGCCGCATCGCGAGTCGCCCGTGGCGGGCGATAACGTCGCGCTGGTGCTGGCGGATGAGGTGAGCGGGCGCAGCTGCGTCTATGCGCCCGGCCTTGGCTCGATGGAGGAGTCGGTGTGGCGCGCCATGTGCAGCGCCGACTGCGTCATGGTCGATGGCACCTTCTGGAGCGACGAGGAGATGATCAGCCTCGGCATGTCGCGCAAGCGCGCGCGCGATATCGGCCACCTGCCGCAGAGCGGGCCAGACGGTATGCTCGGGTGGCTGGAAAAACTCCCGCCCGGCACGCGCAGGATCCTGATTCACGTGAACAACACCAACCCCATTCTGGTCGAGGACTCCCCCGAGCGCACCGAGCTGACCCGCCGCGGCATCGAAGTCGCCCGCGACGGCCTGGAGATCGAGCTGTGACGGGCGCTGCCTGGACACGCGAGCAGTTCGAGCAGCGGCTGCGCGAGCGCGGCCGCGCCTACCACATTCACCATCCCTTCAACGTGATGCTCAACACCGGCAAGGCGAGCCACGAGCAGATCCGCGGCTGGGTGGCGAACCGCTACTACTACCAGATCAACATTCCGGTGAAGGATGCGGCGGTGCTCGCCAACTGCGATGAGCGCGCGGTGCGGCGCAACTGGGTGCAGCGCATCCTCGATCACGACGGCTACGGGGATGATCCGGGCGGGATCGAGTCGTGGCTGCGCCTCGCGCAGGCGGTGGGCCTGGAGCGCGCGGACGTGGAGGGGCTCAAGTCGGTGCTGCCCGGCGTGCGCTTCGCGGTGGACGCCTACGTGAATTTCGCGCGCCGCGCGCCCTGGCCGGAAGCCGTGTGCGCCTCGCTCACCGAGTTGTTCGCGCCCGAGATCCACAAGCAGCGCCTCGCCAACTGGCCGCAGCACTATCCGTGGATCGATGCCGCGGGACTGAGCTACTTCCAGAGCCGCGTCAGCCTGGCACGGCGCGACGTCGAGTTCGGGCTGGCGGTGACGCTCGAGCGCTTCGCGACCCGTGCCCAGCAGGAGCGTGCCCTTGAGATCCTGCAGTTCAAGCTCGACATCCTGTGGCAGATGAGCGATGCCATGGCGCTGTCCCTGGGGGTCACCAAATGAGCGAAGTCGCCGACACCACCCGTCCTGCGATCGCCGCGGGCATGCGCCTGCAGTGGGAAGCGGCCCAGGAGGCGCACGTGCTGCTTTATCCTGAAGGCATGGTGAAGCTCAACGGCAGCGCCGGGGCGATCATGAGCCGCTGCGACGGGGTGCGCACGGTGGCGGACATCGTCGCCGATCTTGAGCGCAGCTTCGGCCTGAGCGGACTTGCCGCCGATGTGCGCGCGTTCGTCAGCCTCGCACTCGAGAGGCACTGGCTGGAAGTGCGCGAATGAACAGCCCCAAGCCGGTCGGACCGCCGCTGTGGCTGCTGCTGGAGCTCACTTACCGCTGCCCGCTGCACTGCGTGTTCTGCTACAACCCGACCGAGTTCGCCCGCACCGGGGCTGAGCTGTCCGGCGCGGACTGGCTGCGCGTGCTGCGCGAGGCGCGCGCGCTCGGTGCCGTGCAGCTCGGACTTTCGGGCGGGGAGCCGCTGGTGCGCGAGGACCTGGAGGAAATCGTCGCCGAGGCGCACCGGCTCGGCTTCTACATCAACCTCATCACCTCCGGCATCGGCCTGACCGAAGCGCGCATCAAGGCGCTCAAGTCCGCCGGCCTGGATCACATCCAGCTGTCCTTCCAGGACAGCACGCGCGAGATGAACGACTTTCTGAGCAGCACGCGCACCTTCGAGCTCAAGTCGAAGGTTGCGGCCCTGATCCGCGAGCACGACTACCCGATGGTGCTGAACGTCGTGCTGCACCGGCACAACATCGATCACGTGGGCGAGATCCTCGACATGGCCGAGCGCATGGGCGCGCAGTACGTCGAGCTCGCCAACACGCAGTACTACGGCTGGGCCTGGCTCAACCGCGACCAGCTGCTGCCGAGTCGCGCCCAGCTCGAGCGCGCCGAAGTCATCACCCAGCGCTACCGCGAGCGCCTCGAGGGGCGCATGAAGATCTACTTCGTGGTGCCGGACTATTTCGAGACGCGGCCCAAGGCGTGCATGAGCGGGCTGGGTTCGGTGTTTCTGGCCATCGCGCCCGATGGCATCGCCATGCCGTGTCACGCCGCGCGCATGCTGCCGGGGCTCGAGCTTCCCAACGTGCGCACCTCGGGTATCCGCGAAATCTGGTACGACAGCTCCGCCTTCAATCGCTTCCGCGGCGATGCTTGGATGAAGGAGCCCTGCCGCAGCTGCCCCGAGAAGCACAAGGACTTCGGCGGCTGCCGCTGCCAGGCGTATCTTCTGACCGGAGATGCGGACAACGCGGATCCGGTGTGCGACCTGTCTTCGCACCACGGCCTGGTGACGCAGGCGGTGGCCCGGGCGGAAGCCGCGGCCGCGGCCAGCGCCCCGGCCCGCGAGCACGTGCTGGTGTTTCGCGATCATCGCACCTCGATTCCACTCGTGACGGGCGCGCGCGCCGAGCCTGCTGAGGCGGGCCCCTGACGGCGAGCGACGCATGGCCATCCGGCGCGTACTGAAGATGGGAGAGCCGCTGCTGCGGCAGCTGTCGCTGCCGGTGAGCAGCTTCGATGCCGGCCTGCTGTCCCTCGTCGCCGACATGGATGAAACCATGCGCCACCTGAGCGGGGCGGGTATTGCCGCGCCGCAGATCGGCGTGAGCGCGCGCGTGGTGATTTTCGAGCTCAAGGACAACCCGCGCTACCCGCACCTCACCCCGGTACCGTACACCGTGCTGGTGAACCCTCTTGTCACGCCGCTGTCCGCCGAGGAGGATGAGGGCTGGGAAGGGTGCCTGTCGGTGCCGGGAATGCGCGGGCTGGTGCCGCGGTACCGGCGCGTGCGCTACCAGGGCTTCGATGCGCACGGCGCGCCGATCGATCGCACCGTGGAGGGGTTTCATGCCCGGGTGGTCCAGCACGAAGTGGATCATCTCGATGGCATCCTGTTCCCGCAACGCGTGCGGGACCTGCGCAACTTCGGTTTCGAGGATGTGCTGGCCGCACAGATGACGCCGATGCCGGACTGAAAAAGAATGAGTGGAGGAGCGATGCCATGAGCCTGCGCGCCGCCGGACCCTTCGATGTGAAAGTCACCCCGCAAAAGCCCGATACCCAGATCGCGCGGGCGGCAAATCTGGGGCGGCTGACCATCGACAAGCGCTTCCACGGCGACCTTGAGGGCATCAGCAAGGGAGAGATGCTGGCGACGCAGACCGACGTGCCAGGTTCGGCCGGCTACGTGGCGCTGGAGCGCGTGACCGGCAAGCTCACCGGTCGCAGCGGCAGCTTCGTCCTGCAGCACAGCGCTACCATGCACCGCGGCAAGCCGGTCTCATCCATCACGGTGGTGCCGGACTCCGGCACCGGCGAGCTGCGCGGGCTCAGCGGCAAGATGACCATCACCGTGGCGAGCGACGGTGGCCATTCCTACGAGTTCGACTTCAAGTTCGAATCGTAGTCAGGGCCCTGCTGCGGCGGGTGCGGCGCTGGGGCGCGGCTGTCACGCACGTCGCGCACCATGCGGATCGCCGCTTCCACCCCCTGGTAGTAGCCGGGAATCTCGCTGACCTCGCGGTAGCCGAGCGCGCGGTAGAACGCGCGCGCCTCGCCATTGCTTGCGCGCAGCTCCAGCGTGATCGCGAAGGTACCGGCGGTGAGTGCGCTTTCCTCGAGCCACGTCAGAAGACCGCGCGCGACGCCGCGGCGGCGGTGCTTGGGCGTGACGGCGAGCAGGTTCAGGTGCGCGGCATCGTCGCCGTAACGCATGATCGCGAAGCCGGCGATCTGATGCCCGGCGCGCGCCGCGAGCACCACGCTGTCCGCGTGGTGCACGTGCCAGCTGATGCGCGCCGCGCTCCACGCGGGCTTCAGCCCCGCCTCGATCAGTTCACTGGACATCCTGGCGAGCAGGGCAGCCTCGGTCGTCCGGGCGGGTTGCAGGCGGTACATGTACACGGGGTTTGCACTTTCAGGCGAGTGTGTGGAACACCTTCTGCACGTCATCGTCCTGTTCTAGCTTGTCGATCACGGTGAGCGCATCGGTCGCCTGGCTGTCGGGAAGTTCGCTCGGCACCGTGCAGATGTATTCGTGTTCGGCCGAGACCGGGGTGATGCCGCGCGCTTCGAGCGCCTCCTGCAGGCGGCCGAAGTCTGCGAACGCGCCACGGATCACCAGCTGCGGCTCGCCCTTCTCGCCGCTGCTCTCGCCCATCTCGTCGAGCCCGTGATCGATCAGGTACAGCTCCAGATCGTCCTGGTCGATGCCTTCGGGGTTCAAGCGGAACACGCCCATCTTGCGGAACAGGAAGCTCACGCTGCCGTTGGTGGCAAGGTTGCCGCCGCCCTTGGTGATGATGTTGCGCACCGCCGCGACCGTGCGCGTCGGGTTGTCGGTCGCCGTCTCCACCAGCAGCGCCACCCCGTGTGGTGCGTAGCCCTCGTAAAGCACTTGCTGGTAATTGGCCGCATCGCGACCGGCGGCGCGCTTGATGGCCGCCTCGATCTTGTCCTTCGGCATATTGACCGCGCGCGCGTTCTGGATGGTCCGGCGCAGCGTGGGATTGGAACTCGGATCCGCGCCGCCGGACTTGACTGCCATGGTGATGTCCTTGGCGATGCGGGCGAACTGCTTCGCCATGCGGTTCCACCGCGCGAACATCGTGTGCTTGCGGACTTCGAATATGCGTCCCATGAGCGGATGGTGCACGAACGGCAGCGCAGCTGCCAAGCTGTCGCAGCGGACGGTGCGCGCCGCGGGCCTTTGGATCAGCGTGAGAGCGGTCGTAAGGATGCGGCGCTGAGCGCCGCGCGCAGCCTCAGGCGAGCTGTGCCTGCAGCAGTCGCATGCGCCGCATCTGCAGGCTCAGGGAGCGCTCGATATCGCGCAGGCGGCTCTGCAGGTCCACCTTCTTCTCGGCCAGCCACTGCTCCTTGATGCGTGCCCAGTCGGCAAGCGCGGCCAGGAAGCTCTCGTACTCGTGCGCCAGGCGCGCACGCAGCTGCTCGACGTGTGAGGGGCCGGCGCCGGGAAACTTCGCCAGGCGCGCCTGCGCGCGCGTGAACTGCATGGCGAGCAGCGCCCGCTGGATCTGAAACACCGGCGTGCGCTTGAGGCGCGTGGTGAGACCGAACAGGCGCAGCGCGGCGATCAGCCACTTGGTCGGATCCCACTGCCACCAGCGCACCCCGTTGCGGTAGTCATGGGTGAAGTAGTGGTGGAAGTTGTGATAGCCCTCGCCGTAGGTGACCACCGCGAGCACGCCGTTGTCGCGTGCGCTGTTGTCTTCGGTGTAGGGACGGTTGCCCCACATGTGGGCGAGCGAGTTGATGAAGAAGGTGACGTGATGGCTCCACACCAGGCGCAGCACGCCGGCGAGAATCAGCATGCCCCACACGTCGTGGAACACCAGACCCGCCAGCAGCGGCAGCCCGAAATTGGTGGCGAGCGCCAGCTGCAGGTAGTAGCGGTGCTGGAACGCGAGCATCGGATCCTTCTTCAGATCCGCAATGTTGCTGAAGTTGGGCTTGCCGCTCTCGTACTCGCGCAGCATCCAGCCGATGTGCGAGAACCAGAAGCCGCGCCGCGCGGAGTACGGGTCAAGCTCAACGTCATCGACGTGCAGGTGATGCGTGCGATGCCCGCTGCACCAGGCGAAGGCACTGTTCTGCAGCGCCATGGTGCCGAAGATCAGATACAGAACCCTCACCGTCCAGTGCGCCTCGTAGGTGCGATGCGCCCACAGCCGATGGTAGCCGGCCGTGATGGCCATGCCGTTGGCGCCGAGGAAGAACACGAACACGCACCAGTCAGCGGTCGAGAAGCCGTGCGTCAGGCCATACCATGGCACCAGGATCGCCGCCGCCGCGAAGGTCAGCGCGAACATCAGCGCATTGGTCCAGATCAGCGGGGGCCGCGGCTGGTTCTCGGGAATGTCGGACATGCGTGTCTGCAGGGTCCTTTAAAGGAGGGCGCCGTAACTTATCACGCTCCAGCCCGCAAAGTGGGACTTGCGTCGTTTTGCCGGGACACCCCTTTACGGGGGCCTTGTTTTCCGGGCTCTAATGCCCAGTGGCGTCAGAATTTTACCATTACGCCGGCTCCCCAGACGACCTCGCGCGTGCGCAGATCCGGGTACCAGATGCCGCCTGCGCCGGCACAGTTGTCGGCCCCGATCGTGCTGCCATTGTTGCACACGAAGCTGGCAGGAGCCCCGGTGTTGCCGAGCGGCGGCGTCACGCCACCGCTGCCGCTCCAGTACGGCACATCCGAATGGCGGAAGGTGGCTTCCGTCCACCAGGTGATCCAGTCCTTGGGCATGTACTGGAAATTCAGCTGCAGGTCCCACTGGTAGAGCTTCTGCCCCGGGTTCTCGGTGAAGTAGGGGGTGCCCGAAGCGGCCGTCGCGCCGTTGATCGGCGGCACCAGCGCAAGATAGCGCCCGGGGTTATTCATGAAACCCCCGCCGAGCGTCACCGCGTAGATGTCCTTGTCGAACCAGGTGCGGTCATACAGCATCAGGCCGAAGAAGCTCTCCTTGTTGGGCCCGTGCGAGCAATGCACGCCGCCGCCGTACTCGCACCCCAGGTCCCAGGTGAACGAGGTCGCCATCTTCGATATGCCGCCCAGGGCCGGGCCGCTCTTGGCGTCGTAGTACTTCCACTCGATGCTGTCGTCCTCGTGCACGCGCGTGACATTGGCGTAGTTGACGTAGGTGCCGTTCGGGTTGGGCTGTCCGATCGAGGCATTGGGATTGCCGCCGTTGGCGGGGAAGCCGCTGCCGCTGGCAAGGTTGTCCTGTCCGATGCTGTAGCTGTTCAGCACCAGCCTGAACCGGTCATTCGGGATCCACAGGATCTGTCCGCCAACGCCGGGATACTTGTTGTACTTGGCATACGACTGCCAGCCGTTGATCAGCCACGGCTCGATCTTCAGCGTCTGGGTCGGGAACCACTGCACGCGCAGCCCATTGAAGAACCACGGCGTGTTGGATGACACGAAGGAGGGCTGGTAGGTCCAGTTGTCGAAGTTGTAATAGCTGAACAGTCCGATGTAGGACAGGAAGATGCCCGCATCGACGTTGAGGCCGTGATTCACGTCCCAGTGATAGCCGGCGTTGGCCTCCGAGAAGTACTTGTAGGCGCCCTGCAGATCCCACTCGCCGACCCCGGCGCTGGCATCGTTGCGCGGCGTGGTGGTCGAGTAGAGGCCGAACATCGACAGGAACCGCGCCTGCACGCCGTTCCAGTGGAAGTTGCCGCCGAGGCTCACCTGCTCGATCTGGAACTCGCCCGAACGGAACTCCTCGGTCGAGCCGACGATGGTGTGGTCGACGGGATGATTGAAGTCCTGCAGGTAATTCACATCGAAACGAATCTCGGGAGTGAAGAACTTGGTGTCGAAGACCGGCGTGGTGTTGCGCCCCGAGCCGTTCGCCCAGCTAAGATCGCCGACCGCGAACGGCGTTTGCGTATCCACCGCAGGCGCCGGCGCGGGCGACTGCAGCGCCTCGGGTAGCTGCGCGACGAGCGCGGCAGGGGCAGCGGCCACGGGCGCAGGGGCGGGTGCCGCGGGCGCGGCGGCCGGCCCAGTGGGAGCGGGAGCCGCGTTCATCGCCAGGTCGCGCCGTGTGGCCTGGCCTGCGACCACGGTGAGGGAGGGGGCCGAGACGCCCGGGGCGCCCGCGACCTGCGCGACGACGGACCACGTCCCCGGCGGCAGGTCGGCAAAGGAATAGACACCGTCGGCGCCCGAGAGGGTGGCACGCGTGCCGCTGCCGTCGACTCTGACCGCAGTCACGGTCGCGTGTGGCACCGGCGCTCCGGCGGCATCGGTGATCAGTCCGACGATCGCACCCAGGTCCGCGGCGCGGGCCACGGGCAACAAGAGCGCGGTGGTGAGTGCGCACAGCAGCAGATATTTCGGCAGTCTCATCAATGTGTTCCCCACTCGGACACCCGAGCCGGCGGCGCCCCTGACCAGCCGACCATGCTACTGAGCGGCTCATGCGGGGAAAGACCAAAACCTGTTAAGAAATGGCTGGCCCGCGCAGCTGCATGCTACCGTTGCGCCCCACGTCTTTGGCAGCGGAGCGGCCATGATCGCAACCGGTAAGTGCCGGCGATTTACCCTGCTTTTCATCGTCTTCGCGCTCAGCGGCGCAGCGCTGGCGCAGACGCCGCCGGTTCCCCGCGCCGTGCAGCAGGCCGCCCACGCTTACATCACGCGCGCCGCCCTCGAAGCTGCGGTCCGCTTCCTGTCTTCGGACCTGCTCGAGGGCCGCGGTCCTGCCACCCGCGGCGACCAGCTCGCGCGCCTCTACCTGCAGACGCGCCTCGAGGGCATGGGCTATCAGGGCGCCTTTGCGGATGGGGCCTGGCAGCAGCCCTTCGACATCGTGGGCCTGAAGGCGGCGCTGCCCAAGGTGTGGAGCTTCCAGGGCAAGAGCGGACGAGTCGAACTCAGCTGGCGCGATGACTACATCGCCGCGAGCGGCGTGCAGAAACCGAGCGTCTCGATCGACAACGCGGAGCTGGTGTTCGTCGGCTACGGAATCCAGGCGCCTGAATTCAAATGGGACGATTTCAAGGGCATGAACCTCACGGGCAAGATCCTCGTGATGATGAACAACGATCCGGACTGGGATCCGAACCTGTTCGCGGGCAAGCGCCGCCTTTACTACGGGCGCTGGGTCTACAAGTACGAGAGCGCCGCGCGCCAGGGAGCGGCCGGCGCGATCATCATCCACACCACCGCATCGGCCGGCTATCCCTGGCAGGTGGTGCAGAGCTCCTGGGGTGGCGAGCAGTTTGACCTGCCCGCCGGCAGCGAGCCGCGCGTGAAGCTGAAGGCCTGGGCGACCGAGGATGCGATGCGGCGCCTGCTGAAGGCGGGCGGCTACGATCTGGACAAGCTGGTGGAGTCGGCGCGCTCGCGCGACTTCAAGCCTGTTGCGCTCGGCATCCACACTTCGCTCGCCTTTACGACCACCCTCTCGAGCGTACAGACCGCCAACGTCGGTGGCGTGCTGCGCGGCAGTGATCCGAAGCTCGCCGCGCAACTCGTGGTGCTGTCCGCGCACCACGATCATTTCGGCATCGGCGAGCCGGATGCCAGCGGTGATCGCATCTATCACGGCGCGGTCGACAACGCCTCCGGTTGTGCCCAGGTGCTGGCGATCGCGCGCACGTTCGCGGCGCTGCCGCAGCGGCCGCGCCGCTCGGTGCTGGCGCTGTTCGTCGCCGGCGAGGAGCGCGGACTGCTCGGCTCGAAGTACTACGCGGAGCACCCTTCCGTGCCGGCCGGCCGTATCGCCGCCGACATCAACATCGATGGCGGCAACATCTTCGGCAGGACGCGCGATGCGACGCTGATCAGCCTCGGCAAGTCCTCGCTCGATGCGATCGCCGAGAGCGTCGCGCACTCGCAGGGACGGGTGCTCAAGGGCGATCAGTTCCCCGACCGCGGCTACTACTACCGCTCCGACCAGTTCTCCTTCGCCAAGGTCGGCGTACCCGCGCTGTATTTCGACAACGGCACGGACGTGATCGGGCGCCCGGCGGGATGGGGCAAGCAGCAGATCGAGGAGTGGGAGCTGAAGAAGTATCATCAGCCCTCCGACCAGCTCGATGGCACCTGGAACTTCGAGGGCATGATCGAGGATGCGCAGCTCGACATGATGTCGGCGTGGCTCATCGCGCAGGCGCCGAGCATGCCCAGCTGGAAGCCAGGGGATGAGTTCGAGGCGGCGCGCAAGAGCGCGCTCGCGGCCCTCGGCAGCAACTGACCGCACGCGGAAGGTACGCGCATGTTCGAACGTCTCGAGCCGCTGGTCCCCGACAGCATCCTGAGTCTGATGGTCGCCTATCGCGCCGATCCTGACCCGCGCAAGGTGGACCTCGGCATCGGGGTGTACCGCGATGGGCGCGGCGAGACCCCGGTGCTCGCTTGCGTGCGGCAGGCCGAGACCAGCCTGGTCGAAACGCAGACCACCAAGGCTTACGTCGGTCCCTCAGGCAGTGCCGGATTCAACCAGGCGATGGAGCGCATGGTGCTGGGAGCCACCCATCCGGCGCTGACGGCCAACCGCGTGCGCACCATGCAGTCGCCCGGTGGCTGCGGGGCGCTGCGACTCGGAGCGGAGCTCATCCGGCTGGCCGCACCCGATGCGGTGGTGCACGTGAGTACGCCGACCTGGGTGAATCACGTGCCGCTGCTCAGCGGCGCGGGACTGAAGATCGAGCCCTACCCGTACTTCGATGCCGCCACCGGCGGGGTGCAGTTCGAAGCCATGACGGCGGCCATCGAGCGCCTTCCCGCGCGCGCGGTGCTGCTGCTGCACGCCTCCTGTCACAACCCGACCGGCGCTGATCTCACCCCGGCGCAGTGGCGCGAATTGCTCGCGCTGGTCAAGCGCCGTCAGCTGCTGCCATTCATCGACATGGCCTACCAGGGACTGGGCGAGGGACTGGAAGCGGACGCATTCGGCCTGCGGCTGTTCTGCGCCGAGCTGCCGGAAGTCTTATGCGCAGTGTCGTGCTCGAAGAATTTCGGGGTGTACCGCGAGCGCGTCGGCGCGCTGCACCTGGTCAGCGAATCGCCCGGCGCGGCGGATGCCGCCCTGACTCAGCTGGTGCGCATCGCGCGCGGCAGCTGGTCGATGCCACCGGATCACGGCGCGGCCATCGTGCACGCCATACTCGGCGATGAGACACTGCGCGCGCAGTGGCTGGAGGAGCTGGCCACCATGCGCCGGCGCATCGCGGGCCTGCGCCAGGAGGTGGTGCAGCAGCTTCGCGAGCATTGCCCGCGCCGTGACTTCTCCTTCATCGGCTCGCAGCGCGGCATGTTCTCCTTCCTCGGTATCAGCAAGGACCAGGTGCGCGCACTGCGCGAGCACCACCACGTGTACATGACCGATGACAGCCGCATGAATATCGCTGGATTGCGCCGCGAGAATCTCGAGTACTTCGCGCGTGCGGTTGAGCAGGTGCTGTCAGCGTAAGCGCAATCGCGGGACTCAAGGCTTTCCGGTCAAGCAAAGGATTGCCTCGAAGGTGTACCTCGTGGCTTTGACCTATGCGCTCGTCTGCACGGCCGTCATTCCGATCGGCTTCAAGGTCTTCGGAACCCGATACCGCTTCCTGGACATCGTCATGGCGGCAGTTGCCGGAGGCGTCCTGTCGCTTATTCCGACGGTGGGCCCGGTGGCCTCCCTGGTTGCGACCGTTGGGGTTCTCTACTGGCGGATGAGGCAGGATCTCTTCCCTGACATCGTGATTTCCGTATTCGTGGCGCGCCTCGCCATGGTGCCTGTGCTGCTTTTGCTGCTGCACAAGTGAGGCGCAGCTGGCGTTGCCGCCACTGGATATGTGCGGCGCGGCCAGCGACCAAGCTCCCCAGGGTAGCGTTCGATCTTCCGTCTGGTGAGCCTGTAAGTTTTGCCTCTCCCGAATGACTAATAGGTAAATCCCACCAGGGACAGGCATGCCGGCGGACTTCGAGCAACTGATACGCCATCACGGCGCGCGTATTCGGCGTATCGCGAGTCGATACGCCGATAGCAGCTCGGTCGACGACCTCGTGCAAGACATCCTGGTGCGGCTGTGGCGTAGCTATCCGAGCTTTCGGTCCGACGCCAGGATTGAAACCTGGATCTATAGAGTGGCACTAAACGCATCCATGACTCACGTCAGAGACTCGATTAGAGAGCGCAAAGGGCAGGCGGCAATGGCCACACACGCTGCGTTATTCTCCCCAGCTTCAACAGCTACCAGGAGCATGGGCGACGTTCTCGCCAACTTCCTGACGCGTCTCGGGGATATCGACGCATCGATACTAATGATGTATCTGGACGGCTTGAATGCCGATGAGATGAACGCAGTCTTGGGCATCAGCGCTAATGCGATCGGCGTGCGTATCAACCGCCTCAAGCAGAAGTTCGCTGCGATGTACGTTGACTGAGCGGTCAGGGTGATTGCCATGAACCTGGACGATTTGAAGGCCGAATGGAGCACTGAGATGGAACACGCAGATCAAATGTCAGACCTGCGACTGGATGTAATCAAAGGCGATGTTTCGGAAATCTACCGAGTCGTCAGACTGCGGGACTTCTGGTTCTTGTTAGTTCTGGTGCTCGGATCCTTTGGCCCTGTATTCATTCATTGGGTGAACGGTGACTCGCTGGGATGGCTGTCACAGCTGGGTGTTTTGAGCTTTGTACTCGCCAGCGCGGTCGTCGCCTTCGCACTGCTCAGAGCTCGCAAGGTTACGCGCTCGGACGACTGGACGTTGCGATCGCGCCTTGAATCAGAGATTGAACAACTCGAGAAACAGAAGAAGCTCGGATACAGCGTCGGGTCGTGGTTGTTGGCACCCATGTTGCCTGCCATCGCGTTCTTATCCCTGGGCGGGTACCACGATCGGACCGGCAGCTACGTGCCTGACCTGTCGTTGTCGGTGTATTACCTCGTGTGCATCGCGGTGTACGGGCTCACGTTTTGGCTCTGTCGTCGTGAAGCCGAGAGCTCTTTCGGCCCGCTGCTGGCTAAGCTAAGACGCCTGCATCGCGAGCTCGTTGAAGGTTAGACCCGAACCACAGCAGCTCCCCCGCCGGGTGCGTGCCACGGGACCTGCGCGACTCATAACAGGGTGCAATAGCGCTCACTCCGCAACGATGATGCGGTGGGTTGATTTCACCTCTTCCATGACGAAGTAGGTGTGGGTCTGCTGCACACCGCGCACCGCGGCAATGCGATCACCGAGGAAGCGCCGGTAGCTCTCCATGTCGGTCACACGCACTTTCAGCAGATAGTCGAAGCCGCCGGCCACCATGTGGCACTCCATCACCTCATCGTGCGCCAGCATGACCTGCTTGAAGTGCTCGAACGCATCGGGAGTGGTGCGATCGAGCGACACCTCGACGTAGGCGAGGAGTCCTAAGCCCAGGCTTCTCGGGCTCAACCTGGCGAAGTAACCCTCGATGTATCCGGATGACTCCAGGCGCCGCACCCGCTCCAGGGTGGGCGTCACGGTGAGATGCACCTCGCGCGCGAGCTGCGACACCGCCGCACGACCGTCCTGCTGCAGCCGCGCCAGCAGGCGCCGATCGATCCGATCGAGATCTCGTTCGCCGGCCGCGGACCCCGGCGATGCCGCTTTCTGCACCATGGCAGTCGATTTTACTATTAGAAAGGCTATAACGGATAATTATTCTCTGGATAAATGGATATCATGAGAACAATTGACTATGAATGAGCAAGGATCACCGTAATGACGTTTGGCGGCGAGGCGAGGAAAGTGAACGGGGCGCAGGATCTTTCGGCGCTGCGCGCGCAGCTGCGCGCCGCGACGCTGCGTGCGGAAGCCGACGCCTCCGGTGAGGCGCTCGCCGACCTGTCCGGGGTTCAAGAAGCGCTGGGGCGTGCCAGCGTGCGCGCCGCCCGCTGGGTGGAAGTCGCACGCGCGGACAAGCGCTCGCGCCCGCTCATCGACCGGATGCTCGAGCAGTTTCCGCTCGACAGCGCCCAGGGCAAGGCGCTCATGAGCCTGGCGGAAGCGCTGCTGCGCACGCCCGATCCCAAGCGCGCCGACCAGCTGATCGCCGAGCGCCTGGCGACGGTGCGCGCCGCGGGCGTGCCGGGAGATTCGGACCTGCTGCTGCGGACCGGGTTCACGCTGCTGGGTGCTGCCGGACGGCTGTTGCCGAGTGTGTCGAGTGAACTGTCCGGGGAATTCTCGCCAGCCCGTCTGACCGGAGCGATGGTCGCCCCGGTGGTGCGCGCGGCTTTGCGCCAGTCGATGCAGCTTTTGGGGGATGCGTTCATCGTGGGAGAGACGATCGATACGGCGCTGGCGCGCGGCAACTCCGATCCCGAGCTCGCGCTGTGCTCCTTCGATGTGCTCGGCGAGGGCGCCCGCACCGAGGCGGACGCGCAGCGCTACCTCGACTCCTATGGTCATGCGATCGAAGCGCTGCAGTACCAGCCGCCGGGCGCCACGCACGAGCGCTCGGGGATCTCGGTGAAGCTGTCGGCCCTGGAGCCGCGTTACACGCTGCTGCAGGGCGCACGCGTCAACGAGCAGCTTGCCCCGCGCATGGTGCTGCTCGCGCGCAGCGCCGCCCGCGCCGGCATCGGCTTCACCATCGACGCTGAGGAGGCCGACCGCCTCGACCTGTCCCTGGACATCGTCGAGACGCTGGCGCGCGATGCGGATACCCGCAACTGGGATGGACTTGGACTTGCCGTGCAGGCTTACGGCCGCCGCGCGCCATTGGTGCTCGACTGGGTCGCGCAGCTCGCGCGCGACACCGGCCGGCGCATGAGCGTGCGCCTGGTGAAGGGCGCCTACTGGGACAGCGAGATCAAGCGGGCCCAGGAGCGCGGACTGACGAGCTTCCCGGTGTACACGTCCAAAGCGGCAACGGATGCGAGTTACCTCGAGTGTGTGCAGAATCTTTTTGCCGCACGCGCAGTGATCTACCCGCAGTTCGCCACGCACAACGCCTACACGGTCGCCGCGGTGCTGGAGCTCGCGCCCGCGGGCGCGCGCTACGAGTTCCAGCGCCTGCACGGTATGGGCGAGGCGCTGTACGACGCCGCGCGCGTCGAGGTGCGCAACCTCCCCGCGGTGCGCGTCTACGCACCGGTCGGCACGCACGAGGATCTGTTGCCCTATCTGGTGCGGCGCCTGCTCGAGAACGGCGCCAACAGCTCCTTCGTCCACCAGTTCATGAACCCGCAGATACCCGTGGAGCAGGTCGTGCGCGATCCGGTCTCCTCCCTCACCAGCGCGGGCCCCGAGAGCTCACGCGTGCGCGAGCCGCAGGCGCTGTTTGGTGCCGAGCGCACCAACTCCGAAGGAGAGGACTTCGGTGATCCGGCGGCGCTGGCGGCTCTTGAGTCCGAGGTGGGCGTACACGAGCACGAGAGCCACGCCGGAGGCCCGATACTGAGCGGTCGCACGGCGCGCGATCTGACCGTGCAGGTGGTCTCTCCCGCCGACCTGCGCGAGATCGTCGGACACACCCGCGATGCGAGCGCTGCGGAGATCCGCGAGGCCATGGCCGCGGCCGCCGCGGCGCAGGCGGCCTGGGACGCCGAGCCGGCGCAACAGCGCGCCGCCTGCCTTGAGAAGGCCGCCGATCTTCTGCAGCAGCGGCGCGGCCGTTTCTTGAGTCTGCTGGTACGCGAAGCGGGCAAGACACTGCCGGATGCGGTGGCGGAGCTGCGCGAAGCGGTGGATTTCTGCCGCTACTACGCCGCGCGCGGCCGCGAACTGTTCGCAGCGGCCGAGCAGCTGCCCGGCCCGACCGGCGAGCGCAACACGCTCTCGCTGCACGGCCGCGGCGTGTTCGTGTGCATCAGCCCCTGGAACTTTCCGCTCGCCATCTTTACCGGGCAGATCACCGCGGCACTGGTTGCCGGCAACGCCGTGGTGGCCAAACCCGCGCCAGCGACGCCCCTCATCGCCCACGCCATGACGCGGCTGCTGCACGAGGCCGGCGTACCGCCTGCCGTACTGCAGCTCACTCCCGCCGATGGACCGGCATTTGGCGAAATCGCCCTCAGGCATGCGGCCCTCGCCGGCGTCGCCTTCACCGGCTCGACGGCGACTGCGACGAGCATCAACCGCACTCTCGCCAATCGCGACGGCGCGATCGTGCCGCTCATCGCCGAGACTGGCGGCGTGAACGCCATGGTGGTCGATGCGACGGCGCTGCCCGAGCAGGTCGTCGATGATGTCATGGCGTCAGCCTTCACCAGTGCCGGCCAGCGCTGCTCGGCGCTGCGCGTGCTGTACCTGCAGGAGCAGATCGCCGATCGGGTCATCGCCATGCTGATCGGCGCGATGCGCTGCCTCACCATCGGTGCGCCGGGCGAGCTGGCGACGGATGTGGGACCTGTGATCTCGGAGCCGGCGCGGGCGCGCCTGGCGAAACATGCCGAGCGCATGCGCAGGGAGGCGAAGCTGCTGTACGCCTGCGAGCTCGATCCGCACCTTGCAGCGCTCGGGCACTTCTTCCCGCCGCACCTGTTCGAGCTGAACAGCCTCGATCAGCTCAAGACCGAGGAGTTTGGTCCGATCCTGCACGTGGCACGCTATGCCAGCGGTGAGCTGCCCCGGGTACTGGATGCGATCCGCGGTACCGGCTTTGGGCTCACGCTGGGCGTGCACAGCCGTCTCGACAGCGTTGCCCAGCACGTGTTCCGTTCACTGCCGGTGGGCAACACCTACGTGAACCGCAACATGATCGGCGCCGTGGTGGGCGTGCAACCCTTCGGCGGACAGGGCCTGTCCGGTACCGGCCCCAAGGCCGGCGGCCCGCACTACCTGCTGCGCTTCGCCAACGAGCGCACGCTCACCATCAACACCGCAGCGATCGGCGGCAACGTCGAGCTGCTCTCCTGAGCGGGCGCGCCGCCCCGGCCGCCTGCGGCTAAACTGCGCCGATGAGCTACACGCTGAGAACCGCCACCCGCGAGGATGAGCCGATCTTGCGCGAGCTGATCGCCCGCTCGATCCGAAAACTCGGGGCTGCCGATTATTCCCCGCAGCAGATCGAGGCGGCCCTGTGCGGGGCCTTCGGTGTCGACAGTGTGCTGATTTCCGATGGCACTTACTTCGTCGTCGTGACCGAGACCAACCAGATCGTGGCGTGCGGGGGCTGGAGTCGGCGCCGCACGCTGTTCGGCAGCGACGCACGCGCCGACCGTGACGAATCGTGGCTCGATCCTGCCACCGATGCTGCGAAGATCCGCGCCTTCTTCGTCGATCCGGCACATGCGCGCCGCGGCCTCGGACGCACGCTCCTCGAGGTGAGCGAAGCGGCGGCGCTCGCGGCCGGATTCTCCTCGTGCGAGCTGATGGGGACCTTGCCGGGTGTGCGGCTGTACGAGAAATGCGGCTACGTTGCCGGCGAGGCCCTCAACCATCCCGTGGCGGAGGGTGTCGCCATCCGTTTCGTACCCATGAAGAAGCGCCTGCGTTACAGCGGCAACCGCGACGGGCTAAGCTGAATGACTGGCGGCCACGCGGCACAGCGCGGCTAGCGCTGGAGCGCCGGCCGCAGGTGCTCGATGAGCGCGCCGAGTGAGCCAAGCGGTGCGGAACAGGTGCTGCCGCGGCACACATACGCGACCGGCCCCGCGCGCGGCGTCTTGTCCGCCAGTCCCGGGGGCAGCTGTGTCGCTTGTGAGGGAATCGCCAGCACCAGGCGATTGGGGGCATAGAGCCGCGCGAGCTCGAGCCGCCAGGCGTCAATCATCGCCGCCTCGCCGCGCACAATGACGATCTGCGGCGGCGACAACAGCTCCTGCAGCGCGATGAGCAGACTCATGTGCGCCTGCGGATACTTCTCGAGCGCCGGCCAGGCCGCGCGCAGCGTTTGTTCGGCAGCTTTGAGGTAGCGCGGCTCGCCGAGCAGGTGCCCGAGGCGCAGCAGCACACGGGCGGCAATGCCGTTTCCCGCAGGGGTCGCATCATCACCGAACACCTTGCTGCGATGGATCAGGGTCTCGTGATCGTCGGAGGTGAAGAAGAAGCCACCCGCCGCGGCATCGGTAAAATGCTCGAGCACCACCTCCATCAGCTGCCGGGCCAAGGCGAGCTCGTCGCTGCGGAAGCGCAGCTGCTGCAGCTCGAGGATGGCATCGGCGAGATACACGTAATCGTCGAGGTAGGCATTAAGGTGCGCGCGACCGTCCAGGTAGGTCGCGCGCAGCCTGCCGTCCTTCCACAGCGTGGTGCGGATGAAATCCAGCGCGCGGCTGGCGGAGGCGGCGAGTAGCTCGTCTCCTGATGCCCGTGCGGCCATTGCCATGCCGCGGATCATCAACGCATTCCATGAGGTCAGCACTTTTTCATCGCGCGACGGACGCACGCGCTGGCTGCGCAGGGCAAACAGCTTACCGGTCGCCGCGGCAATAAGCCTCTCGACCTCCCCGGGCGCTCGGGCGGTGTGCCGGGCGATCTCTTCGATGGACGAGACCACCCGCAGGTGCCAGTGGCCCTCGAAGTTCGCCGGCTTGTCCAGACCAAAGCGCGGCGCGAACACCGCGAATTCCTCCACGCTCAGTGCGGCTTGCACCGCTGCGCGGTCCCAGACATAGAACGTGCCCTCGTGGCCCTCCGAATCGGCATCCAGGCTCGAGTAGTAGCCGCCCTGCGGGGACTGCATTTCGCGCAGCACCCAGCTGGCGGTCTGCTGCGCGACGCGGGCGTAGAACGCATCGCCGCTCGCCAGCGCAGCATCGGCGTAGAGCGCGAGCAGGGCGCCGTTGTCGTACAGCATCTTCTCGAAGTGGGGGATCATCCAGTACTCATCGACCGAGTAGCGGCAGAAGCCGCCGCCGAGCTGGTCGTTGATGCCGCCATCGCCCATGCGGCGCAGCGTGAGCGTCGTCATGTACAACGCCTGCAGATCGGGTTCGGGCTGTGCGGCGCTGGCGTGCCAGTGCCGCAGCAGCCATTCGAGCGTCTGCGGGTGCGGAAATTTCGGCGCGCCGCCGAAGCCGCCGTTCTGAGGATCGAAGCTGCGCGCAAGCTGCGTGCGGCATTTTTCAAGCGGCGCGCTGGTGAGCTCGCTGTCCGCGCCGGCCGGCGGCGGATTGAGTTCGGCGAACGCAGCCATCAGCGCAGCATTCTGCTGGCGCAGATCCGCGCCATGCTCGCGATAGTATTCGGCGACCCGCAGCAGGATGTCGCTGAAGGAAGGCAGCCCGTAGCGGGCCTCCTTCGGAAAGTAGGTGCCGCCGAAGAAGGGTCGCTGATCCTCGTGGGTGAGGAACATGGTGAGTGGCCAGCCGCCGCTGCGCTGCGTGAGCATCTGCTGCGCGATCTGGTAGATACGGTCGATGTCGGGGCGCTCCTCGCGATCGACCTTGATGTTGATGAAGTGCTCGTTGAGGATGCGCGCGGTGGCTTCGTCCTCGAAGCTCTCATCGGCCAGGACGTGGCACCAGTGGCAGGCGTTGTAGCCAACGCTCAGGTGAATCGGTTTGTTTTCGCGGCGCGCCCGCTCGAGCGCCTCGCTCCCCCATGCATACCACTCGACCGGATTGTGGGCATGCTGCCGAAGGTACGGACTCGTCTCGGAGATGAGATGATTCGTGTACTTCGGCGTGCCGTCGGCGTTGAGGTGGCTCTTGTGCATCCTGGCTCCCGTCCCGATTGTATACTCCGCCCCCGCATTCGCCGCCCCCATCCCCATGCCGAACCCGACACCCTCCAGGGCCGACTCTGCCGCCAGCGCCCCGCGCGTGCTGCGCCTGAAGCGCGGCGAGGAGCGGCGTCTTGCCGCAGGGCACCTGTGGGTGTTCAGCAATGAGATCGACACCGCCGCCACTGCGCTGGTCGGCTTCGCGGCAGGGGAAGTGGCGCAGCTGCGCTCGCAGCGCGATGCATTCCTGGGTTATGCCTGCGTCAATCCGCACGCGCTGATCTGCGCACGCATCCTCTCGCACGATGCAGCGCAGCCGGTGGACGGCGGCCTCATCGAGCGCCGGCTCACCGCCGCGCTCGCCCTGCGCCAGCGCCTGGGGGAGCCGCGCTACTGCCGCTGGGTGTTCGGCGAGTCGGACCTGCTGCCAGGACTGGTGCTCGATCGTTACGGCGATCTGGTGGTCGGACAGATTGCCACCGCGGGCATGGAGGCGCTCAAGGGGGAGATCGAGGCGGCGGTGCGCCGCGTGGTGAACCCGCGCGGCCTGTTCTGGAAGAACGACTCCGCCGCCCGCGACCTCGAGCAGCTGCCGCCTGTCGCGGCGGTCGCATTCGGCGACGTGCCGGCCGAGATCGAAGTCACGGAAGCGGGGCTGTGCTTCGCCGCCTCGCTCGCCGAGGGGCAGAAGACGGGCTGGTTCTATGACCAGAGCGCCAATCGTGCGCGCCTGAAGCGCTACGTCGCGCCCGGCGCGCGTGTCCTCGATGTGTGCAGTTACGTCGGAGCCTGGGCGGTGAGCGCTTTGCATCACGGTGCCGGGCGGGCGCGCTGCGTGGACTCCTCGCAGGCGGCACTCGAGTTCGCCCGGGCGAACGCCCGGCGCAACGGCGCTGAGGTGGAGGTGTTGCGCGCGGATGCCTTCGATGCGCTCAAGCTGCTGGCGGCGCAGGGGCAGCAATTCGACATAGTCATTCTCGATCCGCCCGCGTTCATCAAGCGCAAGAAGGATATTCCTCAGGGGCAGGCGGCCTATCGCAAGCTCAACCAGCTGGCGCTCGGGCTGCTGGCGGACGAGGGCCTGCTGGTGTCCTGCTCCTGCTCGTACCACCTCGCCCCACACGAGCTGCTCGGCGCCATCCAGAGCGCGGCGCGCCACAGCCAGCGCTTCGTCCAGGTGCTCGAGTGCGGCGGACAGTCACCCGATCATCCGCTGCATCCGGCCATCCCGGAGACCCGCTACCTCAAGGCGTTCTTCTGCCGCGTCACGCGCGCGGTCGGCTAAACTTCGCGCCAGATGCTCAGATATCCAGGTTTTGACCCGATTGCTTTCAGGATTGGCCCGGTCAAGGTCCACTGGTACGGAATCATGTACCTTTTGGGTTTTGCCGGCGGCTGGTGGCTGGCGCGAATGCGCGCGGCCAAGCGCGGCTCGACCTGGAAGGCCGCCGATGTCGATGATCTGATCTTCTTCACCATGCTCGGTGTGATCCTCGGCGGCCGCATCGGCTACATCCTGTTCTACGGGCTGAAGTTCTGGGCCAGCGATCCGTGGTATCCCCTCAAGGTCTGGGAAGGGGGCATGTCCTTTCATGGCGGCCTGATCGGGGTGGTCGCGGCGATGACGCTGTTTGCCTGGCGGCGCGGCCGCAATGCCGCCGACGTCTATGATTTCACCGCACCGCTGCCCGCGCTCGGCCTGTTCTTCGGCCGCATCGGTAACTTCATCAACGGCGAGCTGTGGGGCAAGGTCACCACCGTGCCGTGGGGATTTCGCGTCGACGGACAGGTGCGCCACCCCTCACAGCTCTACGAAGCCGGGCTCGAGGGGCTGGTGCTCTTTACCGTGATGTGGCTCTACACCTCGCGGCCGCGGCCGCGGCTGGCACCCTCCGGTTTGTTCCTGACGCTGTACGGCGTGGCGCGGTTCCTGGTCGAGTTCGTGCGCGTGCCCGATGAGCACATCGGTTACCTCGCCCTCGGCTGGATCACCGAGGGACAGGTGTTGTCTGCACCGATGATCATCGCCGGCGTCGCGATGCTGGCATGGGCCTATCGGGCGCGACAGCCGTCGGGTAACTTTGCCCTCGCCCAATGAAGCAGTACCTCGAGTTGATGCGCCAGGTGCGCAACCACGGCGTGCATAAGGACGACCGCACCGGCACCGGTACGCTGTCGGTGTTCGGGCATCAGATGCGCTTCGACCTCGCCGCGGGCTTCCCGCTGGTCACCACCAAGAAGATCCACGTGCCGGCGGTGGTTTATGAGCTGCTGTGGTTCCTGCGCGGCGACACCAACATCGCCTGGCTGCACCAGCACGGGGTGACGATCTGGGACGAGTGGGCGGACGTGCACGGGGAGCTGGGACCGGTGTACGGCAAGCAATGGCGCGCCTGGCCGAGCGCGGACGGGCGCATCATCGACCAGATCGCGCAGGCGGTGGAACTGCTCAAGAGCAATCCCGATTCGCGGCGCATCATGGTGAGTGCCTGGAACGTGGGCGAGCTCGGCCAGATGCGCCTGATGCCCTGCCATGCCTTTTTCCAGCTGTACGTGGCCGCTGGCAGGCTGTCGTGCCAGATGTACCAGCGCAGTGCGGACGTGTTCCTCGGCGTGCCGTTCAACATCGCAAGCTACGCATTGCTCACGCACCTGTTCGCGCAGCAGTGCGACCTGACGCCCGGGGAGTTCATCTGGACCGGCGGCGATACCCACCTCTACCTGAACCATCTCGCGCAGGCTGACCTGCAGCTGGCGCGCGTGCCGCTGGCGCTGCCCCGGCTCCTAATTCATCGCCGTCCGAACAGCATTCTGGATTACCGTTACGAGGACTTCGAATTCGTGAACTATCAGCACCATGAGGCGATCCGCGCGCCGGTGGCGGTATGAAGAACTTGCTCATCGAAGTACGCGACTCGCCGCTGCACGGACTCGGCGTGTTCGCCACCGCCCGCATCGCGCAGGGCACGCGCATCATCGAGTACCTGGGCGAGCGGGTCTCGCACGCCGAGGCAGACCGGCGCTATCTGCACAAGGACGCCGCCGACAGCCATACCTTCCTGTTCATCGTGGACGCGCGCACGGTGATCGATGCGGGGGTCGAGGGGAACGAGGCGCGCTTCGTCAACCACGCCTGCGACCCGAATTGCGAGTCGGTGATCGAAAAGCGGCGCGTGTTCATCGATGCGCTGCGCGACATCGAGCCTGGCGAGGAACTGACCTACGACTACCAGATCCAGCGCGAAGTGGACGACCCGCCGGACATCGATGCGATCTTCGCCTGCCGCTGCGGCTTCGGGACCTGTCGTGGCAGCATGTTGTGGCCGCCGCGGCGGCAGCGCGCACCAGGGCGCCAGTCGCGCCGCCAGTGACATCCAGAGCCGCACGGATCCTTTAGAAAACATGAGCCAGTCGCGTCGCTTCAGCGTGGCCGCAGTCGTCGGCGCCACCGGCATCGTCTACGGCGATATCGGCACGAGCCCGCTCTACACGATGGAGGCGGCGCTCAGCGCCGCCGGCACCTTCAACACCGAAGCAGTGCTCGGTGTGCTGTCGCTGATCTTCTGGAGCCTGGCGATCTCGGTCACGCTCAAGTACCTGACCGTCATCATGCGCGCCGACAACCAGGGGGAGGGCGGCATACTGGCGCTGTTTGCGCTCGCGCAGCGGCGCCTGATCACCGGCAGCACCTGGGCGAAGGTCGCCGTCGGTCTTGCGCTGGCGGGCACGGCATTCTTTTTCTGAGACGCGCTCATCACGCCTGCGATCTCGGTGCTCGGCGCGGTCGAGGGGCTGGAAGTACTCGATCCGGACTTCAAGAGCTGGGTGATCCCGATCACCATCGCGGTGATCACCGTGCTGTTCGCGTATCAGCGGCGCGGGACGGCGAAGGTCGCGAGCCTGTTCGGGCCCATCATGGTGGTGTGGTTCGTGGTGATTGCGGTCATCGGTGCCATTCCGATCGCGCACAACCCACAGATACTGGTGGCGCTCAATCCCTACCGCGGCCTGCTGCTGCTGTTCCATCGTCCGCCGGTGGCGCTCGCGATCATCGGCGCGGTGTTCCTCGCCATCACCGGCGGGGAGGCGCTGTATGCGGACATGGGGCACTTCGGTAAACGGCCGGTGCGAATCGCCTGGTTCGCCCTCGTCGGCCCGGCCCTCGTGATCAACTACTTCGGCCAGGGGGCGCTGCTGCTGCAGCTCGGTGAACCGGTCAGCCACCCGATCTATCACCTGGTGTCGCCGCAGCTCCTGCCGTGGATGGTGGCGCTCGCGACGGCCGCCGCGGTCATCGCCTCGCAGGCCACGATCTCGGGGGCCTTCTCGATGGCCCGCCAGGCCGTGCACCTGGATCTGCTGCCGCGGCTGCGCGTACTGCAGACTTCCGCGCTCGAGCAGGGGCAGATCTACGTCCCGGTCGTCAACTGGCTGGTATTCCCGGCCGTCATCGCCTTCGTGGTCGGCTTTGGTTCCTCGGACGCGCTGGGCGGTGCCTACGGGGCTGCGGTGGTGGGCACGATGGTGGTGACGACGGTGCTCGGTGCCTTCGTCGCCGCCACGCAGTGGAACTGGCCCCTGTGGCAGGTGGTGGGGTTGTTCGGCCTGATGCTGGTGACGGACACCGCCTTCGTCGCCGGCAACCTGACCAAGGTGCCCGCCGGCGGCTGGATCCCGCTCACCCTCGGCGCCATCCTGTGCCTGATTTTCACCACCTGGCGCAACGGGCGGCTCGAGCTGCGCGCGGCGCTCGCGAAGCTTGCGGTACCGCGCAGCCAGCTGGCGAAGCTGGTCGCAGGGGTGCACCGCGTGCCGGGTACCGGGGTGTTCCTGGCCAGCAATGCGAATCTTGTGCCCTCGGCGCTGATCCGCAACATCGAGCACAACTGCGTCGTGCATCAGCGCGTCATCATCCTCAACGTCGAGATCGCCGACACGCCGCGCCAGGACCCGGTACGGCGGTTGCAGATCGAGGAAACCGTGCCGAGCGTGTTCCTGATCTCCGCGCGCTTCGGATTCATGGAGACCCCGGACGTTGCCGAGGCGCTCAAGGCCTGCCGCGCGCGCGGCCTGCGCGTCTTTACCGAAGACAGCTCGTTCTTCGTCGGCCGGCACGTGGTGCGGGCGCGGCCGCTGCCGGGCCTGCGCGGCTTGCAGCGCCGGCTGTTCGCGCGCATGCAGCAGTACAGCACGCAGGCCGCGGAATTCTTCCGCATGCCCTTCCGTGACGTCGTCATTCTCAGCACCGCCGTCGAAATCTGACTCAGGTCGCTGCCGGCCGACGGATAGCTTTGCACGCTTGGCCGTGCCAATAATGCGCGCCCATGAGCGTCTCGCAACCGTTGGTCTCGCTGATCGTCGCCATGGCACAAAACGGAGTCATCGGCCGCGACAACGCATTGCCGTGGCGGCTGCCTGAAGATCTGAAGCGCTTCAAGGCATTCACCCTCGGCAAGACGATCCTGATGGGCCGCAAGACCTACGAGTCCATCGGCCGCCCGCTGCCGGGCCGCGCTAACCTGGTGCTGACGCGCGATCGCAATTGGATCGCGGCAGGCGTGATCGTCGTGCACTCGGTGGAACAGGCGCTGACGCAGGCCGGTCCCGGCAAGGAGCTGGTGGCCATCGGCGGCGCGGAGATCTACCGGCTGGTGCTGCCGTTCGCGCGCCGCATCTACCTGACCCACGTGCACGCGGATGTGCCCGGTGACACCTTCTTTCCTGACTTCGATTCCACGCAGTGGGCGGATGTCGAATGCCGCATGCATCCGGCCGACGAGCAACACGCCTTTCCGCTGACCTTCGTCACTCTCGAGCGCCGCACCGCTCCGGAGGCTCCCTGGCATCACTGAAGGTGCTGCATGTTTACCTACATCTGCCTCGGCACCAATGATCCTCCCCGCGCCGCGCGTTTCTACGATGCGCTGCTCGGCACCCTCGGACAGCGCCGCTGCGAGGTGTCCGGCGATGACTGGGAGGGTTGGACGGGGTGGGGCACCTACGAGCGTCATGGCGAGCGGGAACTTGCGCTATGGCTGTGCCCGCCATGGGACGGGCGGCCGGCGAGCGTCGGCAACGGCACCATGGTGGCCTTCAGTGCCCGCTCATGGAGCGAGGTCGATGCGTTCCATGCCGCGGCGCTCGCGCACGGTGGCAGCTGCGAGGGGGCGCCCGGAATCCGCCTGCGCTACAACCCGGATTTCTACGCCGCCTACGTCCGCGATCCCGACGGCAACAAGCTTGCGGCGGTGTGCCGGGGATTCACGCAACGGCCGGTCGCCTAGATTCACTCACCTGAGTGACTTGAAGAAGATCGTGGTCGCGCACGGCCGGCCGTCGGGAAACAAGGCGTAGTCGGGTATCACCCCGCAGCGCTGCCAGCCGTGACACGCGTAGAGGCGCTCGGCATCCCCACTGGCCGTATCGAGCACCAGCAGCGTCCTGCCGGCAGCGCGCGCCTGCTGCTCGGCAGCGATGAGCAGTGCCGCGCCGACGCCCTGCCGGCGCGCGCGCCGGTGCACCAGCATTTTCGCGATCTCGCCCCGGTGAGGCTGGTTTTCCGGAAGCGCGAGCACGAGTTGTACGGTGCCGATGATCGCCCCGTCGGTATCCTCGGCTGCGAGCACCACGCGCTCGGCGCGCGCGGCGCTTTGCGCCACGTCGCGCCAGTACGCTGCGGCCTTCTCGCGCGACAGCGGCGCCATGAAGCTGACCGAGGCGCCGCCTGCCACGCAGTCGATCAGCACATTGCTCAGCGCTTCGATCTCGGGTTCTGCGCAGGCGTGCAGGCGGCGGACGCGGGTCTGGCTGGGCATGTGGATCTCCGCAGGCAGGCGCTTCAGCTAAAGCGCTGACAGGCGTTCGTTGATGAGCCGCTCGGCCAGCGCGGCATCGACCGCCCGGTCCGCGCCCGGATCGAGCTCCTCGAGCAGGCGTGCCTGCACCGCGCCCCGGCGCAGGGCTTCCGCGTAGGGTATTTCCGGATGAAACATGACCATCGAGTAACGCGGGATGAAGCGCTGCGGGAAGCGTCGTTCCAGTTCCAGCGCCAGCTTCCTGAGGCGCACGAAGCGCGCATCGAGCACGGCATCGCGCATCTCGGCGTAGTTTTCCAGCGCCATCCGCGCGATCGCCTCGGTGTTGGGGCGTCGCACTCGCTCGACCTCGGCAAACAGCGCAGCCCAGTCGTGCTGTTGCCCGAGCAGCTCATCGACCAGGGTGCAGTCCTCGAGGGCGGCGTTCATTCCCTGGCCGTGGAAGGGCACGATGGCGTGGGCGGCGTCACCGAGCAGCAGCAGCTGACCGCCGATGTGCCAGGGCGCGCAATGCACGGTACCCAGCTGCCCCTGCGGATGAGCCGCGAACTGCGCGGCCAGATCTGGCAGCAGCGGCACGACATCGGCGAACTCGCGACTGAAGAACTCGCCGAGCTGCCGCGAGCTGGTGAGTGCGGCAAAGCTCACCGGTCCGCTGCGCGCAAGAAACAAAGTCGCGGTAAAGCTGCCGTCGGTGTTGGGCAGCGCGATCAGCATGAAGCCGCCGCGCGGCCAGATGTGCAGCGCCTGGCGATCGAGTATGCCCCGCGCGGCCGGCGCCGAAAGCGTGAGCTCCTTGTAGTCGTGGTCGAGCCACTCCTCGCGGGCACGCAGCAGGCCGGCCGAGGCGAGGCTTGCGCGCAGCGCGGAGCCGGCGCCGTCGGTGGCGATGGTCGGCTCGAGTGCGACCTCGTAGTCGCGGGCCGCCGACTGATCGCGAATTCGCAGCCGCCCGGCAGCTGCGTCCGCTCCCAGGCACAGCTGGTTGAAGCGCACGCTCACGCCCGGATGGCGGGCCGCCTCCTCGATGAGCACGCGATTCAGATCCGCGCGTCCCACCGACCAGATGACCTCGTGCTCGCGCTGACCGTAGCGGTGCAGCGTGCTCGCGCCCGAGCGCTCATGGATCATTCGGCCGCGCATCGCGATCAGCAGCGGCCGCACCCGCGGCATCGTCCCGGCAAGCTCCAGCGCGCGCATGCCGCGCGCGGCCAGGGCGAGGTTGATGGAACGACCGCGCTCGGGCTGCGACTGGCGCGGGTCCGCTCGGCGCTCGTACAGGATCACCGAGCGTCCGCGCCGCGCCAGCAGCAGGGCGAGCAGCGCACCGGCCAACCCCGCGCCGACGATGTTGACCGCCCCCGCGGCGCCCTCGCTCATGGCGTGGAGCGCAGCACTTGCGTCAGCGCGCGCGCGAAGTGCCAGGCGTCCTCGAAGCGGTTATAGAGCGGCACCGGCGCCACGCGGATGATGTCCGGCGTACGCCAGTCGCAGATCATGCCGCGTGCGTTCAGCGCATCGAATACGCGGCGGCCGCGGGAGGTGCCGCCGGCGATGCGAAGGGACAGCTGGCAGCCGCGCCGCGCGCTGTCGTGCGGGGTGAGGATGTGCACGGCCGGCGCCAGCGGGCGGATGAGTTCATCGAGGAAATCCGTCAGCTCAACCGACTTTGCGCGCAGGGCAGCGATGCCGGCCTCCAGGAATACCGCCAGCGAGGCGATGAGCGGTGCGGCGGCGAGGATCGGCGGGTTGCTGATCTGCCAGGCGGCCACACCGTCTGCCGCCTGGAACTGCGACTCCATCAGAAAGCGCGTCGGCTGCTCGTGACTCCACCAGCCGGCGAGCCGTGCGCCCGGCAGCGCACCGCCGTGACGGTCGCGCGGCTGAGCATCGCTGTGGCGCTGGTGGACGAAACAGCCGCCGATCGCGCCGGGGCCCGCGTTCAGATACTTGTAGCTGCACCACACGGCGAAGTCTGCATCCGTCGCGTGCAGGTCGAGCGGCAGGTTGCCGATGGAATGTGCCAGGTCGAATCCGGCGATGCAGCCGTGCCGGTGCGCGGCGCGCGCCAGGCGCGGCAGGTCGAAGGCCTGACCGGTGCGGAATTGCACCCCCGGCCACAACAGCAGGGCGATCTGCTCGCCGTGCCGCGCCAGGCACTCTTCGATCGCCTGTTCCGAGACGATGTCCTCGCCGGCCAGCGGCGCAAGTTCGATGAGGACGCTGGCGGGGTCGAGCCCCCACCAGGCAATCTGGGAAGTGAGCGCGTGTCGGTCCGAGGAAAACGCGCCGGCCTCGATGAGGATGCGGTTGCGCGGTCCGTGCGGCCGATAGAAGCTCGCCAGCATCAGGTGCAGGTTCACGGTGAGCGAATTCATGGCGATGACTTCGCTTGCGCGTGCCCCGCTCAGCGCCACCAGGCCCGCCGTCAGGTTCTCGTGGTAGGGGATCCACGGCCGGCGCGCGTGCTCGTGCCCGAGAACGGCAAGGCGCGCCCACTCGTTAAGCTCCTCGTTGACGAGTTCGCGTGCCGCAAGCGGCATGAGCCCGAGCGAGTGACCGCTCAGGTACACGAGCGGATCGCCGCGCTCATTGCACGGCAGCGCAAAGCGCGCGCGGTAGCGTCGCAGCGGATCGCGCGCATCGCGCGCCTGAGCGTCCAGCAGAGTCGCTGCATTCATGGCGGCGCGATGATGGGATACAGCAGCGGGCGACTCGGTACGGCATCGCCGCTGAAGGCCGGGACCTGCAACGCCAGCAGACCCGCGCCATCGGCAGCCGTGTCGGGGATGTAGGCAAGCTCGGTGATGGTGGCGTTGGCTCGCAGCGCATCTTCGGCGTGCACTGCCCCGCGCGGCAGGCCGAAGAAGATGTGATGGGCCGTAAGACGACCCTCATCGTGCGCGCGATCGACCGAGGGCACATCCACGACCAGGTGCAGGATGTCGCGCTCGACGAGAAGCTCGGCGGCCTCGCGCGACAGGTACGGCGGCGTGTGGGCGCTGTAGTCACGAACGCGCTTGTCCGGAGTGTTGGGCAGCGTGCGGATGATCAGCGCGCGCGGCGCGAACGGAGTGTCCGCCGGCCACGCACGCTCGAGGCAGCGGCGGGTGATGAGGCGGTCCTGCGCCTGCGGCATCGGCTCGCTGCCCTCGCCGCCGGCCGGCTCGGGAGTCACCGACACGAGCAGCGCGGGCACAAGTCCGGCGGGCGTCACCCGGTAGGCATCGTAGCGCTCGCGGGTGAGGTGGCCCACGCCTTCGGTGTGCGTGCCGTTGCAGTGGGGAATGAGCGTGATCAGCTCGCAGTTGCAGCCCGCGCCGCGTGCCACCGAGCCCTTGAAGCCCTTGGTCTCGAACGGCCGCGAGCTTGCGCGCGGCGCACCGAAGTGGCGCGGCTGCGGACCGGAGAAATCCAGCTGCAGGGCGAGATCCACCGGGCGCGACAGGTCGATGCCGAGCTCGCGGCCGTCGAGGCGGATGCGCGCCTGCACCTAGCCGCGCTCCATGAGCGAGCCGCAGCGCGCACAGGTGCGCCTTTGCCTGCTGGCGAAGAAGCGTTCGAACACCGGCGGGAACTGCTGCTCGATATCGGTCAGCTCGAAGAACTCCTCGTACAGCAGCTCCCCGCAGTTCTCGCAGTACCACTGGAAGCCATCGAGCTCCCCGGCACGGCGCGCGCGCTCGATCACGAGCCCGAGCGTGTCGGCCGGCCGCTGCGGCGAATGCGGCAGGCGCGGCGGAATCAGCAGCACCTCGCCGGCGCGGATCGGTAGCTCGACGGCGCGGCCATCCTGGATGGTCTTCAGCACCATGTCGCCCTCGAGCTGGTAGAAGAACTCCTGGCCCGGATCGACGTGGAAGTCCTTGCGGGCATTCGGGCCGCCCACCACCATGATGATGAAGTCGCCATCGCGGAACACACGCTTGTTGCCCACCGGCGGCTTAAGATTCTCGCGATTGGCATCGATCCATTGCCGCAAATTGAACGCCCGCAGGGATTGCATGTGTCCTCCGTATCTTTCGCGTATGTTACGCGTTGCGGCAGTGGAACGAGGAGGGTGCATGCTGCTGAGGCCCGTAGTGCGCGCCGCGGTGCGCGCAACCGCTCTCGCGCTGGCGCTGTCGGCCGCGGGCTGTGGACACCTGTCCGGTCACTGGCCCTGGCACCGCGCGCCGCCCGCCGCGCCTGCGCCGGTGCATGAGCTCGACATCGACGGCGCCAACGCCACAGCCTTTGCCCAGTACTGGAAGCGCAACACGCTGTTGGTGGACCTTTCTTCCGCCAGCGGGTCGGGCAGCATCACACTCAAGCCCACCGCCGGCAGCACCTGGCCGGTGCGGGTGGGTATTCGTGTTTCGCCCGGTACGATCGGGGTGCTGGAGGTGCGCGGGGCGCAGCGCACCAGCCTGCCGATCGAAGCGGCCGCCGGGCCTGCCATCGATCTGGAACTTGCACCGGCGATCTATCCGCCCGCCACCAAGCAGATGACGGTGTCGTGGGGGCCGCTGGAGGCGCCCGCGCCGTAGCGTCAGGCCGCGCCGATGCGCTGATAGCCCGCGCACGAAACGCTCAGCGGCGCGGCGTCCGCATCCAGATCGAGCGCGGTGAGCGCGCCGCCCCACACGCAGCCGGTGTCGAGTCCGACGACGCCGTCGCGCTGCACCAGGCCGAGCGCCGACCAGTGGCCGAAAATGATGCGCTGCTCACGGCTGGCCCGCTGCGCGTGCTCGAACCACGGACGCATCTGCGCGGGCGCCGGCGGCGGCGCACCCTTCGAGGCCACATCGATGCGCCCGTCGGCGCTGCACAGGCGCAGGCGCGTGAGCACGTTGATGACGAAGCGCAGCCGCGCGATTCCGCTTAAGCGCTCGTCCCAGTGATCGGGCTCATCGCCGTACATGTGCTCGAGCAGCGCGCGCGGCTCGCGCCGCAGCGCGCCCTCGACCTCCGCCGCCAGGCTCAGCGTCAGCGCCGCCGTCCATTGCGGCACGAGCCCGGCATGCACCATGAGATCAGCGCCCTGCGCATGCGCCAGTGGCCGCGTCATGAGCCACTCCAGGAGTGCGTCGCGGTCCGCTGCGGCCAGTACCTCATCGAGCGTGTCGGATTTTCTGCGCCGGTGCACGCCGTGCGCCACGGCGAGCAGGTGCAGATCGTGATTGCCCAAGACCACCACGGCGTTGTCGCCCAGCGCACGTACCATCCGCAGGGTGGCGAGCGAGCCCGGACCGCGATTGACCAGATCGCCGACCAGCCAAAGCTGGTCGCGGTCGGCGGAAAACCTCAGGCGGCCGAGCAGGGCGCGCAGTTCCTCATCACAGCCTTGCACGTCCCCGATCGCATAGCGTGTCACTGAAGGATGCCGGGCATGGCCAGCCGGAACGGCTCGATGGGGGCATCAAACTGCGCCCCGTCGTCGCCGAGCATCTGGTAGCTGCCCTGCATGGAGCCCACCGGCGTCTCGATCACCGCTCCGCTCGAGTAACGGAATCCCTGTCCGGGCTTGAGGTAGGGCTGCTCTCCGACCACGCCGTCGCCGCGGACTTCCTCCACCTTGCCGTTGGCATCCGTGATGACCCAATGGCGCGTGAGCAGACGTGCCGGTACCTGCCCCTCGTTGCGGATCGTGATGGTGTAGGCGAAGACATAACGACGCTCGCGCGGATCGGACTGCTCGTCGAGATAGCTGGTCTCCACGTCGACCCGGATCTTGTGATCATCGCCAGTCATGAGGGTCATTCTACCGAAACGTCCGCGCTTCAGGCCCGACCCGCTCGCATTGCCAGCACATCGCAGGGAGCGGCGTGCAGCACGGTGTCCTCGGTCAGGTTGACCAGGATCGACAGGCCGTGGCGCTCCCGGCTGCCGAGCACGATGAGGTCGGCGCGACGCTCGCGCGCCACGCGCACGATCTCGGACTTGACGTTGCCGCTTTCCACCCGGCAGGGGGAGTTGGGCAGCCCGAGCTGTGCGGCCAGCGCCGACAGGCGCTGCTTGGCGCCCGCCAGTAGTTCGTCCTCGAGCTGCACGGAGGGCAGCAGCGTCTCGCCCATCGGCTCGACCGGCACGAACTCCACGACGTGCAGCAGCTCGACCTCCGCCCCGAGGGCCGCGGCGAGCGCCTGTGCCTTGCGCCCGATCGCCAGACTGTCATCCGTGAGATCAACGACCAGCAGGACACGACGATAAGTCGTCATGCGAGTCCCCTTGTATCACCGTGCAACCCGAAGACTAACGTCCGCCGCGCGCGCGGTCGAGAGCCTGGGCCAGCGTGTTGAATCCTTGCGGGGCCAGGGTCTCGGGCCGGGCGCCCGGATCGATGCCGCAGGCGCTGATTTCATCGCGCGTGAGGAGCTGACTTAATGCATTGCGCAGCGTCTTGCGGCGATGCGCAAAGGCGCTCGCCACGACCTGCCCGTAATGCGGGCTCACAGCGAACAAGGGCGCCGAGCGCATGCTCAGCCGTACCACCGCGGACCAGACCCTGGGCGGCGGCTGAAACGCCCCCGGGCCCACATCGAACAGCCGTTGGACCTCGATCGCGGGGGCAAGCATGACGGTGAGGCGCCCGTAATCGCCACCCCCGGGCTGTGCCGCGAGGCGCGCGACGACCTCCCGCTGCAGCATGACGGTGAGATCCTGGATCGCAGCGGAGTGAGCCATCAGGGCAAACAACAGCGGCGTTGAAATATTGTAGGGTAGGTTGCCGATGATGCGCAGCCGGCCGCCGCGCTCGCGCGCGAGAGCGCTGAAGTCGAATTCCAAGGCATCGCTCACGTGCAGCACGAAGTGCGGTGCGGCGCCGAAGCGCTCGGTCAGCCGCGCCGACAGATCCCGATCGATCTCGATGGCATCGACCGTGCAGTCGCTGTGCTCAAGCAGCAGTGCGGTGAGCGCGCCGCGCCCGGGGCCGATCTCGACCAGGTGATCGCCCGGGCGGATGGTGAGCGACCCTACGATCCGCTCGATCACGGCCGGGTCGTGCAGGAAGTGCTGGCCGAAGCGCCGGCGGCGCGGCGCAGCTGCGCCAGCTCGGGGCGCGGACATCAGCGCCGCCTGGCGGCCAGCCGGATCGCGAGCTCAACCGCGGCGAGCAGGCTGCCGCAGTCGGCGCGGCCGCTGCCCGCCAGGTCGAACGCCGTGCCGTGATCGGGTGAGGTGCGAACCAGGGGCAGGCCGAGCGTCACGTTGACCGCCCGCTCGAAGCCTGCGTGCTTGACGACCGGCAGGCCCTGGTCGTGATACATCGCGAGCACCGCGTCAAAACCTGCCAGCACCTGCGGCACGAACACCGTGTCGGCCGGCAGCGGACCGCTGGCACGGATTCCCTGCGCTTGCATGCGCGCGATGGCAGGTGCGATCACGCGAACCTCCTCATCGCCGAGGTAGCCGCCTTCACCGGCGTGCGGGTTCAGCCCGCATACCGCGATGCGCGGGTCGGCGATGCCAAAGCGCTCGGCAAGCTCGCGTGACAGGATCGCGGCCACTTCGCACAGCGAGTCGATCGTGATGGCTGCGCTCACCGCGCGCAGCGGCAGGTGAGTGGTCGCAAGCGCCACGCGCAGCTCCCCGGTCGTCAGCAGCATCACGACGCGCGCGCTGCCGGTGCGCTGCGCGAGGTACTCGGTGTGGCCGGTGAAGGGGATGCCGGCATCATTGATGACGCCCTTGTGCACCGGCGCGGTCACGATCGCGTCGAATTCTCCCGCCAGCGTGCCGTCGATGGCGCGATCCAGAAGCTTCAGCACGTAGCGCGCATTGGCCGGGTCGGCGTGGCCGGGCTTGCTGGGAACTGCGAGCGCCTCATGCGCCACGCACAGGCTGCCGGGCCTGAGCGCTGCGGGCGCTGCGGCCGCGCCTTTATAGTCGTGCAGCGTGACGGGCAGGTTGATGAGCGCTGCGCGCTCGGTGAGCAGTGCCGCATCAGCGAGGCACACCAGCTCGCAGGGCATTTCCCGGCCGGCGAGCATGAGGCACAACTCCGGCCCGATTCCGGCCGGCTCGCCCGATGTCAACGCAATGCGTGCAACGCTACGACTTGAAATCGACGTACGCTTCGTCCCGCATGCGCCGCAGCCACAGCTCCGTTTCCTCGTCGGCCTTGCTGGCCCGGATCGCTTCCATGGCCTGACGGCGCTTGATCTCGTTGGTGTTGTCGTAGCGGCGGTGGCCGAGCACCTGCGCGAGGTGCCAGCCGAACTGGGTGTGGAACGGCTCGCTCATCTCGTTGTCCTTCAGTCCGTTGATCACCGTCTCGAACTCGGGCGCGAAGGTTCCCGGTCCCGACCAGCCAAGATCGCCTCCCTCGGCGGCCGAGCCGGGATCCTCGGAACTGACCTGTGCGATGCCGGCGAAGTCCTCGCCCTTGAGAATGCGCTCGCGTATCGCCAGCAGCTTGGTGCGCACGGTGGCATCGTCCGCCAGCTCGTTGGTCTTCATCAGGATGTGGCGCACGTGGATCTGGTCCTCCACCGAATTCTCGCTGCTGCCGCCACGCACCTCGTTCAGCTTGACGATGTGGAAGCCGGTCGGGGTACGCAGCGGCTCGCCCACCTCGCCGGGCTTAAGCTTCGCGACGGTGTCGGAGAGGAAGGTCGGCAGCTCGCTGCCCTTGCGCCAGCCGAGCGCGCCGCCCTCGAGCGCCGTCTGGCTGTTCGAATAGGCGACCGCGAGCTTGGCGAAGTCCTCGCCGCCCTTGGCGCGCTCGTAGACATCCTGCGCGCGCTTGGCGGCCGCATCGATCTGCTCCGGACTCGCCTCCTGACCGACCGAGATCAGGATGTGCGACACGTTGAACTCGCTGTGCTCAGAAGGCGTGCGCGCCTGCTTGTCGAGAAACTGGTCGATCTCGCGCGGCGTGACGCTGATGTGCTGCAGCACGTCGCGCTGGCGCAGTACCGTGAGCGTGATTTCCTTGCGCACCTCCTCGCGGTAGCTCGGGTAGTCGACACCCTGCTGCTTGAGGGTGTCGGGCAGCTGCGTGAGGGTGATGTTGTTGCGCTTGGCCACGTCCGTGAGCGCGGAGTTGAGCATCTCGTCGGTGACTTTCACCCCGGCGCGGCCGGCGTGCTGCAGTTCGATCTCCTGCACCACCAGCCGCTCGAGTACCTGCTGGCGCAGCACGTTCTGCGGCGGCAGTTCCAGCCGCTGCTGGCGCATGCGCTCGGTGATGGCATCGATCTGGGCGTCAAGATCGCTGTTGAGCACGACGCCGTCATTCACGATGGCCACGACGCGATCGAGCAGCTCACCGCGCGTGGCGAGCTCGCGGGTCTGCGCCCAGGCACTGCCCTGCACGGCAACGGCCGCTAGCCCCAAGGCAAGCCAGGTCGGGGCCGAAACCAAGATCCGCCGCATGGGTTTCCTCACTTACCAGACGCCCTTCAATGGGGCCTGATTCTTTAGATTCAGGCCTTCCGGGGGAAGGTAGCCCCGGATTTCCTGGCCCAGGGAGGCGTCGGATGCCGATCCGACACTGGCCAGGCCCGTGAGTTCCAGCTGCAGCCAGATTCCAGTGTCCTGGCTGCCGGTATGGCTGCTCACATAGCGGCGCACCCCGAGCCTCGCCCGCCAGCAGCACGAACGATACTCGAACCCGGCGAAGCGCTCCAGAAAACCGACCAGCCGGGCAGACTCAACGGGCACCCCGCCTACCGTGCAGGTCGAATCCACGGAAGTGGTGCACTCGTGATCGCTCAGCGAGTAGACATCGCGCAGGAACACGTTCCAGTTGTGCTTGATCGGCCACGCCGCGGATACCTCGACCTGGTCGAACACGTAGCGCTCGTAGCGGTAGCCGAGGTTGATGACCGCATCGTTGGCGGGCTTGTACTGCAGGTCAAGCTGCGTGCGCTCGCTGCCTTCGGTCTGCGGGTCCCATTGCACGCCGATGTCGGCGCTCCAGTCCTGGAAGGCGGTGAGCGCCACCTGCGCGACGAAATCGGACTTGTTTTCGGTGCTCGGGGTCTCCCCGGGCAGCACCACGCGCGGGCTCTCGAAGTAGTAAGTCTGCCCCAGGGTGGCGGAGATGAACTGCCGCCCGTTCAAGGCGTCCAGCAGGCGGCTGGTGACTCCGACACTCATCTGGTCGGCATCGCTCACCCGGTCGGCGCCGACGTAGCGGTTGGTGCGAAACAACTCGACCGGGTTCAGAAGATCCGGCAGGGCGGTATCGAACACCGGCAGGTCGTCCTGGTCGCGATACGGCACCTTCAGGTAGAGGATCCGCGGCTCGAGGGTGAGCTTGCGCTGATCGTGCGAGCCGGCCAGCCGCTCGAACATGAGCCCGGCATCGAAGCTTGCGATCGGCAGCGTGCGCGAGGGCGAGCCCGGCTGCCCCGGCGCGGTGTTGTCCAGCTCGTACTGCGTGGCGCGCCAGGCGAGCGCGGGACGCACGAAATAGCCAGGACCGGTGAGATCGAGCGAAACCGCGGGGGTGAAGTCGGCCCGCCAGCCGCTGACCTCGAGGGTTCCCCCGGGGCGCTGGAAGTTCACGAGCTCGGAATCGAAACCGTAGTGGATGAGCCCTTCGGGACCTAGCGTGTAGTCGCTGCTGACCGCAACTCTGGGTACGCGCGCGTAGGGTCGGTCGGTGAGCAGCAGGGTGTAGTCGATGGTCTGGTATTGCTGCGCCTCGCCGTCGATTCGCCAGTGCTCGTCGCGGTAGGACATGAGCGCGCTGCGCTCGAGGAATGCGGTGCTCGCCCCTTCCGGGCCCTGCGAGAAGTCCTCGAAGTAGAACGGATCGCTGACCCCGGAGGCGTTGAGGGTCAGACGCCAGAAGTCGGGCAGTTCGGCCACGTCGTTGAAGCGCACGCGGTCGCGGCTGCCGCCGAACACCCGGTCGTCGGGCAGATAGTTCCAGTCGAGCTCGCCGTGCTGATCCTGCGTCAGGAAGCGCAGGTCCCCGGCGAGGTCGGGACCGGCGTGGCTGTACTCGGTGGGCTCGAAGGTGAAGTCGACATTCGGCGCGATGTTGAAGTAGTAGGGAACCGAGAGCTGCAGTCCGCCGTAGGAAGTGTTGCCAATGGTGGGAAACAGGAATCCGCTCTTGCGGTCGGAGGAGAGCGGAAACGACACCCACGGCAGGTAGATGAACGGTACGCCCATGAAGTCGATCTGCGCGTTGCGGCCGGTGCCGATCTTGGCGCGCGTATCGAGCACGATGCTCTTGGCCTTGATGTGCCAGGAGTCATCGTTCAGCGGGCAGGTCGTGAACGTCACTCCCTTCAGGTCCAAAACGCCCTTGGGAGTCAGCGCCATCTCCTGCGCCGAACCGCGCGCCGCGCGCTGCAGGAAATTGAACTGCGCGGAAGTGAAGTCGGCGCCCGCGGACTGCGAGTAGCTGCCGCTGGCGCCGGTGACGTGGACCAGAGGATCGCTGTAATCGATGTGGCTGTTGGTCTCGACCGAGCCGCTGTTGCGGTCAACCTGCGCCTCGTTGGCGCGGATCACCCGATCGCCCTGGCGCACCTCGACGTTGCCCTTGAGACTCGCCTTTCCCCCGGCCACGCTGCCCTCGAACTGATCGGCGGTGACGTCGATCTTGCCGCCCTCGGCGATTTTCGGCGGGGCGTTCTTCGCCGCGGCGGCCGGCGCTGTCTTGGCCGGCGCGGCGGTCAGCGGCTTGTTCTGTGACGGACAGGGCGGATCTTCGGCCCAGGCGGCGGGCATGATGCTGCCGAGCGAGGCGATGAGGAGGCACAATGGGCTCGAACGCAGCATGAAGTGCGGCATTATAATGGCGTGCCGCAGCGACGCAGGCCGAAATACCCATGCCTCTCACATGTTTGAGACCGACGCGCGACTGGCGCTGATTGACGGGTGGCTGTCGCGCGAGCTGCGCCTGCCGGTGACGCGCATCGAGCCGGCCTCGAGCGATGCGAGTTTCAGGCGCTACTTTCGGGTTTTCAGCGGTGCGGCGAGCTACGTCGTCATGGACGCGCCGCCCGACAAGGAGGATGTGCGGCCGTACCTGAAAGTGTCAGGGATGCTCGAGGCGCTCGGCGCTCACGTGCCGCACGTGCACGAGGCTGACATCGCGCGCGGGCTGCTGCTGCTCGAGGATCTGGGCACGAGCTTGTACCTCGAGCGCCTTCGCGCCGGCGACGATCCGGAGCGGCTGTACGGCGATGCGCTGGATGCGCTCGCCATGATCCAGGTGCGCGCCGGCGCTGCGCCGCTTGAGCTGCCTCGCTACGATCGCGCCGCGCTGGCGCGTGAGATGGCGCTGATGCCCGAGTGGTTCCTGCAAAGACATCTTGAGCTCAGGCTGTCGGCGGCCGAGACGGCGCTCATCGCCGAGAGCTGCGAGTTTTTGATCCGCGAGGCTCTCGCCCAGCCGCTGGTGTTCGTGCACCGCGACTACCACTCGCGCAACCTC
>DATBYD010000079.1:0-2807 GCA_036513855.1 Steroidobacteraceae bacterium | reverse complement strand
CGTGCGCAATCTCTTCCGCCCTCATGGTTTCAAGTATCGCACGGCTGCGCGTGTCGCTCGCCGGAAGTCTGCCGAGGTGCTCATCGAGGTGACCCTCGACCTGGCGCTCGGTCTCGGCGACGAACCCGAGGCTGGCGCGGTCGCCCATGAGCGCCGTCGCCGCGCCGATGGCGAACGAGCCGGCGTACCACAGCGGATTGAGCAGGCTGGGGCGCGCGCCGAGCTCCGTCAGGCGCGTTTCACACCAGGCCAGATGATCGGATTCCGAGCGCGCGGCCGCCAGCAGCATGTCGCGCGTCCCCGGTGAGCGCGCCATCAGCGCCTGTCCGTGGTAGAGCGCCTGTGCCGCCAGCTCGCCGGCATGGTTGACGCGCATCAGGGCCGCGCTTGCCCGGCGCTCGGCCTCGCTCAGGGGCTCGCCGGCGGCGCTGCCGGGGGTATCCCGGCTGGCATGCGCGGGCGCGAACACGGATCGCAGGGCGCGATCGAGTGCGGCGATGACAGCGTCGTGTGGGCGGCCGGACTCCATATTCCTGGCCTTATTATAGGGGCCGGACCGGGCCTGGCGCCCCCGCGACCCACAAGCTGAAGGGGTCCTTTGCATTGCCGCACCTGCTTGAGTACACTTCCCCGCCTTTTTTTGGCCCCCGGCTTACCCTTATGAAGACCGTATTTGCCAAGCCCGGCACCGTCCGGGGCGATTGGTTCGTCGTCGACGCCAGCGACAAGACGCTCGGGCGGCTGGCCTCGCAGATCGCCCATCGGCTCAAGGGCAAGCACAAGGCCGACTACAGCCCGCACGTGGACATGGGTGATCACATCGTGGTGCTCAACGCGCAGAAGATCCGCGTCACCGGTCGCAAGCTCACCGACAAGATCTACTACCACCACACCGGCCACATCGGCGGCATCAAGTCGATCGCGCTCGAGAAGCTCCTGGCCGAGCATCCGGAGCGGGTGATCGAATTCGCGGTGAAGGGCATGCTGCCGAAGAACCCGCTGGGACGGCGCATGTTCAGGAAGCTGCATGTGTTCGCCGGCGGTACGCATCCCCATCAGGCGCAGCAGCCCAAGCCGCTCGAGATCCAGTAGGACGCACATCCCATGGCAGCCCCCCAGCAGAATCACTACGGCACCGGCCGCCGCAAGACGGCGACGGCCCGTGTCTACCTCAAGCCCGGCAGTGGGCGCATCACGGTGAACGAGCGCACGCTCGACCATTTCTTCGGCCGCGAGACCGGCCGGATGATCGTGCGTCAGCCGCTCGAGGCCGTGAAGCTCGTGAGCAAGTTCGACATTACCGTCAAGGTCAACGGCGGTGGGATCACCGGCCAGGCCGGTGCCATCCGCCACGGCATCACCCGCGCGCTGATCGAGTACGATGAGTCGCTGCGCAAGCCGCTGCGCGATGCCGGATTCGTCACGCGCGATGCACGCGAGGTCGAGCGTAAGAAAGTCGGCCGCCGCAAGGCCCGCCGCGGGACGCAGTACTCGAAGCGTTAGCAGCGTGCACGTCGGCGTTCCGCCAGTTGTGGGGGATCGTCTAGCGGTAGGACAACGGACTCTGACTCCGTTTACCTAGGTTCGAATCCTAGTCCCCCAGCCAAAGTAAGCAGGCCCGTGCAAACACACGGGCCTGCTTCATTTCCAGGCTTGGAGAACCGCCGCGTGTTGCCGCGCTCACCCCTCCAGATTGGCGGCGACGAAGTCCCAGTTCACCAGCGACCAGAAGCTCTTGAGGTACGCCGCGCGGTCGTTGCGATGATCGATGTAGTAGGCGTGCTCCCAGACATCACACGTCAGCAGAGCGGTCTGCCGCTCGCGCGCCGGCGTATTGGCGTTCGAGGTGGTCACGATCCTGAGCGCGCCGGTGCCGTCACTGATGAGCCACGCCCAGCCGGAGCCGAACACGTTGCTGGCCGCCTGCTCGAACTGCGACTGGAAGGACTCGAGTCCTCCCAGCCCATCGAATGCGCGCGTCAGCTCCCGGTTCGGCTTGCGCTGCTGCGGCGACAGGCACTGCCAGAAGAAATTGTGATTCCAGACCTGGGCGGCGTTGTTGAACACCGTGCCGGTGGACTCCGCCACCAGCTCCTCGAGCGAGGCATCCTCGAGGTCGGTTCCGGTGATCAGCGCATTCAGCTTCTCGACGTAGGCCTTGTGATGCTTGCCGTAGTGATAGTCGAGCGTCTCGCGTGACATGTGAGGCTCGAGCGCGTTCGCTGCATACGGAAGCGGGGGCAGAAAAATCTCGGACCGGGTCGTTGCCATGGCTCATCCTCCTTGTGATGCACTTCCGACCGTGCGGCGCGCGGAAAGTGCCGCAGCGCAACAGCCGCAGGCCTGGTCTGGGCGCTGCGCGCGTCCCGCCCGGCCGCAGGACAGTACGCACGCAGCGCCCGGCGACCATCGTCAGCGGCTCAGCATGGCGGTGAACGGCGCTGCGCCCTGCTGCTCGCGGTAGATCGTCGTGAGGAGCGGATTGTCGACGCGCCGCACGGCGCCGGCGATTGCCGCCTGGTCGCAGCGCTGCCAGTCGCTTTGCTCCGCGAGGCTGCGCCCGCGCTCGCCGCACACGAAGCGCGCGGCTCGCGAGATGCGCCCGTAAAGCGCCATGGCGCCGCCGGAGGTGGACAGATCCACGTCGCGGTAATGGATGGTCAGCTCGCGCGTGCCGTCCGCCTGATCGGCGGCGAACGCGGCGCCCGCGGCGAGCAGGCCCGAGACAGCGAGAGTGGCGCCCAGCAGCGGGCGCCGGGGTGTGAAATTACGGCAGTTCATTGCGCTCTCCGTTCAATGGCGATTCC
>DATBYD010000078.1:0-95009 GCA_036513855.1 Steroidobacteraceae bacterium | reverse complement strand
ACGCCACAAACGTCCCACCGTACGTTTCGGCCATCACCTTGGTCAGCGCCGCCGTCAGCGTCGTCTTGCCATGGTCAACGTGACCAATCGTCCCCACGTTCACGTGCGGCTTGTTGCGCTCGAATTTCTCTTTGGACATGGAAGTTTCCTCAAATGGGCGCACTATCCCGCGGCGCCGAAAAATCCCGACTCACTAACTTTCAACACCAACACCGGCGGCTCGGTCGACTGGAGCCCACGACCGGGATTGAACCGGTGACCTCGTCCTTACCAAGGACGTGCTCTACCTACTGAGCTACATGGGCTCTGGGACTGACTGTGGAGCGGGTAGTGGGAATCGAACCCACGTCATCAGCTTGGAAGGCTGAGGTTCTACCATTGAACTACACCCGCGCTGACGACGCCGATCCGCCGGCCGCCTCCTTCGCAGGTCCGCCTCCCCCTCACACAAGTTGGTGGAGGGGGAAGGATTCGAACCTTCGAAGGCGTAAGCCGGCAGATTTACAGTCTGCTCCCGTTGGCCGCTTGGGTACCCCTCCGCAAAACGAGCCGCGTATTGTGATTTCGAGCTGCGGGGGTGTCAATGCATCCTTGGCCCGAATTTTGCTTGGCCGCGCCGGTCTTTACGCCCCCGCCGGGCGCGCTTCCCCGGACCGCAGCTCCGGGGGCGCAGCGTCCAGGGCCCTAACCGTGCCCCCCGGCCGGGCGCTCGGCGCGGCTCTTGGGCCGTGCGGCCCCGCGCAGACGCTCGATCAGGGCGGTTTCACCGCGCCTCGAGGCGCCCGGACGCATGTCCCGCGGCAGCTCGATCGGGCCGTAGCGGATCCGAAGCAGCCGGCTGACCTCGAACCCGGCCGCCTGCCAGAGCCGGCGGACCTCGCGGTTGCGGCCCTCGTGCAGCACGACCCGGAAAGTGCTGTGGCTGCCGGCCTCAGCGCCCCCGCCGCTTAAGCTTCGACGCGCTTCGCCCGGATCCGCTTCCTCGACGCTGATGCGATCGAATCGGGCCGCCCCATCCTCGAGCTTCACCCCCACCAGGAGCTGGCGCAGGACCTGCGGGGCCGGTCGCCCGCGCAGGCGCACCAGGTACTCGCGTTCTACCTCGCTCGAGGGGTGCATCAGGCGATGGGCCAGCTCCCCGTCGGTGGTCAGGAGCAGCAGCCCCGAGGTGTTCACATCGAGCCGCCCGACGCTGATCCAGCGTCCGTGCGAGGGGGGCGGCAGCCGCTCGAACACCGTCGGGCGCCGCTGCGGGTCGCTGCGGGTGGTCACCTCGCCCAGCGGCTTGTAATAAAGGAGTAGCTCGCAAGGGGCTTCGTGCCCGCCCCTGAGCTCAAGCTTGCGGCCATCGAGCCTCACCTCATCGTCCGGACCGGCCCGATCGCCGAGCTGCGCCGTGCGGCCGGCCACGGTCACGCGTCCGGCGCGGATCCAGTCCTCGACCGTGCGGCGCGAGCCCAGGCCGGCTGCCGCCAGCAGCTTCTGCAATCGGGTCATGCGATCATAACGACAAAGTCTAAAAGAGCGCGTTATGGCTTGTTGCGGGCCGAAGCGCGGGAAGGGTAGAAGGACATCATGATTTACGACAGCATTCTCGGCACCATCGGCAAGACCCCGATCGTGCGCATCCAGCGCCTGGCGCCCCGGCACGTCACGATGTACGTGAAGTGCGAGTTCTTCAACCCGCTCTCGTCCGTCAAGGACCGCCTGGCGATCGGCATCATCGAAGACGCCGAGCGCCGCGGCACGCTCAAGCCCGGCCAGACGGTGGTGGAAGCCACCTCCGGTAACACCGGCATCGCGCTCGCCATGGTGTGCGCCGCCAAGGGCTACCCCTTCGTCGCGGTCATGACCGAGACCTTCTCGGTCGAGCGCCGCAAGATCATGCGCATGCTGGGCGCCAGGGTGCTGCTCACCCCCGCCGCCGAGCGCGGCACGGGCATGGTGAAGAAGGCCGCCGAGCTGGCCGAGAAGCACGGCTGGTTCCTCGCCCGACAGTTCGAGAACGAGGCGAATCCCGCCTACCACCGCAGCACCACCGGACCTGAGATCATCCTGGACTTCGTCGGGCGGCGGCTGGACTTCTTCGTCACGGGCTGGGGAACCGGCGGCACCCTCACCGGGGCGGGCGAGATGATCCGCCTGGCGCGCCCGGAGGTGCAGATCATTGTGACCGAGCCGGCCGGAGCATCTCTTTTGTCCGGCAAGACCTGGGCGCCACACAAGATCCAGGGCTGGACGCCGGACTTCGTACCGAAGGTGCTCAAGAAGGAGGTGGCCCACCGCATCGTGCCGGTGGCCGACACGGAAGCTCTCGAGTGCGCGCGCAATCTCGCCCGCAGCGAGGGCATCTTCTGCGGCATCTCCTCGGGGGGCACCTTCGCCGCCGGCCTGAAGGTCGCCGCCGAGGCGCCGCAGGGGGCGGTGATCCTCGCCATGCTGCCGGACACCGGTGAGCGCTACCTGTCGACCGTGCTGTTCGAGGGGATCGCCGAGGGCGGCGACCCGGAACCCTAGACCTAAGTCCTTTTCTCACAGGCCGCCACCAAACCGCGACGGGTTGCCGATCCCCATGGATGCGCGCCAGTACGCAGCATTGCCGGAGGGCTTTCCGATGTGGCGCGGGGGCGCGCTGTCGGGCGCGCGCATGGCCTACGAGACCTGGGGCACTCTGAATAAGGCGCGCGACAACGCGCTCTTGCTCTTCACCGGCCTCTCCCCTTCCGCTCACGCTGCCGCATCGCCGCTCGATACCAGCGAGGGCTGGTGGGAAGGCATGGTGGGAGCGAAGCTCGCCATCGACACCGAGCGCTTCTTCGTCATCTGCGTCAACTCACTCGGCAGCTGTTTCGGTTCGACCGGTCCGGCCTCGCTCAATCCTGCCACGGCGCAGCCCTACCGCTTAGAGTTCCCGGACCTCTCGATCGAGGACATCGCGCGGGCGGGCTTTGAGACCGTGCGCAGCCTCGGGATCAGCCGGCTCGATACGGTCATGGGACCCTCACTCGGCGGGATGGTGGTGCTGGCGTACGCGGCGCTGTTTCCAAACGCCGCGCGGCGCATGGTGTGCATCTCCGGCACCGCGGCGGCGGCCCCGTTTGCCATCGCGCTGCGTTCCATCCAGCGCGAGACCATCACCAGCGACCCGGACTGGGCGGGCGGCAACTACCCGCCCGAGCGCCCGCCGGCCACCGGCCAGCGCCTCGCGCGCAAGCTCGGCACGGTGACCTACCGCTCGGCCGCCGAATGGCAGCAGCGTTTCGGCCGCGAGCCGATCCGCGCCGACATGGAGGGCCGCGATGCGTTTTCCTCGGAGTTCGCGGTGCAGGGGTACCTGGAAACCCTCGCGCGGCGCTTCGTGAGCGCCTTCGATGCCAACTGTTATCTGTATCTGTCACGTTCCATGGACCGCTTTGATCTTGCGGTGCACGGTGACCCGGTCGCGGTGTTCCGTCGCGCCCAGCTTGAGCGCGCGCTCGTGATCGGGGTGCAGTCGGATCTGCTTTTTTCGGTGTCCGAGCAGCAGGCCGTGGCGCGGTTTCTCGAGGCCGCCGGCACTTCGACGCGCTTCGCGCCGCTGCCGTGCATCGAAGGACACGACGCTTTCCTGGTCGACATTAAGACATTCGGCGACGAAATCGGGGCGTTCCTGAGCGGCGAGGAAAAGCCTGGCCGGAATTAAGTTCAGTGGCTCCGGATTGCGGCGCGTGCGGAGGCATAATGGCACGGGGCCCGAACTCAACAAAAATGGCAGCAGGATTCTGCGGGTAGCAAATGGAACGCCGACTTCATACCAGGCATCGCGCCCGCACCATCGTGTACATCACGGTGCCGGGCGGCCGCCGCAAATTGTGCAAGGCCGTGAACCTGAGTGCCACCGGCGTTTTCATCGAGACGACCAACCTCGGGCTGCACAAGGGCCAGCAGGTCGTGTTGTCCTTCGCCATCAATCTGGGCGCCATCACCAAGCTGCACCGGCGCACCGCCGTCGTCGCGCACGTTTCGCGCGGCGGCACGGGCCTGATGATGGAGACCTTCGCGCAGTCCTCGGCGGGCTGACAGCCGCCGCTGCAGGTCCGCCCTGCACTGCCACCCGCGCACGCCAGCCGCACCTTTCGCCGTAGCGGCGCCGCGGTTGCCTGTGCTGTGAGAATCTGGGAGTGTCGCCCCAGCTACCGGACCCAAAGAGCATGTCCGCCCGAGCACTTCTCACCATCGGCGCACTGGCCGAGCGCGCCCATGTCAGCACCTCGATGCTGCGCTTCTACGAGCGCGAGGGACTGTTGCGCCCGCAGCGCCGCAGCGCCAGCGGTTACCGCCTGTATGGCGCGAACGCAGAACAGACGCTGCTCTTCATCCGCCGCGCGCAGCGCCTCGGCCTGTCACTGCAAGACATCCGCACGGTGCTGGCCGGGCAGCGCCGCAACGGCATCGCCGGCAGGACCGTCGTCGGCATTGCCGAGCAGCGCTTCCTCGAGATCGAGCGGCGGCTGACCGAGCTTCTGGTGCTGCGCCACGAGCTGGAGCTGTTCCTCGATGACCTGGCGCGCCGCGTCGGGCGCAGCGCTCCGGGGGAGGCGAGCCGCCTGTACCGCGATCTGCTCGAGCACATGTGCCGCGATCACGACGCGCACGTGGCGCCCTCCTCCATGACGCGCCTCATGCGCCGTATCGGCTGCTCACTCGCCGACACGGAGTGTGAACGGATTTTCTCCGTGCTGCGTGGCAAGCACGTGCACCTGTGGCGCGAGGCAGATGGCTACACCATCCTCGTGCCCGGCCACGATGAGCAGGTGGCGGCGGCGCTGCGTCAGCTGAAGCAGGCCGAAGCCGGCTGCGCAGCGCACGTCGACCTCAGCCTCGCGGACACCAGCGAGGGCCAGCTTCTGACCGCCCGCGGCGAGGGAGCTTTCCTCTTCGCCCAGCTGTTCCTGGCACTGGAGGCCGCCTCGGCGTGAGCCAGGGACTGCGCGCTTGACCTTAAACCCGGCTTTAAGGTGCATGCTGCGGGCATGACGGAGAGCAGCCGTGTCGAGGATGAGACGGGCGGCGCAGCGTCGCCTGGGTCTTGGCGTGCCCGCATCACCGGCATGGACTGCGGCAGCTGCGCACTCACCATCGCGGATGGGCTGCGCAAGATTGCCGGCGTGCGGGCGGTGGCGGTCGATTTCACCACCGAGACCCTCGAGATCAGCGGCGAGATCACACGCGAGCAGGTCGAGCAGCGCCTGAAGCTGCTCGGCTACGGGCTCGCCCCGCAACTGACCCCCGAGGCGGCCATGGCGAGGGCAGCGGCGGCACGCAGCGCGGACCGCTTCTTCGCTTTCCTGCTCGCGGATACGCAGCAGCGGCTCGCGCTGGCCGCAGCCCTCGCCATCCTCGCGACGACGCTGCTCGCAGCTCTCACCCCGGGTTCTGCCGCCAGCGCGCTCAAGACCCTGTCGCTGGCGGCCGCGGTCGGCCTGGTCGGCGCGCCGATCTTCATCAAGGGCCTGCGGGCGCTCCTCTTCAGTCGCCGCGTCACCATCGATCTTCTCATGATGCTTGCCGCCCTCGGCGCGCTGGTCATCGGTGAAGCGGGCGAGGCGGCCACCGTGGTGCTGCTGTTCACCTTCGGCGAGGGACTCGAGCGCTTCAGTGCCGCGCGGGCCCGCGACTCGCTGCGCAGCCTCATGTCGCTGCAGCCGCAGACGGCGACGCTGCTGGTACGGCACGCCGCCGCTGCGCACCAGGACCCTGATCATGATGACCACGATCACGATCACGACGATCATGATCACGGCGCAGCGCCCCACGAGCACACGAAAGTGGTGCCCGCCACGCAGCTCATTGCCGGCGATGTCATCCTGGTGAAGCCCGGCGAGCGCATCGCCGCCGACGGAACGGTGAGGAGCGGCGAGTCGAGCGTCAATCAGGCCGCGGTGACCGGCGAGAGCATTCCGGTGGTGCGCCGCGCCGGCGATGCGGTGCTGGCCGGTACCGTGAACGCGGAAGGCGCGCTCGAGGTCGAGGTGAGCCGCCCGGTGCTCGACTCCACCGTGTCACGCATCGCGCGCCTGGTCGAGCAGGCCCAGGCGCAGCGTTCGCCCGCGGAAGCCTTCATCGATCGCTTCGCGCGCTGGTACACCCCGGCGGTGGTGGCACTCGCCATCCTGGTGGTCGCGGTACCGGTGCTCGGGTGGGGCGGCCAGCTGATCAATTCCGCCGACGGCACGCGCGGCTGGCTCTACCGCGGGCTGGCACTCCTTATCATTGCCTGCCCCTGCGCGCTGGTGATCAGCATCCCGGTGACGGTGGTGAGCTCGCTCACGCGCCTCGCGCGCCTTGGTGTACTGGTCAAGGGTGGCGAGCAGCTCGACCGCCTGGCCGAGGTGCGCACCATCGCCTTCGACAAGACCGGCACCCTCACCCACGGGCGCCCGAGCGTCACCGCGGTGCAGGCGCGCGGCTGCGACCACGAGCCGCTGGCTCGGTCTCCCTGCGATGGCTGTGACGATGTCATCGCGCTCGCGGCATCCGTTGAGCGCAGCTCCGAGCATCCGATCGCGCACGCGATCATGGAGTCCGCACGGCTGCGCGGTCTCACGCACCGCTACCCGCCGGCCGCGGCGATCGTGGCAGCGGCCGGAAGAGGCGTCACCGGACAGCTGCTCGGCAGTGCCGTGGCGGTGGGGACCGAAGCGCTCATGAGCGCGCGCGGCGCAGTCATGGGCGCCACCGAATTCATGCAGTTCACGCTGTCGCGGCGCACGGTGATGCTGGTCGCGCGCGACTCCTCCGTGGTGGGTGCGATCGGAGTGGAGGACACGGTGCGGGACGAAACGCCCTCGGTGCTCGCGGCACTGCACCGCGCGGTGCCGGGGCTGCACACCGCCATGCTGACCGGCGACAACGAGCGCGTGGCGCGCGACGTGGCACACAGGATCGGCCAGGTCGACGAAGTGCGCGCCGGGCTCATGCCGGCCGACAAGCTCGCCGCCATCGAGCAGCTGCGGCGCGATCATGGCCCGGTCGCGATGGTCGGCGATGGCATCAACGATGCGCCCGCGCTGGCACGCGCCGACGTCGGGATCGCCATGGGCGGTGCAGGCTCCGCGCAGGCCATGGAGACCGCCGACGTGGTGCTCATGCAGGATGACCTGAAGCGCCTGCCGGCCGCACTCTCCATCGCGCGGCGCAACCGCGTCATCATCAAACAGAACATCGCGCTGTCCCTGGGGCTTAAACTTGCCTTCCTCGCGCTCGCGGTCCCGGGATTTGCGACGCTGTGGCTTGCCGTGGTCGCGGACGTCGGCGCGACGGTGCTGGTGACACTGAACGGCATGCGAATGCTCAGGGCCGAATGAGTGCGAAAGGCTTAGGCATGAACGACTCGACCTCCCCCTCACGGCGGCAGCTTCTCAAGCGGCTCATCCTCGGCATGTCGGTGGCGCCGCTGGCGGCCGTCAGTGTGCGTGCGGCGCTGGCAGCTTCCTCCGCCCCACTCCTGCAGGTGGGCGCGCCCGAGGCGAAGGCGGTGAAATACGTCGAGGACGCCAAGCAGGCCAAGGGCGCCAATCCCGGCAGCAACTGCGCCAACTGCGCCCTCTACCAGGGCGCCAACGGCTCAAGCCAGGGGCCCTGCCAGCTGTTCCCCGGCAAGGACGTGAAGGCCATCGGCTGGTGCAGTTCGTGGGCCGCGCAGATGTAGCGGCCCGGTGGAAGGCGCGCGGGATTTTTTTCTGATGTCTGCCCCTTAACTCACGGTCAGTTTCACGACCGACAGGTCCGCCGGGCGCAGTCTCGAATGCTCATTCGACGGGGCACACTCGCAAGAGGGGAGTTAGCCGCCGACGGCTTCTGGACTCGAACGGCTGCCGCGACCGGCGGCCCGCTGCCTCACGACGGCTTGATGTTGGCGTTCAGGCGGAACAGGTTGTTCGGGTCGTAACGCTTCTTGAGCGCCGCGAGCCGCGGGTAGTTGTCGCCGTAGGCCGCGTGCACGCGTGCGTCGCGGTCGTCGGTGGCGGCGAGATTCACATACTGGCCGTGCGTCAGCGGCTCGACCTGCGTCCAGACCTTACGCACCCAGTCGGTGTTTCGCGCGGCATCCTCGGCCGGCATCTTCCAGAGGTTGGCGATGCCGAGGTTGTGACTCGCCCCGCGGTTGAAGTACGCACTCGCGTGCGGCGGTACACGGCTGATCGCGCCGCCCTGGTGCTGCATCCAGATCCAGATGCCCGCCGACGGCGCACTTTCCATAGAACCCACAAGGCTGTCGATAAGCGCGGGCGTGAGACCGGACACGAGCCCCCCCTTGCCGTAGAAACCGAGCGGGCTGACGCCGCGCAGGTCGGCGCTGCCCTGCAGTTTCGCGTACGGGGCCGGCGCGAGTTCATTGGTGTCCGGCTTGCCGAGCTTGCGCAGCGGCGCGACCGCGTGCTCCGCTTCGGTGGCGGGGCCGCAATAGCACACGTCCATACCCACGTAACGCACGCCCTTGCGATCCGTGCCGAGATCGACGTCCACGTACAGCTCATCGGGTGCACTGGCGATGAAGTCCGCGAAACTGCGTAGCAGCTGGCGCGCGCCCTCGAGGGGAAAGCTGATCTCGCCGCCATACATGATGGGGTTCACCTCGTGCAGGCGGAACTTGAACGTCGTGACCACGCCGAAGTTGCCGCCGCCGCCGCGCAGCGCCCACAGGAGATCCGGGTTCTCACTGGCGCCGGTGCGCACCCAGTTGCCATCGGCGGTGACCACTTGCGCCCCGATCAGGTTGTCGCAGGTCAGCCCGAAGCGCCGGCCGATGCGGCCGACCCCGCCGCCGAGGGTGAGACCCGCCACGCCGGTGTCGGCCACCGTGCCGACGGGAGTCGCGAGCCCGAACGCGAGCGACTCGCGGTCGAGCTGTCCAAGGAGCGCCCCGCCCTCGACCCGCGCAGTTTTCGCGAGGGGGTCGACTTCGACCGAGCGCATGGGCGAGAGGTCGATCACCAGCCCGCCATCGCAACCGGACTGCCCCGAGAGGCTGTGGCCGCCGCCGCGCACCGCCGTCAGGAGCCCGTGCGCCGCAGCGAACTGCACCGCGCGCCGCACGTCCGCCGCGCCTGCGCAGCGCACGATGAGCGCGGGCTTGCGATCGAAGGCCGGGTTCCAGAGCCTCCGGGCCGTGTCGTATCCGGACTGGTCGGCGGTGATCACCTCACCGCGCATGCTCGAGCGCAGCTCATCGATTTCGCTGCCTTTGAGCGTCAGCGACCTGCCGTCGAGACCGACCGCGGCTACCTCGGCGGTGCCGGCGGCGAACAGACGGCGGGCAGGGATGGTTGCTGCGGTGAGTGCGGCGAGGCCGCCCGCGATCACGGCTCTTCTTTTCACGTCGTATCCCCCAAAGGAAGCGCGCCGCCGAGCGTGCGCCGGCACGGAAAGCGAGGTCAAGTGGCTGTGGCACACCGGTGCTCCGCGGACGGCTCTCTCTGTTTCTCCCCGATTGGGCCACGGCCCTTGGTGCGGTCTAACAGGTCGAGCGTCCGCTGTTGGGCCGCCAGCCGCCGCTCATCCAGTGCGATCGCCGGCGCCGTACTGATTAGTGCCGGCCCGGCTGTCTACGATTCCCCGTCATGACGCTGAGCCAATGGCGCTGCCGACTGTGCGGCTTTGACCGCTACCACCGCGTCACCGTACTGCGCAAGAGCGGAGTGCGACATGAAACGCCTTTCCACGCCTGCAGCGGTTGCAGGGCAACGTTCCTGAATCCCAGGCAGTTTGATGCGAATAGTACGGCCGCCCCCAACGTAGAGGCAGCGCCGCCGGTAGTGCCGCCGATGCGGCGGAGGCGCCAGGAACTTCTGCGGCCCGACAGGAGGCGGGGTGCGGGCCGCCATTGCGGAGCTATCCGGTGCCCACCGCTTGCCGATATGACCTAAGGCATTAGGCAGCGCAGGTCAATTCATTGACCATCTCTGCCCACGCGCGGCGCGAGCCTCGCATTGAACGCAAACCGCTTAACGAGGGTCTCAAGATGCGCCGCGTCAATCCCAACGAGTGCCTCGCGCGCCGCAGCACGCGGTTCAGCCAAAGCATGACCGAGTACATCGTCATCCTTGTCCTTGTCGCCATTGCGTGCGTCGACGTTTACAGCTCCTTCGGCGGAATCCTGCAGGACCAGACCGCCGAAGTAACCATCCGGTAATTACCGCAGCGGACTCACGACTCGCACCTTTGGGAGCTTCTCTGGCGTTAAGGAGTTCATGCAACGCAGCTTAGCAATTCTTTGGATAAAGCCGCGTGATATCGGGGTCGGCAGCATGGACCGTTTACGAGTTCCAGTAGTACGCTGATGCTGTCGTTGCTTGGAGGGTGGTTGCCTGATGGACCAGGGTTTCGCATTCTTGGACGCGATGGTAAAGACACTCGTCTCCGGCCTCCCGATCGAGGCCGCAGTCAACTACGACCAGCAAACGGCCCGACTCACGGTTAGCCTCCGATCACTGCCTGATCCAAGCCGCAATTGCGGGGCGATGTCGCGCCAATGCTCGCCGAGAGTCCGAGACTATGCCGATCTTGAGCAGTATGTCCGCAAGCAGGTGAGTGACTTTATCGCATTAGTGGAGCTTGCCGTACCCGAGACCCGCCGCGATGAGAGTCGCAATCGGCATCCCAGCATTTCCGGCGAGACCACCAAGAACCTCGCGAGATGCGTCGAAGAAGAAGACAAGCGTGTCTGTTACGTGTGAGTGGCTGAGCCTGTAGTAAGCCCGAAAGACGATAGCGGCTCCGTGGACCCAGCAGGGAAACCTGCGTAGTCGACGGTAACGGTCGCGTGCATATGCGACCCCCAAATACCTGCGATGCTGAGGATTAGTGCGCAGAACACCAACAGTCTTGTCGGCAGATTCACTTCTGGAACTCCCTACCTGGTAACCCAATGTATACGGGCCTGCGAGGGATCGTCCATCAATCGGCCGCGGCTTGTCTACTGACTTAAGTCCCCATGGAAGTTTTGTTGAGTGCGACCAGCCCGAGCGCGATGGCGTCGCTAAAGTGGGTGGCTAAGAAGTGCCCGCCAAGGATCCAAGCGGCGCCTTTCAGAATGCCGGCGCAGATTTTATCGCTTTGAGTCCTCATCGCTATCTCCCAAGTTATTGAAAACTTGGGCGGCGAGAGGTAGTCGGATCAGAGTAGACAGGAGCGAGTCCCTGCCCCCGCTACCACTGCGCTGGCTGTCAGCGACGTCAGCAATTGGACCCGAAGCTGACGGTTGCGAACGGCAGCTCGCGGACCCTTCCTAGTTCTTACCGTCCGATGGCTGAGGGCCCTCGTAGCCCTCTACGATAACGAGGTCCATGATCGACTTGCCTTTCCGCAAAGCCATCGCCTTCGCGTACTCCGGGGAGCGATAGCACTCCGAGGCCGCGGCATAGTTGGGGAATTCGATCACTACGACGCGCGACCGGGTCTCGCCTTCCGGCGTCTCCGACTTGCCGCCCCGCGCCAGAAAACGGCCGCCGAATTTTCGGAATGCCGTGGCGTTCTCGGCGATGTAAGCCTTATACCCTTCCGGGTCCGAAACGTCGGCGAGCGCAACCCAGTAGCCTTTTGCCATGACATCCACTCCCGGTGCTTTCCGCTGGGCATGATATGGGAGCAGAAAGATGGCAGCGATAGCTCGTCCAGTCGGTAACCGTCGATGGAACCTAGGACCGACCGTTCCGCCCCTGCAGCCGCTGCTGACCCACTATTGCCGTTTGCGATCGCCCGCTCTCTGGCAGGCAGGTCGCGTCGTTGAGCCAATGGCGCTGCCGACTGTGCGGCTTTGACCGCTGCCGCCGCCTTGCTGTGCGGCGCAAGAGCGGCGCCAGGTACGAAACGCGCTTCAGCGCCTGCAGTCAGTGCAGCGTGATGTTTCTGAATCCGGCGCAGTTTGATGCTAACAGCACGACCGCCCCGAACGTAGAGGCGGCCGCGACGGTGGTTACGCCGATGAGGCGCAGGCGCTGAGCGCGGGCCTGATACCCGGCCCGGCTCGTTACGCCTCAGTGAGAACTCTTGAGAATGAACTCGCCGGCCGTCAGCTGCTTCGTGTTGTCCTTGTCCAGCATATCGAAGATCTTCTGCTGGTATTTCAGAAACTGGTCGCGCGAAATCTTGCCATCACCGTTCGGTCCGATCTTCTCAAACATTGCTTTGGTCCTTAATCCCTGGATAAACGCGCCGGGCGCAAACGACACCTTTCCCATCGGATCGCCGTAGAACTCCTTGGCATCGATGAAACCCGTGTGGTTCTTGTCCATCGCATCGAACACTTTGTTCTGAAACGCGGTCCATTCTTCCTGCGAAACCATCCCATCGTTGTCCGTATCGATCATATGCATGGTGTGCGTGGTGCGCAGACCGCTGGCATATCCTCCTGTCACAAAGGACGCTATGTCATCGGCCCGCGCCGACACGACTCCAAGCACTCCGATCACAATCAGCGCGCGCCTAGCAAGGCCGCCAGCGACCCATTTCATGTCGTTATCTCCCGTAGTTGACTCAGTGCCGTGCGAGCAATCCAGTGTCAATGAATCGCCGCTCCGGGACAGTAGACCTTGGGGGCGCGCTATTCCTTGCAGACAGAAACGAATAATTTGCACCCCCTGCTGCGGTGCGCAACCGGCGGTCAAGCTTTGCGCAGATCACGGCAGATCACGCGGGTCGCCGAGTGGTGCGCCGTTGAGCCATTCGCGGCGGATCGGCCGAAGATCAGGAAGTCACACCTTTCAAAGCGCGTGATCGCCAGGCAGGCAGCGAATAGGTCCAACCTAAAATGACAATCAGGCAGGCGACGGCGATTGCCCAGACGGAGTGATACCAGGCGCCGATCCACACCGCGATTTGTCCGCACATTCGAACCGCTTCCGCAGTGTGTGTCATGTGGAAGGCAAAGTAGCGCCCGAACCGAGAGTCGCGTTGTCTCGAGAAATCCATTTGCCAAAGCATGAACGACGAAACGACGACGGGCGGGACCCAGGCGACGGCCATTCCCACCCAGAAATCGTGCGTCCACATCAACCAGGTGGAAAGCACCCCGCTCGTCACGTCCACGGTGATCTTCGCCCAGTGGATCTGGTGGTAGAGGATTTTCTGGCGAAGGCTCAAGGTGGTTCTTCCTTGCCGTGACACGAGCCGACATCAGCTGCCGCACGGCTCGCCAATGCTCAATCTACTGCATGCGCGAGTGTCCGCTAACTAATCAGGCAGATCCAGAGGCTCCCGAACTGTCAGCGCCAAACGCCGGGGGCCATCGGACAGGGTCGCTTGGAACCCGAAGCCGCCGGTCACGAACGTCAGCTATAGGGCAGCGCAGTTCGAACAACAGCCTGGCCGGTATGGTCATTCCGGCAGATTCATTTCAGCGCGGGATCACTCAGCTCCACAACAAAAGGGGCTCCTGCGCGAGAAAAGTTGCAGAGAAAGCTGCCTGCAGGGGTGATGAAAAGTGAAGGCCCCGCGAGCGGGGCCTTCCAAGTGCACCTAAGTGCTTCGCGAGAGACAATCGTCAGGCCGCGGCGGCCAGCAATTGCCAGTTCTTGGGCAGAATCACTGCATCGATGGCATGAACCATGCCGTTCGTCGCAACGATGTCCGTCTCGATGACCTGGGCCCCATTGACCCGGACGTGTGATGACGATACCGCTGCTGTCAGCGGGCTGCCCTGCAGCGTCATCATTTCTCCTGCCTTCACGTCCCTGGCCATGATGTACCCCGAGACCACGTGGTAGTTCAGAATTGCCTTGAGCTTGCCCAGGTCCTTGAGCACGCTGTCATAGCCGCCCGCCGGAAGCTTCTTGAACGCCTCATCGGTCGGCGCGAAAACGGTGAACGGGCCTTTGGCAGCCAGCTCATCGGTCAGACCCGCTGCTTTGACTGCGCTGGCAAAGGTTGTGAAACGCCCCGCAGCGATCATCGTGTCGACGATGTTCTTCGTGGGTGTCGTGTTAGTGTTCCGGTTGCCCGCGCCGGCGGGAAAGCTCTTTGATTGATCCATAAATTGAACCTCAACGTATAGTCAGCAAGAATTCGCCGACCAACTCAACTCGTATGCGGTTGAGGTCGCGCACTATACGCCCTATGTCGCGCGTGTGCGGCGCATGAACAAAAGAAACACTTCGTTCCGCGACGCGGCTTGATTTGATTGGCGATTAAGTACGAACAAGCGACAGCGCTGCCGTGTGTTGCACATGACGCCCATGCTAAAGCGCAGCCGCAGCGCAAACCTCGTCGGCGCGATGCCGCTTCCGCCACGCCTTCCGGTCGCTAGCTCAGGTGAACAGCTCGTCCAGGTCCTCGGAACTGACGGGCTTGATCAGGTAGCGCTCGATACCGGCCTCGCGTGCGAGTTCGCGGCCGGGATGCTCAGTGTTAGCCGTCAAGGCAACCAGTCTGAGGTTCTGCACCTGCGGATGCTGAGACAGATGCCGGGCGACCTCGTAACCGCTGGCGTCCGGCAGTTCTAGATCAACGAGCACGACCGTAGGCACGAATTCGATGGCGAGAGCCAGAGCAGTTGCGCCGGTGTACGCAACGCGCGCGTCACCGTGCCCCGCCGCTCGCAGCAGAGACGCGAGTGCATCGGCGGCACCCACGTCGTCGTCGACTATCAGTATGCGCGGCATGTCGGCCCGGGCGCCGCCGATGCCGTATGCTGTGGATTGTGTCGACGGATGCGCAACCACAACAGTCCGCTCAACGAAAGCTCACGGGACGCGGATGTTGGTTGCGAGCTTCGAAGCTCTTGATCTGCCGCTCGGCCTCCTCGCTCGTGACGCCATACGCCTCTTCAATCTCACTCGAAAGACACGCGCGCCTGCCCGCAATTACGTCGAGGTGAACGCAGCTGAGCCTCCCCCAGTTTGCGTGCACCTCGCCCCTGAACTGCTGCCAGCTGGCTTCCTCCCACTCCATTTAGGGCTCCCGAGTTCTGCCGGTACCGCGCCGCCGCGCCGGTCATCTGTTGGTTTGAACTCGCGGCGCTGGCGCTTTGCGTACGCCGCCACCGCCACACTCGCCTCAAGTCGGTTCGGATAACGGTCCTTTCAGCTTGGCAGACCGCGTGGCCATGGTCTCGCTTCTAGCGCAGATGATTGATCCCTGGCTCGCAGGATCCCATCGTCGGCGCACAGCTCCGGAGCTGCATTGCCCGGACAATCGTCAGCGATTGACCGTGCACGCTCGAGCCGGCGTTGTCGCATGGAACTGACACAGTACCACCAAATGAGTTCAGTCAGATCCTGCTCAACAGAGTTCCGAGGTTGAAGCCCTCGATCAGCCCGAGCGATACGTTAGTGCCGCGCGAGTGCTTCTTCAAAGGCCCATGGCGGACGACACTACTGTGTCGTCCGCCATGTCCGAATCTTTCAGGGCTGGATCGGTTTGCCGGCCTTCAATTGACCGTTACCGCAATTCGCTTGCTCTCGACTCGAGGCTGCTTGGGAATTTCGATCTCGAGCACACCATCGGTATACCGTGCCTTGATCGCCTCCGCTCGTGCCGAATCCGGCAGGGTGAAGCGGCGCAGGAAGCTACCGGCTGCGCGTTCGATGTGTTCGAAGCCGTCGCTTTTCACGTGCTCCCTCGCCAGTCGCTCGCCGCGAATGGTCAAGGTGCCCTCCTCGGCGGAGACTTCTATGTCCTTGAGCTCGACCCCCGGCAGATCCGCACGTACCACGAAGCGGTCACTTTCCTCCTGCAAATCCACCAACGGCGTCCAGGTCGAGGCGTTGGTTGGGGCATGCTGTGATGCGTCAGAGCTTCGGTTGAAATACGGGTCAAGCTCGCGGTGCCAGCGATCCATGAGGGCCCACGGTTGATAGTAAACAAGATTCATCATTTCGTTCTCCGGTCGGACAAGAAATCCATTCTGTTCTGCACACTCAGTATTGGGGCGTATCGCGCCTTGTAAAGGTAGCCACTGAGATTTCGACGCTCCGAGCGAGCAGCGCCGCATGCGCCGTGACAGCCGAAGTTGGTGATGCGCTCCATCGGGAGCCGCCAAGCGATCAACGCCGGTGCGGCCACGCTTGGTCGCCTGTTGATTGCGCGCCACCGCCATCCCGACCGTTTGCAGTGACGTTGCGCCCGCGCCGCGAGCCACACGGGGTTGGACCGCTCGAAGCGGAGCCATGAAATTGTGCGATCGCACGTCGCGATAGACTGGTATGGACACATGACCGGGATATCGGGAGGCGCAGGAACTCATGCACGCTCTTGCCGAGATAGACCAGCGGCGAGCGCGTGCGAATGGCCTCCGCGGCGCAGTAAATCCTCAGCAGCCGTGCCGGCACGCTGTACGGCGGTCCGGTGCCGTCCGCGCGGGGCCGAGAGGGCGAGTTCCAACCACCCGTTGCGGCGCGCGAAACAGCTCTGAGCGCTCCGGATCTGGGTGCGGGGACGAGCACTGGATCAGCGCTACATACCGAAAAAGACAACCCTGGCGAGAGATCAGCCCTGATCCGTGTCCCTCCGAAGGGGCCTCTTGCACGCCGGCCGTGCTATTTTCCTGATCGCTCATGAACCCTCCGCACGCCGCGCATCCGGACCTGTGGCTGCTGCGCTTCATCGGCGTCGAGGCAGCCAGCGGCGTGCTGCTGCTGCTTGCCGCGGCCGTCGCGCTCGGCTGGGCGAATTCATCGCTCTGCGACACTTACACGGCGCTCTGGCACCTGAAGCTCGGGTTCGGGATCGCGCGATTCCTGCCCGCACACGATCTGCACTTCTGGGTCAACGACGGGCTCATGACCATCTTCTTCCTGGTGGTCGGACTGGAGATCCGGCGCGAGCTGCATGATGGCGCGCTCTCACAGGTGAAGGTTGCCACTCTTCCCATCATCGCCGCCCTCGGCGGCGTCGTGGTGCCGGCCCTCATCTACCTTCTCCTCAATCAGGATCCCGGCGCGCGCCGCGGCTGGGCGATACCCACCGCCACCGACATCGCCTTTGCGGTCGGGGTGCTCTCGCTCGCCGGACGGAGCGTGCCGCCGGCGCTGCGCATGCTGCTGCTCACCCTCGCCATCATCGATGACATCGCGGCCATTCTCGTGATCGCCTTCTTCTACTCGAGCGGCATCGCCGTCGGCGGCCTTTTGCTCGCCGCCGCGGGCGTGCTGCTGGTGCTCGCCATGCAGCGGCTTTCGGTACGAGCGGCACTGGCCTACCTGGTGCCCGGCGCGCTAGTCTGGTTCGGGATGCTGCGCGCCGGCGTGCACCCGGCGCTGGCCGGCGTGCTGGTGGGCCTGCTGACGCCCGCTGGCGCCGTCGAGCGCGTGGAGTCGGCGCTTCATCCCTGGGTCGCCTTCGGCATCATGCCGCTGTTCGCACTCGCCAACGCGGGAGTGCAACTGCAGGGACTGGACTTAAGCGGCGGCGTACCGCTCGCCGTCGGCGCCGGCATCGTTGCAGGCCTCGTGCTCGGCAAGCCTCTCGGCATCGGGCTGGCCTGCATTGCGGCCGTGAAGCTCAGACTCTGTGCGCTGCCCTCCGGCGTGCACGGGCGTCACATCGTGCTGTTGGGACTTCTGGGCGGCATCGGCTTCACCATGTCCATCTTCATCTGCAACCTCGCGTTCGAGGATTCATCGCTGCTCACCGCCGCCAAGTTCGCAGTGCTGGTCGCCTCAGCCCTGGCAGCGGTGCTCGGCCTCTTGCTCGGGCGCCTGGCGCCGGCCGCGTCGCAGCCCTGACGCTTCCGGCAGGCTCAGGCCGGGCCACTCACGCGGAGCGGGATTTTTCCACACAAACGAAGCTGAGCGCGTCGTCGGCAAACCTGCGCAGCAGCCTTGCCAGCTGCGCAACCTCGGTTGGGTCCCACTGCGCAAACAGGGTCGTGATGATCTTCTCCCGTGCAGCGTCGAGTGCCCTCGTCATCGCACGCCCCTTTCTGGTGATCACGGCTTCCTTGATCCTCGCATCCTTTGCGTTGACGCGACGCAGGACGAGGCCACTGCCCTCGAGTTTGGTGATCTGTCGACTCACCGTCGTGTAGTCGCGTCCACACAGCTCAGCCAGCTCACCGATGCCGAGCGGCCCGCGCCGCTCAACGCGAGCGAGCAATGGAAACAGCGCGCGCTCGAGGTCGACGCCGGCAAGCGCGATCAGCGCTGCGTCAGGCTGGGGCCGGTTGAGAACCCCGGTGAGATCGAGGAGTGCCTCGCGCAGCTGCAGCAGTGCTCGTTTCATGACTTTTCCGCCAGATTTATATGTGTATAATACACTCATTTGAACCAAGCGTCTCCTCTTCGCGCAACTGCCATATGAAAGCAGCCATCGTGGTCGAGGCAGACCAGGCGCCCGTCTACGGCGACTTCAGGGATCCCACGCCTGCAGCCGGCAAGAGCCTCATACGGGTCACCGCGGCATCGATCAGCCACGTGACCCGCAGCCGGGCGTCCGGGACGCACTACAGCTCCGCGGGCGAGCTGCCCTTCATCCCGGGAGTCGACGGAACGGGCATCGACGAAGACGGGCAGCGCGTCTACTTCCTGGCACCCGAGAAGCCCTTCGGCGCCATGGCCGAAGTGTGCCTCGTCGACGATCAGCACCGCTTCGCCCTGCCGGACACCCTCAGCGAGGATTCAGCCGCCGCGATGGCGATCCCGGGGATGTCCTCGTGGGCGGCTCTGCTCGAGCGCGCGAAGCTCACCGCCGGCGAAACCGTCCTCATCAACGGCGCGACCGGCACGTCAGGTCGCCTCGCCATTCAGATCGCAAGACACCTGGGTGCCGGCAAGCTCATCGCCACGGGACGCCCGCAGCCGGCACTGGGCGATCTTCGGCTGCTCGGTGCCGACGTGACGGTTGCCCTGACTGAAGACCGGGATGCGCTCGAGAGCGCCCTCAGGCACGAGTTTCATCAGGGCATCGACATCGTGCTCGACTATCTGTGGGGAATGAGTGCGGAAGTCCTCATGATCGCCGCCGCGCGGGCGGCCCCTGAGGGAATACCGATCCGCTACGTGCAGATTGGCTCGATGAGCGCAACTAACATCGCCCTGCCCAGCGCCGTGCTTCGCTCGTCCGCACTGCAGCTCATGGGCAGCGGGATCGGCAGCATCCCGCTGCCGAAGCTGCTGAAGGCCATCCAGGCAGTTCTTGAGGCCGCCCCGTCCGCAGGCTTCAAGGTCGCCGCCAAAACTGTGCCGCTTGCGCAGGTGAGCCGGGCCTGGGCTGCCACCGACCTGCGCTCGCGAATCGTTTTACGCCCCTGAGAGTAAGCGAATACCTAGCGGTGGCTCAGCGCCCAGACGTAGGCGGAAACGGCGGACAGCTGCTCGGGTGTCAGCTGAGCCCCACCCATCGGCGGCATGCTTCCGCTGAAGCGCTTGGGCTGCGCAACACCGTCGGAAATCACCCGGGTGATACCCGCGTAGCTGCCGTCGCTCCACAGCCAGCTCCTGGCGGTAAGATCCGGCCCGACCGCGGTGCCCGTGGCGTCGCTCCCGTGACAGCCCGTGCAGGCCGCGCCGCCCAGGCCATGGAAGACCTGATCGCCAAGTTCAACCATGCGGCGCGATGATCCGGGTGGGACCGCAAGCGCCGCGGCGTTGGCGTGTATGCCTTCGGGCGGACGTGCGCCGGCACTTCCGGTCGAGCCGGCCGGTTCATCCGCGGGGGGACATGGCGTGCCGGCAGCGCCCGCCCCCGCGCGAGCGCCGGCATACACGATCCGATAGATGCGCCCGCCGACATCGTCCGAAACGTACAGCGCACCGTCGGGCCCGACCGCGACGCCCGCCGGGCGATGCGCGGCACGTTCGGGGTCCTTGACGGCCCCGGCAAAGCTCGGCGAACACCACGCACCGCTCCGATGCGCGCCCCGCCGAGAGCGGCTGGAACACGATGTTGTAACCGCCCTGCGGATAGGGCGCGCGGTCCCACGATCCGTGGAAGGCGATGAAGGCCCCGTTGCGGTAGCGCTCGGGGAAACTTCCGCCCGGGTAGATCACCACATCATTCGGTGCCCAGTGGGCCGCAAAGCCCGCGACCGGTGCCACCTTCGTCGCACATTCCCCGATCGCCCGGCCGCCATTTCCCCCATACTCCGGCGCCAGCACCAGCTTGTCCTGGATGGCATCGAAATAACATTCCGGCCAGCCGTAGTCGGCGCCGCGGCTGATCTTCAGCAGCACTTCGGCCGGCTGAGTCGCCTCTTCCTCGGGCTTGTAGAACGCCGGCCAGTTCTGGTGCAGCTGGTCGCGGCCTTGTTGTGTGGCATAGAGGCCGCGGCCATCCGCATCGACCGCGATGCCATCGGCGTTGCGGATGCCACTCGCGTAGCGCTGTGCGGGCGAGAACTTCTGCGCGCTCTGAGCGGCCTCGAAGCGCCAGATACCGCCGCGCGTCTGAAGCTCGGTGCACGGCTTGATGCCCGGCGACTGAAACTGGCGATTGCGTTGCTGGCAGGAGTTGGTGGCGGACGCCACGTCGACGTAGAGCGCGCCGTCGGCATCGATGACGAACGGGTGCATCGGATGATCCCCGCCGAGCGGCAGGCCCGAGACGATGACCTCGGGCGGTCCACCAGGCACGATGGCGCCGGCGGCGAGCGTGTAGCGCTCGATGCGATCGGACTCTTCGGCGTAGATCGCGCCGTCGTAGAGTGCAATGCGGTGCCGCCGGCGGCGCCCTCGGTCGCGCCAGCCCCGAAGCGCTCATTCACGTTCGCCACGCCGCTGCCCGTGGTGTCCTGCAGGGCCACGAGGAAGCCGCCCGCGTGCGGCCGCGCGGTTCTTGTAGTACCGGCCGCTCCAGGTATTCACGTAGACCACGCCGCTCTTCGATACCACGAGGTGGCGCGCATGGCCGATGTGATCAGCAAACACCGTGGCGCAGAAGCCGGCAGGAAGCGCGAGCCCGGCATCAGGGCACGCCGGGGCCGGCGCGGCCGGAGTCTGCGCGCACGCGCCGGGAGCCACTGCCGCCAGCGCCAACGCTGCCGCGAGGCCACAGCTGAGTCTCATCGCGACGCGCATGTGCGGGCCTCCTCGATTCGCTCGATCGGGCATTTAACTATACACAGCGCTCTCGCCGGTTGGCGCTGCATCCGGACGCTGCGCGGACACGTATAAGGTAGCGTTGCGTCGTTGAAGGCGGCCGTTATGCTGAAATTCCCGCGCGTCGTCAAAGTGCTGTGCGTGCTGGCCTGCGCGCTATTCGCCCTCGCTGCGCGCGCGGGCGAGACGCCAAAGTCGATCGCCTGGCAGCGGCAGTGGACTGAAGCCCTCTTTGCGCAGGCCGCCCGCGAGCATCGCTTCGTGCTGCTCGACCTGCACGCGGCGTGGTGTCACTGGTGCCACGTCATGGACGATGAGACCTACACCGACGCTTCCGTCGTGGCGCGGATTGGTGCGCGCTATCTGCCCATCAGCGTCGATGCCGACTCCGACCCGGCGCTCTCGAGCCGCTACGGCGACTGGGGCTGGCCTGCGACCATCATTCTGGCCAGCGACGGCACCGAGATCGTCAAGCGCCGCGGTTTCATTGCGCCACAACAGATGGCATCGCTCCTTCAAGCGATCATCGATGACCCCAGCCCGGGACCCTCGGTGGCCCGCGCGCGGCCGGCCGCGGCGGCGGCCGCGACGCTGCTCGGCGAGGTGCAGCGCGCCGCGCTGCGCCGGAGCTACCAGGAGGCCTACGACGCGAAGTACGGCGGCTGGGGCAGCGGGCAGAAATTCATCGACGCCGCCACTCTCGAATACACACTCACGCTCGTTCTCGAAGAGCGCCAGGCGCTCGCCGAGCGGCGCGCCAGGCAGACGCTCGCAGCCAATCTCAGGCTGATCGATCCGGTGTTCGGCGGCGTGTTCCAGTACTCGGCGACCCCCGACTGGAACTCACCCCACTACGAGAAGCTCCTGTCGTTCCAGGCCGATGACCTGCGCATCTACAGCGAGGCCTACGCACGCTGGCACGATCCGCGCTATCTCGCCGCCGCGCTCACCCTGCACCGTTACATGGATGCCTTCCTCAGGTCCGCGCAAGGCGCCTTCTACGTGAGCCAGGATGCGGATGTTTCGGCCTCCGTGACAGGACATGATTACTACCCGCGCGATGAGGCGCAGCGCGCAAGGCTCGGCATGCCGAAGGTCGACACGCACCGCTATGCGCGCGAGAACGGCTGGGCGATCCGCGCGCTGTGCGCCCTGCATGATGCCACCGCAAATGCCGACGCCCTCGCCGAGGCCGAGCGCGCCGCGCTCTGGGTCCTGGCCCATCGCTCCCTCGCGGGCGGCGGCTTTCGTCACGATGAAACGGACGGCGCAGGTCCCTACCTCGACGACACCGTCTCGATGGGACAGGCCTTGCTCGCTCTTTACCGCTCGAGCGGTGAGCGGCACTGGCTCAGCAGCGCACGCGCGTCCATGGACTACATCGTGCGCACTTTCCAGGATGCGCGCGGCGGCTTCATGGCAGCCCCGGCCCCGGCCGGGGCGAGCGGCGTGTTCAGGGATTCCTCGCGCAGCATTGAAGAGAACGCCGCCGTCGTGCGCTTCGCGAATCTCCTGCAGCACTACAGCGGCGAGGACCGTTACCGCAACGCCGCCCTGCACGCGATGAAGTTCCTCGCCGGCGCGAGTCGCGCGGGCGAGCTTCGCATGGAGGTCCTGCTGGCGGACCGTGAACTGCAAAGTGCGCCCATCCACATCACCGTGGTCGGAGCCAAGGGCGATCCTCGCGCGCAGGCGCTGCACACGGCGGCGCTGCAGTTCCCCGCCAGTTACCTGCAGGTCGACTGGTGGGATCGGGCGGAAGGTCCGCTGCCCGGTTCGCAGGTGCAGTATCCGAGCCTGTCGCGCGCGGCGGCGTTTGCCTGCACCGGCAGCAGCTGCTCCCTGCCGCTGTTCGAGGCGGCCGCTGTTGGCCGCACGGTGACGGCTGCGCTGTATCAGTGAGGAAGTGCTTTCAGCGCGCTGAAGCCACCGCCAAGCTTCTGCACCCCCGATGTCTGTAGTATCTGCCCCTGCGACAGCAAGGGCGCTTTCGTGAAGACAGATCTCCTCATCAACGCAGTCTGGCCCGGCCAGGCCTATCCGCGCGGCGCCATGTGGGACGGTGAAGGCGTCAATTTCTCGCTGTTCTCCGCCAACGCCGACAAGGTCGAACTGTGCCTGTTCGATCCCTCCGGCCGGCACGAGGTACAGCGCATCGAGGTGCGCGAGCGCACCGATGACAACTGGCACGTCTACCTGCCGGAGGCGCGTCCGGGTCTTCTGTACGGTTACCGCGTGCACGGGCCCTACGCTCCGGAGCGCGGCCACCGCTTCAATCCGCACAAGCTGCTGATCGAGCCCTATGCCAAGCATCTGCTGGGTCCGTTGATCTGGAGCGATGCGCATTTCGGCTATCGCACCGGCAATCCGCGGGCCGACCTGTCGTTCGACCGGCGCGACAGCGCACCCGGCACGCCCAAGTGCCGCGTCGTGGATCCCGCCTTCACCTGGGGCGACGACCGGCCGCCGCGCATCCCCTGGCACGACACGGTCATCTACGAGGCGCACGTGCGCGGATTGTCGATCCGCCATCCCGAGGTGCCGCCGCACCTGCGCGGCACCTACGCAGGTCTTGCCAGCGCCCCCATCGTCGATCACCTGATGCGTCTGGGCATCACGGCGATCGAGCTGATGCCGGTGCACGCCTTCGTCGACGACCGGCACCTGCTCGAGAAGGGCCTGCGCAACTACTGGGGCTACAACACACTCGGCTTCTTCGCGCCTGAACTGCGTTACTCCGCGACCGGCTTCATCAGCGAGTTCAAGACCATGGTGAAGGTGCTGCACTCGGCCGGCATCGAGGTACTGCTCGATGTGGTCTACAACCACACCGCCGAAGGCAATGAGCTCGGGCCGACGCTTGCGTTCCGCGGCATCGACAACGCCTCCTACTACCGGCTGTCCGCGGACAATCCGCGCTATTACGTGGACTTCACCGGCACCGGCAACACCCTGAACCTGCAGCACCCGCGCGTGCTGCAGATGCTGATGGACAGCCTGCGTTACTGGGTGCTGGAGATGCACGTCGACGGCTTTCGCTTCGATCTCGCCTCCGCCCTCGCCCGCGAGCTGCACGACGTCGACCGACTGGGTTCCTTCTTCGACACCATCGGCCAGGATCCGGTGCTGTCGCAGGTCAAGCTCATCGCCGAGCCGTGGGACATCGGCAGCGGCGGCTACCAGGTCGGCAACTTCCCGCCTGGCTGGAATGAGTGGAACGACAAGTACCGCGATACCCTGCGCGGCTACTGGAAAGGTGACGGCGGACTGCTCGGCGACTTTGCGCGCCGCTTCACCGGCTCCGCCGACCTGTACGAGGCGAGCGGTCGCAAGCCCAACGCCAGTATCAACTTCATCACGGCGCACGATGGGTTCACGCTCAGAGATCTGGTGAGCTACAACGACAAGCACAACGAAGCCAACGGCGAGGACAATCGCGACGGCCACGACGACAACCGCTCGTGGAACTGCGGTGTCGAGGGCCCGAGCGACGATGCCGGCGTGCTCGCGCTGCGCCAGCGTCAGGAGCGCAATCTCATCGCCTCGCTGCTCCTGTCGCAGGGGGTACCGATGATCCTCGGCGGCGATGAGCTCGGGCGCACCCAGCGCGGCAACAACAACGCCTACTGCCAGGACAACGAGATCTCCTGGTTCGACTGGAACCTGGACGGCAGGCGCAGCGAGCTGCTGCAGTTCGTCGAGCGGCTGATCAAGCTCAGGCGACGGCACCCGGTATTCAGCCGCCGCCGCTACGTGGCCGCCGATACGCTCACCGCCGACGGGCTCAAGGAGATCATCTGGCTGAGCCCGGATGGACGGGAGATGACCGAGAGCGACTGGCAGCCGGATTTCGCGCGCTGTCTTGGTGTGTATCTGGCCGGCGGAGCCATCGAGCGGCGCGGGCGGCGCGGCGAGCCGATCAAGGACACGAATTTCCTGCTGCTGCTGAACGCGCACCACGAAGCAATCACGTTCAGCATCGCCGAGGTCTTGTCTGCCAAATCCTGGGCGACGGTGCTCGATACCGCTGCCGGCGGCGATCCGTTCGCGCGCCAGCCGCCGCCGCCACAGAAATACCCGCTGCAGGCACGCTCGCTGGTGGTGCTTCAGGAAGTCCCCGCGCGGTAATAAGATCGCACGCAACACCCCGCGCAGATCGCATGGGCTCTCTCATGAAAGTTGTCACCTACAACGTAAACGGCATCGGTGCGCGCCTGCCGAACCTCCTGCGCTGGCTCGGCGAGGCCGCCCCCGATGTCGTGTGCCTGCAGGAACTGAAGGCGCCGCAGGAGAAATTCCCGGAAGCTGCGCTGCGGGACGCCGGCTATGGGGTGATCTGGCACGGACAGAAGAGCTGGAACGGGGTTGCCATCCTTGCGCGCGGCAGCGAGCCTGACGAGGTGCGTCGCGCCCTGCCCGGCGACTCGCAAGACATCCACAGCCGCTACATCGAGGCCACCGTGCAGGGCATCGTCATCGGCTGCCTGTACCTGCCGAACGGCAATCCGGCACCCGGACCCAAGTACGACTACAAGCTCAAGTGGCTGCAACGGTTGCTGGCGCATGCCGCCGAGCTGGTTTCAAGAAAAGAGCCCGTGATCCTCGCCGGCGATTACAACGTGATCCCCACCGGGCGGGATGTCTACAAGCCGGAGCGCTGGGTGGATGACGCGCTGTTTCGTGTCGAGGTGCGCGAAGCCTTCGCTACCCTGACCGCTCAGGGATGGACGGATGCGATCCGCGCCATCCATCCGGATGCGCAGATCTACACGTTCTGGGATTTCTTCCGCAATGCCTACGGGCGCGATGCGGGCCTTCGCATCGATCACCTGCTGCTGAACCCCGCTCTCAGCGGGCGGCTGGTGAATGCGGGGGTCGAGCGCGAGGTGCGTGGCTGGGAAAAGCCCAGCGATCACGCGCCGACCTGGGTTGAGCTGCGCGACGCGCCGGCTACAGCTGGCTGAGCGGCCGTAGCTTGCCAGCCACGGCCGCTCAGGGGCTGCAGCTTCGGATTACTTGGCTGCTTTGGCCGCCTCGATTGCCTCGTGCAGCTCGCGCTCCGCCTGGCGCAGCAGGTCTTCGGCCTTGGCGCCATGGCCTGCCATGTCGTAGTGATTGGCAGCGCGTGCGCGCTCCATTTCGTGGATCGATTCGAGCACGTGAGTGTGCACCTTATCCAGATCGTGCCAGTCCCTGACCGGGTCGGCCATTGCCGTGCCGGCGATGAGCGACAGACCCGTGGCAACAGCTAACACTGCAATCTTCATGAGTGTCTCCTCCTGACCAATTGTGTGGCGCCGACGCTCCGACATGTGTTGGTGCGACGCGGCGAAATGTAGTCACCCGCGTTCGGCTGTCAACACTCGCCATCGCTGCGAGCCTTGCCTGCAGCCGAAGCGGCAGTGGGCGGACAGTCCCGAAACGCGAGAATGAACGGCCAGTGAGCTACGGCGGCGCGCAATGTCATTGCGTTATGCCTGACTCAACTCCAGTCGCGGGGGGGCCACACCAGGCTTTTAAGCAGACGCATGCTGTTTTGGGACATGGAGAGGCGATAGGCCGTGCTCAGGATCCGGGATCTGCGGAACTCGCGGTGCACGATCGCCGAGTGAAACTCCACCAGGCGGGGACGCCAGCGGAATTTCGACTGTTCACCGCCGATCGACAGGTTGACCGTCCTGAAGCCGTGCTCTATCGCGTACTTGAAGGTCTCGGCGAGCGTGGTGGTCATGACACTGTGGCGCGCCCAGGTGGGATCGAACCCCGAATAGTACAGATAGATGCTGTCGCCCACGGCAAAGCCGATTCGCGAGGCGACGATCTCGTTACCGATCCGAAGCTGGAACACCCTGACTGAATCGCGCGCCGCCAGACGCTCGCACAGCGAGTGCAGGAATGACTGGAGGGTGGGCCCGGAGAAGCGGTTGGGATGCTCAGGGCCCCATGTCATGTTGGCGCGCATGGCATGCAGCTCCAGGAACCGCTTCAACGCCTGGCGAACCTCGCGCGGTTCGCGCGCCACCTTGAATTCGAACGCGTGGCCGTCGCGCCGCAGCGAGTTGTAGCAGTGCCGCAGCGATTCACGCACGTTGCGCTTGAGTCCCGCGCGCAACTTCTCCCAGCTCGAGGGCAGATCCAGCACGTAGTCCTGGGTTTTCTTCTGCCACTCGGGCCTCATCTCGCCGTCCATCGCGTCGGCCAGCGCCGCGCTGATGCCATTCCAGTCAATCCAGTCCCAGTCGCCGACCCTGCTGAGGCTTGCGTGCACGGCTCGCACGGTGAGCCACTCGTAACCGGGCTGAATCAGGGGAGTGCGGATCTCGGTGAGGCCGGGATCGACGCCGAGCAGCGCCACCGAAGCTAACTTGACGGGCCCGAGCCGCCGCCGGCTGAGAATCAACGGAACGATCGCGACGCACTCTCCACTGCTTCTTCGCAGGACCACAAAAAGCGGCTGGTCGTGGATGGGCGGATTGCGATTCAGGAAGTGATCACACCAGACGAGGTGCCAGTCCTGCAGCGCGAACGGCAGAGTATTGCCGGTGACTTCGTAGAGATGCTGGTAGTCGCTGGTGAGCGCACGAATACCTTCGATGTCGACGACGACATCGGTGGTCAGTTCGAGCAGTCCCGGTGTATCCCCAGTCAAAAAATCCCCGCATTCCCTCGCATTCGTGGCTCGGTCACGCCGGTTTCCCGGTGCTTCTTTTAACACGGACGCGGTCAGGGCACGCTGACCGCAAGCGTTCCTGAAGCAAATTCATCCGCTTACATGCTTCGGCTGACTCGTTCTCCCCGCACACCGAAGCAAGTCGCTGATTAGAATATCTTTGCTTCACCAGCATCAGCTGAAGGTCGACTTTGGCTGCGAACCTTATCGCAGGCATTTCAGTTTCGCCGTGATGCTGATCTCAGGCTTGCCTGGCGCAGTTACGGTGACGACCGAGGTGACGCTTGCCATCGGGTGCAATGCTGACGCCGAGAGACTCGTCGGCGCCTTCGATCGCAGCGGCGGCCGCACTGAGAATCCTGCAGTGAGCCGGCTCAAGCGAAGCTGTACAGGTCGGAGCGAGCGCCGCTGCCCGCGGAAATCCTGCGCGCTGCAGCCGATCAGTCCCTGCCAGGTGGTCCTGGTCGCGACCGCGACACGCCCGGGCGAAGGATGGGTGCGCACGAGGCGAGACGGCGCACAACGCCAGCGCAAGCGCCATGCTGCGATGCGCGAATCGCACCCTGGCGCGGCATCGCGATCCTTGCGCGGCTCTCACCGCGGGGCGCTTAGTGCGGCGGTCCCTGACCCGAGCCGTCCTGACTTGCCTGGACCGTTCCGGGAACGGCCGCGTGCGTGGCGATCTTGACCACCACCAGATCCGCGACATGGCCGCCCTTCACCGCGCCGAATGCGTAGAACAGCCGCACCTTGTTGTACCCCACGCCTCCGTTCGCGGCGAGATAGGGGATCACGGCCTCGAGCCGCAGCGTGCGCGAGTCGCCAAGACTCACCGCCGCACCGTCGATCACCCTTCGGTAGGTATCCCTCTGAGACGGATCCCATGGCGGCAGCCCGGTGATCCCCGCCACCGCAATCGTGCCCAGCGGCGTGAAGGTGACTCCCTGCCATCCATCGGAGAGAAAGCCGGACGGGAAGTCGATGGAGAAGTGAGCCAGTTGCGGATTGCCCTGGGCGTCGCGCAGGTAGCGCGGGTGCAGCGAGAATTCCGGCTGCTGCCCAAGCGGTGTCTTGAGCGAGTGCGCGGCTCCCGCTCCCCAGCTGTCGTTCAGCGTAACCCTCTTATTGATCCAGCAGTTCACGTCATCTCCTAAGGCCTGGTGGTGGCAACCCTCCCTGTGTGGCGCTGCGCATCGGTAGGCCGGGCCCGGACGCAACGACTGAAACCTGGAACGCAGCCCAGAGCGCCGGGTCCGCCGATCCATCGCGCGACACCACCGATCTCATGGACGCGGCCAGTGCAGCGGCCGGGCTCATCGACTCGTTCAGCAGGTGTCGGTAGAACTCTGTCATGAGATGGGCGCCGATCTCATCGGAGACCGGCCAAAGAGAGGCAACGACCGCGTGCGCACCGCGCGCGAGCATCGTGGATCCGATGCCGACCAGCCCCTCGCTGAGCACCTCGTGGCCCAGCGCCGTATCGCAGGCGCTCAATACGGCCACCTCTGCGTCGAGTGTCTGCAGCGACAGGTCGGCCACGCGAACCGCACCGTCGACCTGATCGCCGCGCTCGTCATAGGAGCCGAGGATCAGCGCCGACAGCCCGGGCACCTGCGCATCCGCGACGCCGTGGGTGGCGATGTGGATGAAGCGGTACTTCGACCAGTCAAGCGACAGCAGCCGCGCTCGCGTGGCGTTGAGCCCGCTCAGCTCGAGCACGTCTGCGGGCGGGAACTGCGCCGAGATCTGCGCCGCCTCCTCGGCGGTGTAGGGCAGACGCTGGTAGGCGCGAGGATCAAGCGTGGACTCGGCCGCGGTGTCCGGGGCGGATTTCCTCAGCGCCGCGAGCCGCGGATCGTCCGCCTGGTACACCGGATCCGCGACCAAAAGCAAAGCGCGCCCCTCGTGCGGCTCTGTCGGTGCCGCGGCGTGCAGCATCCAGGCCGCCGGGGTGAAGGCGACGTCATGCTGCATCACGACAAACGAGCCCTTCGCGTCCCGCAGTGCGGCGAAGGGAACGTAGTCGAGCGCGCCATCGGGAATGACGATCCATTGCCGGACACCCGCGAGCCAGGGCTCGATCGGCCGCAGGATCAGCTCGTACAGGGCGAGCCCATCCTGGAGCCGGCCGGCGGGCGGGTCGATGAGCCGCGTCAGCGAGCGGTGAAAGGCCGCGGCCTGCTCGGTGATGCCCGCCGGTGCCGAGAGGTGCGCCCAGTGGATCGTGCCCGGCAGGATCACCCAGGCGTAGGCGGAGGTGGATCCGAGCCAGTAGGACACGATGGCCGTATCGGCGGGAACGGCCGGCAGGTTGAGCGGCTCCTTCCCGCCGGGCCACGCAGCGCGCGGGGGCGCGGCGCGGGCCGCGATCAGGGTATTGACGGTGTCGGCCTGGCGCTGAAGTTCGGCGATGTCCGCCACCAGGTGCTGCGCGCGCGGGTCGCCGGAGCCTGATCCGTCGACCCGCGTATCGAGGGCAAACCTGCGGGCGGCGAGCTCAACGTAGAGCTGCTCGCGCCGGCGAAGCTCGGGGGCGAGCGCGCGGCGCAGCGCGGGCGGGTAACTCTCGGCCGCCACGTCGGCGAAGGAATGCGCGCGCGCGGCGTCCGCGGTGCTGAACGCGGCGGCGGCGAGCGCGTCGGCCTCCTTGTGCCGCCCCGCCGCGACTGCCTGATCGAACCGCTCCCGCAGCAACTCGAGTTTCAGATCATAGGCGGGCCGCAGCGGTGCCTGAAGTTGTGCGCGAAGCTCAGGATTCGCCGTCTGCAGGCGCAGGGCATCGGCGTGCGCGAGCGCAAGATCAACCGCTGCGAGCGCCGCCGCCCTCTGCCCGAGCGCTCGCCGGGCGCGCGCCATTTCCAGCTCCGCGGCAAACTCATCCGTGATACTGCCCAGGGCGTGCAGGCGCGGCCGGGCCGTCTTCAGGTCCGCCAGTGCCTCGCGCGGCCGGCCGAGCACCCGAAGCAGCATCGCCCGCTGCAGCCGCCCCTCCTCGCGAATGAGCGGGTCCCCGACGCCTTGCCTGAGAACCGCGTCGAGCTGCGCCAGGGCCTGCGTGGGGCCATCGGTGGCGGCGGTGTGAGAGGCGAGCTGGATCCGGATGCGCTCGATCGCCGGCGGCGACACCGCAAGACTTAAGGCCTCCCGGTCCAGCACGACGGCTTCCTGCGCTCGCCTCTGTTCGGCGTCGAGGGTGGCGAGCGAGCGCAGCGTGCTCAGGCGACCGCGGCCATCCAGCGCCGCCGTGCGAATCGCGAGCGAGCCCTCGAGGAACTGGCGAGCGCGATCCCGGTCACCGATCGCGTAGTAGTTGACGCCGATGCCGTACAGGCACTGCGCCTCATCGCGGCGCGCCTCGGTTTTCCGTGCGAAGTCGAGCGCGCGATCGAAAAGACGCAGCGACTCGTCGAAGTGGCCGAGGGCGTAGTCCAGCAGAGCCATGTTGTTGTGGACGGTCAGGTAGAGGTGGCCCGGGGAATCCGGCGTGGCATCCTGCATCACGCGCTCGAACTCGTGCAGCGCCTCGGGCAGGCGCCCGAGTCCCCACAGGCACAGCGCGCGGTTATTCCAGGCCTGCGCGCGACGCTGCGTGTCGTGGATCGAGTCGAACAGGCGAGCCGCGCTGCCCGCAGCGCTCACGCATTCGAGGTAGCGACCCTGGAAGTAATAGGTCAGGGTAATGTTGGAGAGTTGCAGCCCGGCGTCGTAGCGTTCGTCGCGGCTCAGGTAGAAGCGGCTCAGCGTCTGCAGGGTGCTGCGCGCGCGGCTCAGCAGCTGCGCCGAATCCGCGCCGCTGGATCCCGTCTCCATCCACGCCGCCGCTGCCAGCGCCTGGGCGCGCGCGCTGCGGTACGCATCCTCGCCCGCCAGCGTCGCTGCGGCCGCCGTGGCCCACTTTTCCGTCTGCGCCCAGTCCTGAAGGTTCAGGTACTGAAGGGCGGCGAGGGCGAGTTGCGTCTGACCGCGCAGCGGGCGGTCCGCCGGGCCCGTGAGCGCACGCTCCGCGGCCGAATAGCCCGCCGCCGCGCGCAGGAAGATCTCGTGCGCGCTGACGGTTGCCCCCGAGGCGTGGCCGGCGGCGATCTCTTCCCCCGCCGCGTAGTCGGCATCGGCCTGAGCAAGCGTCTTCAGGATCACTGCGCAGTCCGTTTGGGTCCCGAGGGCGGCAACATCAAACACGCGCACCCTCACTTCACCGACGGCGTTTGCATCTTCCTTGCCGGTCACGCGCACGCTCACGGAAGCGGGGACCGGCGCACTCACCAGCGCCCGGCGGGTGCCGGTGCGCCGCTCGGGATGGTCGGCGCGGGCCATGGTTAAGCCACTGGAATCGAGAACCTCGACCCGCGCGTCGTTGCCGCGCTCTTCGACTTCGATCAGGTAGTCGTGGCCGGGCCGAGCGGCGAAATCCACCGCCGTGGGCTGCGTTCCGAGGGTCTTCAGCGGCCCGGACGCGAGCGCGGGCGTCCCGAGTGCCGCAGTGCACGAGGAGCTTTGCGCATTTGCGACATTCCCCAACACGGCAAAAACAATCGCTGCAGGAAAGCGCCGGCCAAGGCTTATACTCAGCTTATGCCTGCTGTTGATGACCAAGCGGCACCCGCGGCTATTCGCCCCCGGAAATCGTGCGTCCCTGCGTTGGCATCGGACCCGGTCTCCCACCTGTCTGAAGTCTATCGCGACTACCCCGGCCTTCGGGCGTTGATCTTGCGGCGGGTGCGCGATCCGGAGGTCGCGGCTGACATTCTCCAGGACGCCGCCGTCACCACTCTCGAGAAACTGCGACGCGGGGAAATCGCCCATCCGGAGAACGTGGGCGGCTACCTGTACCGGGTGGCGCTGAATCACCTGCGCAACCACCGCCGCAAGGAGCGCACGACGCAATCGAGCGCCATCGGTCTGAATGAACTGGAAGGCGGCGGGGACCTCGAGTGGGAACGCGTCGGGCGCACGCAGTGGGCGGCGGCCGCGCGTCAGATGCTCGAGGAGATGCCAGCCCAGCGCGACCGGGAACTGCTGATGCGCTTCTACCTGAAGGACGAGGAGAAGGAGCAGATCTGTCATGAGCTGCGCCTCTCGCGCGAGCACTTCAACCGGGTGATCTTTCGTGCCCGCAACCGCTTCAGGGAGCTGCTCGAGCAGCGCGGCCTGTGGAAGGCGGACCTGCTCACGGTCATCGCCATCGGCGGGCTGCTCGGTGCCGTGGGCCAGGCCGTGGTCAAATCCCTCGGAGACATCGGGTGATCGAGGTCGGGCACGACTTCGAGCGGATGCGCGACCATGCCGGCGGGCGGTTGTCCGAGGACGAGCACCGGGCATTCGAGGAGCGCCTGCTGCGCGACCCGGGACTGGTGCACGAGTACGAGGTGTCGCTACGCCTGACCGAAGGGTTGGAGCAGTTACGCGAGCAGCGGCATTTTCTCGAGGGCGCCGCGAGGCGGGGCCTGGGGATTCGCCTCTGGCTGCCGGCACTGGCCGCCGCCGTGCTGGCCGCAATGGCGCTGTGGCTGTGGGTGCAATCGACCAATCACCCGGTTGTGACGGCCTCCATCCCATCGCATTCGGCGCGCAGCGCGCCTGCCCTCGCGGGGCCTTACACTTTGCTCGCACTGCGCGGAGACTCGGCGCCGCCGGATCTCACCCTGCCCTCGGTCGGCCTGATCGAATTTCGCGCAGAGCCCACCGCGCACACGCAAGCTTCCCGCTACACGGTGACCCTCACCCTCAAGCAGGGCGAGCGGCCGATGGTGCGCGTTGGAACCCTGACCAGTCTTGCTGTGCGGCCGGACGGATTCGTGCACTACTACGCGGATGCCACCCGCCTGCAGCCGGGCACCTACCTGCTGAGGATGGAGTCTGACAGCGCCGGGCCCGGCAGCGGGCATACCTACCCGTTCAATTTACTGCCGGGCGCTGCGCCCTGACGCGACAGGCGCGTTCGAGCTCGACCGCCATCACGCCCGGCACCGCCCGCAGCCGCGGCAGGCTGTCCAGTTCAGCCGATCCCATCAGCACGCCGATCTCCGTGAGCGTCGAGGTGTGGATGAGCCCTCGCGCGCGACAGGCGGCGGCCACCTCATCAATTCGATCGCGCGCATCATCCGCGACCGCGATCGCGACATTGGCGCGCCCCGGTGAGACCCTCAACTTACTGCGGTGCCTGAACAAGACCGCCTCCTACATCGCGCGCGAGAGCCGGCAATGCCCGCAGCGCCTGCAACAGTAAAGCGCGCAGCGCAGCGCCGCGCGCCGTGGGATTGCTCTCGGCCAGCAGTGCTGCGATCCCGGCCACGAAGGGTGTCGCCATGCTCGTGCCGCTGGACGTCTGGTACAGGATCGGGCGCGGCGCGGCGGAGCCGATCGAGATCCCCGGGGCGGCAAGATCGACCTCGCCGCCGTGCGGATTCAAACCGCCGTTTGAAAACGGCGCGACGGTGAGGCTCTGATCGAGGGCGGCAACCGCGAGGATCGAGGGGCAGTCGGCCGGATGCTCGACGGGCGTGATGGTGTCGGGACGCTGGCTATGGTTGCCGGCGGGCGCGATCAGAAGCGTCCCCGCCGCCAGCGCACGCGCGGCCACCTGCTCGTAAACTTCAGGACAGGCGTCGCCGACCAGGGCCGGTGTGCCGAGCGACATCGAGACGATCGCGCAGTGTTGGCGGACCGCCCAGTCGATTCCGGCCAGCACGTTGCCGTCCACGCCGCCCGCCTCGTCATCGAGTACCTTGGCGACAAAAAGCTGCGCGTCAAAGGCCACCCCGTAGCGCGGTCCCTGGCTGGGCTGCTTCGGGCCGCACGCCACTCCCGCACAGAATGTTCCGTGACCGTTGCCGTCATGGCACGACAGGCCGTCCACGAATGACTGCGACACGATGTCGCGGCCGGCAAAGTCCGGATGCTGAAGGTCAAGGCCGGTATCGAGGATCGCGACGCGCACGCCGCGACCGCTGAAGCGGCACGAGAGGGTGCGGGTGGCGGTGAGGCCCCAGCTCGCCTGTGCCGAGTCGCGAAGCGCCTCGCCGCAGATTGGCGCGGGCAGAGCCTGCGCACGAACGTAGCGCTCGTCTTCGATGAGCGCGCCGGCGCGCGCACGCAGCGAGCGCGCCTGGTCGGGATCCGCATGCAGCCATGCCGCTGCAAGACGCTCGAACACGATTGCCTCACCCGGCGCGGGAGGCGCATGCCTCAACGCTCCATCGAAGTCACGCGAGCTGGCGACTCTCAAGCCCGTGGCTTGGTGAAGGATGCCGGCTGCCGCTGGGCCAGCGCCTGCGCTGAACAGCACCAGCTGACGTGCACTGCGTGCCCCGCGCGCGATCGACAGATGGGTCCGTCTCTGTCTCATGATGCTTCCTGTCGCGTAAAGCTCGTTCGTCTCACCTGAGCGTCGATTTAAAGCGCAGCTGAGATCGGCGGGCCGCTCGCGACAGAGATTCGAGGCGGCGTGTTGCGCTTACCGCAAGCTGAGCAGTTCGCGCAACCACTCCCCGCGCGGCAGACCGTAGAAGAGGATCGGGACCGCCTCGCGGTCCTCAACTGCCGGCTGTGACCACCAAAGGCTTAAGCCCTCGGGAACTGTCGCCAGAACGGAACCGACGCGCCAGGGCTCCCGATCTTGCGACGCCGGGAAATTGAAGTGTTGGCCGATGAAGAGCCGCAGCGCTTCGTCCAAGTCATCCGCACTGTCCTCACTCTCACGCGCCTGCCGAGCGAGTGCGCAAAGCTGAGCCCATCCGGCTCGCCCGAAGCCTGCGGCCAGCTCTCGCGGGCCGCTGAGTGCGAGCGTGAGTGGAAACTGTCGCCCGACGCGATCGAAGCTCGGCACGACTATGCCGTGCCAGGCTTTCTCATCGAGCGCACCCGGGGTGAGCGAAAAGCATAACGTCGGCGCGCTGGCATAGGTTTCGTCCCAGCCCTCGCGCAGCCCCTGGCGCGCCTGCGCAAGCTCACCCGACAGCCACGCGTCCCAGGGTGTGACGAAGCTTGCCGGCAGGCCGCGCGTGACGAAATCCCCGAGCGCGGGAATCTTCCCGAACCAGCCTGCGCAAGCCTGCGCCCCACCCTCCGCGTTCATGGACGGGAAATCGGACAGTCGAAGTGCTCAAGTTCGTGCAGGCGGAAAGGATTGCCGGCGCCGTCACTGCGGACCTCGAAGCTGGCGTGCCGGCCTGCAACGTCGAACACGACCCGAAAGCTTCCCGGTGAGTCGGCCTCCTGGATCGCGGCATGGTCGAACAGCCGGAACAGCGCCCACGGCCCGTTGTATTCAAGCGGCGGCCCCTCAGCTGCAGGCGTGACCTCGATGCGCGCACTCCCCTGCCGTGCCGGCCACTTCACGGTGGTCGGCGTCAGCGGGCCGTGGGCATAGCGCACCAGCTGGCCGTCCACTTCAAGCTGGAAGCGGTCGATGCTCTGATCCATGTCGAGCGGCCGGAAGGTCAGCTGCAGGGCCGGCTGAGCGGCACCCTGTGCGAAGAACGCGTCCCGGATCCGCGCGGCCGCGCGAAAGCGTTCCAGCTCCTGCGCGTCGGGTCCCGCCGCCGGGGTGCGCGCACGCCAGTCCTCCGTCGAGGTATCCACGCGTGGCGCGAGCAGTTGCGCAAAGACCTGATCGAATGCCCCGCGGGGTGCAAACAGGCGCGAGAAACTCTCAAGCGTGGCGTCGCGCGGCGCGGTGCGATCGAAGGGGAACTGCCCGGCCACCAGGCGCAGGCACGCCAGTCCGAGTCGGGCGGCGATCTCGCGCGAGAGTGCCGCGGCATTAGCCGGCGCAGCAGGTGCCCCCGGTGCCGGCAACACCGCAAGCGTCAGCAGCATCGAGCGGATGGGCTCGGCCTCGCGCTGCGCATCGGCGCTCAGCCGCGCCAGCCGCTCCCTGGGCGCCGCCGCTCCTGAGGCAGCAGCGCCGGCTGCCGAAGGGGTGCGCAGTGTCGCAAGTTCACGGAAAGACTCCAGCGCGCCACTCAGCGCCGCATCGGCGTTGCCGCCCGCGCTCGCAAGTGTCGTGAGCGCGATGAGCGGCCCGGCGCCTGGGTCGGAAGGTGCGATCGGACCCGCGGCGCCACTGGCCGCATGCAGCGGTGTCTGACGGACGATCTCGTTAACGAGCTCTTCGAGCGCACCGCCGGGTGTACCCAGTGCCTGCGCCTGCCGGATCGCCTCCTCGTTGCTCGCCGCAGGCTTCAGGTGCAGATCCTCGATCAGCGCGGACCACGCTTCGGTGTAGCCGGCGCGATAGGAGGCCATGAATTCACCAAGACCGGCCACCGGGTCGGCCTGCGCCACCTTGAGCACCCACGAGGATTCGGAGGCGAGTTGGGCGGCGATCGACGGCGCCTGCGGGATCACCACCGCCTCGTAAGCCTCGAGGGTGAACCGCCCCGGCACCGCGCGCGGCGGCGAGCGGCCATCCGCGCCGACGAACAGTGTCGTCGCGGGTTCACCGAGGGACGCCACCGTGAAGTCGGCGAAGGGACGCGAATCGATCGCAACCGAAAGCCGCAATGCAATCCGCTCGGCCGGTGACTGCGCACCCAGACGGCTGCGCACCGAGTCGATGAGGGCAGGCTCGAGCGTGACACCCGATCCGACCGCACCGGCGGCGAGCAGTGCGTCCAGGTGCCCGACCAGTTCCTGCCGCTCGCTCGCACTCAACGGCGGGGTCAGGGCCGAATTCCAGTCGGACATCACGAACACCTCAAGGCCGGCGGCGTCGAAATGCGCAGGATCCGTGAGCATCGCGTAGGCCTTGAGCGCCTCGTACTGAAGGTTCACGTCGGCGCCCGAGCGCAGCGTCGCAGCGATCGCCTTCACGATCCTGCCCTGCAGCGCTCCCAGCAGCATGCGCTCGTAGGCCTCGTGCGAGGCGGCGGTGAGTTTCAGGCGCGCGCGGCTGCCGATGTCGATGAGCTCGGAGCGCTCGCTGGCGCGCCGGCGCGCGTGCGCCAGGGTGCGCAGCGCATCGAGGGCGGGCAAGAGAGCCCGCGGGTCGGCGCCGGCCTGCGCAGGCATCGCATCCACCACGGCGGCCGCTCCCGTCACCTCATCCTCGAGCCTCACCATGTCATCGGCGCTGCGGAAATAGCCGGCCACCCACCAGGTGGCGAGCGCGAGCGCGCACAGCTGCACCGACACCAGCGATGCCAGAAGCATTCGCCGCTGCCAGCGCGCCCGCAGCGGCGTATCGGCGCTCAACTGCGACTCGGCGAACACCACCTCCGTCAGCAAGCGCGACAGGAAGAAGCTCTTGCCGGTGCTCTGGTTGGCCGGCAATATCTGTTGCTCCAGACCCAGCTCGCGACCGAATGCCGACAGCATGCGATCGATCGGCGTGCCCTGCTGCGTGCCGCTGGTCAGGTATACCCCGCGCAGGCAGATCGTCGCGCCGCCCGGGCTCCCCGAAGATCCGAACGCGCCGTTGACGAGTGTGCCGAGCGGTGCGGCGAGCGCGCGCAGCGAGCGCGGCAGCGAGAAGATCCGCGCGCGGCGCTGCGCGTCGCGCTCCGCCTTCAGCCGCTCCACCAGTGAGTCGGCGAGGCGGTTGATGAGTGAATCGAACGAAGCGCCGAACTCTAAAGCGGCCGGTGCGGAATGTTCCGCGCGCAGCTCCAGGGTGACGCCGAACACCTGGTCGCGCTGGCTGCGCTCGAAGCTGCCGAACCAATCGACGAAGCCGGGCAGCAGATCGCACTTGGTCAAAAGGAAGTAGACCGGCAGACGCACCTGGAGCGCACTTTGCAGCTCATCCAGGCGCGCGCGCAGGACCTGCGCGTGCTCGGCGAGCTCAGCTGAGTTGAAACCGAGCAGGTCGCCGACCGATACCGCCACCAGCACGCCGTTCAGCGGCCGGCGCGGGCGGGCGCGCCGCAGCAACTGAAGGAAGGCCTCCCACGCCTGGCGGTCGGCCACGCGGTTGCTGTCGTGGGTGGTGTAGCGTCCCGCCGTATCGATCAATACCGCGCGGTCCGTGAACCACCAGTCGCAGTTGCGCGTACCGCCGAAGCCGCCCACCGGTCCCCGCCCAAGCTTTGCGTCGAGCGGAAAATGCAGCCCCGAGTTCAAGAGCGCGGTGGTTTTGCCGGCCCCCGGCGCGCCGATGATCATGTACCACGGCAGCTGGTACAGGTAGGAGTGCCCGAACTTCCACGAGCGCGCACCGAAGCGCATCCGGCGCAATTGCGCGAGCGCGCCCGAGAAGCGCTCGCGCAGCTGCTCGGTTTCCGCCGGCAGCCCGGGCGTGGGCGGCGGCCGAAGCTCGGCCACCACGCGCTCGTTGTTGTGCCGCGCGCGCCTTTGGCTCCACAGTTTCTGCGCCAGATACTGCAGCGTGAACACGCCGATCACGAGCACGCGCACCTGCGCTGCTGCGAGCGGCGCCTGGCCTGCGATGACCAGCAGCGGCCCGGCAAACCACACCAGCACGCCAAAGGCGAGAAGACCGACGCCTGCGAAGACCCAGGACCTGAGCATCAGCGCCCCACCAGCAGCACGATCTCGATGCGGCCATCGCCGTTGACGGCCTGGGCCGCGCCAGCGCCGCCGGCCGGCTCGGTGCCGGCCCGCCCGTCGTAACGAAGCCGGGCGGCGTCGATGCCATCGCCGTGCAGCGCTTCCTCGACCGCGCGTGCGCGATCCACCGACAGCTCCCAGTCGGACGGATAGCGTGCCGAGTGCGCCACGCTGCCCTCGGTATGAGCGATGACCTGGATGCGCCCGGGGATGCCCTGCAGCGCCGGGGCGAGCCTGCGCACGAGTTGCGCGCCGGCCGGCTCAAGCGTCGCGCTGCCCGCTGCGAACAGCGCCTTCCCCGGCACCACGATCACGCTGCGATCGATCTCATCGCGCACCGAGAGGTTCGATTGCGCGGCCTCCCCCGAGAAGAGGCCGGCGAGGCGCGGTTGCGGGGCCGGCAGCGGCGCGCTCGCCGCTGCCGCCGGGGCCCTGAGCGCAAGGATGCGAGCGTAGAGCCGGTCGGATTTCGCGGCGAGCGACAGCTCGAGTGCGAAAAAAAGCACCGCGAGAGCTGCGGCCACCGCCAGGCTCGTCACCCACAGCGGCAGCCAGCTCACCAGGGCGTGGGCGCGCTCGATCGCGGCGCCAGTGCCCGACAGGACGAGCCCGTCGCGCACTTGCGCCTTCGGCTCGGCCGCCGCGAGCTGCGAGCGCACCTGATCGATCTGCGCACCATCGGCGCCCGAGATGCGCCCGTCGAAGCCGAGCGCGAGAGCGATGCCGATCAGCTCGCGCATGCCGGCATCGGATGAAGACGCACGCGTGAGCTCGGACAGACGCGCGGCGGGACTTGCGGGCGGGCGGGCGGCACCTCCCGGTGCCAGCGCCGCAAGAGAGCGCCAGCCCAGCTCCGCCCCCCACGGCATCGAAGTCACCACCTGATCGATCAGCGCGGCGAGAACCTCGCTCGCCTGCTCGATGCGGCCGGCCTCGAATCCGTCGCGGCTGGCGCGCGCCTGGAAATCGCGCAGCCTCGCGGCGATCTGTTCGCGCAGCCGCGGCAGATTCGACACGAATCCCGTGGCGCGCAGCTGCGGCACCAGCGCCAGGAGCGCATCCGCCTCCCACAGCAGCCGCTCGCCGGGCCGCACCGATGCCCCGCCCCGCGGCCCGACCGTGACTGCCCCGCTGCGCACGGCGCTAGGAACGACCCGGCTCGACCGTCACCAGGCGGATCGTGTCCTTGTCCAGATCGATGAGCAGGAAGTTGCGGGTTCCGGATTTGAGCGGCACGGTCAGCCGCCACACCGCGTGCTCAAGATCGCGAAAGGCCGCCACGACGCCCAGTGCCCGCACCTGTGGCCCGAGGTCGCCGTTGTGCGGCTGGATTTCCCCGGGTCGCAGCACGAACTCATCCTGGGCGATGAGATCGTGTTTGAGCACCGCGTCCGGATGCTCGGACAGCGTCGCGAAGTCGCCGGCTTCGAAGGCGGCGGTGCCGGCAAGCTCGAAGATCCGCACCACGACCGGCGAGGCGCGCCCCTGCGCATTCGGGTTGAGGTCGGCTCCCCCGACCACCGTCAGTTCCACCGGTGTTGAGCCTGCGGGAGGCGTCGACTGCGCGAGCGCCGGCGGCCGCCCGGCGAGGAGTACGCCGAGAGCCACGCTGAGCGCCGTCGCACGCAAGACATGACGCATGGGCGAAGACATCAGCGCGGATGCAGGGCCGGCGCTGAGCGCGGCGGTATTGTTTCCGCCTCGGTTGCGCACTCGCCCTCGTTCGCATCGAGCGGCGCGCCGATCCAGCAGGCGATCGCCGAGAAGTTGTCCTGGCGCGGATCGGCGCGCTGTTGCGTGAGAGCCATCATCGCCTCGAGCCACTCCTCGGGCGCCGCAGCCTCGTTCAGCGACTGCGACAGCACCTCGCGATCGAGTGCGCCCCACCACCCGTCGCTGCAGAGCAGAAAGGCATCCGAGCGCTCAAGCTCGAACGGCGCCGAGACATGCGGCACGACTTCCTCGGCCGAGCCGAGCGCGGACAAGAGCACGCCGCGGTTGGTGATCTTCTGCATGCGCTCGGCGTCCGCCAGCCCCGTATCGAGCACCCACTGCAGTACGCTGTCATCGCGCGTCACGGTATCGAGCCGGCCCGCGCGCCACTGATACAGGCGCGAGTCCCCCACGTGTCCCCACAGCGCCACCCCCTTGCCGGTATCGATCGTCAGCACCACGACGGTGGCGTGCATGGCCGAGTGCGGGCTCGCGGCCGCCCGCTCGCGCTGCCCCGCGACGACCGCATCGTGCGCATCGAGCAGCAGCTCCGAAAGATCGCGCGCATCCACCGGCGGGCGGCTGCGAAAGCCGGCCAGCACGCGCTCGACCGCCAGCTGCGCAGCCCGTGCGCCATCGCCGTGGCCGCCGGCCCCATCCGAGAGCACCAGGCACCAGTGGCCGCTCTGCCGCTCGACGGCGAGGCAATCCTCGTTGCGCGAGCGCGAGCCGACGCAGCTGCGCTGCGCGACCTGCACCTCGAAGGCCTTCACCGGCTGCCCCCGGGCGGCCGCGAGTCGCCGGCGGCCTCGTAGGCGGCATCGAGGCTGCGCACTTGCGCCTCGTAGGCCTCGCGGAACGCCGCGCCGAAGAAGCGCTGGAAGTCCTCCTGGGCCTCCTCGCGCAGCGAGCTGTAGTGCTCCAGATACACCTCCCACAGGCGTGCGCGGCGGTGCGCCGGCCGCAGTGAATCGAACACGGAGCGCTTGGTGAGATGAGTCTCGAGCTTGGCCGGATCGAAGCGATCGAGCACCGCCTCGAGTGCGGCGCGCATGCCGGCGATGACGCCGACCTGGTGCGACTGCAGGTCGGTGAGCGCATCGCGCAGCGCCGCAGGGCCTGCCAGGAAGCCGCGCGCCGGCGGCTGCAGCAGCAGGCGCAGCGCCACTTCCGCATCGGGTGCGAACTTCAGAGGATTGTTGCCGCGCACCTGGATCACGGTCATCTGCGCCTGCATTTCATCCTTGGCCATGGCGCGCATCGCCACCAGGCGATGGATGCCGCCGACCGCGATCCTCATCATCGCGCCGAGGGTGGCGAGAAGTTCAGGTGTCGGATCCTGCGCAAGCTCGATCCCGGCGCCCTTGAGGAAGGCGCGCCACAGCTGCTCGCTTGCCACATCGGAGGGTGCAGCCGGCGGCTCGCGGACACTGGGCAGCGGCGCCGCCGCCGCGCCCGCGCGTGCGGCATTGGGCGCCGGCGCCATGCCGCGCGGATGGGTGATCACCGTGCGTCCGCGCAGGATGGTGGCGCTGGTCTCGTCGTTTTCGAAGGCGGCCTTCAGGGTGTAGCCGCCGATCCTGACCTCATCGCCATCGTGCAGCAGCACCCGCATGCCGGCACTCAGGGGCCGTCCGTTGTGCAGGATCGGGGTGGCGGCGCTGACGTTCTCCATCCAGTAGCCGTCATCGACGTGCAGCACCTGCGCCTGGACGCGCGAGATCATCCGCTCCGGATCCGGCAGGGTGAAGGTGGCGCTGTCGGAACGCCCGAGCGTGCCGCCACGCTCATCGAAGCGGCCGATCAGCGGCTGGCTCATCGGCTCTTCGTTGAGCGCAATGCCGTGCAGGACAAGGGTCATTGATGAGTCACATTCCCGCTCTGATTGTGCCTTCCCGGGCGCCGACTCCCTAACCCACACCTGCCAGTTGACCGTAGCAGCGGCATCCGGCGCAAATCACTAAAGTCATATTGACTTAACTGCGCGTTGTGCACTGCGACAGGCGCCTGACGCATCAGCGTCGCAGGTGCTTGACCAGCCGCACCAGCGCTCGCGGCTGCAGGGGTTTATGCAGGATCACCAGCCCGCTCTCGTGGGCGAGCTTGAGGATCTCGGGCGAGGTGTCGCCGGTGATGAGCACAGCCGGCGTCGCATCCCCGGTCACCGCGCGCACCTCGCGCACGGCTTCGACGCCGTTCTCGGTTCCGCGCAGCCGCCAGTCGGAGAGGATCAGATCGATGCGCTGGCCGGCCTCCTTCGCAAGCGCCACGGCTTCCGCGATGGTGGCCGCCACCAGCACATCCACGTGCAGCGGGCGCAGCAGCTCGCGCGTGGCTTCGCGGATGACGCGCTCATCGTCGATCAGCAGCACCGTGATGCCGCCCGCCCGGCGCGGCGGCAGCGTGTCGGCCTCGGGCGCGGGCACATCGATCGCCTCGGCATCTCCCTTGGGCACGACCAGGCGAAACACGGTCCCGCGACCCAGCCTCGAGTGCATCTCGAGCGGATGGCCGAGCAGGTTGCACAGCCTCTGCACGATGGCCAGGCCGATGCCAAGACCCCGACTGCGATCGCGCTCGGGGTTGTCGATCTGGAAGAACTCGCGAAAGATCATCTCTTTCTGGTCATCGGCGATCCCAAGGCCGGTATCCCAGACTTCCAGCGCCACACCGTCCGCATGGCGCCGCGCCGCCACCAGCACGCCCCCCTGGCGCGTGTAGCGCAGCGCGTTCTGCACCAAGTTGGCCAGCACGCGCTCGAGCAGCAAGGGATCGCTGCGCACGACGCGGCGCGTCGCGCGGAAGCGCAGCGCCAGCTGGCGCGCCTCGGCATCACCGCCGAACTGCTGGTACAGCCGGCGAAAGACATCGCGGATCGGGAAGGTCTGCACCGCGGTCTGCACCACCCCGGCATCCAGCCGCGAGATGTCCAGCATCGCCCCGAACGAGCCATCGAGCGCCTCGATCGCGTTCATCATGTTGCGCACCAGGGGCTTTTCCGGGGTGTTGTTCAGGCGCTGCTCGAGTGCGGCGCAGAACATCCCGAGCGCGTGCAACGGCTGGCGCAGATCGTGCGCGGCGGAGGCGAGGAAGCGGGTCTTCTCCTGGTTCGCGCGCGCGGCCACTTCGACCTGCGAGCGCAGCTGCTGCACCAGGTCCTCGTTGTGAAAGCGCACCGCCAGGAACAGCGCGAGCGAATCGTTCTGGGTCAGCGTCACGCGCAGCAGCACCAGGAGGAAGGCCGCCGCGAGCGAGGCCAGCAGCAGCGAGTTGCCCGAGGCGGGAAACGCGGCGCTGACCGGCCGCAGCGCGAGCGCCACCACCAGCGGCACCAGCGCGGGCAGCAGGGACAGGTACACCGCCGGGCGCGAAGCGGCCAGCAGCGGCGCCAAGAGACCCGCCGCCGCGAGCAGGATTCCCGTCAGCAAGGTGTCGGTCGAGGGATTGTCAAGAAGGAAGAGCGAGGGACCTGCGCCCCAGATGGCGGAAGTCACGAACAGGAGCGCGAGCCAGCGACCGCGGTGATCCGGTGCCTGCGGCGGCGACTTGCCAAACAGGCGCGGCTGACTGACGAGCAGGCGCAGGCCCGCCAGCACCACGCACGCCGTGCACCAAAGCCACGCGGCGTGGGATGAGCCCTCCTGGGCCACCACCGAGGCCACGAACAGGGCACCGAGCAGCGTCGTCACCACCGCCCAGCGATCACCCTCGAGCGCTGTGCGGTACAGCACCTGCGCGACGCGGCGGTCGGCGCGCGCACTCTTCGCATCCGGCACGCCACTGCCGGGAATGGAAGCCTCGGCGTTCATCCGGGTGGAATCACCGTGTCAGATCACAAAGCGCGCCGCCCGAGGCCTGCGGACAAGGGCGTACGGCTCAATGGAACAGGCTGATCAGGTGCGAGCGCGAGTCGACATCGAGCGCCAGGAGGATGGCGGACACGTAGTTCTTGACCGTGCCGAGCGACAGCTCGGTCGACTTGCTGATCTCCTGGTTGCTCAGACCCTCGAGTATCAGCTCCATGATCTGAAGGTGTCGCGGTCCGAGTTCTGCGACGCGATCGTAGTGCGAGGTTCCCGCAAGCTTCGGGAAGCGCTGGGCGATCGTCGCGGCCGCAGGACCTGAAGGCAGCGGCCGCAGCAGCGACTTCAAGGCCTCCTTGAGCCGTTCCGGGGTCCAGGACTTCAAAAGGTAGCCGACCGCGCCCATCGCCTGGGCCTGGCGGATGACGAACTCGTCCTGGGTGCCGGTGAGCATGGCAAACGGCACGTCCGGGCACTCATCGCGCAGCGTGCGCAGTCCCTGCAGGCCCTTCGCATCGGGCAGGTTCAGGTCAAGCAGCACCAGATCGAACGGTCCGCTCTCGCGGCAGGCCGTGCGTGCCTCATCGAGCGAGCGGCACGGTGTAATCGCACACTGCACCTCGTCCAGCGACTCCAGCAGCAGACTGGTGCCGAAGCGCACCAGATCGTGATCATCGACCAGGAGGACCTTTTTATTCGTATCCATCAGCCTTCCCCATGTCTTGCCTTCAGGCTAGCGCCATGGCGCGACGCCTGTCCAGTCCGCACGCGCTCACCCCCCGCTGTCGTCCTGATAGGCGGGTGTCTGCATCTGCACCGTGGCGTAGGAGACGATCGGGATGCGGCCCTGGCTGTAATAAGTCGTGCAGTCGCTGGCGTCGTTCTCGCCGGTCACGGCCTGCTTGCGACCGAAGTCGTCGTTACCGGTGTCGAAGCCGCACATCACGGCGTTCACCACCAGGGCCATCAGCGGTACCTTCAGCTTGTACCCGTAGACCACCTTGATCTTGAGCGCATTGGCGTCCTGGATCGAGAGCTTGGACGAGCCGCCGTTGGTGTGCGGGCGATATTCCAAGTTGTCGTTGGGGATATAAGTGTGACCGTTCGACGCACTGCTGGTGGTGCCGAAGTCCGTGAAGGCGGCTGGGGCCGGGTTGAGGATCTGCAGGCTCATGAAGGCAGCGTCGTTGTTGGCGCTGTTTAGGGCGTCCTGAAGCCGCAGGTAGTCGGTCGGAATGCTGGTGTTCTGGTAGAAGGGAATGAGCGCCTTCTGCAGAACCGGCTGCATCGCACTGCTCTGGGCGTTGGCCACGGAGCCTGCGCGCGCGGCGAGGAAGGCAGCCTCGTTCACCACTGCCTTGGCGCTGAACATGAGGCCGAGCTGGATGATCGCCAGCACCATGAGCAGCGCGAGCGGACTCACGATGGCGAACTCGACCATGGTCGCGCCCGCCTGTCGGGCGCGGCCGCTCTGCCTGCCGTGCGCGGGGGCTGTTCGGATGGGCCTGTTCATGGTTGCACCTCTCATACAGAAGTCAGTTGTGTTCAGTGCGTCGGGGCGCCGCCGCTGACCGGAGCTGCGAGCAGAGCCTTGATCTGGCGTTGCAGCGATTCGGCCTGCAGGTGCTCGGCGGAATTCGAAGCCGCACGGGCGAGCGCGATGTCGAGCGCTGCCTGCGCCTGCCCGAGCCGCACGATGGCAAGATTGATCGCAGCACCGCCAAGCTCCGCATCGATCGTGAGCGCGGTCTGAAAGGCAGTCGCGGCGCCGTCGTAGTTGCCCTGCTTGGCGAGCGTGTTGCCGTACTTGAGCCATACATGCGCATCGCGCGGGTAGGCACGTGTCAGATCTTCGAACGCAGCGGCCGCCTCCTGCAGGCGTCCGCTCAGGTACAAAGCCTGCGCCTGCTGGAATTGGCGGTTGCGCCGCTCCACATCAGCCGGCTGCGCGGCAGCCACCGGCGGCGCGGTGTTGGCGTTCGCGCGCTGCGCGGAAACTTCTGCCGGACGCGTCGCCGTGCTGGCGCAGGCGCAAATCGCGGCGCTCGCCATCACTGCGATCAGGCACTGCGCCAGTCGGGCGCTGCGCTTCATCGGCGGGTGCCGTGGTGGTTTCATCTGCATCACTCCCTATAAGGACAATCGATTCGCTCGACCCGAAGCGTACTGCGGCGCCGTCGCTTCGTGGTCGGAATTCGATAGGACTTTAGTCAATAGGCAAGGGCGCGCGCTTGATGGACCATGCCTCCCGACGATTTTTGAGGCGCGGACAACATGCCGTGCCAACTGACCCAAACCATCATTTACCGGAGGATATGACCATGAACCGCACCAAGCTCAGCAAGCGCATCGTTGGCCGCAGAAACCAGTTCGGCCAGGGAATGACGGAGTACATCATCATCGTTGCCCTGATCGCGATCGGCGCCATCGCCGTCTACAGCGCATTCGGCCACACCGTACAGGACCAGATGAGCGGCATCACGAACAGCCTCGCAGGCAACAACAGCGCTGCGAACACCGCTGTCACCGATGCCAAGACCGAAGGCACCAACGCGACGACGGATGCGTCGGCAACCCTCGGCCTCGACGACTACACCAAGCAGAACAAGGACCAGTAATTTCTCTTCGTTACCGCAACCCCCCCTCGCGGCGGCCACTGGCCGCCGCTTTTTTTTGCGCCGCGATCCGCGCCGCCCTGCGGCGCACAGGACTTTAGTCAATAGCAAGGTGCTGCCGATCCAAGGACCATCGAGTCGCAGCAGGTTCGCCTTCGAGCGAAAAGGAACGTCACATGAGACCCCAGAAATTCTTTTCCGAGCAGCGTCAGCAGTGCGGCCAGGCCATCGTGTGGTTTCTCGCCACGATCGCCGCGTGCTGCTGCGCCTTTGCGCTCGTCTACAACGTCGGCCAGGTCGCCAATGAGAAGGAAAAGACCACGAACGCGGCCGATGCCTCGGCGCTCTCCGGCGCCCTGGTCGAGGCACGCATTCTGAACTTCGAGGCCTACACCAACCGCGCGATGGTCGCGAACGAAGTCACCGTCGCGCAGTTCGTGAGCCTCGACTCCTGGCTGCGCTATGACAATGAGATGCTGCAGTACATCGCGCTCTACACCACGCCCATCCCCTACCTGGATGACATCACGCAGGCGGTCGCGGATGCCTCGCAGGAAGCGATCGACGGCTTCGATGAGGCGCTGCCGACCATGCTGAAGGTCCCCGAGTACACCAACTACGCACTGGAGCTGGCCCGCACGGCAGTCAACGACGCCGGTTACGCCGCGCCCGAGCTCATCGCTGAAGAAATCGCCCGGGAGAACTCGAGCAGCTTCGACGGTCAGGACTACCAGGCCAATCTGGTGCCGGCTTTCACGCCGCTCATGGTGCAGCTGAACTACGACACGTGGAAGGCCTTCACGGACGACTACTCGGGCGACCAGCGCACCAATGCGGCGAGCGTGATGGAGAATTCCCGCGACGTTTTCACGGCGAAGCGCGGGGCGGGCGAGCTGATCGACGACCTCAACACCGTGCTCAAGCTCCTCGGCGCGGGTCTCGTCTACCCCAATTTCGTCAAGACCTCCGGCAGCACCCAGCTCAAAGGCTTCAATCACTGGGAGGGCCAGGATTCGCTTGATATGACGCTGACCACCCCGTCGTTCTGCCTCTCGTCCATCGTGTGCGAGAGCACCAATTGGGTGCCCGCGCCGATCGGCTACGGCCGCTCGGATGCCGATTCGGACGACTCCACGGGCGACAACCTCTGCAACGTCAGTCCCAGCACCTTCAACTGCACCATGGCCTGGCAGGACGGCGGCGAGCCGGTGAGCTGGTCCGGGACGAGCGGCGATGGTATTCCGAACCTGCGCGATCTCGCCCAGAACCTGTCCAAGACCGACCCCTGCTCGAAGAACAATTTCAGCGACAGTCCGTCGCTGCGCTTCGTATCGGCGGTGCAGAAGGCAGGAGCCGCTACGGCGACTACGCAGCGCCTGGGCATGAACACCGACATCGCAGCGCCCGAGGGCTCCCCCAATCTGAAAGACAACCTGCAGAACGGGGACAACATGACGTCCATCTCGCAGGCCTGCACGTTCTTCCTGCGACCCGACAAGACCGACAAGAAGGCGGGCCTTTTGGCCCGACAGGACGGCGTGCACGAGTACGCGAGCCTCTACAACCCCTACTGGCAGGCGCGCCTCACTGCTCCGGATGATGGCTTCAAGCAGAAGCTCTACGTGCTGATCGGCTCGCCCGGGCTCGACAGCATGACCCCGCAGCCGACCAGCCCCGACCCGCAATCCGACTGAACACGTGACACTCCCGAAGGAGAACCGAGCATGAGACCGACCTCCCTGAAGCTGCAGCGCGGGCAATCCATGAGCGAATTCGTGGCCGCGATGACCTTCCTCTTCATCCCGCTGTTCATGGGCGTCGTCTATATCGGCAAGTACAGCGACATCAAGCACCAGGCCATCCAGGCGAGCCGCTACGCGGCGATGGAGCGCGCGCTTGATCCGCAGAGCCACCAGAGCGACACCGTGGTCGGCAACGAGACCGTCGCGCGCTTCTTCCGCAACGGCGCGAACGAGACCGTCGCCTACGACGAGCAGGCGACGGAGGCGACCGCGGGGGATGAGAACCCGCTTTGGGGCCAGCTGAACGGCGATGCGATGCTCGCCGCCTATAGCGGCGTACAGGTCACACTCGGTGAGCCCTCGGTCGACCTCGACCCCATGCAGGCTGTCGCGGAAGTCGCCAAGGTCGGCTTCAACGACCTCAATACCCACTTCGCGGTGTCGGCGGACGTCGAGGTGCCCATCGTCAACGTCACACACTTCGCACCGCTCGCCAACATCGGCCTCACCATCGGCGCCAAGACGGTCGTGGCCGGCGATCCCTGGAACGGCGGCGGTGCGCAGAACGTCGCCGATCACATCGGCGATGCGGCGATTGGCCGCACCATCAGCCTGATCAACAAGATCCCGGGCGTCAACACCCTGTTCGAGTATCTCGCCGGGGCTCCGGCGCCGGTCATGGGCTGCGTCAAGGCCGACATCGTGCCCACAGACGCCACCGCTACTAAGCCGGACTACGACCCGACCAAGACCACGGGCATCAACGAGTGTGAATAGGACCCCCGCCATGCACACCCCGACACCGGCCTGCGTCACCGTCTCGGCCCATCGCCGCTTCGGCCTCCTCCGGCGCCTGTTCGAGACGTTCGCCATCACCACCATACTCGTGGTGTTGTCGGGGACGCACCGCGCCCGCGCCTCGGAACCCTGGCCCGAGCTGCCGCTGCCGCCCAAGGCGGATGTGCAGTGGGTGGCGCAGAGCATGCGGGTCAACGGCGTCCCGACCCGCATCATGCAGTTCCAGTCGCGCGCAAGCCGTACCGAAATCGTTGCCTACTACCAGTCCTACTGGTCGGGGGGCTACCCGCGTCCCGCCACGGTGCACCCCTTGGGCGAGGCAACGGTGGTCGGCCAGAAGCACGGCCCCTTTCTTCTGACCCTCAAGGTCGAGGATGCCCCGCACGGCGCGAGCACAGGCCTTCTCGCCGTCGCTCAGGTGGGCGGCGCAAAGCCGGATCTGGATCCCGGCCAACTGCCCATGATGGGCGGTGCGCACGTGATCTCGGTCATCGAGTCGGATGATCCCGGCAAGCACAGCCGCCAGGTCGTGATCCTCGCCCCGCAGCCCCCCTCGTCCGTGTCGGCGTTCTATGAGGCGGCGCTGACGAATGAGAGCTGGCAGCAGGTGCAGGGCGGCGCCGGCATGAGCCGCGAGGGGCGCCCCGCCAGCGGTTTCGCAGCGTTCGCCCGCGAGGGTAACGAGCTGCAGGTTTCGATCACGCAGGCCCCGGGCGGCCGCGGTTCGACCCTCACTGCGAACCTCGTGACCAAAGACACTGGGCCGGACGAGGACTGACGGGCACGATCTCGCCCACACGATTCATCGCACCGGAACACCCACATGAGCCGCTCCCGAACCCCCATCCGATCCCCCCGCCACCAGCGCGGCCAGTCGATGGTCGAGTACGTCGTCATCGCCGCAGCGCTTGCCGCGGCGCTCTTCACGAGCGGGGCCGGCTCGGCGCTGTGCCAGGCGATCAAGACCTTCTACGCCAATCTCACCCTGTTCATCTCGCTGCCTTGAGGAGAGACCGATGAAACTCGCCGTGAAATTCCCACGAATGAACCGCAGCTGGCTGATGCTGGTCGGCGCAATCGGTCTTGGCATCGTCGCCATGGGCCTGAGCCACAAGATGCTCAAGGACCGGATGAACCAGATTGAGGCCGCGGCCCACTCTCAGAAGATGGTCACCGTGGTCGTCGCCAAGCAGGATCTGCCGCGCGGCGCGCACATCGACCCGAAACTCTTTGCCAAGGCCCAGATTCCGGCCGAATACGCGCACCTGTCCTCGGTGAGCCCCAAGCGCTTCGGCCAGTACGTGGGTCAAAGGCTGGGTGCGCCCCTGAAGCGCGGCGAGGCGCTGCTCGAGGTTCACCTGGAGTCGACCAGCATGGTGTTCTCCAACACCCTCGAGAGCGGCAATCGTGCCCTCACCACCGAGGTGGATGAGGTCAATTCGATCTCAGGGATGCTCAGGCCTTCCGACCACATCGATCTCATGGCCACCGCCCACGGCAGCGGCTCCAACAGCACCGATGTCACTTTCCAGCTGCTCTCGAACGTCGAGGTGCTGGCGACCGGCCAGGTCACCCGCAAACAGCAGGGAAGCGATAAGCCCAAGACCTATACCACCATCACGCTGTCGGTAAGCCCCGCGGATGCGCAACGCATCGTGGTGGCGAAGAACTCCGGCAAACTCACCGCCGTGCTGCGCAACCCGGAAGACGCCAAGGTCAATACCACGCAGGCGATGAACATCGACGACGTGCTTCCCAAGAAGCGCGCCGATGCCAAGCGCCTTGCCGTGCAATACATCGTCGGCGGCCACTCCTAGGCTCACGCGCCCTGCCCCCGCGCGCTGCGCCCTCCAGACGCCGGTGACCGAAAGGTCGCCGGCGTTCTGGTTTTGGGACCTCGCCCCGGAAAGGTGGACCAGAAGCCCGCGCCGCCCGGAGCGCCTCACGGGCGCGCTCCCGGAACCCCGGGCACTGCAGGTGTCTCTCTGCGCCGCTTTCGATCCCTCGCTTTTTTAAGCGCGGCCGGGCGTGCTGCCGCTTCATCCCCTCGCGCGCGCGCATGCCTTTGGTCATCGGGAGACCCCTGCCCGACATGCCCAAGGTCACTATCGGTCAGAGCGGCTCCCGCGCAGCATCGCGCCATCGGACTTGCAAAGCCCGACCACCGATCAAGTACCGGAGCCGACAATGAAAGCGAATCTTCTGTGTTCCATGATCGTCCTGAGCCTGGTGGCACGCCTTGCCCTCGCCGCCCAGGACGACACCACGCCACCGGCCCCCGGGTCGGCAACGCCGGCGATGTCCGCTCCCTCCACAAAGGCCGTGAACGGACCGGTGCTCTCGCTGTACCACGGCGAAGTGCAGGTGCTGGATCTTGCCAACGTGACCCGCATCGCGGTCGGCAACGGTGAGGTGCTGCAGGCCACGGTGGTCGCCGCCAACCAGGTGGTACTGATCGGCCAGGCCGCGGGCACCACCTCACTGCGCGTGTGGACGCGAAGCGGCCCTGAGCTGAACTACCAGGTGAACGTTCGCGCCTTCGACGTCTCGCAGATCATGCGCGACGTGCAGGACCTGCTGGCGGATGAGCCGGGCATCTCCGCCCGCCAGGTCGATGGCCACGTCCTGATCGAAGGCGACTACAGCACCTCAAAGGCCGCCAGCCGCCTGGTCGCGCTGCAGAAGATCTACCCGCAGATCATCAGCACCGTGCCGGTGCGCCAGGCCGCCCCCACGGTGGCCGTGGACAAGATGGTCTACATGGACGTGCGGGTGGTGGAGATCGAGAAGAAGGTCCTGCGCAACCTCGGCGTCAACTGGGCGCAGACGGTGACCGGCCCGAGCTTCAAGGTCAACGTGCACCAGCCGATGCTGCCGAACGCCGGCGTGTTCGGGATTGCGAGCAACATCGCCTCCCAGCTCGACATCTCCGAGGCGGCCGGTGAGGCCTGGACGCTCGCCGAGCCGACGGTGAGCTGCAAGAGCGGCGGTGAGGCCAAGTTCACCGTCGGCGGGGAGATTCCGATCCCGGTCGCCAACGGACTCGGCACCACCCAGGTGGTCTACCACGACTACGGCGTGATTCTCGAGTTCAAGCCGGTCGCCGACAACCAGGGCAACGTCAGCTCGAGCATCGTGGCCGAGGTGAGTGAGCCGGACGCCTCCCTCTCCAATGTCGGCGGCAACGGCCTGGTCGCCTTCACCAAGACGCGCACCGAGACCGTGGTGTCGCTCAAGGAAAACCAGACGCTGGTGATCTCGGGCCTGCTCAGCAACATCGGCAACCGGGCGGCCAATGGCATACCCGGCATGAAGGACGTGCCGGTGCTCGGCGCCCTCTTCAAGTCCAAGCAGTACCAGAACGATCGCACGGAACTGGTCATCGTGGTGACGCCGCGGGCCGTCGATGCCGACAGCGAGCTTTCCACCAAGGCGGTCGCCCGGGCTAACGAGCTGCAGGGCAAAGTGGACCCGACCGTTACCTGGATCAACAACCGGCTGACGGAGTAAGGAAAATGTGGACCATCCAGATACACGGCTCCAACGGAGCTTCCGGTCCCAGTTTTCCGACAGGCAAGGTGAAGATCGGCAAGGACGCCGAGTGCGATCTGAAGCTGCCCGGCTGGCGCGTCGGCAACAAGCACGCCGAGCTCTTCGTCTCCAACGACCAGGGCTTCCTGCGTGACCTCGGCTCCTCTGCCGGGACGCTGGTGAACGGCAAGCCGGTGACGACCCACGGCCCGTTGAAGGCCGGCGATAAGATCCAGGTCGGCCCGCATGCCTTCACCGCGAGCTGGAGTGGCGAGGACTCCAAGGCCAAAACCGCAGCGCCTGCGACCACCAACGGCACCACCCCTGTCGCAGCCGCCCCCGTCGCGGCTGCCCGGCCGGCCTCGCTCCCCGACCTGTCGCCGCGCCCGGCCCAGGACGACTCGTTCGTGTGGCGCAAGATCCTGCACGATCGGCTGCTCGAGGCCTTCGACGTGCGCCGGGTCGACGTGCACCGCATGGCGGATGCGGAGCTTCGCAGTCGCGCGGAGCAGCTGATTGGCGAGTTGATCGAGCGCATGCCCGAGATTCCGCAGCACCTCGACCGCCCGACGCTCATCGCCGCCGTGCGCGATGAGGCCATCGGACTCGGCCTGCTCGAGCCGCTGCTCGCGGACAACTCGGTGACCGAGATCATGGTCAACCGCGCCGATGAGGTCTTCATCGAGCGCGCCGGGGTGCTCGAGCGCTTCCCGGTGGCCTTCACCAGCGACCGCGCGGTGACCGGCATCATTGAGCGCATCGTCGCCCCGATCGGCCGGCGCATCGACGAGAGTTCCCCGATGGTGGATGCGCGCCTGAAGGACGGCTCGCGCGTGAATGCCGTGATCCCGCCGCTCGCTCTGAAGGGACCGAGCATCACCATCCGCAAGTTCTCCAAGCGCAAGCTCGGGTCCGAGGATCTCATGCGATTTGGATCGGCCAGCGCCGAGATGATCGAGTTCATGAAGGTCACCGTCGAGCACCGCAAGAACGTGGTGATCTCGGGCGGCACCGGCTCGGGCAAGACCACCCTGCTCAACATCCTCTCCAACTTCATCCCCAAGGGCGAACGCATCGTGACGATCGAGGATGCCGCCGAGCTGCAGCTGCACCATCCCAACCTCGTGTCGCTCGAGTCGCGCCCGGCCAACATCGAGGGCAAGGGCCAGATCGCGATCCGCGACCTGGTGCGCAACTCCCTGCGCATGCGGCCCGACCGCATCGTGGTAGGCGAGTGCCGCGGCGGCGAGGCACTCGACATGCTGCAGGCCATGAACACCGGCCATGACGGCTCACTCACCACCGCGCACGCCAACAACCCGCGCGACATGCTCTCGCGGCTTGAGACGATGGTGCTCATGGCGGGACTCGACCTGCCGGTCAGCGCCATCCGCGAGCAGATCGCCTCCGCCATCGACATCGTGGTGCAGCAGACGCGCTTCGCCTGCGGCACGCGCAAAGTGACCCACATCTGCGAGGTGACGGGCGTGGAAAGCGGCCGCATCCAGCTGCAGAACATCTTCGAGTTCGTGCAGACCGGTGCCGACAAGGACGGCAGGACGCAAGGGTACTTCAGCGGTTGTGGCTTCGTGCCCGAGTACTACGAGTCGCTGCGGAAAATCGGCGTGCCGCTGGATCTTTCGATCTTCGAACGCCGCGAGCCTGCCGGGGGTGCCACATGAATCCGACGCTGATGTCAGGCGTCATCGCCACTGCCGCCTTCATCGGCGCCATCATGCTGCTGCATGCGCTGCATGCCGCCTACGAGTCCTACCGCGCGCGCTTCACCCACAATGCGCGCACCCGGCTGGAAGAGGCGTTCGTCTTCATCGACCCGAACAAGCTCTTCATGCTCACGCTGCTGGGCGTGGTGGTCATCCCGCCCCTGACCTGGTTTCTCAGCCGCAACCTGCTCATGGCCGGCATGGCCGCCGTGCTGGTCTTCGTGCTGCCGCGCATCCTGTTCGCCCGCCACGCGAAGAAGCGGCGCCTGAAGATGGTGGTGCAGCTGCCGGACGTGCTGCTCATGCTGGGCAGCTCGCTGCGCGCGGGCACCAGCCTGCAGATCGCACTCGACATCGCCATCCGCGAGACCCCGGCGCCCTTGTCGCAGGAGCTCGGGGTCGTGGTGCGCGAGCAGCGCCTGGGACTCGCCCTGGAAGATGCGCTGGAGAGCATGGCCGCAAGACTGAAGCTCGAAGAAGTGGACCTGGTGGTGGCCGCGATGACCATCGCGCGCGATGTCGGCGGCAACCTCGCCGAGACGCTCGACCAGCTGGCCGCGACGCTGCGCGCCAAGGCGGTCATGGAAGGCAAGATCCGCTCGCTGACCTCGCAGGGCAAGCTTCAGGGCCTGATCGTCGGCCTGTTGCCGGCGTTCCTGCTGGTCGTGCTCTCGTACATGCAGCACGATGCGATGCAGCCCCTGTTCCATACCTATATCGGCTGGGGGGTGTGCGCCGTCATCGTCATCCTCGAACTGATCGGCTTCGCGTTCATCCGCAAGATCGTCGCGATCGACGTGTGACCTGCGCTTTTTTTCGGAGACCACCATGATCGAAGTAATGCTCGCTGCCACCGTCGCCTTCGCCGTCATCCTTGGCGTGCTCTCCATGCGCCGGATCGTCACCGAAGTGCCGAAGGACGACCGGCAGTACATGGACCCCCCGCCGCGTTTCTACCGGCTGACCTGGCCACTCGTGCGCCTGGTCGCTCACCATTGCGGCTGGGCAGTCTCCGAGGTCACCGCCTCGCGCATCCAGATGGCCCTGAAGCGCGCCGGCCAGGACTACACGCTGACGCCAGTGCAGTTCTTCGCCGGCAAGCTCATCGCCTCTGCGATGTTCGCCGGCGGCCTGGCCTGGATCACCGCCAAGGTGGGCCCTGGCGCGCTGCTCGGCGCGATACCCGGCTGCGTGTTCGGCTTCTTCCTGCCGGAGATGTGGCTGTCCGACATGACCAAGGCGCGCAACCTGAAGATCCTGAAGCGCCTGCCCTTCTTCCTCGACATCGTGACCATGGCGGTCGAGTCAGGCATGAATCTCTCCAGCGCGCTTGCCAAGTCGGTGGAGAAAATGCCGCACGGGCCGCTGCTCTCGGAGATCAACCGCCTGCTGCGCGAGGTGCGCGCCGGCAAGCCCCGCACCGATGCGCTGCGCGACATGGCGGCGCGGCTGGACTTCGGTGCGATCAACAGCCTCGTGAGCGCGCTCGTGCAGGGTGAGCTCATGGGCAGCAGCATCGGACCGATTCTGCGCGGGCAGGCCGAGCAGCGCCGCACCGAGCGCTTTCAGCGCGCCGAGAAACTTGCGCTCGAGGCGCCGGTGAAGATGCTCGGCCCGCTCATCTTCTGCATCTTTCCGTGCACCTTCGTGGTGATCGGATTTCCGATCTTCACGCAGCTGATGAAGTCGGGACTGTGATGGCTGGGGCCCGCGCGTGCGCAACGCCTGCCGGAGTGCTGCAGGTGCGGGTGGCGGACGGCTTCATCAGCCGGGCGCTTGGCCTTCTGGTGGGCGAGCCGCTCGGTGATGCCGAGGGACTGCTGATCAGCCCCTGCTCGAGCATCCACACCCTAGGCATGCCGTATGCGATCGATGTCGTGTTCATCGACCGGCAGGCGCGCGTGCTGCGGGTTTGTCGGGAGGTGCGGGCGGGGCGGATCCGCTTCGTGCCGGGTGCGCGTGCGGTACTCGAGCTGCGCGCAGGCGTCGCGGCACGCTCAGGTCTCACTCCCGGAGTTCAGATTCCAGAACTGGCCAGCGCGCTCTAACCGAGCGCGCGAAGAAAGCGCTCCCGCTCGCGGTCATCGCTCAAGTGCGCCGCGCAGGCGGCAATGAAAGCCTCCCGGCTGGTGCCGGGTTTGGCCGCGCGCTTGGCCAGCACCGGCGCGATCGGTCCCACATGAACGGCGAGCAGCTGCGAGGCGCGGGTCACGTCCTCGCTGGTCAGCGGGCGCGCGGCGCGTGCCGGGCCTGCAGATTTCTGCGGACCGATCGTTTCCTGCTCGGACGGCGCTCGTGGCGCCGGCCGGGCCGGAGGTGGCGCAATTCCGGCGCCCTTGAGAAACGCCTCACGATCCGCCGTTGAGCTGATGCGGCTGGCGAGCCAGTGGGTGAGCGAGGTCACGTCGACCGTGTCGCGGGCGCCGCGGCGCACCATCACCTTCGCGATCGGGCCGACGAAGCGCGCCAGCCGCTGCTCGATCCGGTTCAGATCATCCATGTTCCAGCCCGCGCCGCTTAAGGTGTCCGTGGAGGGCGGCGGGCTCGTCTCTTTCGCGGTGGGGCGTGAACTGCCCGGTGGCGAGGGGCGCGGCCGGATGATGGTTTCGTCCGAACCGCCGAGGCCGGCCATCTGCGCCTGCGCCTGCAGCAGCGCCTGCAGGAACTGCGCGGCACTCGGGAAGCGATCGTCCGGGTTCTTGGCCAGTGCGCGCATGACGACCGCATCGAAGGGTTGCAGCGTGGGCTGGCGCCCGGCGACCGAAGGCGGCACCGGCGTCTCGTAACAGACCTTGAACATGACTTTTTCCGCCGTGCCCGTGTAGGGCGGCGCGCCGGCGAGCAGCTGATAGAGGACGACGCCGGCGGCGAACAGGTCGATGCGACTGTCGAAGGTGTCGCCGAGGTACATCTCCGGGGCAATGAAGCCCGGCGTGCCCATGATGGCGCCGACCTGCGTCAGCATGGAGGATTCGATGCGCGCGATGCCGAAGTCGGTCACCTTGACCCGGCCGCTGCCCATCACGAGGATGTTGGCCGGCTTGATGTCGCGGTGCCAGACACCGCGCTCGTGCGCGTACTGCAGCGCCTCGAGCAGCTGCGACAGGATGTCGACCACCTGCGTTACGCTGAAGGCGACCTTCTGCTCGAAGCACTCGCGCAGGCTCCTCCCCTCCACGAACTCCATCGCGATATAGGCGAAGGCGTTCTCTTCGCCGTATTCGTAGACCGCGACGATGCCCGGGTGGGCGAGTCCACCGGCGGCCTGCGCCTCGTTGCGGAACCGGGCCGAGAAATTCTCCGTCGCGTCCTCGTCCAGCAGATCGCGACGGATGGTCTTGAGCGCCACCGGGCGCTTGATGTGCGGGTCGACGCTCTTGTAGAGGATGCCCATCGAGCCCTTGCCGATCACGCTCAGCAAAGGGTACTTCCCGAGCCGCTCGGGTGCGGCCTGCTCGGCGATGCCTTTCGGGGGACCCTTGGGTGGGGACTCCATGAACGTCGTGCTAGGCCTCGAGCATTTTCATCGCCTGCGCCAGGCTCTTGCGCAGCCGCGCCAGCGAATCCGCCAGCGTGCGGATCTCATCGTGACTGCGGATCTTAAGATCCGGTGCCTCGAGCTCACCCAGGCTGATGCGGTCGGCGAGCGCGGACAGGCGCGTCACCGGACGTATGAACATCCACCACAAGAGGATGTTGAGGATCACGCCGATGCCGGCCAGCACGCCGACCAGTGAGCCCATGAATGCGCGGAACGCCTCGTTGGCGCGCGCCAGCGGCACGTCGGTCGGCACCTGCACCACCTGCGCGCCCACGGTTTCCTTGAAGTTCCAGCCGAAGCCGTTGGCCGGTCCATACACATCCACCATCGGCTTGGGCGCGACGTCCACCGTGCTGTGGCACTCAAGACAGGCCCGGTCGGTGATGGTCAGCGGACGCGCAAAGAACAGCGAGGAGCCGGCGGGACTTTCGCGCACGCCCAAAAGTTCCTTCTCCGGGCCGTTGCGGAACTGGTTGACGATATCGGTCTCCCAGTCGACCGCGCGGTCACGCGGGTTGGTCGGGTTCAGCAGCGCTTCCTTGTAGATGTAGTTCGGGTACTTCTTGCGCAGCTCGTTGAGCACCTCGGTCGCCGAGTAGGCGGGCACCGACTGCGGCAGGAAGCTGTAGATCATCTGCGTCTTGAGCAGTGGCTTGATCTGCGAGTTGGTGTAGGAGCGCACGGCGAGTGCGACCGACATCATGAAGCGCGCGTTTTCGGCGATCTCCTCGCGCGCGTTCTTCTGCAGCAGCTGCCAGGAGATATAGCCGCTCGCCGCGATGCTCAGCGCGAACAGCGTGATGAATACCAGATTGAATTTGAGGAGCAGTTTCACTTCTTCTCCCGCTAGGTCAGTCAGGGGTTCTTCGGAATCGGCGCGCCCGTTGCCGGGGGCGCCGGGGGCGTCGATGGCGTGTTCAGCGTGGCGGAGGCCGGCGGTTCGTACTTCTCCGGATGCAAGACCGGATCCCACTCGGGGTGTTTGGAAAGATCGTGATCGAGGGCGGCGCGGAAGGCCTCGTTGTCGGCCTTGCGACGCCACAGCACCACGAACTGCCGCCGCACGGTGGGTTCGGCGTTGAGCCACATCTCCACGTCCGGGTAGGCGAACGGGACCGCTCCCTTGGGCAGCACGTTCCTGCTCTTGAACAGGGCGTAGCGCAGCGGCAGCGTATCGCGGTAAGAGCGCGGCATGGAGTTTGCGAACTGCGCGGCCGGGCGCGGTTCCACCTTCGGCGGCTTGTCGGGACCTGCCGTGAGGAAGTCGCCCTGCTTCAGGGTCACAGGCTGCGCGCCATGCGGGTTGCGGTCGATCCAGCGCGCCGTGCCTTCCTGCGTGAACATCTCGAGTGAGCCATTCGCGCAGTGCATGACCACGACGCCGGTGATGTCCACGACATCCATGGCAAGCGTTGCAGCCGCCGGCTTACCGGCGGGGTCAGTCTTTCCCGAGCTGATCTTGAGCCAGCCCTCGAGCAGGTATAACCCGGGCCGGTTGGCCCGCCTCGCCGCCGGATGGTTCAGCTGCAGCACAGTGTCAGGACCTGCTGCGATGGAGGTTTCATCTTCGTACTCGATGCGAAGAAGAGCTTCCTTGCCCGTTCTCACCAGGTCCCCGGCAAGTAGGTGCATGCCTTCGGCCGCATCAAACTGCGAAAGCCCGCGGATGACCGTCGTCTGGCCCTGCAGAATTGTAACGGTCCCCGCAGGCTTGGCCGCCGCCGCACCCACCCACTGCGCGCCCGCAAGAAGCACGATGGCAATCACGCACCTGAACACGAGATCTCCCCGCGAGGGCGAACCGGCGATGACCCCAGACCCAAACATGCCGGACGTTATAGGTATGATTCTAAAGCAGAAAGGCTACGGAATGGGCCCCGGCCAGTCAACCGGACGCCCCTCACAGGCGAGCCCCTCGGGAACGCCGCCCGCGCGCAACCGGCCCGCGTCGATCAGCTGGCTGGGCCCCCTTTTGGTGCGCAAGGCTCGGGCTCAGGGCGATGTCCATGTTCCGCCCGTCGAAATGCTGCGGCGCACGCTGCCATGATGGCGGCGACACTGCGCGCGCTCGTCCGCTTGCGGGCACCCGACCGCCATACCACCTCTCCCCGCACCATGAGTCCAGGTCCCGACACGCTGATCCAAAGTGCGCTGGAGCGTCGCAACCTGCTCGGGCTCATGGCCGCCCTGCCCCTTCTGCGCGATCTCAGCACGGATCTGCTCGAGGAAGTCGCAAGAGAAGTAGAGTGGTTTTCCCTTCCCGGGGGCACCACTTTATTCACGGCCGGGGACCCGGTCGACGGGCTGTACGTCGTGGTCAACGGGGCGCTCGGCGTGTACGTCGCATCGCCCGCCGGCGGGGCACGCCTGGCCGGCGAGATCGCAGCCGGCGAGACCGCCGGTGAAATGGAAGTCATCTCGGGGAAAAAGCGCTCGGCAACCCTCATTTCGCTGCGCGACACGGAGGTGGCCCGACTGCCTGTCAAGACCTTCGAGAAGCTCCTGGCGAGCCATCCGGAAAGTCTGCGTCACATCACCAACAACCTGATCGAGCGTCTCGAATCGCTGCAGCGCGCAGACGTGCCGCCGCACGTCAAGCCGAAGGCCTTTGCGATCGTGCCCAATGGCCTGGATGTCGACGCCGCAGGGTTCGGCCTCAATCTGGCCGAGCAGCTGCGCCGGCTCGGCCGCGCCGAACTGGTCCTGAGCTCCCAGGCGAGCGATCGGACCAGTCACTGGTTTCACAGGCTCGAGCGCGCCAACGACTTCGTGCTGTACGTATCCGACCCGCAGCCGAGCAACTGGACCAAGCTGTGCCTGCGGCAGGCGGATTCGCTGCTGCTGCTCGCACGGTGCGAAAGAGCGCCGCGGCCCTGGGCGGCCCTGCAGGCCATCCGGGAGGATCCGGCGACGGCGTTTGCCGCAGACATCGTGCTCCTGCACGAGGGATCCAAGCCGTCAGCCCATGCCCGCGGCTGGCTCGACGTGCAGCCGTTCAGGCGCCACCACCACGTGCGCGGCCCGCGCGATATCGCGCGCATCGCGCGCCTGCTCACCGGACGCGCCCTCGGAGTCGTGCTCTCGGGCGGTGGCGCGCGCGGCTTCGCTCACATCGGCGCGATGCGCGCCCTCGAGGAGGCGAAGCTTGCGGTCGATGCGATCGGAGCCACCAGCATCGGCGCGATCGTCGGGGCCGCCTGGGCGGCCGGCTGGAGCTATGAGGAGATGGTCGAGCGCTTCCGGCGCTCATTCGTCGATTCCAATCCGCTAGGCGACTACACCCTGCCGCTGGTCTCACTGGTGGCCGGCCGGCGTGTCGGGAGGCTCCTGAACGCTGCCTTCGGTGAGACGCATATCGAGGATCTGCAACTGCCCTACTTCTGCGTGTCCGCCAACCTGACCACCGGACAGGCGGCGGTACACCGGCGCGGCAGACTGTCTCTTTGGCTGCGCGCCTCGGCGGCCATCCCCGGCATCCTGCCCCCGGTATTCACCGACAAGCAGATCTACGTGGATGGCGCGACCATCAACAATCTTCCCGTCGACCTCATGCGCGAGATGATGGATGGCACGGTCGTCGCCGTCGACACCGGGGCCAACCGGATGCTGGAGACCAGCATCGAGATGGCCGAGATGCCGTGGGCCTGGCAGATCGCGGCCTGGTTCCGCCGCCGCCGCTCGCCCATCAACATCCTGCAGATCCTGCTGCGCGCGAGCATGATCAACAGCGCGGCGGCGACGGTGAGCCAGCGCGCACTCGCGGACCTCGTCCTCAGGCCACCGCTGGAACGGATCGATCTGCTCGACTGGCAGGCCTTCGAGCACACCATCGAGCTCGGCTACCGTTATGCGAGCCAGGCGCTGGAGAAAAACAAGGGTGTGTTTTCGAAGCTCGCCCCTTCTGCCGGTGGGCTGCGCCAGGGCGGCTGAGCGGGCGTTTCCACAGCCGGTATCGATCTGCGGGACATAGCGTGATCACAAAACTCAGAGAATTTTCGCCTGCCGCGTGCGTATTCGACGCCTACGGAACCCTCTTTGACATCGCCAGCGCAGTTCGGCACCGCGCGGCAGCCGTGGGAGATTCTGGCCCGGCGCTGATCGAGACCTGGCGCGCCAAGCAACTGCAGTACACCTGGCTGCGCAGCCTGCAGGGTCAATACGTGAATTTCGAGAAGGTCACGGCCGATGCGCTCGACTATGCCCTGGAGGTTGCGGATATCGACGATGACCTCCTGCGCGATCAGCTGCTGGCGCTCTATCGCACGCTCGATCCTTTCCCGGACGCCGTGTCTGCGCTTCGGCAACTACGCGCCGCCGGAATGCGAAGCCTGATCCTTTCAAACGGCACACCGGCCATGCTGGACTCGGCGGTGCGCGCCGCCGGGCTCGAATCACTCCTGGATGGCATCCTGTCGGTGGAATCGGTACGCGTGTACAAACCCGATCCGCGCGTCTACCAGCTCGTGGTCGAGCGGCTCGGCGTGCAGCCAGAGCGCATCGCTTTCATCTCCGCGAATGGCTGGGATGCGCATGCGGGGGCGCAGTTCGGGCTGTCTGCAATCTGGTGTAACCGCCCCGGTCAGCCGGGCGAACGCCTGCCCGGGAAGCTGCGCCACGTCCTGTCTTCGCTCGAGGAACTGCCCGGCGTCCTCGGCGTGGGTGAGGCGGCCAGGTAAGCTGCCGAAGTTCGCTGATGCGGTGCGCGGGGGCCATCCCCGAGACGTAGCGGCGCAAGAGCGCCTGGTCGTTCTGCCGCCAGCTCCTCAGGCGATTTTGTTCTTAAGCCCGCTGCGGTTGGTTGCCGCACCGGCCGAGTCCGTCAGCCAACCTTCAAACTCTTCCTTCGGCAGCGGTTTGCTGTGCAGGTAACCCTGCGACTCATCGCAGCCCTGGCGCACCAGATGGTCGAGCTGCTCCTGGTTCTCGACACCTTCGGCGACGGTGGTCATGTCGAAGGCATGCGCAAGACCTATGATCGATGAGACGAGCGTGCAGCTCTTGCGATCAGTCGGCAGGCGGCTGGTGAACATCCGGTCAATCTTCAGAGTATCGATCGGCAGCTCGGAGAGGCGTCCGAGGGATGAGAATCCGGTACCGAAATCATCGATCGCCACGCCGACCCCTGCGGCACGCAGCAGCCGCAGGGCGTGGATGCAGGACGAGGAATCACCGGACAGAACCCCTTCAGTGATCTCGATGTCGATGCCCCACTCTGAAGGGCTGACCAGATCGCCGATGTTATCGAGGATCTCAAGCGCAATGTTGCGGCGGCGCAGATCGACCGGCGAGACGTTGACGGCGACTCTGACGGGGGTCAGACCGCGGCGGCGCCAGTCGCGGCAATCCGCGGCGGCTTGCCTCAGGACCCAGGTGTCGGTGGCGGTGAGCAGACCCGCGGATTCGAGCAAGGGCAGAAACACGCCAGGCGAGGTCATGCCGTTCTCCGGGTCGTCCCAGCGCAGCAGCGCTTCGGCGCCGACGATCTTGCCGGTGCGCAAGCTCAGCTTCGGCTGGTAATGCAACCTGAATTGCCCGTTGGCGAGTGCGCCGCGCAGGCGATGTTCCATCCCGACGCGCCGCGCCAGTTCGGAACTCATCTCCATGCGGTGGTGCAGGTAGCGCTCACCTGAGGTCTTGGCCAGCTTCAGTGCCGCCTCGGCGTTCTGCACCAGCTGGTTGGCTTCCTTGCCATCATCCGGATAGCAGGCCACCCCGCAGCGCACCTCTGCGGCGATTTCCCGCCCGTCGACGCTGAAGGGCTGCACGAACAGCCGTGTCACGTCTTCGTGCGAGGTGTTCACTTCGCTCACCGTGCCGTCGCGCTGCGCATTCACGCACACGAAAGTGCCGCCGCCCGAGTGCGCGAGCTGCTCGGTGTCCGGGAAGCGCTCCTTCACCCGGTCAGCGATACATTGCAAGAGGCGGTCCCCGGTATGCCGGCCGAAGGACGCATTGATGACGCTGAGGTGCGCAATATCGAACACCGTCACCGCAAGCCGGGGAAGGCTTTCCGCGCCGCGCACCAGCAGGCGGTTCAGCCGTTCGCAGAACAGGGAGCGCTTGGCCAGGCCCGTGAGCGGCTCGAAGTAGGACAGGAAATGGACCGCGTCCTGCTTGTCGAGGTACTGCAGCGCGAAGGACAGGTTCGCGGCAAGCTCCTCGAGCAGCAGCATCTCATCGGGCACGATGGTCGTGCGGCTGCCGAAGAGAAACGCGCCGACCGGGGTGTGGTCGACACGCAGCGGCAAACAGGCCAGCGAGCGCACGCCCGCGGCGATCATCTCGGTACGTCCCGAGATGACATGCGGAAAGCTCTCGATGTCTTCGCACAGCATCGACGTGCCGGTGCGGATGACGCGGCCCATCAGACTCGAATCTTCGCTCTCGTGGTTGGCCACCGGGAACTCGCGGCCCGGCTGCGCCATGAACTCGTAGCCGGCCCAGCCCACCGGACGTGCCATGCGCGTGGCCGGATTGATCAGGGCCACCATCGCAAGCGCATAGCCGCCGACGCGCTGCGCGAGCCGGCAGGCCTCCTGCAGGACCTCGTGCCGATTCGGGATGCGAACCAGGGCCGTGTTGATGCCCGAGAGCATCTGCAGCACGCCGCTCAGGCGTGCAACCTCGGCCGTGCGTGCCTCGACCCGCTGTTCGAGCTCGCGCTCGAGTTCGCGGCGCTGGCGCGCAAGGTCCAGGTGCGCGCGCACGCGGGCCAGCAGCTCACGCGCGGAGAAGGGCTTGACCAGGTAGTCATCGGCGCCGCCTTCCATGCCTTCCACCGCCGCTTCCTCGCCGGCGCGTGCGGACAGGAGGATGACCGGAAGATGCCGGGTACGCTCATCGGCCCGCAGCGCCCTGAGGAGTCCGAAGCCATCCAGCCGCGGCATCATCACGTCCGACAGCACCAGATCCGGTGGCGCGCTCAGGGCCGCCTCCAGTGCCGCCTGCCCGTCGGGGACCGACAGCACTTCATAGGAACCCGCCAGGAGCTTGCCGACGTAGTGGCGCATGTCGGCGTTATCGTCCGCCCAGAGAATGCGCGCCCTGGAACCTGGCGCTGCCGGCCCGATCGCGGGCGGCAGCGCCTGACCCGCAGCACCGGCGCTCGGGTGGGACGGCAGCCAGTGCAGGGCTTCCTCGACGTACGCCGACGCCGCGCGCCCGGGGCTGGCGAAGTCGGTCGCTTTTCCGATCTGGTCCGCGGGCAGGTGCGAGGCGCCGGCTTTGAGCGTCACCATGAAGGCGCTGCCCTTGCCCAACTCGCTTTGAACCGTGATGGAGCCTGAGTGCGCCTGCACCAGCTCCTTCACCAGCGACAGGCCGATGCCGGTGCCTTCATGGGTGCGCGAGGCTGCACCTTTGACCCGGTGGAAGCGCCGGAACAATCGCGGAATCTCATCCTCCGCGATACCGACGCCTGAGTCCTGGACCGTCAGCTGCGCTGTGCCATCGACCCAGGCGAGGCGAACGGCAATGCTGCCGTGGAAGGTGTGCTTGAACGCGTTCGAGAGCAGGTTGAGTACGATCTTCTCCCACATCTCGCGATCGACGTAGACGGGCTGCGGCAGCGGCGCACAGTCGACGGTGAAGCTGAGACCCCCGCGCTGCATCGCCGACTGAAACGTGCTGGCGAGGTCCACCGTCAGGGTCGCAAGGTCGGTCGGCTCGTAATGCGCCTGCACGCGACCGGCTTCGATGCGGGCAAAGTCGAGCAGCGTGTTGACCAGCTTCAAAAGACGAAGACCGTTTCTGTGAGCGGTCTCGATGCGCTCGAGCCGCGCCGGCGGCAGCGCGTCGCGCTCGGCCAGCTCATCCTCGAGCGGCCCCAGCATCAAGGTGAGGGGCGTACGGAATTCATGGCTGACGTTGGAAAAGAAGGCGGTCTTCGCACGGTCGATCTCGGCCAGGGCCCGCGAGCGCTCGCGTTCCTCCTCGGCGGCTCGCGCAGCGGCAATCACCGCTGTCAGCTGATCGGCCGTGGCGCTGAAGAATCTGCGATAGCGCTCATCGAGCGCTCGGTGTGGACTGATGCCGGCCACAAGTACTGCGCAGGGCGCGGCATGGCCGGGACGCGACAGCGGCAGGGCGATCGCCCGCTCGGGCCTTGCATTCCAGCGACCGACCGGCAGCGCTCCGAAGCGCTCGGCGAGATCCTCGATGAGGACTTCGCCTCCGCGCCTGAGCACTTCCGAAAGCGGCCACGCGCCCGTATCGTTCACCTCGCCGAGCGCGACACGATCGGCCCGGGCGGGACCGCGGTACGCGCTCCATCCGCTCGCGCCGACCAGATGCGCGTTCTGCGCCTTCGCGTCCAGTGCGTAGAGCAGCGCGAACGGCAGATCCAGCTCGTTGGCTGACATGACTTCGACGGCCACCCGGTAGGCGTCGCTCTCGGATTTTGCATCCGCGGCGCGCACGGCGAGCTCGTGCAGCATCCGGATCTGGCGCTCGCTTCGCACCTTGGCAGTCGTCTCCTGCACCGTGTTGAGCAGACCCCCGACGCGTCCGTCATCCCCCGGCACCGGGCTGTAGGAGAAGGTGAAGTAGGTTTCCTCGACGATCCCTTCGCTGTTGATGAAAAGCTGCAGGTCCTCGGTCCAGGTGGCAGGGCCGCCCTGCATGACGCCATTCGCCATCGGGCCTGCGAGGTCCCAGATCTCGGCCCACAACTTTGCGGCGGGGGCGCCCAGGGAGGCCGGGTGCTTGTCCCTGAGAATCGGGCGGTAGGCGTCGTTGTAGAAATTCAAAAGCTCCGGACCCCACCAGATCATCATGGGGAAGCGGCTGCCGAGCACGACGCCCAGCATGGTCTTGAGACTTCGGGGCCACTGTGCGATGGGTCCGAGCGGGGTCTTGGACCAGTCCGTCGAACGCACAAGCCGGCCCATCTCGCCGCCGCTGGTCGCCCAGTGTGCGTCGTGTGCCTGTTCCTCGACCGTCGGATGCGAGGTCAGCTTGGTCATCGTCCGCGCAAGTCCGCTTCCTCGTCTGTTCGGGTTAGTCAGACGACACTAGACTCCATAAGCTGCTGATAAACCGTGAGCTTTTCCACAAACCGTGGCTTGTTAATGCGCGTTAACCATCGCTCTTCCCCGGCAGTTGAGGCCTCCCAGACCCTAGCCACAGGTAAGCTTGTTCGCCATGGGGCCGCTGCGGAGGGGATTCATGGACCGTGAACACGCCGTCTGGCCTGAACTGGCCTATTCCGGCTGGCGGGATACCGTGGCCACGCTTCAGCTTTGGACCCAGATCGTGGGCAAGATCAGGTTGTCGCTGACGCCCTGGGTCAACCACAGCTGGCAGGTCCCGCTTTACGTAACGGCGCGCGGGCTTGGCACGTCAGCGATTCCCATCGGCAGCGAGATACTCGAGATCGAGTTCGACTTCATCGCTCAGCAGCTGCTCGTGTGCACCAGCGCCGGGGACGAGCAATCATTCGCCCTCGAGCCGCAAACGGTCGCCGCGTTCTATTCGCGCGTGGTCGATCTCTTGCGCAGCGTCGGTGTCACGGTCGCCATCAACGAGCTGCCGAGCGAGCTGCCGAATCCCATCCGTTTCTCGCAGGATGAATTGCACAAGGCTTACGACCGCAGCGCGGCACATCGCTTCTGGCGCGCACTCGTCCAGATCGACCGCGTGTTCAAACTCTTCCGCAGCGGCTTCCTCGGCAAGGTGAGTCCGGTCCATTTCTTCTGGGGCAGCTTCGATCTTGCGGTCACCCGCTTCTCAGGACGCAGCGCTCCGCCTCATCCGGGCGGTGTGCCGGGTTTGCCGGATGCAGTGACCCGCGAGGCCTATTCGCACGAGGTCAGCAGTGCCGGATTCTGGCCCGGCAACGACACGTTCCCGCACGCCGCGTTCTACTCCTATGCGTATCCGCAGCCGGCGGGGTTCGCCGAACGGTCGGTGACAGCCGGTACCGAATACAACAGGACACTGGGGGAATTCATTCTGCCGTACGACACGGTGCGCAATGCGGCAGATCCCGAACACACCCTGCTGGATTTCCTCTCCAGCACCTACGCGGCGGCAGCCGATAGCGCCAAATGGGATCGAGACGGATTGGAATGCTCCATGGGTGCTCCGGGGCGGGTCCGCCCGGTGAGCCGGTAACGCGAAGTCCTGGCAGCGCGCGTTACGACGGGATTCGCAATGAACAGAAAGTCCCGGCGCTTTCTGCGCCGGGACACTAGCCGCGTGGAGGCGCAGGCATGCGGCCTCAACCCCTCGTCACGAACCCTTATTTAAGGAGGCTTTCACGTCTTGCCTAACGTCACCCAACTTTGCCTGAGCCTCGCCGCCGATTGTCTGAACCTTGCCTTTCACTTCCAGCTTCTTGTCGCCCGCGACCTTTCCGGCGACTTCATTGATCTTGCCTTCCGCTTCTTTGAGGCGGCCCTTAACTTGGTCTTTGTTTATGTCCATAGGATGCTCCTGATGATGCCTGCCGACACAACTGTCGGCAGGCTGTAGTGAATATCATTGCAGTCTGCAAAACGTCCCCTGGCGATACTCCTGTTACATCTACAGGTGGGTACAGCTCGCGAGACTGCTCAGCGTGCGCATGGCTCGCGGACGTTTCGTCCGAAAAAAAGCGCTTCGCTATTTACAAGCGGCGTATTCCTCGCGGCTCAAGGTACCGTCATGATCCATATCGCATCGGGTGAAGTTCTTGGCCAGCCACTTGTTGCCCTTGACATCATCCGCAGTCAGAGTGCCCTTCTTTTTGGTATCCAGCGTGTCGAAGTCTGGACGGCTCGCGGAGGCTTGCCTCATGGAGCTGTGAGTGGCATCAGAATTCGGCTGATCTGAAGGAGCGCTGGAGTTCTGTGCGCTCGCGATTGCGCATCCGAAAAGCAATGCGGCCACTGGAGTCAGATAGGTAGCTTTCATGATATGCATCCTTGGGGTTTGATGGTGCCTCACGCGACGAACGTGCAGCACGATGTCGCCACTTCACGTCTTGCATCGCTTTCGTTGGGCGGGCCGGACCGACATTCGATCCATGCCGCAGTTGGACGCTACGCGGAAGCGCGATTCAAGTCCGTACGGTGCCCCACAAACGAACGCGGCGTGCGTCTCCTCAGGAACGAGCAAGCGAGCAGCACCGCTGAACGTCGATATTTTCCCCACTAGTGGTCAGGGGAAATAGTGGTCAGGGGAAATCCACGGGTCGTGGAATTTCACGGTGAATGTTGGCAGATACACCAACCGATGACCCCTCGTCTTGCGAATCAATTATTGGTGGGACTAAGTGCGGTAGAGAACCGACGCGCCGGCTCTTCGAGGCGTAGTTTCGATTTCTCGACGTTTGCTGCATCGAGCAACCTCGGAAGGCGTGCGCCAGCTGACAGGCTCTAGCCGCCGCCGCTGTCGACCGCAGACCCCCCGCTCGCTAAACAGATGAGTATCTCAACATGAACTCGAACACATCCCACAAGATCATCGTCGCCGGCGGCATGGCCGCTGTCATCGGCATCGGTGTCGTGATAGTCGCGCTGCGCTCCCACTCCGCTACCCCGGTTGCTCAGATTCCCGCCGCCCCGGCGGCGACGCCTGAGATTCCCCCCGCCCCTGCCGCGGTCGCTCAGGTCCCACAAGCCCCCGACGCGGTCACTCACAGTGACAGCCTCGGGACCAAAGAGGCGGACACCGCAACTCCGTCTGCCGTCGAGCCCAAGCTCGCTCGCAGGGAGATGGCCAAGTCGCGCACCAGCGCTGCTGCCACCAACGATACCGTGACGCGCACTCGGTCGGCGGCCGACACAAGCGAAAACTCCGCAGGCGAGACTGTCGCCAACAGCGTTGACCACGTGAAGAGCGCCGATGCATCGACGACGACGCCGGCCACCACCGGCTCGGCCACCGATGAGCATAAAGCGGGAACGAACGTTGGGTTCGCCGCTTCAGACAGTCAAATCACCGCCGACGTGGAATCCCAGATCGTCGGCGACAGCCCTAGCAACGTCAACATCGGAGTGACCACAACTCACGGCGTCGTCGTGCTGAGCGGCAGCGTGGCCAACCAAGGCGCCATCGACCACGTCAAGGATGTCGCGGGGAACGTCCCGGGCGTCAAGAGCGTAGACAGTTCCGCTCTGGTTCTCGCGAGCCTCTGAGGGCTCACGAAACCGTGCCGGCGACAGAGCTCGCCGAACGCGCGCAGATCGGTATCCTGAAGCCGGGTGGATCGAGTCGCGAGCCACACGAGCAACAGCCGCGCGCCTTTGAGTGTTGCAGAGAGTAACAGTCGCACCGAGGTATCTACCATGACGACCCACTCGAAACCCAATCACGGCGAAGGAAATCCGGAGTCCGCGAAGCAATTCAATGACGCCGAGACCCGGTTCGTCGACTCGGCGCGCGGCAAGGAAAAGGTTCGCGAGGGCGCAAAGGTGCGGCCCGACGAAGAGCCCGAACTGGCGGAAGCCGAGCGCCTCGGCAAGGCACGCGCGAAGGGCGCCGATACCGCAATGCCAAACGAGCGTGGGCCTAAGCGATGACCTGATCGCGACGCCGCAATCTGCGCCGTGGTGAAGAGTCGCGGCGCTGTCTGCGTTGCCGGACGCTGTCGAGCTAGAGTTCGAGGATGAGCCACCTGTCGGGGAGGCCGGCACTCGCTGCCGTCTTGCCCGACCTGTCGGCATTCGGCCCGAGGCCCGGGTTCATCTGACCACATTCGCACCAACGTGCTCAGGTTCGGGTGCGTCGTGCGTTCACAAAAATATGGCCGCCCCGATTGCGCACAAGAGTGTGCCGTCAAAGCGATCGGCGCCCACTAGAATGGAACCGAAGCGCTGACAGGCACGGCGGGCCCCTCCCTCTCGAATAAAGAGCCCTTGATGAATGACTCAACGCATTTCACTTCGGCCGTGACGTGGGTAGCCATCGTCACCGCGATTCTCCTCTCGGCCGCCTCGTTTGCCGGCGCTCAGCGGAGCGCAGCAACCGACGACATCGTGCACGCGGCAAATGCCTTCCTTTCGTCACTCAGTACCGAGCAACGGCAGCAGGTCCAGTATGCGTTCCGCGATGCGAAGCAGCGGGCGCGGTGGTCGAATCTGCCGATTGGTTTCGTTCCCCGCGGCGGCATCAGCCTGAAACAGATGAGCCCGCCGCAGCGCGAGGCGGCCATGAAGCTCTTGGCCACCGTGCTCAGTCCCATGGGCCTGGAGAAGGTGAACGAAATTCGCGAGGCGGACGATGACGTCAAGACCAATGGACGTGGGCCTGGAGGACGTGGCGGCCCTCCGCCGGGTCCGCCGCCGGGAGGCCCGAACGGGCCGCCTGCGCGGTCCGGGGATCCGGGCCGACCTGGGGGACCCCCAGCAGTTTCGCGCGACGAGATGTTCGGAAGCGATCTCTACTACATCTCGTTCCTGGGCACGCCTTCGATCACCGATCCCTGGATGCTTCAGTTCGGTGGCCATCATCTTGCGTTGAACATCACCATTATCGGAAGCCAGGGCGTACTGACGCCGACACTGACGGGTGCGCAGCCGGCCACCTTCCAGTTGAATGGCAGGACCATTCGTCCCCTCGGGCGCGAGAGCGACAAAGCGCTTGCGCTGCTGAATTCCCTGGAGGCGAAGCAGCGCAGCCAGGCGGTTCTTGACTACGCCGTTGCCGATCTGGTGCTGGGCCCGGGACTGGACGATAAGAAGATCGCTCCCGAAGGCCTGAAAGCTTCGGTGATGGACGCCAAACAGCAGGCGATGCTGTTGGATCTGATTGCCGAATGGGCCGGCATCATGAACGAGGGTTCTTCGGCTGACCGCATGGCTCAGATAAAGGCGGACCTGAACGAGACCTGGTTTGCATGGAGCGGTCCGACGAGCGGCCAGGCCGGAAGCAATATCACCGCCTACTATCGGATTCAGGGTCCGCACCTGGTGATTGAGTACGCCCCGCAGCACGATGCGCCCGCCAATCACGTGCACACCATCTATCGCGATCCCACAAACGACTACGGGCGGGCCCTGACGAAGCCATGAGACGGACGGCCGCAATGGCGCTGGTCGCTTTAGCTCTTCTGTTTGGGAAGAGCGCCTGCGCACACCGAATCGATGAGTACCTGCAGGCAACCATTCTGTCTCTCCGGGCGGATCGAGTTCAGGCATCGATGCGGTTGATTCCCGGGATTCTTGTTTCTCCGTCCGTGATCGCCGCGATCGACAGCAATGGCGACGGGGTCCTGTCGCAAGTGGAACAGCGAGCCTACGCTCAGCGCGTGCTTGGCGACCTGTCGATCACGATTGACGGAAAGAGCGTATCGCCGAAACTCATCTCATGGGGCTTTCCGCAGCTAGAGCAGATGCGGGACGGAATCGGCGAGATCCGGATCGAGTACAGCGTGGAGCTGCCTTCCGGCGGTGCGCATCGGACCCTGGTTCTCGCGAACCATCACCTGAGCCGCACATCGGTCTACCTCATGAATGTGCTGGTCCCCCAGGACCGCAACATTCGCCTCCTGGCGCAGAAGCGCAATGAACAGCAATCACTCTATGAGCTGGACTATCAGCAGATGGCCGCAGGCGATGCACGGTCGGGCACGGCATGGGGCGGCCCACGCACATGGCTGAATGGGGTCCAGTTCCTGAGCCTCTTCCATCTGGGCATGCGCCACATAGCGGAAGGGACGGATCACCTTCTCTTCCTACTGACCCTGCTACTTCCCGCACCGCTGCTGGTCTCGGGGTCGCGCTGGGGTCCGGCCGCCGGTGCGCGTCGCAGCCTGCTGCGAATTCTCGGCATTGTAACGGCGTTCACCATGGGTCATTCCATCACGCTCAGTCTTGCCGCATGGGGACTCGTCCGTGTCCCGGAGCAACCGGTTGAAGTGCTGATCGCGGGATCCATTTTTGTTTCGGCGCTGCATGCCTTGCGCCCAATTTTCCCGGGCAAAGAGGCATGGATCGCCGGCTTCTTCGGTCTCATTCATGGCCTGGCATTCGCCGCAACGCTGGAGCGGCTGGGACTGGGGCACTGGGACCGAGCCGCCGGCATCCTGGCCTTCAATCTTGGAATTGAAACCATGCAGCTGCTCGTCATTGCAGTCGCTCTGCCATTGCTGATGCTCATGAGCAGAATGCGTGCCTACCCTGTTGTTCGAATCGGCGGTGCCGCTTTCGCCGCAGCCGCCTCTCTGGGATGGATGGTCGAACGGCTTTTCGACATAGAGACTCCCGTCGATGTGATCGTGAACGCGTTTGCGGGGCACACGTTTTGGATTGTCATCATTGGCCTCTTGGCAGCTCTCGCCTGCAGATTCCTGCCCGCTTCACGTGCCGGGCGAGCGAGCGAGCCTGGCATGGCGCAGCTCCTCGAGTGAGTGACTTCGACACGAGGTGGCGTAGCGGGTTACGTCTGGGCGGAGCGGACAACAGTAGAGAGATATTGCGCGAGGTGCCCGACGAGATCGCGCGCGTCATCCTCCGCACCCAGTATGAACGTCGACTTTCGCCGCCGTAGCACCGGCAACCCGATCGCGTACATGCCGGGGGCATCAACCACGACTCCGCCGTCGTGGCGCAGCTCCCCCTGGCGATTGAGTACCGGCACCTGCAGCCAGCGATAGTCGGGACGAAATCCGGTGGCCCAGACGATCGAGCGGATCTCCCCGCGGAGTAAATCGATCGAAAGCCGCGCCGATGCGGCTGTACGGGTGGGCTCGAAACGCTCCGGGAGACCCACCTCGAGGTCAGGCGCGGTGTTGCGCGCCCAGTCATCGAACGTATCGAGTAGCCGCTGCATCTTGAGGTCAGCCAGCGCGAACTGATTGCGAAGTCCTCCCGAGAACAGCGCACGCCCGTCACGGATAGCGGCCAGCCGGCCGACGATCTCAACCCCCGCCGCTCTCAGAACGTTGAGGTCGAGCGTCCTGCGCTCGGGCGTGCCGATGAGCTGCGGCGATGGCAGACCGCGCGCGCGCTCGAGGTCGTCGATCTCGTCGTAACGCTGGTTCCAGACTCCGGAAGTCTCCATCCACCACAGCACGTCGCGCCCGCGGTAGGTGCGCGGCAGCCGCACGTGCTCCCCGACCGAGAGCGTCACCGGTCGCCCGGAGCGGTGGATCTCATCGGCAAGCTGTACGCCGGTGGCCGAGGCACCGACGACGAGCACCCCGCCCTGAGGCAGCCGCTCGGGATTGTGATAGTCGAGGGTCGTGATGCATTCGATGCCCTCCGGAACTGCCTGGCGCAGCTGGGGCACATGCGCAGTGTTGGCAGCGCCGCTGGCGAGGATCACGCAACGAGTGTGGATTTCGCCGCGATCGGTCGCCACGTGATAACCGCCATCGATGCGCCTCACCGACCTCACCGTCGTGCCTGTGCGCACGGGTGCCGAGATCGCCGCGGCAAAGCCCGCGATGCGCTCCACCACCTCGGGCATCGTCATGAAGCCGTCAGGATCGCTGCCGTGATAGGGATAGCCCGGCAGCCGGCTCTGCCAGTTTGGCGTCAGCAGACGCAGCGACTCCCACCGCTCGCGCCGCCAGGAGTTCGCCACCTCACCCCGCTCGATGACGACATGGTCGATCGAGTGTTCGGTAAGAAAGCGGCTGATCGCCAGGCCGGCATGACCGGCACCGATGACGACCGTCGTGATGTGTTCGATGGCGAGCCCCCACCGCGGGTGGCGGGCGGCTAGACGACCTCGACCGTCACGTTGGTCGGATTGGTCACGATGTCGTACACGGCCGAGCGTTTTTGCGACTGCGCGACGAGCGCCTCGATGTCCTCCTTCGAGGCGTCGGCATCGATATGGAAGGTGACCTTGATGTCGTCGTAACCGTTACGGACGTCGCTGTCGATGCCCAGGATGCCGTACAGATTCATCTTGCCCTCGAGCTTGGCCTCGACCGAGCGCAGCTGGATGCCGCGGTTTTGCGCTACGGTCGCCACGCCCGCCGTCAGGCAGCTCGCAAGACCCACCAGCACCAGCTCGACGGGGGTCGCGCCGTTGTCCTCGGAGGCGAAAATCTCCGGGTGATCGGTCTCGAAAGAGAACTCGCTCTTATGCCTGTGCTCGTCACCGAGCCCATGGAACCCCTGCACGGTCGAAGTGGCGTGGGTACCGGTCTGCCACTTGCAGGATGCACGCCAGGTGAACTTTGCGGCCTCGGGTGCGCCCTTCAACGCTTCCCGTGCCGCCAGCAGTGCATCGATGTTGACCCCGTTGTTGATACTTTGCTGAGCCATTTTCGTGTCTCCTCGAAGATGTGGAAGGTCTTATGTACAGCCCTCGCACGCTGCAGAACAAATGACATTACGCCGGGCTCGGCGGCCCTACAAGCGGGAACCGACGCTCCACAGCAACTTATCCGTTATACGAGTATAAGCTCGCGATTGGTGCGATTGGCGGCGGCGCAACAGAAGCCTATCATCCCCGGTTCCATCGAGTCACCGTGGGCCGCATCCGTGGAACAGTCACGCCGCTTCGGGTTCGAGACCCGCCAGCTTCACGCCGGTCAACGTCCGGATCCGAATACCGGTGCGCGTGCGGTGCCCATTTTTCAGACCACCAGCTACGTCTTCGAGGATCCCGCCGCGGCGGCCGCGTACTTCAATCTCCAGGAGTACGGCAACACCTACACGAGAATCATGAACCCGACGCTCGCGGTGTTCGAAGAGCGTGTCGCGAGTCTGGAGGGTGGCTGCGGCGCGGTAGCGTTCGCCAGCGGACTGGCGGCACAGGCGGCGGCGCTCTTTACGCTCCTCACGCCGGGCGACCATGTCGTCTCGTCGGCGGCTCTGTACGGCGGCACGGTGAATCAGTTCAAGCACGTGCTGCGCAAGATGAGTGTGGAGCTGACGTGGGTCGATCCGGACGATCTTGGCGCCTGGAAGGCCGCGGTTCGCGGCAACACGAAAGCCTTCTTCGGGGAGACGATCGGGAACCCCGGCGGGAACGTGCTCGATATCGAGGCTATCGCTGCGATCGCCCACCAGCACGAGCTGCCGCTAATGGTCGACAATACCTTCGCGACACCTTATCTGTGTCGTCCGATCGAGTGGGGCGCCGACATCGTGCTGCACTCGGCGACCAAATTCATCGGCGGTCACGGCACCAGCATTGGCGGCGTGGTAGTGGATTCGGGCGGGTTCAACTGGTCAAACGGGCGCTTCCCGGTAATTTCCGAGCCCTCACCGGCATACCACGGGCTGCAGTTCCACGAGACCTTCGGCACCTACGGCTACCTGATGAAGCTGCGCGCCGAGACGTTACGCGATCTGGGCGCCTGCCTGAGCCCCTTCAATGCGTTCCTATTCCTGCAGGGCCTCGAGACGCTCTCCTTGCGAATGAGGCGACACGTGGAGAACGCCATCACGATCGCAAACTACCTCGAGTCGCAGGAGCTCGCATCGAACGTGAGGTATCCTGGCCTGCGCAGCAGTGCGCACCATTCACTTGCGCAGAAGTACCTGCCGCGCGGCGCGGGCTCGGTGTTCTCGTTCGATGTCCGCGGCGGCCGCGAGGCGGGACAGGAGTTCATACGCGGCGTCACGCTGTGGTCGCACCTCGCGAACGTCGGTGATGCGAAGAGCCTCATCATTCATCCGGCGAGCACGACGCACCGGCAGCTCAACGAGGAGGAGCTGCGGGCGGCCGGCGTCGGCCCGGGGACGATCCGACTCTCCGTCGGCATCGAGGACGCCGACGATCTGATCTGGGACCTCGAACAGGGCTTCGCACGCGCCCGCGCCTCGGGATCCCTGGAGCGCGCGCCATGACCTTCGACCTTGCCCGCTACCAGGATCCGCTCGCGATTCAGCGCGTGCTCCTGGATGCCAAGACCATTGCGATCATTGGCCTGTCCGGCAACCCACTGCGCGCCAGTCATTTCGTCGGCTTCTACCTGCAGCGCCACGGCTACCGCGTCATTCCCGTGAATCCGCGCGAGCCGGAAATCCTCGGCGAGCGCAGCTTTGCCAGCCTTCGCGATGTGCCGGTGCCCGTCGATATCGTCGATGTGTTTCGCGCGCCAGCTGCGCTGCCCGAGATCGCGAGGGACGCCGTGGCGATCGGCGCCAAGTGCCTGTGGTGTCAATTCACGGTGATCAACGAGGAAGGCGCACGCATCGCGGAGGATGGCGGCCTCACCGTCGTCATGGATCGCTGCCTTAAGGTCGAGCATGCCCGCTACGCCGGACGGATGCACTGGCTCGGCTTCAACACCGAGCGAATCACAGCCCTTCGCGGGGGTTTGCAGTAGCAGCCGGGTTTGCTGCGCGATCGATGAGGGCACCTGGCTGCCTGCGACACGGCGGCTCGACTTCGACGCTGCTCCGGGGATTAAAAAAAACGAAGGCCTGACCGGCCTAAAGCTCGCCACTGCCCGCGAAGAACCAGGTGTTCCAGAGACTTACCTGCCGCGGCCGCGTCACCCGTTGTCTGTCAGGGATATCCGAAGTCGCTGACACATGTCGGCCCGTCGCGACACCGCGCGGGAAATTTGCCAATCGTTTCGCTCGGCCGTCAACCGCTGCCAATGTCGGAGCGTTGTCTTGCATTGCGTGCCGCTAGGCCAGGGAGTCGAACAATGTATAACCGCTGTTACCCGACAGGGATCGGTTTGCGCTTCTTCGCTGCTGTGGGCCTCTTGTGCTCGCTCTTCAGCCTCGCAGCCTGTGGGGGCGGGGGCGGCAATGCTACGAATTCCCCGACACCGGCCCCCTCCGTCAGCGCCCCCTCCGTCACCGCGGCAGACGCCGCGCGCCTGCTTGAACAGGCCACCTTCGGCGTCACGCAGAGCGATGTCGCTCATGTGCAGAGCGTCGGCATCGATGCCTACCTCAGTGAGCAATCAGCGTATCCAGCGACTCAGTACACCGGCTACAGCTATACCCCACACACCGCGCCCGCCGGCTGCATCGGCGATGGGTCAAACCCACCCGATGCCTCGAGCCTGTGTGCGCGCGATGAGTACTCGCCATTTCAGGTGCAGCGCGATTTCTTCACTGACGCGCTCAAGAATCCCGACCAGCTGCGCCAGCGGGTCGCCTTCGCGCTGTCGCAGATCATGGTGGTCTCGAGCGTCGAGATCTACGAGGCTTACGGACTCGCCGACTACCAGAACATACTGCTGCGGGACGCCCTCGGCAATTATCGCACCCTGCTGCAGGATGTGACCTTGAGCCCGACCATGGGCCATTACCTGGACATGGCGAACAGCGATGAAACCAATCCCCAGAACGGCACGGTCCCCAATCAGAACTATGCGCGCGAAGTGCTGCAACTGTTCTCGATCGGGCTCATCGAGCTGAATCCCGACGGTACGCCACAGCTCGACACCAGCGGCGCACCGATTCCCACCTTCGAGAGCGCCACCATCGAGGGCCTAGCGTCGGTGTTCACGGGCTGGACCTATCCGCCACTGGCCGGCGCGACCTCGCAGTGGACCAACCCGATCAATTTCGACGGCACCATGGTGGCCTTTCCGGATCACCACCAGGCGGGCACCAAGGTGCTGCTCAACGGCTATACGGTGCCGGCGAACCAGACGCCCGCACAGGACCTCCAAAACGCGCTCGACAACATCTTCAATCATCCGAATGTCGGGCCGTTCATCAGTAAGCAGCTGATACAGCATCTGGTGACGAGCAACCCGAGTCCCGCCTATGTGGCACGCATCGCTGCGGTGTTCGCTAACAATGGCCAGGGTGTACGGGGCGATCTTTCCGCCGTCGTGCGCGCCATCCTCACGGACACCGACGCGCGCGGTGATGAGCCGGCGACGAACCTGTTCGGTCATCTGCGGGAACCTGCGCTGTTCATTACGAGCACGCTGCGCAGTCTTGGCGGGACATCGGACGGTGTATTGCCGCGCAGCGCAAGTTCGGCGATGGGGCAGCCGATGTTCTCGCCCGAGACGGTGTTCAACTTCTATCCGCCCAGCTATCAGGTTCCAGGCACGCAGACGCTGGCGCCGGAGTTCGGCATCGAGAATGCGGCCACCGCGCTGGCACGTGCCAACTTCATCAACACCGTGATCATGCAGGGCGGCGCCGCCGCCGATCCCACGGTGAGCGGCAGCACGGGTACCACGATCAACCTGACGCCGCTCGCGGGAGCTGCGAACAGCAGCGCCCTGATCGCACAGCTGAATCAGACGCTGATGCACGGCAGCCTCTCGAGCGCTGCGAACAACATCATTCTGACGGCTGTCAACTCTGTCGCGGCGAATTCGACCAATCCGCTCGCGGCCGCGCAGGCGGCCAGCTACCTGATCCTTACGTCCGCGCAATACCAAGTGGAGCGCTGATATGAACCGTCGAGACCTACTTAAGCACGCTGGCGCACTCGCCGGTAGCGCCGCCCTGGGGCAACTCGGCGTGCTCGCCGCGCAGGCCGCGACAGCGGGCGATTACAAGGCCCTGGTCTGCATATTCCTCTACGGGGGAAACGATGCCAACAACACCATCGTGCCGCTGGATACCGTCGGGTACGCCAATTACGCGCAAACGCGCAGTTACCTGGCGCTGCCGCAATCGCAGCTGCTGCCACTCACCGTCCCCGCCGGTGCGCCGCAGTACGGGCTGCATCCCTCGCTACCCGGTCTGCAGTCACTCTGGGCGTCGGGGAGTCTCGCCGTCGTGGCGAACGTCGGTACGCTCGTGCAGCCACTCACCAAGACACAGTATCTGTCGACCTCCACTCTAAAGCCGGAAAGCCTGTTCTCGCACATTGATCAGCAGCACCAGTGGCAGGCGTCGATCTCGAGCACCTCGTCTTCGAACAGCGGCTGGGGCGGGCGGCTCGCCGACCAGCTGGCCGCGTTGAACGTCAGCTCCAGTGTGCCGCCGATGATCTCGACCGGCGGCAACAACCTGTTCGTGACCGGCGCGGCATCCCAGGCGCTCGTGATTCCGACCAGCGGTTCGTTCGGCCTGAACGGCTTTCCGAACAACAGCGCCGATGCGGTGCGGCGCGGGGCACTGGTGGAGCTGCTCGGCATCGATCAGGACATCAACCTCACCCAGGCTGCACAGACCATCATGAGCAGCGCGCTCACGAGCAGCGCCATCCTGAACCCAATCCTCACGACCACCGATGCCACGCTGGCCGCGCGCTTCACCGGCCTTACCAGCAATTTCTCGCAACAGCTGCTGGCGATCGCAAAGGTGATCGAAGCCCGCAGCACTCTCGGGGCGAGTCGCCAGGTGTTCCTCGCTACCCTCGGCTCGTTCGATACGCACACCAATCAGCTCAACCAGCAGCAGGCGCTGTTCGCGCAACTTGACCCCGCGCTTACCGCCTTCCATGGCGCGATGGCTGATATCGGCGCGGGCAGCAGCGTTACCACGTTCACGCTGTCGGACTTCTCCCGCAACTTCCTGCCCAACACCGGCGGCGGCACGGACCATGCGTGGGGCAGCCATCCGCTGGTGATCGGTGATGCCGTGAATGGCGGTCAAGTCTACGGAACGATGCCCACCTTAGAACTATCCGGTCCGGACGATGCCAGCGACCTGGGTCGCTGGATTCCGACCATCGCCGTGGATCAATTCGCGGCGACGCTGGCAACGTGGTTTGGTGCCAGCGCGACGCAGCTTGCTGCCGTGTTGCCCAATCTGTCGGCATTCAGCCCGACTACGCTCGGGTTTATCTAACCACATTCGCTAACGTGCGCAGATTCTGGGGCGTCCAGGACCTGCGCTTCCCGGGGTGTCCTGCAGATTTCGCGTCAGCGAGTTGGTGCAGCAGCTACACGTTCACGGCCGCCCAAATCCGCGCTCCACGACGAACGCAGCGATCCTGTCGAGCCCGATCGAGGCGCGCAGGTTCGTGAACACATAAGGCCGTCCCGCGCGCATGCGACGCGCATCGTTGTCCATCACCTCGAGGCTGGCCCCCACGTGCGCCGCGAGGTCGATCTTGTTGATTACGAGGAGGTCGGAGCGCGTTATCCCGGGCCCCCCCTTGCGCGGAATCTTCTCGCCCCCCGCAACATCGATAACATAGATCGTCAGATCGACCAGCTCCGGACTGAAAGTGGCCGCAAGATTGTCACCGCCGGATTCGATCAGCATCAGATCCAGCAGCGGGAAGCGCGCGCGCATTTCGTCGATGGCGGCGAGGTTGATCGAGCAGTCCTCGCGAATGGCGGTGTGCGGGCAGCCGCCGGTCTCGACGCCGAGAATCCGCTCAGGGGGTAGCGCGCCGACGCGGGTCAGGATCGCTGCGTCCTCCTTGGTATAGATGTCGTTGGTGATCGCGCACATCTCGAAGCGGTCCCGGAAGTGCTTGCAGAGCGCTTCCATGAGTGCCGTCTTGCCCGATCCGACCGGGCCACCAATCCCGACTCGCAGCGGTCCGTGGCGCGAACGTAAAACCGTGTTCATGTGCGAAACAACCTCGAGTAGAGCGTCTCGTGATGAAACGCGAACAGCTCAGCGCGTAGCGTGACCGCGCCGATGTCGCCGCGATCGCTCGCCGCGGCGAGACGCGCGGCCGGCGGCAGAAGGAGCGCAACGCGCGCGAGGATGCGCTGGGCGTCCGTCTGGCCGACTGCTCCCAGGCGGCTCGCCGCCGATACGAGGTTGCTGAGGGCGGCCAGCAGGAAGGCCTCGAGCGTGGGCAGCAGCGGCAGCTCGTGCGCTGCAGCGGCAAGCGCAACTGCAACCGGGTAAGCGAGCGGCTCGGGGGCCAGAGCGGCGAGCCACGCCTCGAGTGCGGGCATGGGCCAGCTCGTCACGACGGCGCGGGCGAAGGCCCGGCCTTGCGCGGTCGTCTCGAGGCGCCGCTCGGCGCCACCGGCGAGCGCGACGGCAAACTCATTGAGCTCGAATACCGCCACGGCGTCCTCGAACCGCGCCGCGCGCCATACGAGGCCGAGCAGAATCGCATCATTGCGCAGCGAGCCGTACTCAAGAAGCGTGGCGAGCCAGTCATGGAGCGCCTCCGCGCTCTTAAGTTCACCGGATGCATACACGCTCTCGAGACCGTGCGAATAGGCGAAGGCACCGATGGGAAAGGACGGCGACATCCAGGCCATCAGTGTCAGCCGGGTGGCAGAATCGCTCGCCGTCACGGGCGCAGTACCGCGGCGTGTGCGTGCGCCGAATAGGCGCCGGGCTCCGGGTCGAACGGCGCCGTGACCTCACTTACCGTGGCGCCGAGCCGCCGCGCGAGGTCAGCGAGCACATGATCCGGCCGGATGCGCAGCCAGGCCTCGCCGAGCTCGGCCGCCACGTGACGGTTGCCGAGATGCCAGGCGAGCCGGGTGAGGTCCGCCGGAGAAGCCGTGCGCAGCTCAAGGAGCGGCTCCGAGGCCGCATGCACCTCGATGAGGCCGCCGTCGTCGAGCACCAGCGCATCCCCGTGCCGCAGTTGCACGGCCGCAGTCAGATCGAGCAGAACCTCGCGGCCTGAGTCGCACTGCAATTTCGTACGCCGCCGGTGCCGCCCCTCGTAATCGAGGACAGCGCGGTCGCAGGCGGCGCCGGTCCAGGTCCCGGCCGCGGCAAAGTCACTGGCACGTTGCATGCGGCGCTCAGAACAAAAAATAGCGCTGGGTCATCGGCAACTCGTGCGCCGGCTCGCACACCAGCGGCTCGCCGTCGGCGGTCACAAGGTAGGTCTCCGGGTCGACTTCGATCGCAGGCGTCGCGTCGTTATGGATCATGTCGGCCTTGCCGAGGCCGCGCGTCTTCTCGACCGCCACGAGTGGCTTCGCTACGCGCAATCGGCTCGCCAGTCCCCCCTCGAGCGACAAGCCCGACACGAAGGTCACGGCCGTCGCCGCAGGTGCGGCGCCGAAGGCTGCGAACATCGGGCGGAAATGCACCGGCTGGGGTGTCGGGATCGATGCGTTGGGATCGCCCATTGCGGCGGCCGCTATCATGCCTCCCTTGAGGACCAGATCGGGCTTCACGCCAAAAAAGGCCGGCGACCACAGCACGAGGTCGGCCAGCTTGCCAGGCTCGACCGAGCCGACGTGCGCGGACACGCCGTGCGCGATGGCCGGATTGATCGTGTACTTCGCAAGGTAGCGCTTGACCCGCGCGTTGTCGTGACGCGCGCTGTCGCCCGCGAGCGCACCTCGCTGCTGCTTCATCTTGTGCGCCGTCTGCCAGGTCCGCAGCACGACCTCACCGACCCGCCCCATCGCCTGGCTGTCCGAGGACATCATCGACAGCGCACCGAGGTCGTGCAGGATGTCTTCCGCCGCAATCGTCTCCGGGCGGATCCGGCTTTCCGCAAAGGCCAGATCCTCCGGGATCGACGCATCGAGGTGGTGACACACCATCAGCATGTCAAGGTGCTCGTCCAGCGTGTTGACCGTATAGGGCCGGGTGGGATTGGTCGAGGATGGCAACACGTTCGCCAGTCCCGCGACCTTGATGATGTCGGGCGCGTGGCCGCCTCCGGCGCCCTCGGTATGGTAGGCATGTATCGTGCGACCCTTGAAGGCAGCAATCGTAGCCTCGACAAACCCGGACTCGTTGAGGGTGTCCGAGTGCAGCATGACCTGAACGTCGTGCGCGTCAGCCACCGACAGACAGCAGTCGATCGCCGCAGGTGTCGTGCCCCAGTCCTCGTGAAGCTTCAGTGCCGCGGCGCCGCCGGCGATCTGCTCGATGAGCGCGGCGGGCTGCGAGGCATTGCCCTTGCCCGCGAAACCAATGTTCATCGGCAGTGAGTCGACCGCCTCGATCATGCGGGCGAGATGCCAGGGGCCCGGGGTGCAGGTCGTGGCGTTCGTCCCGGTCGCAGGTCCCGTGCCGCCGCCGAGCATGGTCGTGATGCCCGACATCAGCGCCTCCTCGACCAGCTGTGGACAGATGAAATGGATGTGACTGTCGAAGCCCCCCGCCGTGAGGAGTTTTCCCTCACCGGCAATGATCTCCGTGCCTGGCCCGATGACCACATCAACGCCGGGCTGCACGTCCGGATTGCCGGCCTTGCCGATCGCCGCGATACGTCCCTCGCGCAGGCCCACGTCGGCCTTGACGACGCCCCAGTAGTCGAGGATCACGGCGTTCGTGATCACGGTGTCGACCGCGCCGTCCGCGCGCGTGCGCTGTGACTGGCCCATTCCGTCGCGGATGACCTTGCCACCGCCGAACTTGACCTCCTCGCCATAGATCGTGTGGTCGCGCTCGATGGCGATGAAGAGGTCGGTATCGGCAAGCCGGATCCGATCTCCGACCGTGGGACCAAACATCTCGGCGTAGACCTCGCGGGGCAGTCGGGTCGGCATCTCAGGGCTCCTCGGCTAAGGTACCCATGATCTCGCCGCGAAAACCGAATACCCGTCGTGCGCCGCCGAACGGCACGAGAGTCACCTCGCGGGCCTGCCCGGCCTCGAAACGCACTGCCGTGCCGGCAGGAATGTCGAGCCGACGGCCGAGCGCCTGGGCGCGATCGAAGACGAGCGCCGAGTTCACTTCGAAAAAATGATAGTGACTGCCGACCTGAACCGGCCGGTCACCGACGTTGGTAACCCGCAGGGACCGCGCGACCTTACCGGCATTGAGTTCGATCGTGCCCGGTTCACACAGCACTTCGCCTGGAATCATGTCCGTTCCCCTGCCACTTTAGCGGATTGCTCGGTGCACGGTCACAAGCTTGGTACCGTCCGGGAACGTCGCCTCCACCTGCACGTCGCCGACCAGCTCGGCGACTCCGTCGATGACCTGCTCGCGCGTGATGACGTGCGCACCCGCCTCCATCAGCTGCGCAACGCTGCGTCCGTCGCGCGCGCCCTCGACCACGAAGTCGCAGATGAGCGCTACGGCCTCCGGGCAATTGAGCCGCAGCCCGCGCTCGAGACGCCGGCGCGCGACGCTGGCCGCCATCGCAACCAGCAACTTGTCCTTCTCGCGGGGAGTCAACTGCATCGCTTAAGACCACTCACCAGCCGCGCGGCGCCGCACGGCCGCGAAACTGCTCCAGGAACGACTTCAGCGCCGCAATGAGCATCATCGGCTCCGGCGCGAGCCAGCGCGCCACGACCAGGCCCTCGAGCGCGCTCGCACCGCACGGCACCTGATCCCCGAGACACCCGCGAATCCGATCGAGCTGCGTCGTGGCGTCCGGTGCCACGTGTACGAGGGTCGCTGCCGCCGTGGCTCCCGCGCCGATCGCCGCTCGCTCGAAGAGCCGGGACGCGGATCCCTCCATGCGCAGCGCTTCGGCGAACAGCAGCCGCCCAGCCCGGCGCACCCGCCAGTCGTCACGAAGCACGACGTCCTCCAGACGCTCGCCGCGCGCAATGCGCCCGAGCGTCATCGCCTCGAGCACCGTGACACGCGCGCTCGAGTCCGCCTCGATCGCGATGCTCCTACGGTAGCGGCTCGCCTCGTAGAAGATGGTCTGCTGCGGGAGCCACTCGAGGGTTGCGCCGGGCGCCGCCGTGAGCCGACAGTCGATGCGGGTATCGGGCCCACACGAGCGATAGACCCGCTCGGCCGATGCAGTCGAGACGAGCAGCCGGGCGCCTGCGGCAACACTCGCCGCGACCTCGAGCCGGTCGCCGCCGGCAAGTCCGCCGGAGGGGTTGAGCAGATAGACTTCGCAGCTATCGTCGCCGCCGGTCACCCGGGCTCGGAAGCCACCGCGCTCGGCCAGGGACCGCAGGCGCGAACCGGATGGCGTGAGCGCGACGTCGAGCAGCACCGCAGCGTCGACTCGTGGGGATACGCGCGCCGCGAACGGGGACGCTGCTTCGGAAACTGCCGCCATTCGATTGAGCCTGATATCCCGGTCCCGAATCTTGCGCCCGAGCTTTGACACATCGCAAGGACCCGGTGACCAGGTATCACGCAAAGTGTAATCGCGACCCGCAGCGACTAGAACTTGCCGCTGAAGCTCAAATCAAAGCTGCGCGGCGGGACGCGCGTCAGGAAGTCGTTGCCGTAATACGGAATGTCGTTTTGGAGATTACGCTCGTTGGTCAGGTTGTAGATCGAGAACTTGATCAGATAGTTCTGGAAGTTGTAGAACACCGCGCCGTTCACGGTGTATTGCCAGGGAATACGCGGGGAGGTGTAGTAACCATTCGCGCCGACTACCGACAGCGGCACGGTGCCGCCCGGCCCGACCAAGGTCCCCACGCCATCGGCGGCCGCGGCGGCATTGGTTGCGGCCAGGTTGAGATAGCCGGACTGGGTGGTGTCGATCGGTCCGGTGACCTGAATGTTGGTCTGCGCACCGAAGCCTGAAGGGTGCTTGTAGTTCACCAGAATGTTGAACAAGTGCTGCGGCACGCCCGGGTCAATCATTTTCTGGCCCGGCTGGTACACGGCGAAGTTGCCGCCGCCGTCGATGTTCGTCCCGGGCTCGGCGGGAAAGTTGTAGAAGTAAAAAGCCGGGATCAGGGACGAGGGCGCCTGGATGAGGGTGTGCAGGTAGGAATAGCTGGCCGTGGCGAAAAAATGTGGATCGGGCTGGAAATTGAGTTCGATCTCGGCGCCCCTGATATTGGCCACGGTATTGGTAAGCCCCACCCCGATGGGGATGGCGCGCGTCTGGTGGTAGATCGCGGTGGAGATGAACAGGGCCTTATCGAGGAGGTCGAGTTTCACGCCCAATTCTTCCAGCGTCGTGTCCTGCTGTAACTGGCTGCTCGGCGCCTCGCCCCAGGTCGCAACCGCCCCGTCATTGGCAGTCGGGAGCACGTACTGTGCGTTGTTGTAGGTGAGGTAAGTGGAGACATGCGGCGTGGGGGTGTACACCACGCTGATGTTTGCATTGCGCAGGCCATACCAGGCGGTGGACGCGCTTTGAGGCAGGCCGTTGTATAACCCCGGCCCGCCGAGCGGGTCGGAGTAGTTCAACTGCACCAGATCGCCGCGCAGGCCGTACAGCACGCTCCACTGCGGCGAAAATACCATGCGGTCCTCGAGGAAGATCGCTGCGTCCTGCAGGTTCTGATCAACGCTGTCGTTCAGGAAGTACGGATTGCGTCCCGGCGATCCCCATTGCTGGTGACCGAAGGCGGCAGAGTAGAGGAACGCACCGGAGGGCCCCTGCAGTGCTGCCGGAAAGATCCAGTTGAGCGGATTGCCGGACAGATCGAACACACTGACCGGCTCGTTGATGTAGTTCTGCACGTCGTACACGTGCGCGAAGCGGTAGGTGACGCCGCCGTCGATGTAGCTAGTCACCGGGCCGAGCGAGAACTTGGTCGTGACGTCGGTCTTGTTCTCGATGGTGTAGCTATCCTTCGCCGTGTCGGCGTAGTACGCCATGATCTGGTTGTAGCGGTTGAGGAAATCGTAGAACGTATTGTTAGTGATGGTCCAATTGTCCGAGACATTGAAGGTCTGGATGACCTGCGCCTTGATGTGCTGAGCGTGGGCTCCGGTGCCCGGCGGCTCATCGATGATGATTCGGCGGTTGAGCACGGTGGTCGCGCCACTCAGTTGAACCGGCGTCAGGAATCCGGAGATCGTATCCAGAGGCGGGGCGCCGGTGAGGTACAGGTCATTGTCGATCAGGTTCTGGTTGATCCGATTGATGCCGTCGTTCTCGCGGTACTTCGTGTCGACGAAGTCGACCGTATACAGAACGCTGTACTGCGAGGTGAACTGGGTGAGGCCTGCGGCGAAGATCGCCTGCTGATGGAAGAACATGTCGTAGTAATAGCTGCCGCTATCGTTGCTCGTGATGCTCACGCGCGCGGCCGTGTTCGAGGTTACCGGGCCGCCGAAGTCGACGGACGCAATGCGCTTTTGTTGACTGTCGCCTTCCAGGCTGAAGGAAAGGGTGGACTTCGTGAACGACGGCATCTTGGTAGTGATGTCGATGGCCCCTCCCACGCCTGCTCCGGGTCCCGCCTGCACGCTCGCCGGGCCCTTGACGATATCGATGGAATCCACGCTGTTGAAACTGATCGGAGCACCGTAGCCGTTGAGCGTGAAGCTATCGCGCATCCCGTTGAAGAACATGTCGCCATACTGGCCACGGATGCGCGGCACATTCGGCTGACCGAAGGAGGAGTCCGAATAACTGCTCGAGGTCAGATAGGAAAACCCCCCAGGATTTTGGATGTTGAGGGCAGCCAGCTGCGCCTGCGAAATCACCGTGGTGTTGCGCGGTACGTCCATCACGCCCAGATCCAGGCCGTAGACTGAATTCGAGGTCACGGTGGTGGGGAGGATGAGATCTCCTCGCCTGATGCCGTGTATGACGATTTCATCAAGGTCAGCGCTCGAGGCGGCCGGGGCGGTCGCAGGGCTCGATGCTGTGGGGCTGGTCGCAGGGCTACCCGCTGCGGGGCTGCTCGCAGCGGTCGCCGAATCGGTGGGTGACGGTTGGGCATCGGCGAGTGCCGGGGTCAATCGCAGCAGCGCCACCGCCACGATCGCAGTCAGTCGTCGCAACATAGAAAACCCCTGTCGCTTCTTTGTGCGGTGCGGTGACGATTGCGTCCCGCCATTCCTCTGCGGGACTGCAGTTTCTGTGCCAACTATATGGCGTTGATGGCCATCCCCGAAGCGGCCATCGGCAAACGCCGCTACCTCGGCAAAATCACATCAATCCCGGGCCGCCAACGCAGAGGGCCGGTGCTCGGGCGCGACGCGGCGCGCGGCAGCCTCGCTCGCGGGTTGCCACAAAATGGGGCGCTTGCATCAACTGCCGCACGATTAGTGAGCGATCACGCCGGATGTGGCCGTTCAGCGCGTGGCCGGCGGCCGGAACGGATGATTCGCGAGCCAGTGTTGCGCGATTTCCACGCGCCGGCACACCCACACCTGCGGCTGCCCGAGGATGTAGTCAAGAAAGCGCTCCAGGGCCGTGATGCGTCCCGGTCTGCCGATGATGCGGCAGTGCAGTCCGACCGAGAGCATCTTCGGGGCGTCGAGACCCTGCGGATCACCCTCACGATAGAGCGAATCAAACGCGGCCTTCAGATAGTCGAAGAACTGTGTCCCCGAATTGAAGCCCTGCAGCGTCGCGAATCGCATGTCGTTGGTGTCGAGCGTGTACGGCACCACCAGATGTGGCACGCGGCGCGCTTCACTGCCCGCGTGCACCGCGACTTGGGTCCAGTACGGCAGGTCGTCCGCGTAGGAATCGGAGTCGTAAAGCACTCCACTGTGCTCCACGAGCAGGCGGCGCGTGTTCGGGCTGTCGCGGCCGGTGTACCAGCCCTGCGGCAGGCAGCCGAACGTGTCACGCAGGATCGCGAGCGCCTCGGCCATATGGGCCCGCTCGGTCGCCTCCTCGATCAGCTGGTAGCTGATCCAGCGCAGCCCATGGCAGGCGATCTCGTGGCCGAGCTCGGTGAAGGCGGCCGCAACTTCTGCGTTGCGGCGTATCGCCGCGGCGACGGCGAACACCGTCAGGGGCAGCCGATAGCGCTCGAAGAGTCGCAGGATGCGCCACACCCCCGCCCGCGACCCGTACTCGTAGAGAGATTCCATGCTCAGGTGGCGCATGGGGTACGCCTGAGCATTGACGATCTCCGACAGGAACACCTCCGATGCCGGGTCCCCGTCGAGCACGCAGCTCTCCGCCCCCTCCTCGTAGTTCAGCACGAACTGCACCGCGATCCTCGCGCCCTGCGGCCAGCGCGGATGCGGCGGGCGGCGGCCGTAACCGATGAGATCGCGCGGATAACCGGGAGTTTGGCCTGAGGAGGACATGGCGGGTCAGCTCAACGCCGCGAGCACCGGCGTGATCAGCGATGAGGCGCCGATGCGAAAGCTCGCCGGCGTCGCACTGCCCTGCCCGAAGCACTCTTCGTACAGATCCAGGTACGCGGCCGCGTCAGCCATCCCGCCGAGGCCCCCGGAGGGCTTCAATCCCACCCTCAGTCCGCGCCGCTTCGCCTCGACGATCACCTTCAGCATGACAGCGGCCGCAGGCAACGTCGCCGCCGGCTGTGTCTTTCCGGTGGAGGTCTTCAGGAAGTGAGCGCCACCCTCGATGGCCAGTTCCGAGGCGTGGCGGATCCGCTCCTCCCCCCCGAGCTGCCCGGTCTCAAGGATGACCTTGAGGAGTCCGCCCTCGCCGCAGGCGGCGCGGCAGGCACGCACCAGCGCAAGAGCGCTCGCATCATCCCCGGCAAGCATCGCGCGATAGGGGAACACCACGTCCACCTCGTCGGCGCCGGCCGTGATGGCGGCCGCCGTCTCGGCCGCCGCGGCGCTAACGTCATTGGCTCCATCCGGAAAATTGGCGACGGCAGCGATCGGAACCCCCGTGCCCTGCAGAGCGCGGCGCGCAACCTCGATGAAACGCGGCCAGATGCACACCGCCGCGACTCGCCCGGCGGGCGTCGACGCCAGCGCCGTGAGCGCCGTGACGGACGCCTCGGTATCGGTCGGGTTCAGGCTCGTCAGATCGATGAGCCCGAGAAGGCGTCGCGCCAGCTCCACTTCCGTCCGTTGCGTACTCATTACGGCTCTCGTGCCGGAGCGTTGCCCTCCGGCGCGCCATTTCAGTGCGGCTGCTTCCCCGGCTTCGTCTCAAAGTAAGCCATAACCGCACCCCCGATCAAATTCAGCCCGAGAGCCATCGTTCGCACGAGGCGTATCGCGCTAGCATGGAGGCCCACGCCGGAGTTCGGAATGTCGAGTCAGCTCGTAAACGAGCGGGCGTTTCTCGGAAACGCGCTGCATGCTCCACGGCGCGGCGATCTGGAGCTGCTGCGCGATACGCTGATCGTCATCGACCGCGACGGGCGGATCGCCTCGGTCCACACTCAGCCCTCCCCCGCGCGCGAGCGTCTCGTGCAGCGCTTGACCGCCGATCATGCCCTGGTGCGGCTGCGCGCCGATCAATACCTGCTGCCGGGCCTGGTGGATCTGCACATCCACGCACCGCAGTGGCCGCAGCTGGGTAAAGCGCTCGAGCTGCCGCTCGAGGAGTGGCTGCAGAAGCACACCTTTCCACTGGAGGCGCGCTACGCGGATACGGCCTTCGCGCAATCGGTCTACCGTGAGCTCGTCACCGCGCTTCTCGCCAACGGCACGACGACGGCGGTGTACTTTGCCTCACTGCACCTGCCGGCGACACAGATTCTGGCCGACGTCTGTCTCGCGAAATCGCAGCGAGCGTTGATCGGGCGCGTCGCCATGGACGATGCCCAGCTGTGCCCCGCCTACTACCGCGACGCCTCCGCGCAGCACGCCGTTGAGGAGACGCGCGCCTTCATCGAGTATGTGCGTGCGCTGCCGGGCAACCACGCCCGGTTGATTCAGGCCGTCATCACGCCGCGTTTCATCCCGGCGTGCTCGGATGAGCTGCTGCGCCGGCTCGGGGAGCTCGCCGCCGAGAGCGGCTGTCACATACAGACCCACTGCTCCGAGAGTGACTGGGAGCACGAGTTCGTGTTGCATCGCTGCGGCTGCACCGATACCAAGGCCCTGGAGGGTTTCGGGCTGCTCTCGAGGCGCTCGATCCTGGCGCACGGCAACTTCCTCACTGACGCCGATCTTGCGACCCTCGTCGAGCGCGGTGCGGTGGTGGCGCACTGCCCGCTCTCGAATGTCTATTTTTCCGATGCGGTGTTTCCGCTGCGGCGGGCGCTTGCGCAGGGCCTGCACGTGGGGCTGGGCACCGACATCGCCGGCGGCGCAAGTCCCTCGATCCTGGAGAACGTCCGCCAAGCCGTGATCGCCTCGCGCATGCTTGAGTCGGGCGTCGATGCTCACCAGAGCCGCGGGGCACGGCGCCGACCGCACTCTCGCGTGGACTTGCCGACGGCCTTTTGGCTGGCAACCGCCGGAGGCGGTCTCGCCCTCAACCTCCCGGTCGGCCTGTTCCGCGAGGGCTTTGAGTTCGACAGTCTCCTCATCGATGCGGGCGCGCCGGACAGTAATCTTAGGATCGACGGCCCCGACACCCCGCACGAGATTCTCCAGAAGATCGTCTACCATGCCGCTCGCGCGAACATCCGCACCGTGTGGGTCGGCGGCCGGTGTGTGCACGGGCAGGAGCCGGGGGGCTGAGGCCTTTAGTGGGCCAGCGCGTCGCGCTCGCAAGCCTCAATGGCGGCCGTCCAGCGGCGCTTCGCAGCCGCATCAAGAAACGAAGCCTGGATGGAGTTTCGTGCCAGGGTCGCAAGCTGCTGGTGCGTGAGTCCTAGCGCGCGCTGCACGGCGAGGTAGTTCTCCATAAGGTACCCGCCGAAATAGGCCGGGTCGTCCGAATTCACGGTCACACGCAGGCCCGCCTCGAGCAAGCGCTTCAGGTTGTGGTGCTCGATGTCCTCGAACACCTTGAGCTTCACGTTCGACAGCGGACACACGGTGAGCGCGATTTGCTCGCGGACCAGTCGCTCCACGAGCGCAGAATCCTCTTCACAGCGCACGCCGTGATCGATGCGCTGCACATGGAGAAGGTCGAGCGCCTCATAGATATAGGCTGGCGGGCCCTCCTCGCCTGCGTGCGCCACCGTGAGGAGACCGTGCTCGCGCGCACGCGCGAACACGGCGGCAAACTTTGAGGGCGGATAGCCGAGCTCCGAAGAATCGAGCCCGACCGCGCAGATGGCCTCACGGTGCTTAAGCACCTCGTCGAGCGTGCGCATCGCGTCCGCGGCGCTCAGGTGACGCAGGAAGCAGGCGATTAGTCGGTGCGTTATTCCGAAGCGACGCTCTGCCTCGCTGACCGCCCGGCGCAAGCCCTCGACGATCGTGCCGAAAGCAATGCCGCGCGCGGTGTGCGTCTGCGGATCGAAGAAGATCTCCGTGTGGACGACGCCCTGACCGTGAACGCGTTCCAGGTAGCTCAGGGCCAGCTCATAGAAGTCATCCGCATCCTGCAGCACCTGCGCTACGGCATAGTAGACATCGAGGAACGACTGCAGGTCGGTGAAATCGTATGCGGCGCGCAGCTCCCCGACGCTTGCGTACGGCAGCGCAACGCGATGTTTATGCGCGAGGCGGAAGGCCAGCTCCGGTTCGAGCGTTCCTTCGATGTGCAGGTGCAGTTCTGCCTTCGGCAGAGACCTGACGTAGGCTTCAATGGATCTCATCGGCGGCTCCAGTTAACTCCTTGGAACGAAGTTTGCAATGAATTCCGCATCCTCGTTAGCATCGGGAGCGATGGGGCAACTGACGACGCATGTTCTTGATCTTGCAACGGGTGTGCCAGCGGCCGGCGTGCGCATCGAGGTGCACGAGGATCGCGGCCCCGGCGTGCCGGTGCCGCTTGCCGCGGCCGTCACGGCGGACAACGGGCGCGTGGCGGCGCCGTTGCTCACCGGAGCCGCCCTGCGCGCCGGTCGTTACACGCTCACCTTCCACGTGGCCGAGTACTTTCGCGGACGCGGTGTCGCGTTGCCGGAGCCGGCCTTCATCGAGCAGGCCGTGATCCGGATCGGCATCGCCGATCCTCGGGAGAACTATCACGTACCGCTTCTGATCACGCCCTGGAGTTACTCGGTCTATCGGGGAGGATAGTCGTCGCATGTCGGCCGGCTCGCAAAGATCAGACGGGACTCGCTTTCTGCTCGATGGTCGATTGGTGAGCACCGGCGACCAGCCGTGCACCATGACGGTGCTCGAGTACCTGCGCGAGGTCGCCCACCGGACGGGCACGAAGGAGGGCTGCGCCGAAGGGGACTGTGGCGCCTGCACCGTCGTTTTGGGCAAGCTGTCCGCGGATGGCAACCACGTCGACTACCGCGCGATCAACTCCTGCATCCGATTTCTGCCGACGATCGACGGCCACGAGCTCGTCACGGTCGAGAGTCTGCCCTCTCCCGACGGGACCCTGCACCCTGTCCAGCAGGCGCTCATCGATGAGCACGCCTCGCAATGTGGCTTCTGCACTCCCGGCTTCGTGATGTCCCTGTTCGCCCTCTACCTGCAGAGGGGAAAGGCGACGCGCGAGCAGGTGCTCGAGGCGCTGTCCGGCAATCTTTGTCGCTGCACCGGATACCGCCCCATCATTGCCGCGGGCTGTCGGATGCACGACTACCCTGCCCCGGATCACTGGAGCCGCTCGGCGCCGGGCGCTGAAGCCCGCCGCGCGGCCCTGCGCTCGCTCAGGCGCGGGCCGTCGCTGCGGATGCCCGGTTTCTTGGCTCCCCGCACGCTCGATGAGCTCGCGAGCGCGTTTGCGCAAGAGCCTGGCGCGCTGCTGCTCGCGGGCGGGACCGATATTGGTCTTATGGTCACCAAAGGGCTGCGCGAGCTGCCGACGATCCTGTACACCGGGGGCGTCGAGGAGCTTCACGCCCTGCATAAGAGCGCCGCTGGTCTCAAGATCGGTGCGGCGGTGTCGCTGACCGATGGCTGGGGTGCGCTCGTCGAGGCGTTCCCGCCTGTCGCTGAGTTCGCGCAACGGTTCGGCTCGCCACCCATCCGCAACTCGGGCACGCTGTGCGGCAATCTCGCGACCGGCTCGCCGATCGGCGATGCCACGCCTGTGCTGATGGCACTCGGCGC
>DATBYD010000077.1:0-2101 GCA_036513855.1 Steroidobacteraceae bacterium | reverse complement strand
CAGCACGTTGAGCGGCTCGAACCTGCGCCCCACGTAACCGAACACTTTCTTCAGGTCCTGCAGCACGCGCGTGGAGAACTGGTAGACGAGGAAGGCACCCTGCGGCTCGAGCACGTCGCGGGTCTTGCGCAGGATGCGCTCGCGCAACGGTGCGGGGATGGTGCTGAACGGAATGCCCGAGATGATGTAGTCGGCGCGCGTGTGACCGAAGCGTCGCAGGATCTCCTCCACCGACACCGCGGATCCCTCCACCACGCGCAGCCGCGCGTCCTGGATCGAGTGCTTCAGGTAGCCGACGAAATCCGGGTTCATCTCGATGGCGATGAGCGTCGCGTCGCTGCGCATGCGGCGCAGCACCTCGGCCGTGATGCCGCCGACGCCGGGTCCGTACTCGACGATCACGCGGGCGCGCGCCCAGTTGATGGGCTCGAGCAGCTGCTTGATGAGGAACCGCGAGCTCGGCACGATTGAGCCGAGCATGCGCGGGTGGCGGAAGAAGTTACGCGCGAACAGCAAGGTGTTGCCGTTCGGCCGGGTTGAGTCATCAGGGTGGTTGTTCTGCACTTTTTGCCCCGCCGCTTAATCCTCGCCTCTCTCTATAGCAATAAATGCCGGCGGATACCACTTCGCGCAGCCCGGCGGAAGCGTCGCCGGGCGGGTGAGCCGCGGGTGCTTAAGCGCCGCTCAGCCGCCCGAGCGCTTGGCCTCAAGCCCGAGCTTACCGAGTTCGGCCACCACTTTGTCGCGATGATCGCCCTGGATCTCGATGACACCGCTCTTCAGCGTGCCGCCCGCACCGCACAGCCGCTTCAGTCGTGTCGCCAGCTCCTCGAGTTCGCCGGCGCTGCCCTGCAACCCGCGGATGACCGTGACCGCCTTGCCGCCGCGCCCGGCGACCTCCCGGCCGACGCTGACACGCGTCGTGGGGGAATGTGCCGGGGCTGCCTTATGTCCGGCGCTGCTGGTGCGCGTGCGCGCGTCCTGCCGCAGCACGACGCCGCGGAAAGTCTGTCGGGGCCTGATCATAGTGTTACCGGTGTGAGGCGACTACAATCCTGCCGAATTCATTACGGCCCCTGCAACTAAAGCGCCTTGAGCGCAGCCAAAGGCTCCTCCCATGACCCCACGGTCGCGCTTGCATGTTCCCGCACCGCCAGCACGGCCCGGACAGGAACCGGACTTCAGCTACGTGCAGATCTCCCCCGCGGGCGCCGTGCCGCGTCCCGACGTGACCGCCACGGCGCGCGCGATCGAGAATCTGTCGGTGGAGATGGTGCGCGTGCTCGACGAGGATCAGCGCGCCGTTGGCCCGTGGAATCCGCACCTCGAGCCCGCCGAACTGCAGGTCGGGCTGCGCCACATGCTGCTGACGCGGCTGTTCGATGATCGCATGCAGAAGATCCAGCGCCAGGGCCGCATTTCCTTCTATATCAAGTCGACCGGGGAGGAGGCGGTTGCGGTGGCGCAGGGCATGGCGCTCAAGCCCGGCGATATGCTGTTCCCTTCCTACCGGCAGCAGGGCCTGCACGTGGTGCGCGGCCGCAACCTGGTCGATCTCATGTGCCAGTGTCTGTCGAACACGCACGACATGTGCAAGGGCCGGCAGATGCCGATCATGTACCACTGGGCCGAAGGCAACATATTCTCCATCTCCGGCAACCTCGCCACGCAGTTTCCGCAGGCTGTGGGCTGGGCGATGGCCGCCGCCATCAAGGGCGAGGACCACATCGCCGCCAGCTGGATCGGCGAGGGCTCGAGCGCCGAAGCGGACTTTCATTACGCCATGACCTTCGCCGCGGTCTACCAGGCGCCGGTGATCCTGAACCTCGTCAACAACCAGTGGGCGATCTCCACCTTCCAGGGATTCGCCGGCGGGGAGCACCGCACCTTCGCGCAGCGCGGCCCCGGCTACGGCATCCCGGGTATTCGCGTCGACGGCAATGACTTCCTCGCCGTCTACGCCGTGACGCAGTGGGCGGCGCAGCGCGCCCGGCAGAGCGGTGGGGCGACGCTCATCGAGCACGTCACCTATCGCGCGGCGGCGCACTCCACCAGCGACGACCCCTCGCGTTACCGGCCGAAGGAGGAATGGCGCGCCTGG
>DATBYD010000076.1:0-56375 GCA_036513855.1 Steroidobacteraceae bacterium | reverse complement strand
GGGGGGGGGGGGGGGGCGGCGGCCCGCCGCGCGCGAAAAAAACCTACTGGCCGCCGACCAGGTCGCCGACGTGAATGGAGTCGGAAGCCCCGACCACCAGACCGTAGCTCACCCGGTCGAACACCTTGAACACCAGCATCGTACCGGTGCGCTCGGTGGGCAGTTTGACCTTCGGCGCGAACGAGGTGTTCATGGCATCGCCGATGGTCCGACCGCCGCGATACAGATCGCGCACGTCGTCGCCCGCCTGACTGACGGCCAGCACGGTGCCGGCTTCCAGCCCTTCGCGCTTGCCGCGATTGATGACGATCACGTCGTAGGTTCCGATGAGGTCGGCCCCGTCGATCACATCGAGAATGACCCCGTGTACATCGCCCGGGGGCGCACGCAGGGTGAAGGTGGGCGGGGCTTCGTTGGCGTCGGACGACAGCAGCCGATCGCCCGTGAGCGTTTCGCGAGCCGGATCGATCAGCAGCGCCTTGGCCGGCTGACCCGCCCGCTGCACCAGCGCCGTGGCGGTGTAGACGGCCTCATAACCCACCACCTTGCCGTCGTCCGGATCGACCAGAGGACCGGCCACGTGCACCACGGCGAAGCGCGAGTTCTGCGCGGCCGACAGGTTCTGCACGTACACCTCGCTGCCCGAGCCTGCCACCTGGTGCAGATCACGGAACGCGATCACATAAGGAGCGTGGCGGATCTCATCCGAGGTCATCACGGTCGGCCGCGAAAGGAACGCGGCGATCGCCGCATACGGAATGCTGGGAATGGCATTCTCGAGCGCCTGGCTGCGCAGGCGCGGATCGAGCCGCACCGCGCCGGCCTGTTCCACGCTCACCTGCGGGCGCCCGTCGGCCCCGTACGCCAGCGCCAGTTTGTCGCCCGGATAGATGAGGTGTGGGTTCGGGATCTGCGGATTGATGATCCACACCTCGGGCCACAGCCACGGGTCCTTCAGGTACATCGAGGCGATGCCCCACAGCGTGTCCCCGCGCTTCACCACGTAGTGCATGGGGGCGGTGGGCTTGAGCATGCCGCCCGTATCGTCCGCGGCCGGGGCGGCAGCCGCGGCGGCCGGAGCCGCATTGCCGGCGGCGATGGCAGCTTCGGTCGCCGTCATCTCATCCGGAGCGGCCGTTGTGTTCGCCGCAGCGGCCCCCGAGGCCACCGGGGCGGCAGCAGGACCTGAGGCCTCACTGGCATGCTGGTGCGCGCACGCGCAGACCGTGAGAGACAGGATCAGCAAGCCCGCGGCAGCGCGAGCTCCAAGTACTTGATTTGAGACCATCCTCCACTCCTCAATTGCGCCAGGCGGACCAAGCCTGCGCCCGAGATTCTAGGCGTGATTCTAGGCGTTATACTGGCACGGCGCCCGGCCGGTACACGAATTAATGTCAACTTTGTGCGCTGGATCACGGGCGCCGGCGCCCCCATCTCAGGCAGCACCATGGCCCTACGAACGATCCTCGAATTCCCCGATCCCCGCCTGCGCACCCGGGCGCAGCCGGTGACCCATTTCGACGCAGCCTTGGGCACGCTCATCGACGACATGCTGGAGACCATGTACGCCGCCCCCGGCATCGGGCTGGCCGCGACCCAGGTCGACGTGCACAGGCGGGTGATCGTGATCGATATCTCCGAGCAGCACAACGAGCCGCTGGTGCTCATTAACCCGCAGATCCTCGAGCGCGAGGGGGACGTGAATACCGAGGAGGGCTGCCTCTCGGTGCCCGGGATTTTCGATGAGGTGGCGCGCGCCTCGAAGGTCCGGGTGCGCGCTCAGCAGCGCAACGGCGAGACCTTCGAGCGGGATTTCGGGGACATTCTCGCGGTGTGCGTCCAGCACGAAATGGATCACCTCGAGGGAAAGCTGTTCGTCGATTACCTGTCGGACCTTCGGCGCGAGCGCATCAGAAAGAAGCTCGGCAAAGAGCGCAAGGAGCGCGCATCCAAGTCGAACGCGGGCGCCGATGGCGCCCGGCGCGCGTACTGAATTTGCGCGTCGCCTTTGCGGGCACCCCGGATTTTGCGCTGCCGGCCCTCGCAGCTCTCGGCGCGCACCACCAACTCGTCGGGGTGCTGACTCAGCCGGATCGCCCGAGCGGACGTGGGCGCAAGCTCGCATCCAGCGCGGTGAAAATCGCGGCCGATGCGCTTGGCCTGCCCGTGGCCCAACCGCCGACGCTCAAGGACGATGCGGCACAGGCGCAGCTCGCCGCCTGGCAGCCGGACGTGCTCGTGGTCGTGGCCTACGGGCTGATCCTGCCGCGCCAGATGCTGGGTTTGCCCCGCTACGGTTGCCTCAACATCCACGCCTCCCTGCTGCCGCGCTGGCGCGGTGCGGCGCCGATTCAGCGCGCGATTCTCGAGGGCGACGCCGAGACCGGCATCAGCATCATGACCATGGACGCGGGCCTCGACACGGGGCCCGTGCTGCTGCAGCGGCGCCTTGCCATCTCCTCCACGGACACCGGCGGCTCGCTGCACGATGCGCTGGCCGCACTCGGGGCGTCAGCGCTCATCGAAGCGCTGCGGGGCGTTGCCGGGGGTACCTTGCCCGGGACGCCGCAGCCGGCAGCCGGCATCACCTACGCGACCAAGATCGAGAAGGCGGAGGCACGCATCGACTGGCAGCGCCCCGCGATTCACATCGAGCGCCAGGTGCGCGCCTTCAACCCCTGGCCGATCGCCGAGACGCTGCTCGACGGCGAGCAGTTGCGCATTCTCGCTGCCCACGCGCTGGAAAACGCCGGCAACATGCCGCTATCTGCGCCTAAAAGTGGTAATGAGGGGTCGATCGTCGATGTTTACCGAGACTACATGGTGGTTCAGTGCGGCCAGGGCGGCCTCGCCGTCACCCAGGTTCAACGGCCCGGGCGCCGGCCGGTCAGCGTCGGCGACTTCTCTCATGCCCTGAAGCTCAAGGGCCGGCGCCTTGGCTAGAACACCCTGGGCGCGCGGCGCGCCGGCGCTGGCCACCGCCGCGAAGGTGGTGGACGCGGTGCTCAGCCGGGGGCACTCCGCCGATGCGGCGCTCGCCTGCGCCGGTAGGTCCAGCGAGCGCGCCGCGGTACGCGCCATCGCGCTGGGAACGATCCGCTGGTACCTGCGGATCCTGCCGGCGATCGATGCGCTGCTCGAGCGCCCCTCCGATGTCCCGGCTCTGCTGCGAGCGCTGCTCGCGGCCGCCGCCCATCAGGTGGAGTATTCGCGGCACGCCCCGGAGGCGACGGTGCATGCCGCGGTGGATGCCGCGCGCCTCCTGAAGGTGCCGCGCTCGACCGGACTGGTGAATGCCGTGCTGCGCCGGTTTGTCGCCGAGCGTGCCTCGCTGTTTGCCCGCCTGGAAGCCAGCCTGCCGGTCAGGTCCGCCCACCCCGCCTGGCTGGCCGAACGCATCCGCGCGGCATGGCCGACGGGCGAGGCGGTGCTCGCGGCCAACAACGAACACCCCCCGATGACCCTGCGCGTGGACCTCTCGCGCATGAGCGCCGCCGACTACGTCGCCCGGCTGGCGGCCGCCTCAATTGATTCCCGGCAGATACAGTGGGTCCCATCTGCAGTCATTTTGAATCACCCTACGGGGGTAAACGAGCTGCCTGGCTTTGCCGAGGGGTGGGTCTCGGTTCAGGACGCCGGCGCGCAGGTGGCGGCGGGACTGCTGGATGCCCATCCGGGGATGCGCATCCTCGATGCCTGCGCAGCACCGGGTGGAAAGACCGCTCACCTGCTCGAACTTGTGGGGGACGGTGCGCAGGTCACCGCACTGGATATCGACGCGGCCCGCGTGGACCTGATCGGCGAGAACCTGAAGCGCCTCGGCCGGACCGCACACCTTTTGGTCGGAGATGCGCGCAAACCTGCGACATTCTGGGACGGTCGCCCCTTCGAGCGCATTCTCGTCGATGCACCGTGCTCCTCGACCGGTGTCATCCGCCGTCACCCGGACATCAAGCTCCTGCGCCGTCCGGCAGATATTCCCGCCTTTGCGGCGACCCAGCTCGCCATCCTGCGTGCCGCCGCGGGACTTCTGGCCCCGGGCGGCCGGATGGTCTACTCCACCTGTTCCGTGCTGCCCGAGGAGAATGAGCAGGTCGTTGCGGCCCTTCTGGGGGCAGAGCCGGGCATCACCCTCGCCGGCAGCGCGCGGGAGCTGAGCTTTGTGCCGGGGGCCCTCGCACGGGCGGCCGGGACGCAGCTGCTGCCCGGATCAGAGGCGGGGACCGACGGCTTCTATTATGCTTGTCTCGAAAAGACAACGATCCGAACCTGAGCGCCATACGCTAGCGCTCAACACAGGCGGTGTCCAAGCGAGCTTTCCCCGTTGTATCCATGCTACGCGGCGATCTGACAAGGGAGGGTATGACCCGGCGGGCGCTGGTGACGGCCGTGTTTGGTATCGCCATGATGCTCGCTCGCCTGGCCGGCGCCGACGCACTCGATGGGGTGCTGGAAGTGCGTTCCGCGTACGTGAACATCGACAAGGGAGTATTTCTCCTGCACGCGCGAGTGGAGTATCCGGTGGGTCCCGCCATCCGCACGGCGCTCCAGGACGGCATTACGCTCGTCTTCGATCTTGAGGCGCGGGTGGAGCGCGACCGCCGCTTCTGGTTCAACTCCAACATCGTCGATCTGACACTGCGGCGCGAACTCACCTACCACGCCGTGAGCGACCGCTTCGTCGTGCGCGACGTGCGCAGCGGCGACCAGCTCACCTTTGCGACGCTTGATGAAGCGCTCGATTATCTGGGCCGGGTAGACGCCTGGCCGATCCTGGTGGAGCCACAGCTCGATGGCGGCAGCTACGACATCAGCGTGCGCGCGGGAGTGCGCCGCGGACATCTGCCCACATCGCTGCGCGCGATTCTCTTCTGGACCGACGACTGGGCACGCCTGAGCGAGTGGTACACATGGTCACTGCCGGTGTAAAAGGCCGCCGCCCGCACGGCTTGCGCCGGGTCGCGGTCGGCCAGGTGCTGCTGTGGAGCTTCATCGGCCTTGGCGCGTTCCTGCTGCTCGCGAAGAGTGTGCAGAACTCCTCGCAGTTCGGCCGCTATCAGCTTTGGATCCTGCTGATCGACATCTGCGCCGTGGTCGCGCTCTCGGTACTGATCGCGCGCAAGCTGTGGCGGCTGGTACGCGACTATCGCGCGCACGTGCCGGGCTCCCGCCTCACGGCGCGCACCGTGGGCATATTCGGCGGGCTGGTCATCGCACCGCTGCTGATCGTGTATCTGTCCTCGCTCGAGTTCATCAACGTCGGCATCGACAGCTGGTTCAAGGTCGAGGTGAAGCAGGGCCTGAGCGATGCGCTCGGTCTGTCGCGCGCAGCGCTCGACCTGCGCATGCGCGAGTATTCGAGCCGAACACAGGCGCTGGCCGAAGCGCTCACCGGCGCGACACCCGCGAGCGTGCAGTCGCGGCTCGATGCCGAGCGGCGCACCAGCCAGGCGCTCGAGGTTGTGTTGTTCGCAGGCCATGAGCGCATCCTCGCCGCAAGTCTGGAGAACCCGCTGGAGAGCCTGCCCTCGCGGCTGCCCCCGGACCTTCTGCGGCAGGTTGAGCAGCACGCCCCCTACGTGAGCCTCGAGCCGCAGGCGGGCGGCCGCTACCTGATCCGCACCGCCGCAGCGCTCGGCGATGCCGGCGACCGGGGCGAGGTGCGCTTCGTGGCGGCGATCTACCCGGTGCCCGCGCAGCTGGCGGCCTTGTCGGAGGCCGTGCAGAGCTCGTACTCGCAATACGGTGATCTGGCAGCGCTGCGCGAACCGCTCAAGTACAGCTTCCGCCTCACGCTCACGCTGGTACTGCTGCTGGCGATGCTGGCCGCCATCTACGGCGCGATCTACTCGGCGCAGCACCTGGTGCGCCCGGTGCAGGATCTCATCGAGGGGACGCGCGCGGTCGGCAAGGGCGATTTCGGCACGCGCCTGCCGCTGCCCTCGCGCGATGAGATGGGCTTTCTGGTGCACTCCTTCAACGACATGACCAAGCGGCTGCGCCGCGCGCGCGCCGAGGCCACGCAAAGCCAGCAGGCGGTGGAGCGCGAGCGCGAGCGCCTGGCCATCATCCTGGCGCGCCTCTCCACCGGGGTACTGGCGATCGACCGCGGCATGACGGTGCGCACCGCCAACGAGGCGGCGGGCGCGATACTCGGCACGGACCTCTCGGCCGCCACCGGGCGCTCGCTGCCCGAGCTCGCAGCGAGCAACGAGCGGCTTGGCCAGTTCGTGGCCGCGCTGGCGGTGCGTTTCGCCGGCGGCCGCGAAGAGTGGCGCGAGCAGCTGGACCTCGACGGTAGCGCGGGGCGCCGCACGCTCATGTGCGCCTGCACACCGCTGCCGGGTGAGGACAGCGACATGGGCTTTGTGATCGTGTTTGATGACATAACGGCGCTGTTGCAGGCGCAGCGCGACGCGGCGTGGGGCGAGGTGGCCCGGCGCCTGGCGCACGAGATCAAGAACCCGCTGACGCCCATCCAGCTGTCGGCCGAGCGGCTGCGCCGCCGCCTGCTCGAGGGCATGAACGAGCGCGACGCGGAGATCCTCGAGCGCGGCACCCGCACCATCGTGCAGCAGGTGGAAACCATGCAGCAGATGGTGAACGCTTTCAGCGAGTACGCGCGGGCCCCCGAGATGCACATCACCCGTTTCAGCCTGAATCAGCTGGTTACCGAGGTCGCCGACCTGTACCGTTCACAGGATCCGCGCACGCGCATCCGCCTGGATCTGGATGGGCACATCGAGGCGATCGAGGCCGACCGCGGGCGGGTGCGCCAGATCCTGAACAACCTCGTGACCAACGCACTGGAAGCGCTCGATGGCATCGCCAGCCCGCTGCTGGAGATCAGCACGCGCCTGGAGGAAGGCGCCGATGCCGCGTACGCCGCCATAACCGTGTGTGACAATGGCCCGGGGTTCCAGCGGGAACTGCTGGGCCGCGTGTTCGACCCGTACGTGACCAGCAAGCCCAAGGGCACCGGCCTCGGCCTTGCGATCGTGAAGAAGATTATCGAGGAGCACGGCGGGCGCATCGATGCGGACAATCGACCTGAAGGCGGAGCACGCGTGCGCGTGGTGCTGCCGGTGAAGGACAGCACCCGGTCCGCCACGGGAAGCGCACGCGAGCGGCGGGATCAGTTGCGGAGGGAAAGAGCGTGAGCACCCCACACATTCTTGTGGTCGATGACGAGGCGGACATCCGCGGACTCCTCAAGGAGATCCTCTCCGAGGAGGGCTACCAGGTGGACGTGGCTGCCAACGCCGCACAGGCGCGCGCCTCGCGCGCCCGCCAGATACCGGACCTGGTCCTGCTCGACATCTGGATGCCGGACGTCGATGGCATCACGCTGCTGCGCGAGTGGTCCGCCGCCGTCACCGACGGTTGCCCGGTGGTGATGATGTCCGGGCACAGCACGGTGGAGACCGCGGTCGAGGCCACGCGCCTGGGCGCCTTCGATTTCGTGGAGAAGCCCCTCTCGCTCGCGAAGCTGCTGCGCACCGTGGAGCGCGCGCTCGATGCGGGCCGCCGCCACCGCCAGTCGGGCAAGCTTCTCGGGTCGCCGCTCACCGTTCCGATCGGCAAGAGCAAGGTCATGCAACAACTGCGTGCGGAACTGCAGCAGGTCGCGGGCAACCCCTCACCGGTGCTGCTGGTCGGGGAGCCGGGTTCGGGGCGCGAGGCCTTCGCGCGCTACCTGCACGAGCGCGGACCGCGCGCCGCGGCACCGTTCGTGTCGCTGGTCGCCAGCAGCCTGCGGGATGCGGATGCGGAAGCGCGCCTGTTCGGCCGCGAGGACGCAGGCGGCGGCAAGACGCTGGGATTTCTCGAGGAAGCCGCCAACGGCACGCTGTTCATCCACGAGCTGGAGGATCTGCCCCTGGGAGTGCAGCGACTGCTGGTGGGAGTATTCGAGTCAGGTCACTTCACGCGCCTCGGCGGTTCGGAGCCGGTCGCGTTCCGTGCGCGGCCGCTGTCCTCGGCGCAGCCCGGGATCGAGCAGCGCGCCGGCAACGATGGCCTGCGCCGCGACCTTCTCGCGAACCTTAACGTTCTCATCATGCGTGTGCCGCCGCTGCGCGAGTATGCCGAGGACGTGCCCGACCTGCTGCGTCACCAGGTTGATCGGCTGGTGGACGTCGAAGCGCTGCCGTTCCGGCGTTTCAGCGTTGCCGCCCAGAATCGGCTGCGAAACTACCCCTGGCCCGACAACGTGCGGGAGCTGCGCCACCTGGTGCATCGCCTGCTGATCCACGGCGGCGCCGAGGAGATCCGGCTGGAGGAGATCGAGCGTGAGCTTGCGGTGCAGACACCGCCCGATGAGCCGCTCGTGAAACAGGATCTGCTGGCACTGCCGCTGCGCGAGGCGCGCGAGCAGTTCGAGCGCGCCTACCTGCAGCAGCAGCTGTCGCTGTGCAACGGCAAGGTGGGACAGCTCGCGAAACGCGTCGGCATGGAGCGCACGCACCTGTACCGCAAGCTGCGCTCCCTTGGCGTCGACTTCAGGAACATCAGCGAGGACTGAGGGCACGGCAGATTGAACGCACCGGCGCAGCGACAGCGCCATAAAGATGCGACTGCTTCATGGCCGTCAACAGTGATTACCTTGCCTATGTGCTCGAGCAGCTGGAGCAGCTCGGTGGGGTGAGTTCGCGGCGCATGTTCGGCGGCGCCGGCCTCTACAGCGACGAGTTCTTCTTCGGCCTGATCATGGACGATGTCCTGTACCTGCGCGTTGATGACTCCAACCGCGCCGACTACACGGCGCGGCACATGGCGCAGTTTCGCCCCTACGCCGACCGCCCGCACCTCAGCATGAATTACTTCGAGGTGCCCGCGGAGGTGCTGGAGGATGCCGGCGAACTTGTGAGCTGGGCGCGCCGTTCGGCGGCGGTTGCCAGGCAGGCGCCAGCGGCGGCAAAGCGGCGCCGGGGAGCTAAGCGCGGGCGCAAAGCTGCATCATCGCAAGCTCGCAAACACGCAAAATCACGCAACGCGTAAGGCTGTGCATTCGCAGCTGCGGAAGTCCCATCATCGTTGCATCGTCCAGGTGGTTCAGTCGCCCACCCGGATCACAAGCGCGTCCAACTCGGCCGCCTGCAGCTGCTTGCGCAGTTTGTTGAGTTCGTCGAGATTGCCGATCGGTCCGACGCGCACGCGATGCCAGACGTCGGCATCCACCGCCACGCGCTGCACCTTGGCGTCGACTCCCTCGCGCTGCAGCTGCGCACGCACGCGCTCGGCGTCCGACTCGTTTCGGTATGAGCCTGCCTGCAGGACATACACCCCGGGTCGCTCGATCTTCGCCGCCGCCGGCAGGTCGCGTTTGACTTCCTTGTCCTTCTCCGGCACCACTACCTCGAAGTTGGGCAGCATCTCGTAGAAGTCGTATTTCTCGGAGGTCTTGGCGGGACCCACGCCCGCGCCGTCCGTCTCGGCGGGGGCGGCCCGATGCGGGTCCGGGTGCGGCGAGTCTGCGAGTTCTGCGCTCTTGTGGCCCTTGGTGCCGAGATACACGAACGCGAGGCTCGCAAGGACCACTCCGGCGAGCATGCCGTAGCCAAACTCGCGCATGCGGCGCAGGTCGAACCGCCGGCGCCGCGCGGACTTGTAATCGCGCGCGTTCAGTTTGGCCATATTGCCTGTCGCCAGGTGGGTTCCCGCATTCTCGGTCGCGCTGCTTGCGTCACATGCTCTCCGGCGCCGACACACCGAGCAGCGTCAGCCCGTTGCGCAGCACCTGCTGCACGCCGAGCACGAGTGCGAGCCGCGCGTTGCGCAGCCTTGCGTCCTCGACGATGAAGGCCTGCGCGTTGTAGTAGGTGTGGAAGACGTTGGCCAGCTCGCGCAGGTAGTGCACCAGGGCGTGCGGCGCGCGGTTGACCGCCGCCTGCGCGATGATTTCCGGGTATTCGGTCAGCGTACGCAGCACCGCCTGCTCGTGAGGATCATCGAGCACACCGATGGCGGCAAGCCCCTGTTCGCGATCGAAGGACAGGCCGCGTGCGGCAAGCTGCTTCATGACGCTCGCCACGCGCGCATGCGCGTACTGGATGTAGTACACCGGGTTCTCGTTGCTGCGCGATTTCGCGAGCTCGAGATCGAAATCGAGCGGCTGCTCGTGACTTCGCATGAGATAGAAAAAGCGCGCGGCATCGTTGCCGACCTCGCTACGCAGCTGCCGCAGCGTCACGAACTGCGCCTCGCGCTTGCCCATTGGAACTCTTTCCTCGCCGCGGAACAGGCTGACGAACTGGATCAGCGTCGCCTCGAGGCACTCACCCGGCTGGCCCATGGCGATGAGTCCGGCACGAACCCGCGCGACGTAGCCGTGATGGTCGGCGCCCAGCACGTCGATGAGGCGCGCGAAGCCTCGTTCGCGCTTGGCGAGGTGATAGGCGATGTCGGAGGCGAAATAGGTCTTCTGGCCGTTCTCGCGCACCACCACGCGATCCTTCTCATCACCGAACTGCGTGGCGAGGAACCACAGCGCGCCTTCGCGCCGCTCGAGACGCCCCTGCGCCTGCAGCACCGTGAGCGCATGATCGATCGCGCCGCTCTCGGCGAAGGCCCGTTCGGAGATCCAGTGGTCGAACAGCACGCCGAAGTCTGCAAGATCGTTGCGGATGTCGGCGAGCATCTCATCGAGCGACAGTTCCAGCACGCGGCGAAAACCCGCCGCGCCAATGAGTTCGCGCGCACGACAGATCAGGGCATCGATGTATGCCTCCTTGTCGCCGGTCGGAGCATCCGCAGGCAACCCCGCCAGCAGCGCCGCCGCCGGGCGCCGCAGCTGCGCGCCGACGCTGTCCTTCAGCTTCTGCGCCAGCGGGCGCACGTAGTCGCCGCGGTAGCCGTTCTCGGGAAACGGCACGCTCTCGCCGCACAGTTCCAGGTACCGCACCCAGGCGCTGACGGCGAGGATGTCCATCTGCCGCCCGCCATCGTTGATGTAGTACTCGCGCGCGACGTTGAACCCGCTCGCCGTCAGGATGTTGGCAAGCGTTGCCCCATAGGCCGCCTGCCGGCCGTGACCCACGTGCAAAGGACCGGTCGGGTTCGCGGACACGAATTCCACCAGCGTGCGCTCGCCGCGGCCGAGATCACTCTCGCCGTAGGCCGCGCCCTGCGCGTGGATGCGCCCGAGCTCTTGCCCATAGGCGCCACTGGCGAGGTGGAAATTGATGAAACCGGCCCCTGCCACCTCGGTGCGTGCGATGAGCTCACTTGGCGGGAGCGCGGCCACGAGGGCGGTGGCGAGCTCGCGCGGATTGCGGCGTGCGGACTTCGCCAGGCGCAGCGCAAGATTGGTGGCGAAGTCCCCGTGCTGCGCATCGCGGGTGCGCTCGACCACCACCGCGGACGCCTCCGGGGTCTCGGGCAGAACGCTCCCGGTGAGGCGGCCGGCGGCGGCCAGCAGCAGCTGCTCGAGTTCCTGTTTCAAGCGGGCAGTCTACCGGAAGCGCGCGGCGATTGGCCGTAGCGGGCCGAAGGTCCCGCCGCCACGGCCGTACACTAAAGCGGCCATGCAGCGGCGAGAGTTTCTGAAGCGATCCGGCGCGCTGCCATTGCTGGTGCAGCCACAATGGCGGCATCTGGCGCGAGCGGATGAGATGCCGGCCGAGGTCGCTGGCGTGCGACTGCCCGCCACGGATCTGGCCACGCGTGCCGCAGCCTACGCGCGCGCGAACTGCCCGGATTATCTGTTCAATCACTGTATGCGTACGTTCCTGTTCGGCGCCCTTCAGCTCAAGCGGCAAAGCCGCGCATACGCAGCGGAGGATGCATTCGTGGCCGCTGCGCTCCATGACCTGGGACTTGTGCCGGCGTTCGAAAGTGCCAAGGCGTCCTTCGAGATCGACGGGGCGGATGCGGCGCAGCGCTGGGTGCGCAAGAGCGGCGGCAGCGCTCTTGAAGCGGACCGGGTGTGGCATGCCGTCGAGATGCATGACGGCGCCTGGGCGCTGACGCGCCGCCAGGGGCCGGAGGCGATGCTGGTGTCGCTCGGCGCGGCGATCGATGTCAACGGCCCGGGGCCGGGTGATCTTCAGGCCGGGGAACTCGAAGAGGTCGTCGCCGCCTTTCCGCGCCTGAGGTTCAAGCAGCGCTTCACGCAGCTCCTGGTCGCGCACTGCGAGCGCAAGCCCGACTCGCAGCGCGCCACGTGGCTCGAGGGCGTGTGCCGGGCGCACGGTGCGCATCCTGTGCCCGATGACGCCGTGGAGCGGCAGATCGCGGCGGCGGGTTTCACCGAGTAGGCGAACAAGTGGCGTGCTCGTGCCACGGTGCTAAGCGCGGTCCCGCTTCAGAAAAGCTCGATCGGGTCCACGTCCAGCGACCAGCGCACCGCGCGCGCACTCTTCAGCTGTTCCACTTCCGGCAGCCAGCCATCCAGAAACTCGTGCAGCGACGAGCGCTCGCGGCTCTCCACCAGAAGCTGAGCGTGGTAGCGCCCGGCGCGCTTGGCCATCGCCGCCGGCACCGGACCCAACAGGCGCATACCCTGGGGCGCTCGCTTGGCGAGCGCGCGCGCCTCGGTGAGGAAGCCGAGAGCCGCCGCCGGCGTGCGGGCTGAATCGCGCAGTGCCGCGAGCCGGCTGAACGGGGGCCAGGCCGCCTGTGAGCGCTCTTGCAGAGCGGCGTGCGCAAAACCGTCGTAGCCCCCCGTGAGCAGATTCGTGAGCAGCGGATGATCGGGAAATTCCGTCTGGATCAGCACCTCGCCGGGTTTGGCGCCGCGACCGGCGCGACCGGCGACCTGCACGATGGTCTGAGCCAGCCGCTCGGGCGCCCGAAAATCGGTGCTGAACAGTCCCTGGTCCGCGTTCAGCACCACCACCAGCGTCACGTTCGGAAAGTCATGGCCCTTGGTGACCATCTGCGTGCCGACCAGAATGCGCGCCTCGCCCGAGGACATGCGCTGCATGACGCCTTCCATGTCACCGCGCCTGCGCACCACGTCTCGGTCGAGGCGCGCGATGGTGGTGCCGGGGAACACGGTGCCCAGGGTTTCCTCGATGCGCTCGGTGCCCTGACCGACGGACTTGACCGCGAAGCCGCACACCGGGCAGCGCGACGGCAGCGCTGCATCGGCCCCGCAGTGGTGGCAGCGCAGCCTGCCGGCGCCAAGGTGCACGGTGAGCCGCGCGTCGCACTCGCGGCAGGGAGCCGTCCAGCCGCAAGCCGTGCACAAGAGCGTCGGCGCATAGCCGCGCCGGTTGAGGAACACCAGCGCCTGGCCGTCATCGGCGAGATGACGCTCGATCGCCAGTAGCGCCGGGGTGGAGATTCCTGCCCGCAGCGCGCTGCTGCGCAGGTCAACCAGCTTGAGAACCGGCGGTTGTGCCTGCGCCGTGCGCCGCTCGAGCTTCAAGAGCGTGTAACGGCCCGGTGCCACGTTGTGCAGCGTCTCAAGCGCCGGCGTCGCCGAGCCGAGCACCACCGGTACACCGGCGTGCTGCGCCCGTACCACCGAAAGATCGCGCGCCGAGTAGCGAAAGCCTCCCTCGTGCTGCTTGAAGGACGCATCGTGCTCCTCGTCCACGACGATGAGCCCGAGATCCGGGACCGGCGCGAATACGGCAGAGCGGGTGCCGAGCACGATGCGGGCCTGACCGCTGAACGCCTCGCGCCAGGCGAGCAGCCGTTCATGATCGGTCAGACCCGAGTGCAGCACCGCCATGGGGGCTTCGAACCTGGCACGAAACCGCCCGAGCAGCTGCGGCGTCAGACCGATCTCGGGCACCAGTACCAGTGCGCGGCGTCCGGCCCCGAGTACTTGTTCGATCAGGCGCAGGTAGACCTCGGTCTTGCCGCTGCCGGTGATCCCGTGCAGCACGAAGGCGCTGAACCCGTTCAGCGCGGCTTGGATCGCCTCGACCGCCGCGCTCTGCTCACCGGAAAGTTCAGGGCCTGTGCTGCGCACCGTGGCAGCCGTCGCCTCGTTCGCGGGCGCCACCTCACAGCTGGCGATGAAGCCGCGGGCGGTGAGAGCGCGGGCGGCCTCGCGCCAGGCGCCCGCCCGCGTATCGAGGAACCCCGCCGTGGCGTTTTCATGTTCCGTCAGAAGGGCAAGCAGCGCGCGCTGCCGCGGGGCGCGGCGGGGTTCGCCCGCGGCGAGCGCCTGCGCCCCGGCATCCGTGACGAGCCAGCGCTCGACGCTCCCCACGGCGGGGGCGCCCAGGCGCAGTGCCCTGGGCAGGGCGCTGGCGAGCACCTGCCCGATCGGGTGGTGGTAGTAGCGGGCCGCCCACTCCAGCAGTGCCAGCACCGCCTCGTCGATCACGGGGCTTGCGTCCAGCACCTCCAGGATCGGCTTCAGTCGTGCGGTCGGAACCTCTGAGATATCTGTGACTTGCATCACGACGCCGACCAGGCGCTGGCGGCCGAAGGGCACCCGTACGCGGGCGCCGATGCGGGCCGCAGCGGTCTGCGGCGGGCCGGCCGGTGGAAGGTAATCGAACAGTCGCCGCAGGGGGGTGTCGAGCGCTACCCGGAAGATCTTGGACACGGATTTACGGGTAAGTTAAATCAGAGACTTGCGCCACATCTGAGCGGTCAACAGGGCAGGCGTGCGCGCGTTATACAGCCCATGTCTGAGTTTGCTACGCTCGCGTCGCCTTATAGCATGCCGGCCGCACTACTCGGCGACGTGGACGTAGATCCTTCTGCCCAGACTCGCTCACGCGCGCTGAACCAGTTTCTGGCCGGCGTCGAACTGAAGGCGTTCAAGATCGCCCAGGCGGCGCTGCGTCACGAGGACGACGCGCTCGATGCGGTGCAGGATGCGATGCTGCAGCTCGCGCGCGCGTACGCGGACCGGCCGGCCGAGGAGTGGAAACCGCTCTTCTACCGCATTCTGGAGAACCGCATCCGCGACATGCAGCGACGACGCACCGTGCGCGGACGGGTGATCGCCTGGCTGCCGTTTCGCGGCGAGGACGAGGACGAGGAGGCAGATCCGATCGCCCAGGCGCCGAGCGCCGAGCCGCAACCGCTTAAGCGGCTGGAGATCGATGAGGCGATGGGCGCGCTGGAGAAGGCGCTCGGCGAATTGCCGCGGCGACAGCAGCAGGCGTTCCTGCTGCGCTCGCTCGAGGGCCTCGATGTGGCCGAGACGGCCGCTGCGATGGGGTGCTCGGAGGGCAGCGTCAAGACACATTACTTTCGCGCCGTGCAGGCACTGCGCGCGCAACTTGGGGATCTCGTATGAGCTCGCTGAATGAACCACTGACGCAGTTCGAGCGTAACGCTCGCATGGTGCTCGAAGAGAGCGTGTCACGCATCGACGCGCGTACGCGCTCGCGCCTGAACCAGGCGCGCCAGCGGGCGCTCGAGGCGGCCACCGCACGTCGACCGCGCTGGTGGAGCAGCTTCGCGCTCATGCCGGCCGCCAGTGCCGCGGCGGCCGCGCTGCTCGTGACGCTCGTGCTCTGGCATCGCCAGCCTGCGGGTGAGCCGCCGGTACTCGAGGGACAGCGCTCGGCGGTGGAGGACATTGATCTGCTGGCGGACGGTGAAGCACTCGATCTTCTGGAGGGATGGGACGGCTCATTCTATGAGTGGGCGGCTGCCCAGACGGATGCCAATGGCGAGAGCGACGGCTGATGTGGGTAGCACGGACGGCTGTTACGGTGCTTGCCGCGCTGTCGCTGGCGTGCGCCGTCGCTCGCTCCGACGACTCGCGCAATCCGCCGCCGTCCCAGGACCCCGATCCCGGTTTTCTCGAGTTTCTCGGCAGCGTCGACCGGCTGGCAGAAGTGAATCCCGATTACCTCTCGCAGGCGGCTGCGCCCCGGATCGCAAGGCCGCCGCAGGCAACACCGGCGACGGCACCGGCGCCGCCGGTCACCCCGCCGCCGCCGCCGCGCCAGCCCCCGCCGAGCGCGTCGAACGCATCCGGAGCACAGAATAATGAATAGCGGGTGGCGTTCGCAGACGTGGGCGGTGCTCCTCACCGTGGCGGTGCTCGCGGCTGCGCCCTCGTTTGCGCAGGAACCGCCCGTCGCCCCAGCGGCGCCGGCCGCGCCCCCTGCCGCACCGGTGGCCTGGTCGAGCCTTTCGCCCGATCAGCAGAAGCTGCTCGGCCGATTCGGCGAGCAGTGGAACACCCTTCCCCCTGCGCGGCAGCAGGCCCTCGCCCACGGCAGCGAGCGCTGGCTTGGGATGTCGCCCGCGGACCGTGATCAGGCGCGTGAACGCTTCTCGCGCTGGCAGTCACTGCCTCCGGCGCAGCGCAATGCGCTGCGCGATCGCTGGCAGAAATTCCAGGCGCTCTCGCCGCAGCAGCAGGCCGCCGTGCGCGATAACTTCCATCGCTTCCAGCAGCTGCCGCCCGAGCGGCGCCAGATGCTGCGCCAGCAGTGGCACAACGCCACCCCGGTCCAGCGCCAGCAGATGGTCGCGCACGCGCGCGAGCAGCGGCAGAAACGTCAGATGCCGCACGCGGGCCCGGGCCCGCATCCCCCGCACCGCTGAGGCGCCTTTACTTCGCGGCGCCCTCGCTGCGCGCTCGCACCGGGATGGGCACGTTGCACACGTCCACATGCCCTGCGGGGACCTTGAACCATTCCTCGTGCCGGCTGCGGCGCGCCTCGACATAGGCGAGGAAGGTGGGCGTGTCGGTGCGCAGGATCTCAAGGTCCGAGCGCTGCGCCGGCGGCACATCCGCCGCGACGCTGATGGAGCGGATCGGCACGCGCTGCTCGGGCTTTTCGTAGAACCCCAAAGGACCGGTGCCGCGCGGCAGCACCGAGAGCAGCTGCATGCCCGACACCACGCGGCCGAGCAGTGTGACATTGCGATCCAGGTGCCGCGGCGCCTGGCCGATGACCACGTAGAGCTCCGTGCCGCCGCCGCTGTCGACATCGTTGTCGCGGCCGGCGCCGACCATGCCGTAGCAGTGCACCAGCCAAGCGCGTCCGAGCGTGGGATCGACCGCAACCGGGAAACCATCGATGAACCCCACCTCGGGCGCATAGGTGTCAGGGTCTGGCAGCTTGGTGAGGGTGACTGCGCGCAGTGAATGCTCGAACTCGGCGGCCAGCGTGCGGTGCGCGGCAGGCCCGACCGGCTTCTTGTTGTCCGGATCGCCCCACTGCACGACGTAGTTGTCCTGGGAGCGCGTGATCCACAGTCCGTCGTAGTACTTGGCGCGTGCCATGGCCTCGACGTTGGCGACATGGTTCGGCGCGAACTGCGGCATGAGCTCGATCACGACCCGGCCGGAGGCGAGCTCCAGGTACAGCGTGTTCTGCGCATCGAGCGGCCGCCAGTCCGAGGGCGCCGAGGCGGCCAGTATCTGCGCCGCCGCGAGTGGTTTTTTCACCGGCTCGTTAGCGGGGGGCGCCGCGGGCAGCACCGTCGCGCCGCCGAGGATCAGCGCGGCCAGAGCCGCCAGGCGCGCACGCCGGCGCGCGTGCCCGCTGAATCTGCTGCCACACCATCGTGGTTTCATGGTCATTCGCGCTCGTCGCAATGAAAGAGATGCAGCATACGGTGCAGCACCGGGGCGAGGATGATGCTCGCCGTAACGATAAACACCATCCCGGCGAACAGCGCGTAGCAGCCGGCAAACAGCTTCCCGTCGGGCGTGACGGGGTTATTCACCGGCCCCATGCCGCCGAGCAGCATGCTCGCGTTGAGGAAGGCATCGCGCCAGGGCAGGTGCTCGTAGTGTTCGTAGCCGGCCATCCCCAGCCACAGCGACAGGAGCAGCAGGAGCGCGGCGAGCGCGAAGTGGCGCAGCAGGCGCTGCAGGAAGTACGAGCGTGGCAGCAGCGGATGGAAGCGTCGCTCGTACACGGCCATCACGCGAGGCGGGTGAAGCCGTCCGGGCTCCACTCTTCGCTGCCGACCCCGTGATGCGCGAAGAAAAGTCCGTCCGGATCGTAGTTCGCCTTGACGGCGCGCAGGCGCGCGTACTGCTCGCCCCAGAAGGCCTGTTGCCATTTCGCGTTGAAGAAGTTGCTCTCGGAAACGTAGGAGCCGGCCTCAGGCACCAGGCGGCGAAGTGCGGCCGCGGCCGCATCGATCGCGCGCGCATCGGCACGGGCGGCGCTGAGGTCCAGCCCGCGGCGCGGCTCTCCCGGGTAAGCAGAAGCCTCGCCATCGGCGATGATGGCGAGCGCAAACGCCTCGGTCACCGCCGGATTCGTGGCGGTGTCCTTCGCGGCGGTGATCGCCGCGGCGGGCGCACCGGCCAGCCCCTTGTTGCAGTGAAGCTGGATCTCCTTGAAGCGGCCGCCGGCGAACAAGGCCTCCACCAGGCGCTGCCGCTCCTGGCCCCGCAGCAGCGTGGCCGGCAGCCACAGCGAATCATAGGCATGCAGGAACGCGCCAACCTGGTCCTGGTCTCCCTTCCACCACGCGTGGTAGGCGGGCGCACCCTGGCGCGTGTCCGGGATCATCGAATGGCCGCCTTCGAGGTTCCACCACAGGCGGGCGGCCCTGACACCGGCGCCGAGTTCATCCGTGACGGTGAAGTCGGCGGGCGAGGCCTTGACCCACTCGAAGAACGGCTGCCACAGCTGCTGCGACTGGGCCTTGTCGAGGCCGCAAGACACCATCGAGATCTTCAGGGAGTTGCCGGGCTGCACCGCGAACTGCTCGCCCCAGTGCGGATTGAGGAGCTGCTCGGCATAGAAGTCCAGGAAGTGCGCGAGCAGTTTGCGAAATGCCGCATCTGAGTGCGCCTTGATCGTGCCCCACGCCGCGCCGAAGAACTCCGGCAGTTCGTGCGTTTGCAGCGTTACTCGCGTCACGACTGCGAAGCTGCCTCCGCCGCCGCCCTTGAGCGCCCAGAACAGATCCGGATCAGAGCAGCCGTTCACGTTGCGCACCCGGCCATCGGCGGTCACGACCTGCGCCTCCAGTAACCCCGAAGCCGCGGTGCCAAAGCGCTTGGAGAAACTTCCGAAGCCGCCGCTTTGCAAAAGGCCCGCCACCCCGACCGACGCACATCCGCCCCCCTGCACATAGCGGCCCGCGCCGGCGGTCACCGCATGGTAGAGGTCGATCCACATCGCGCCCGCGCCGCTCGAGACCGCCGGCACCGGGGACACCTTGCCCTCGCAGCCGCGCGCCACGAACGCCTCGTGCAGCGTCACCTCGTTCATCGCCCGCGTCCAGATCAGCAGCGAGTCGGCGGCATTCGAGGTGCCCTGGTAGCTGTGACCGCCACCCTTGACCACCAGGCGCAGTCGGTGCTCACGCGCGAAGTTGACGGCCGCGGCCACGTCGGCCGAGTTGCGGGCCCGCACGGCATAGACACTGGCGGCGGGTGTCCAGGCATCGAGCCAGCCGGACACCTGCGTTCCGGCGGCCTGATCGCCGAGGTAGAAGGGATTGTGGATGTTCTCGATGATCTCGTGGCAGGCCGGGGAGGCCGGCTGGCTGCACGAATCGAACAGGGCATGCACCGGCAGCAGGGTGCCGCCGACGCTCGCGCTGAGCTTGTGCCACTGCTGGCTCGCCGGCCAGTCGGGATCCTTGGGGCGCACCCGCCTGAACGGCGGGTGCGCCGACAGCGGTGCGCACAGGCCCGCCAGCGGCAGTGCCGCGATGCCTTTCAGCAGCTCTCTGCGCTGCATAACCCCTAGACGGCCTTGACCGATTGGATCAGCTCGCCCACCGCCTTTTGCGCATCTCCATAGAGCATGCGCGTGTTGTCCAGATAGAAGAGCGCATTCTCGATCCCCGAGAATCCTGCGCCCTTGCCGCGCTTGATGACCACGACGTTCTTCGCCTTGTCGGCATTCAGGATCGGCATGCCGTAGATCGGGCTCGACTTGTCGTTGCGCGCGACGGGGTTGACCACGTCATTGGCGCCGATGATGAGCGCCACGTCCGCGGTCTCGAACTCGGCGTTGATCTCGTCAAGGTCGGCGATCAGATCGTAGGGAACGCCGGCCTCTGCGAGCAGCACGTTCATGTGCCCGGGCATGCGGCCGGCGACCGGGTGGATCGCGAACTTGACGCTGACGCCGCGATCGATCAGCACCCGTGCCAGCTCCCAGACCTTGTGCTGCGCCTGCGCCACCGCCATGCCGTAGCCCGGAACGATGATCACCTTCTGCGCGAATGCCATCATGACGCCGACGTCGCTCGCCTCGATGGGTTTTAGGCTCCCGCTCACTTCTCCGGTGGCCGCGCCTCCCGTGTCGCCGAAGCCTGAGAACAGCACGTTGCCGAGCGAGCGGTTCATGGCCTTCGCCATGAGCTGGGTGAGGAGCGTGCCGGCCGAGCCGACCACCGTGCCGGCGATGATCATCGCCGCGTTGTTGAGCACGAACCCCTCGAAACCCACCGCCAGCCCGGTGAGCGCGTTGTAGAGCGAGATGACCACCGGCATGTCGGCGCCGCCGATCGGCAGCGTCATGGTGAGTCCGAGCACCAGCGCCAGCACGAATAATCCGGTGACCACCGCAGCAGTCGCATGGAGGTTCGCGGCGACCAGGGCGCCCAGTACGAGCGCTGCGCCGAGCAGCAGCAGGTTCAGGATCTGCTGGCCGCTGAAACGAACGCTCCTGGTGATGAGCCCCTGCAGCTTGCCGAAGGCGATGGCGCTGCCGCTGAAGGACACCGAGCCGATGATCCCGCCGGCGACCGCGAGGGTCGTGGTGGCATAGCCCTGCGTCTCGCCGCGGTACAGCTCGACCGCGGCAATGGCCGCCGCCGCGCCGCCCCCCATGCCGTTGTAGAGCGCGATCATCTGTGGGATGTCGGTCATGGCGACCCGCTTGCCGCTCCACCAGGCGAGCACCGCGCCGATGAGCATGGCGGGCAGCATCAGCCCGTAGTTGCTCATTCCCGGGTAGAGGAAGGTGACGAGGGTTGCCACCGCCATGCCTGCGCCGGCCCACATGATGCCGCTGCGTGCGCTCACCGGGGAACTCATGCGCTTGAGCCCGATGATGAACAGCACCGCCGTGACGAAGTAACTCGCCTGGATCGCAAGATCCACCGAAACCCAGTCCGGCATCAGTGCGTCCTGTTGCCGCCGCCGCGGGCGCCGCTCGATTTGAACATCTCGAGCATGCGCTCGGTCACGACGTAGCCGCCCACGGCGTTGCCGGCCGCCAGCAGCACGCCGATGAAGCCGATGGTTTTCTCCAGCCCCGTGTGCGCGCCGCCGAGCGCGACCATGGCACCCACCAGCACGATGCCGTGCACGAAGTTGGACCCGGACATCAGGGGCGTATGCAGGATCACCGGCACGCGCGAGATGACCTCGTAGCCGGTGAAGGCCGCCAGCATGAAAATGTACAGTGCGACGATTCCGGTCATGTCATCCCCCCGGTGCCTTGGCGGCCGGTGCGTGGCGGATCTGTCCGTCGCGGGTCAGGCAGGCCTGCGCGAAGACCTCGTCGTTCCAGTCGATCGCGAGCTCGCCCTTCGAGAGCGCCGGCTTCAGGAAGTTGAAGAGGTTGCGCGCGTACATCTCGCTGGCGTTGTAGGCCAGCTGCGCGGCAAGATTCACCGCGCCCACGATCTTCACTCCCTGATGCACGGTGATCTCTCCGGCACGCGTCAGCTCGCAGTTGCCGCCCTGCTCGGCGGCGATGTCCACCACCACCGAGCCCGGGCGCATGCGCTCCACGGCCGCGCGCGAGATGATCTTCGGCGCCGGCCGGCCCGGCACCGAGGCGGTGGTGATGACGGCATCGGCCGCGGCAATGCGCGCATCCAGCACTTCCTGCTGCTTGGCCTTCTCCTCCGCGGTGAGTTCGCGCGCGTAGCCGCCGGAGCCCTCGGCGCTGACGCCGGTGTCGACGAACTTGGCGCCGAGGGATTTGACCTGTTCGGCCGTCGCGGCGCGCACGTCGTAGGCCTCGACCACCGCGCCCAGGCGCCTGGCGGTGGCGATGGCCTGAAGGCCCGCGACGCCAGCGCCGATGACCAGCACCTGCGCCGGGCGGATGGTGCCGGCGGCGGTGGTGAGCATGGGCAGGAATTTCTGCAGCTGACTTGCCGCAATCAGAACCGCCTTGTAGCCGGCGATCGCCGCCTGCGAGGACAGCGCGTCCATCGACTGGGCGCGCGAGATGCGCGGCACCAGCTCCATCGCAAAGCCGGTGATGCCGCGCGCCACGAGCGCACGCACTTCGTCCGCACGCGCATGCGGCTGCATGAAGCCCACCACCACGGCATTCGCCTTCAGCTGGCCGATCTGCTCGACGCTGAGGGGCTGCACGCTCAGCAGGACATCGGCTGCCTGCAGCACCTCGCCGGGGCTCTCCGCCCAGGTGACACTCTTATAAAGAGAGTCGGGGAAGCCGGCCCGCTCGCCCGCACCCCGCTGCAGCAGCACGCGCACCCCTTCCTTCGCAAGCTTCTCGGCCACTTCGGGGACCAGGCTGACGCGCGCCTCCTGCGCGGCGCTCTCGCGCAGCGCTCCAATCGTTACGGGCATTCACGCACCTCGCGCAAAGAGCGTGGCAGAAGTGGGACGTGCATCGAAATTCCCAATCGAATTAGAGTCTTGCGGTGTTGAATTGTCACACACAACTGCCGTATCTTACAGCGGCTATGCAGGGCATCGATCTTGAACAGGCCGATTCAGGGCTCCTGGAGGACCTACGCATCGTGGCCACTCCGGCGGCGCGCGGGCTGTCGCAGCTGGTGCTGCGCACCGACATCGCGGGCATGCCGCTCGAGTGGATCGACTACAAGGAAGCGGCGCGACTCTATCATCAGGAGCAGGTCGCTTACACGTGCGGCTCGCTGCTGTACGAGTTGTATGGCGGTACCAACGCCCGCACCGGCCGGCGCACGGTGCTCGGGGTCAACTCCATCGTCGCGACCGTCGGGCATACCGGCAACCCCGGCAACACGCGTCACGATTACGTGCCGCCGCTCAACAACCAGACCCTGTTCCGGCGCGATGCGTACCTGTGCATGTATTGCGCCCGCCGGCTGCCCTCGCGCGAGCTGTCGCGCGATCACATCCGTCCGTTCAGCCAGGGCGGAAAGGATCTTTGGACCAACGTGGTGGCGGCCTGCCGCCGCTGCAACAACCAGAAGGCCTCGCGCACGCCCGAGCAGGCGAAGATGCAGCTCATCGCCGTGCCCTTCACCCCGACCTACGCGGAATATATTTTCCTCAAGGGGCGGCGGGTGCTCGCCGACCAGATGGAATACCTCGTCGCGCACTTCCCGCGCTCCAGCCCGCTGCACGATCGCATCCAGCGCTGGCTGTCCTGAAGGCTGCAAGCGCGCGTGACGCGCAGCGGGGCGGCTGCTAAGGTGCCGGGCGCAGCCAGGGAGCACAGCAGCGCCTTGATCTTCCTCGTCGACGCGTCGGTCTACGTCTTTCGTGCCTACCATTCCGTGTTGCCGGACATGCGGGACGAGGGCGGCAACCCGATGCACGCGGTATTCGGGTTCGCGCGCTTTCTCGGGGATCTCATCGAGCGGGTGCGCCCGCAGTACATGGCGGTCGCCTTCGATCAGCGCCGTGCGAACTCCTACCGAAACCGCATCTACCCGCCCTACAAGGCCAACCGCGAGCGCGCGCCGGCGGATCTTGCCCTGCAGTTCGAGCGCTGCCGCGAATTGTGCCGGCATCTGGGTCTGGCGGTATTCGTCGACCCGGAATACGAGGCCGACGACATCATCGGCACCCTCGCGGCGCTCATGCACGAGGAGGGCGTGCGCTCGGCCTACATCACGCGCGACAAGGATCTGGCCCAGCTGATGCGCAACGGGGATCTGTTCTGGGACTTCGGCGCGCGCGAGCAGTTCGGTTATCACGACATCGAGCGCCATTTCGGCGTGCAGCCGGAGTGCTTCGCCGACTATCTCGCCCTCACCGGCGATGACGTCGACAATATTCCGGGCGTCCCCGGAGTCGGTCATCGCACCGCCGCCTCGCTCATGAAGGCGTTCGGATCGATCGATGAGCTGTACGCGGACCTGCCGGGTGTCGCACGCCTCAAGCTGCGCGGCGCAGGCGTGCTCGGACAGCGACTGAGCGAGCACCGCGAGTCGGTGTACCTCGCCCGCCGCCTCACGCGCATCGCCTGCGATATGCGCCTGCAGGTGGGGGTCGAGGATCTCGTGCGACGGCTGCCGGACCTGCCGGCGCTGGGCGGGCTCTACGACCGGCTCGGCTTCGGACCCTTTCTGCGCCGCCAGGGCGAACGCGTGGCGCAGTTGCCGAGCGCACAGGCGAGCCGCCCGGCCGCGTAAAACCATGGACTTCGCGGCGATCGCAGCTCAGATCGCCCGCTCGAGCGGCGCGCGCTGCACGCCCGCACCCGGGCGGGCGCTCTCCGGCGGCAGCATCAACGCGTGTTACCGCTGGCCGACCGATGGCGGGCCGCTGTTCGTGAAGGTCGGCGAGCGTGCCGCGCTGGCAGCGTTCGAGGCCGAGGCGGCCGGGCTTGCCGAGCTGGCGGCGGCGCGCGCACTGCGCGTGCCGCGGGTGCTGGCGGCCGGATGCGCCGAGGCCGCCTCGTTTCTTGCGCTGGAATGGATCGAGGCCGCGCCGCCGGATGAGGACGCCGAACGGCGCCTCGGCGCCGGGCTTGCCGCGCTGCACGCGGTGCGGGCATCAGCCTTCGGCTGGGGGCGCGACAACACCATCGGCCGCACGCCGCAGCTCAATGGCTGGAGCGATGACTGGGCGGCATTTTTCCGCGAGCGACGGTTGCGCCCGCAGCTCACGCTCGCGATGCAAAGAGGGTTCGGGGAACTGCTCGGCAGCCGCGGCGATGAGCTGCTCGAGTCGGTGCCCGAGCTGCTGGCCGGCCACCTGCCGGTCGCTTCGCTCCTGCACGGGGATCTGTGGGGCGGCAACTGGCTCAGCACCGGCGCCGGCGAGCCGGTGATCTTCGACCCGGCGGTCTACTACGGGGACCGGGAAACGGATGTGGCGATGACCCGCCTGTTCGGCGGCTTTGGCGAGGCCTTCCATCGTGCCTACCAGCAAGCGGCGCCGCTCTCAGCGGGGGCTGCTACGCGCGCCGAGCTTTACAACCTGTACCACGTGCTCAACCACGCCAACCTGTTCGGCGGCGGTTATCCGCGCCAGGCGCGCGCGCTCATCGAGCGGCTGCTGGGGCGGCTCGGCCGCTGAAGACCTGCGCGCGGCGATTCGGCTATGCTTGCCCTGCACGCACAGGAGAGCTGCATGACGGACAAGAACATCAAGTCGAGTCTCCTCGAGGAGCGCACATTTGCTCCGGCGCCGGCGTTCACCGCCCGCGCAGTCGTCAGGCCCGCCGATGCCGAGAAGCTGCGCCAGCACGCGCGCGAGGACAATGTCGGGTTCTGGATGCAGCTCGCGGCCCGGGAACTTAGCTGGCAGACGCCCTTCACGGTGGGGCTCGATGACAGCAAGGCCCCCAACTATCGCTGGTTCACCGATGGACGGCTGAATGCCTCGGCCAACTGTCTGGACGTTCACCTGAGTGCACGCGGGCACAAGACCGCGGTGATTTTCGAAGGCGAGCCCGGAGATGTGCGCCGCCTGAGCTACCGCGAGCTGCACGCCGAGGTCTGCCGCTTCGCCAACGCGCTCAAGGACCAGGGCATCGCCCGCGGTGATCGCGTCATCATTTACATGCCACTGGTGCCGGAAATCCTGGTCGCGATGCATGCCTGCAACCGCATCGGCGCCATTCACTCGGTGGTGTTCGGCGGCTTCTCGGCGCTCGCGCTCAAGGATCGCATCGAGGATACCGAAGCGAAGCTTGTGATCACGGCCGACGGCGGCTGGCGCGGCGGCCAGGCGGTGGAGCTGAAGGCGGCCGCCGACCAGGCGCTCAGCAGCGGCTGTCGCAGCGTCAGGCGCGTGATCGTGCTCAAACGCACCGGTAAGCCGGTGGCCATGGACGGCAGGCGCGATCTGTGGTGGCACGATGCGGTGAAGGAGCAGCCCACCGAGTGCGAGCCGGAGTGGGTCGACGCGGAGCACCCGCTGTTCCTGCTCTACACCTCGGGCTCGACCGGCAAGCCCAAGGGTATCCAGCACTCCACCGCCGGGTACCTGCTGGGTGCCAAGCTCACCACGCAGTGGGTGTTCGACCTGCGCGATGAGGACGTGTTCTGGTGCACCGCAGATGTCGGCTGGGTGACCGGTCACAGTTACGTCGCCTATGGGCCGCTCGCGCTCGGCGCGACGGTGGTGCTGTACGAGGGCGCCCCGAACGTACCCGACGGCGGCCGCTTCTGGAAGAACTGCGAGAGCCACGGCGTGACGGTGTTCTACACCGCGCCGACCGCCATCCGCGCCCTGATGAAGCTCGGCGACGAGCTGCCGAAGAAATACGATCTTGCCAAGCTGCGCCTGCTCGGCAGCGTCGGCGAGCCGATCAATCCAGAGGCCTGGATGTGGTATCACCGCGTGATCGGACAGGGACGCTGCCCGATCGTGGATACCTGGTGGCAGACCGAGACCGGCGCGATCCTCATCTCCCCGCTGCCGGGCGTCACGGCAACCAAGCCCGGCTCGTGTACGCAACCGCTGCCCGGGATCGAAGCCGACATCGTCGATGAGCAGGGCGATCCGGTGAAGCGTGTCGATGCCGGCGGATATCTGGTGATCAAGAAGCCCTGGCCGTCGATGCTGCGCACCATCTGGCGCAACAACGAGCGCTATCTTGCGGGCTACTGGGAGAAATTCCAGAACCGCTTCTACGTCGCCGGCGACAGCGCGCATCGTGACAAGGACGGTTACTTCTGGATCATGGGGCGGCTCGATGACGTGCTGAAGGTGTCCGGGCACCGTCTCGGTACGATGGAGATCGAGTCGGCGCTGGTCGCGCATCCGCGCGTGGCGGAGGCTGCGGTGGTCGGCAAGCCCCACGACATCAAGGGCGAGTCGGTGTTCGCCTATGTCGTGCTGCGCGGTGCGCGCGCCGGCGGCGACAGCAGCGCTCTGGTCAAGGAATTGCGCGACTGGGTGGGCACGCAGCTCGGGCCGATTGCCAAACCCGACGACATCCGCTTTGCGGACAACCTTCCCAAGACACGCTCGGGCAAGATCATGCGCCGGCTGCTGAAGGCCGTCGCGCGCGGTGAGGAAATCACCCAGGACGTCTCGACGCTGGAGAATCCGGCCATCCTCGATCAGCTGCGGGGCACGCCAGGCAAGAGTGCTGCACCGGCGAGCGCCGCCCGCGCGGCGCGCAAAGGGCGCGACACGGCCGTCAGGGCTCAGCCGCGCGCGAAGGCGGCCCGCAAGGGCCCGGCGCGCCGCAAGAAAAAAGCCGCCGCCGCCAGGCCCGTGGCGCGCAGGCCTAAGCGCAGCGCAGTCGCCAAGCGCCGCGCGCCCGCCAAGCGCCGCGCGCGGCGCCGTGCCGCCCGAGGCAAGCGCTAAAGGCGCACGCTTCAGCCCGAGGTGGCCTTAAGCGCCATCGACACCAGGCGCTGCTGCAGCCATTCGGCGGCCCCGCGCGGCCGCTCCAGTCCCATGCGCCGCAGTGCCGCGCCGTGTTCGCTTGGGAGCCGGCCGAGCCCGACCGCGCCGGCCACGCTCTTCAGGCGCCCGAGGGTGCCGGCGCTGCGCTCATCGAGGTACTTCAGGGCCCGCACCAGCGCGATCTCCTCCTGCGTGAGATCAGTGCCGAACGGGTACTCGCTGAAGCAGCCGTGCGCGCGCTGCCCGAGAAGCACCTGGGTGAGCCGCGCCGGCCGGTTGTTGCGGAACGCATCGGGTATGCGGTAGTCGGCGCGAATCTTGCCGGCCGCCTGGGCGCGCTTGAGGAGGCTCGCCTGGAAGCGCGAGTCGGCCACGTTCAGCAATGCGGCGATGATCTCCTCATCGGTGCGGCCGCGCAGATCCGCGATGCCGTACTCGGTGATGACGATATCGCGCAGGTGGCGCGGAATGGTCTCGTGGCCGTAGCTCCAGATGATGTTGGAGGTGGTGCGGCCGTGGCGCGTGCGGGTGGCGCGCAGGCACAGGATCGAGCGGCCACCGGGCAGAGCGTGCGCCATGGCGACGAAGTTGTACTGGCCGCCGACGCCGCTCACGACCGCGCCGCTCTCGAGCGCATCGGAGACCGCAGCGCCGAGCAGCGTGACCATCATGGTGGTGTTGATGCAGCGGGCGGCGCGCCGCTGCAGGACGCGCAGTTCCTGGTCGGCCCCATACAGCTGGTTGACGAAGGCGACGCCACGCATGCCGAATTGCCTGCGCTCGCCCTCGGGCAGTTCGCGCAACGCGGCGTAGAAGCCGCGCGGTCCCAGGAAAAACCCCGCGTGCAGCACCTGGCCGTTGCGCAGCTCGCGCCCGAGACACTCCTGCGCCAGGCGCTCGCGGCTGGCGGGGTCGGCAAGATCCGCCGCGATCCAGGCACCGCCGCTGCCGCGCAGCCGGCCGTGCGAGAACTCGACGTCCTCGCGAAATACGCCGTAATGCCGCAGCGTCGCGAACTGCGCGGCATCCAGCTGCGCCTGCATGCCCGCCTGCAGCAGCTGCTCGAGAATGCGCTCATCGAAGCGCTCGCTGATCATCCCCGCCTGCAGCGCTCTTTCGAGCGCCAGGCAGTCATAGACGCGGCGGCGCAGGACGCCGGCGCGGTACAGATCGAGCAGCGGGTCGGGAAACATTTCCGTGTTGGCGAACAGGCCCGTGCCGAAGGGCTCCTCGCCGCCCTCGCTGCGGATGAGCGCCGCGTGGTGGTGCGCGCCGAGCGCTGCGAGCGCCGCTTTCCAGGTGGCGTTCTGCTGGTGGCGCAGCAGCAGTGCGTACACCAGCGCGTCGCCCAGCTCGCCGATGCCGACCTGCAGTGTGCCGCCGTCGCGCACCAGGCTGCTGGCGTAGAGCCCGATGGCGTGCTCGCTGGTGCCGAGCGAGGGGTTGGGCGGACTGTACAGGTCGTAGTCGTAGCGCGCATCGTCCACCAGGAAGTCGAACTGCTGCGGATCCACCTGGGCGTGCCCATCCATGAACGGCATCTGCGCATGAGTCTCGCCCACCATGACGATGTCGCGCCCGGCGCGACGCGCATCCGCTATGAGCGGCAGCAGATCCGCGCTGACATCCGGATTGGAGCCGAAGCTCAGGCGCATCTCACCGTCCACCGTGCGCCGCGCCACAAGGTGTGCGATCACGTTCACACCGCGCGCCATCAGCTCGCGTCCCACCTGCGTGTAGTTGGCGCTCAGGTAATGGCGCTGGGCGTGGCCGGATTTGAGGAACGCACCGGGTGCCAGGTAGAACTCGCTGATGCGGATGTTGGCAGGAACGCGGTCATCGCGCAGCGCGCAGGCGTAGTGCGGCTCAACGTAGCTGCCGAAAACCCGCTCGACCAGCGGCCCGAGCAGGCGCGCCTCCAGGGCGGAAGAGGCCACCGGCTTCAGCAGCGACAGCGCCGTGATGATGGTCAGATCGATCGCCGGGTCGCGCAGTGCGCGACGGTAGAATTCGTTGGCCAGCGGGTTGGGTTTGCCGATCCCGAGCGGCATCGCCAGAACGATGCGCGGCCCTACACGGCGCAGCACCGCGTCAACGCACTGGCCCACGTCAGCGAAGATTTCAGGCATGGCTCGTTGTGGCATGCTCTTCGAAGAGCGCGGCATACGTCAACCGCGCAGCAACGGAGTAAGCGCTCATGTCAGCACATAAAGCGGCGCTCGATGCGCGCAGTGTGGAAGCGGTCTCGCGCAGCGGCTACCCGCAGTCCTACCGCGCGCGGGTGCTGCCGCGTTCCAAGCGCCGCCTCGGCGATGCGTTCGGACTCACCCGCATCGGCATCAACTACACGACGCTGCCGCCCGGCAAGGAATCCGCCCTGCGGCACTGGCACACGCACGAGGATGAGTTCGTTTATGTGCTCGAGGGCGAAGTCGTGTTGCGCACCGGCGCGGGCGAACAGCTGCTGAGTGCCGGCATGTGCGCAGGCTTTGCGGCCGGTATCGAGGATGGGCATCAGCTCGTGAACCGCAGCGAGCGAGCGGCGGTGTACCTTGAGATCAGCAACCGCGACGGCACGGACACCGCCCACTACAGCGATCCGGACGTCGACCTGGTCTGGAACGCGCCGGCCGGGCGCGGCCGCTTCACGCGCCGCGACGGTTCGCCGTTATAGGGTGCGCGGGGTGTGATCAGTGGGCGGTAAGCCGCAGCGCGAAGGACACGCCGACGTCGGCGCCGACCCACTCGGTGGATTTCCAGTCGCCCTGGCCGACGCCGTAGTCCAGCCGCTTGATGCTCGTCTTGCCGTTCATGTAGCCCACCGTCATGCCATTCTCCGTGGCGGTCCGGAACGAGAACGGCACGCGCGCATCGCGCGTCACGCCGCGGAGGGTGAGCTTGCCGACGGCCTCGAAGCCGGTCGCGGTCTTTGCGAACTGAGTCGCGGTGAAGTGCGACTGCGGGAACTTCGTCACCGCGAACATATCGGCGCCGCGCAGCGTGTCGTCGCGCTCCTGGTCGCCGGTGTCGAGCGAGCCCATCTCGACCACCACCTCGAGGTGGCCCGCCGCGAGGTTATCGGGCGAGAAGTCGAAGTTCACCGGGAAGCGCGTGAAGCGACCCTGGTTCTGCGCGCCCGCCTGCACGAAGCTGAATGCCAGCGTGCTTTTCGACTGATCGAGCGCGTAGTGCGGCACCTGCGGCACCTGCGGCGCATCGGCGGCGTGGGCGACGATGACCATGGCGGCGGCCGTGATGAGCAGCACCGTTCTCATGTCTTGGGCCCCTGCGTCGTATTGGTGAAGGGCAGCATGCGTCGCAGTACGTCGTCCTTGAGCATGAAGTGATGCTTCAGCGCCGCCGCCACGTGCAGCGCGACCACCGCCCCCAACACCCACGCCAGCGTGCTGTGCGTCATCAGCAATGCCTCATAAAGTGACTTGTTCTTGGGCACAAGATCCGGAAGCTGAAAGAACCCGAACCAGCTCACCGGGAACCCACGTGCCGAGGACATCGTCCACCCCGACAGCGGCATGGCGAACAGCAGCACGTACAGGAGCACGTGGGTCAGGCGCGCCAGCGATTGCTCCCAGGACCTGAGGGTCTGCGGCAGCGCCGGCGTGGGATTCATCCAGCGCCACAACAGGCGCAGGATGGCGAGCATGAGAATGGTGATGCCGACGGACTTGTGCCGCGCCAGCAGTGAGAGTTTCTTCATGCCGGAGGGCAGATCATCCGCCATACTCGCGAGCGTAACCTGCACGATGATGAGCGCCACGATCAGCCAGTGCAGAAGCTGGGAAACCGCACCCCAGCGACGCTTGGTATTCAGTATGGCCATGAGCGCGAGCTTATATCCGTGAGTCGGCGTTGGAAACTGCTGTCGGGCGCGCTGTGGCTGGCACTGCTCGCCGGTTGTCCGCTGCCGCCGCGCGCTCCCGCACCGCCGCCAGCGGCGGTGGCTCCGGCGGGCGCGCTCGCGCAACTCGGCACGCCCTACCAGATCGTTGCAGAGGACTCCTTGCTCACCATCCTGGTGTATCGGGCAGGCCCCCTCGCCAGCGTCGGTCATAACCACGTGATCGCCTCGCACGAGCTTGGCGGCACGATCTACGTGCCCGCCGAGATCACGCGCAGTACATTTCAGATGCACGTTCCGGTGGCCACGCTCACCGTGGACGAGACGGCGCTGCGCGCGCAGCAGGCGAGCGCCGACTTTCCGCCCGACGTATCCGACAGTGCCAGGGAGGGCACGCGGCACAACATGCTGGGCGAGGCGCTGCTCGATGCCGCCAACTACCCCGAGATCGCGCTGCAGGCGACGCTGCTGCCGGCAGCGGCGCCGGGCGGCACGCTGATGGCGCAGGTGCAGAGCACGGTGCGCGCTCAGGTGCGTTCCTTTACCGCTCCGCTACGCTACGAACTCGGCGATCACAGCGTCACGGTCGCGGGCGAGATCCCGCTGCGGCAGAGCGATCTTGGCCTGACGCCCTTCAGCGCGATGCTCGGTGCGCTGCAGGTCCAGGACGAGATGCGGGTCAGCTTCCGTATCGTCGCCCGCGCGGCAGCGCCACCCTGAGCGCACCGCAACGATGCGCAGCCTAGTCGGGGTCCTCGAGCAGCAGCAGCGGCGTGCCGTCGGGGCCTTCGAAGCGCACGCCGGCGCCGCCGGCCACGCGGGACGCCGGCACGGCCAGTTCCTGCAGCCGCTCGATCCGCGCCTGCAGGCCGGCGTCGCGGAACACGAGCATCGGCCGCTCGCACAGGCGTGGCGGATGAAAGGCGAGACCGAGGTAATCGCTGGTGAGTGACAGGTGCGGGTAAGGAGTGTGCGATTCCTCGGCCGCGACGAACCCGAGCGGCTCCCAGAACGCCTGCGCGGCGGCGAAATCGCTGGCCGGCAGGCTCACTTCCGCGAAGTGCCCGCACAGCGAACTCGAGCGCGCAGCGCGGGCCACCGGTGAATAAGTGCGCGCCTCGAGCACCGCGACGGCGTGTCCTGACGGGTCGGCAAAGCCGATCCGGTTGAAAACCTCTTCGCCGACCTCGCAAGTCGTCACGGCGATGCCGGCGGCGGCAAACGCGGCGAGCTGTCTGGCGATTCCGGGGCGCACGAAGGTGAGCGTGGGCGAGGCGCCCGCCCGGCGGTGCAGGCCGATCGACAGCCGTCCGTCGCTCAACACGCCGTAGGGATGCGAGAAAGCGTCGCTGGTGGTGGCTTGCGTGAACCCCAGGCGCTCGTAAAACTCCACCGCCGCGCGTATGTCGTGCGGCGCGATGCTGATCTCGTGAAAGGTCCCCAGCAGGGGCAGCGGCGCGGCGGCCATCAGGCGGAGGCGCCGCGCGCCGTCGACGGCAGCCGCTCGTGCAGCGCGTCGGTCCAGCCCTGGCAGCGCTGCGCGATGAGGTCGGCAAGACACTGCGCGTGGCTGGCACGTGCGTTCAGTGCCGGCACGTACTCGTAGCGCTGGCCGCCCGCGCGCATGAAGGTCTGGCGATTCTCGATGGCGATTTCCTCGAGCGTTTCCAGGCAGTCCACCGCGAAGCCGGGACACACCAGGCTTACTTCGCGTACGCCACGGGCCGGCATGCCGGCGAGCACCGTTTGGGTATAGGGCTTGAGCCAGTCGGCCGGGCCAAAGCGCGACTGAAAACTCACGCTCCACTCGCCTTCGCGCAGCAACAGCTCGTCGGCCAGCAGCCGTGCGGTGCCCTGGCAGCGATCGAAGTAAGGATCGCCGCGCTGGCAATAGCGCTCCGGAATCCCATGAAAGGATATCAGCAGGTGCGAGGTGCGACCGTGTGCATCCCAGTGCGCCATGACGCTCCCGCGCAGAGCCTCGATGTAACCGGGATGGTCGTGATAGTCGGCAATCAGGTTAAGGTCGGGCAGCGAGCGCCAGCGGCGCAGTTCGTCGCTCACCTGATCATGCACACTTCCAGTGGTGGCGGCGCAGTACTGCGGGAACAGCGGCAGCACCAGCAGCCGCCTGGCGCCGCCATCGCGCAGGCGGCGCAGCGCCTCGCCGACCAGCGGGGCGCTGTAGAGCATGCCGAGCTCCAGCGACAGCGGCGCCAGCATGCGCTGCGCCAACACCTTGGCCAGCTCATCGCGCAGCCGCTCACTAAGATCTTTCAGCGGCGAGCCGCCGGCCGTCCAGATGCGGCGGTACTTGCGCGCCACGCGGCGCGGCCGAAACGGCAGCACCACGCCATAGAGCAGCGGAAGCCACAGCGCGCGCGGCAGATCCACTACGCGCGGATCGGCGAGAAAGCGGGCGAGGAAGGCGCGCACGGCGCGCGTTTCGGCGGCCTGCGGCGTGCCGGTGTTGACCAGCAGGATGCCGATGCGCTCGGGGCTCAGCCCAGTCCCACGCACAGGAACTTCATCTCGGTGTAGTCGAGGATCCCGTATTTGGAGCCCTCGCGGCCGATGCCGGACTCCTTGACGCCGCCAAACGGGGCGACCTCGGTGGAGAACATTCCGGTGTTGAGGCCGACCATGCCGTATTCCAGCGCCTCGGCCACTCGCCAGGAGCGGGCCAGATCGCGCGTATAAAAGTAGGCGGCCAGGCCGAACTCGGTGTCATTGGCCATGCGGATGGCATCCATCTCGCTCTCGAAGCGAAACAGCGGCGCGATCGGTCCGAAGGTCTCCTCGCGCGCCATCAGCATCGCAGGCGTCACCCCGGTCACCACGGTCGGCTCGAAGAACGTTCCGCCGAGCGCGTGGCGCTTGCCGCCGTAGACGACGCGCGCGCCCTTGGCGACAGCGTCCGCGATGTGCTCCTCCACCTTGGCGAGCGCCTTGGCGTCGATCAGAGGCCCCTGATCGGTGGCCCCCTTGAGCCCATCGCCCACGCGCAGCTTCGCCACCGCATCCACCAGTTTGCGCGCGAAGGCCTCATAGACGGGCGCGTGTACCAGCAGGCGGTTGGCGCATATGCAGGTCTGGCCGGTGTTGCGGTACTTGCTGGCGATGGCGCCGGCCACCGCGGCATCGAGGTCTGCGTCCTCGAAAACGATGAACGGTGCGTTGCCGCCGAGTTCCATCGTGAGCTTCTTCACGGTGCCCGCACACTGTGCCATGAGCTTCTTGCCCACCGCGGTCGAGCCGGTGAAGGTTACCTTGCGCACGCTGGGATTTGAGGTCAGCTCGCCGCCGATGCCGGCCGCATCCACTCCGGTGACGATATTGAGAACTCCGGCCGGCACGCCGGCGCGCGCCGCCAGCGCAGCCGCAGCGAGCGCCGACAGAGGCGTCTGGCTGGCAGGCTTGCAGACGAAGGTGCAGCCGGCCGCCAGCGCCGGTCCCGCCTTGCGGGTGATCATCGCCAGCGGGAAGTTCCACGGCGTGATGGCGGCGACCACGCCGACCGGCTGGCGCAGCACCAGCAGGCGCCGGTCGGCCTGGTGCCCCGGGATGATGTCGCCATACAGGCGCTTGCCCTCCTCGGCGAACCACTCGATGAATGAGGCGCCATAAGCGATTTCGCCCTTGGCTTCCGCGAGCGGTTTGCCCTGCTCGGCGGTCATGATGGTGGCGAGGTCGTCCTGGTTTGCCAGCAGCAGCTCGTACCAGCGGCGCAGGATCGCCGCACGTTCCTTGGCGGTCAGCGCCGCCCACGCCGGGAACGCTTTGGCGGCCGCCTCGATGGCGCCGCGCGTCTCGCTCGCCCCGAGGTTCGGCACCGTGGCGATCGCCTCACCGGTGGCGGGATTGACGACCGGGCGGGTCGCGCCGCTGGCAGCGTCCAGCCACTTACCGCCGATGAAGGCGTGGCTACGCAGCAGGTCCGGATCGCGCAGTTTCATGAGTGGGATGCTCCGGGATTTTCGGGATTTTCCGTGGTGTCGGATTCGGCGCCGGCGACGTAGCGGGCGAAGAACTCGAGCGTGCGGGTGCGCGCCAGCGCCGCCGCCTGGGGGTTGTAGCTGTCGCGCTGGTCGCAATTGAAGCCGTGGCCGGCTCCTTCGTAGCTGTAAACAGCCGCCTGCGGGTACGCTGCCCTGATCGATGCGACATCCGCCGGCGGGATGCTCTGGTCCTCGCTGCCGTAGTGATACATGACGGCGCACTTGGGCTTCTGGTCGAGGTAGTTCGCAAGCTTGCCGTAGTACACGACCGCGCAGGCGAGCGGCAGCTGACATGCCGCCAGGTACGACTGCGTGCCGCCCCAGCAGTACCCGACCGCGCCGGTGCGACCGGAGTGGCGCACCACCGCAAGGGCCGCCGCGATATCCCGCAGGGTCGTTTCGGCCTTGAGCTGTTTGACATAGCCCGCGCCCAGCTGCATGTCGCCCGAGGTGTAGTTGAGCTCGATGCCGCGCCGCACCCGATCGAACAGGCACGGCGCGATGGCGGTGTAGCCCTCGGCGGCGAACCCGTCGGTCACTTTGCGGATATGACTGTTGACGCCGAATATCTCCTGCAGCACCAGCAGCGCGCCGCGCGCGCGTCCCGGGGGCGCGGCGAGCCAGGCCTGAAATTCGTGGCCGTCGCGCGCCATGATGGTGGTGAATTGACCCATTGGGTGGCATTCTAACGCGCCGCGCCTTCGGAGGAACTCATGCTCGTCGGATCCGTGATCAAGCGGGTCGCCATCGTCGGTGGCGTACGAATTCCGTTCGCCCGTTCCTATTCCGCTTACGCCACCGCCAGCAATCAGGACATGCTCACGGCCGCGTTCCGCGGCCTGGTCGAGCGCTTCAGGCTGCAGGGCGAACGGCTCGGCGATGTGGCGGCCGGCGCGGTCATCAAGCACACCCGCGACTACAACCTGGTGCGCGAATGCGTGCTCTCGAGCGGGCTCGACCCGCACACGCCGGGGCTGGACATGCAGCGCGCCTGCGGCACGAGTCTCGAGGCCGCGATCGACATCGGCAACAAGATCGCGCTCGGACAGATCGAGGCGGGCATCGCCGGCGGCACCGACTCCATCAGCGATGCGCCCATCGTCTATCCGCGCTCCTACCAGCAGCTGCTGCTGGCGAGTTACCGCGGACGCGGTGCGTGGCAGCGCCTGAAGCCGTGGTTCGGACTGCGGCCGAAGGACTTTCGGCCGGTGCTGCCTGCGGTGGTCGAGCCGCGTACCGGGCTGTCCATGGGGCAGAGCGCGCAGATCATGGCGCAGCAGTGGCAGATCGGGCGCGCCGAGCAGGATCAGCTTGCCTACGACAGCCACGTGAAGGCGGCGGCGGCATGGCAGGGCGGCTTCTACGATGACCTGGTCATCGGCTACCTGGGACTCAAGAGTGACAACAACGTGCGCGCCGACACGAGCCTCGAGAAACTGGCCAAGCTGCGGCCGAGCTTCTCGGCCGAGGGCACGCTGACGGCCGGCAACAGCACGCCACTCACCGACGGCGCGAGCGCGGTGCTGCTCGCCACTCCCGAGTGGGCGGCCAAGCGCAACCTGCCCGTGCTCGCCTACCTGCGCTACGGCAAGGCCTGGGCACTGGACTTCGCCGGCGGCAAAGAGGGCTTGCTGTTGGCCCCGACCTACGCAGTGCCCGCCATGCTGCACGATGCGGGTATTGGCCTGCAGGAGTTCGATTACTACGAGATTCATGAGGCATTCGCCGCCCAGGTGCTGTGCACGCTCAAGGCGTGGGAGTCGGCGGATTACTGCCGTGACGTGTTGGGACTGCCGGCGGCTCTTGGCAGCATCGATCGCGCCAGGCTGAACGTGAAGGGCGGCAGCGTCGCCCTTGGTCATCCGTTCGCGGCCACCGGCACGCGCATCCTCGCGACGCTTGCCAAGATCCTCGCACTCGACACGCACGCGCGGCGCGGCCTGATCTCGGTGTGCACGGCGGGCGGCATGGGCGTCACGGCGATCGTAGAGCGCTGACCCGCTGAGGAGTGAGCTATGAGTACCCACTGTAAGAGCATGGCTCGTGCCGCAGCGCTGGCCAGCGTTGCGCTGCTTACGGCCGCAGCGGCGCGTGCCGATTTCCAGGCGGCGCTGCGCGAGTACAACGCCGGGCATTACGACACCGCGCACAGCCAGTTTCTCGGGCTGGCGGAACTTGGCGACTGCTCCTCGCAGTTCAATCTCGGCGCGATGGCACTCAAGGGCCAGGGCGGCCCGCAGGACAACGGCAGCGGCGTCGGCTGGCTGCAGGCGGCCAACAGCAACGGCTGCCAGCAGCTCGTCGGCGCCAAGCTCGGCGCCCTCACCGCGAGGCTCAGCCCCGCCGAGTCGCAGACCGCAGCCCAGCTCGTCGGCCGTTACGGTCACGAGGCGCTGCGCGCGCAGGGCGTCATCGACCCGGACTTCACCTGCCGCGACACCAGCGCCGCGCAGGTGGCCTCGATGCCGTCGCCGGAATACCCGCACCAGCAGGCGGCCCCGCGTCAGAACGCCATCGTCATCACGGCGCTCACCGTCGGGGCCGACGGGCACGCCCGCGACCCGGAAGTCCTGCTGGCGGTGCCTGAGGACGGATTCGCGGCGGCGGCCGTGGAGGCCTGGCTCAATGCGCAGTTCACGCCCGCCATGCGCAACGGGCAGGCGCTGCCTTCGCGCCTGGCGGCCAAGCATGTGTTTGCGTTCCAGGGCGGCCAGCCGCTGGCAGACGCCGATGCGTTCAGGCGGGCGCGGCCGGCGGCGGACACCGGCGACCCCTCCGCCGAATACCTGGTCGGGCTGACCGGGACCGTCGATGCCTCGCTCGGCATCCCCTCGGCGCGGGCGGGCCAGTTGCTGCTCGGGGCCGCGCGTGACGGTGACGCTCAGGCGCAGTACTGGATTGGCAGCGAGCTGCGCGCCAGCGCTGAGTGCCACCCGCAGGCCGATGGCAGCGTCTGGCTGCGTCACGCCGCAGAGGGCGGCAGCGCTGCCGCGCAACTGGTGCGCGCGGGCGATCTGCTCGGGGGCGCACCGAGTGCTGCCCAGGTGACCGAGGCGCGCGCGCTGCTGCAGAAGGCGGCAAGTTCCGACAGCTACTACGTGCGCAAGCACGTGGTGGCGCTACTGGCCGCCTCTCCGGTGGCGGCGGCGCGTGATCCGGCCACCGCACAGAGCGTGGCTGTCAAACTCGCCGCGGGCGAGATTCAGTCCGATCCGCAGATGTTTGAAGCCCTGGCGGCGGCGGCCGCGGCGAACGGCGACTTCCAGAATGCTGTCGCGCAGCAGCAGCGGGCGCTGCACAAGGCGCAGAGCCTCGGCTGGGACACGCGCTTGATGTCCGAGAGGATGGCTGCCTATCGCGCCGGCCGGGCGTGGCGGGGAGATCTGTTCGCGTCTTCGTAGGCGAACCCGCCATGAGTCGCCCCGGCATCGACCGCGTCTTTGAGCGACGCCTCTCCAGCCTCGTCAACGGCGGCGAACCCCAGATCCTGCAGGGCGGCCGCAAGGGCGTCGAGAAGGAATCGCTGCGCGTGCTGCCTGACGGCAGCCTTGCGCACACGCCGCACCCGCGCCTGCTCGGTTCCGCGCTCACCAACGAGCACATCACCACCGACTACTCCGAGGCGCTGATCGAGCTGGTCACACCGCCCTTCACGCAGTGCTGGGAGCTGCTGCAGTACCTGCTCGACCTGCACCAGTTCGTCTACCGGCACCTGGGGAACGAGCTTTTGTGGGCGACGAGCATGCCGTGCGCCATCGAGCGGGATGAGGACATCCCGCTGGCGCAGTTCGGCGGCTCTCACGTCGGGCGCATGAAGACCGTGTACCGCAACGGCCTCGGCCTGCGTTACGGGCGGATGATGCAGGCGATCTCCGGCGTGCATTTCAATTACTCCTTCCCGGTGCCGTTCTGGGAGGCCTGGGCGGCGGCGCGCGGCACGCCAGGGCAGGGCGCGCCGTTCGTTTCCGCGTGCTATTTCGACCTGCTGCGCAACTACCGCCGCTACGGCTGGCTCGTGCTGTACCTGTTCGGGGTCTCCCCGGTGGTGTGCAAGTCGTTCCTGCACGGGCGCAAGCTCGGGCTTAGCGATCTTGGCGCCGGCACGGCTTTCGGGCCGTACGCGACCAGCCTGCGCATGAGCGACGTGGGCTACCGCAACCGCAACCAGGCCGGACTCGAGGTGTCGGTCAACAGTCTCGAGGAGTACGTGGGCGATCTGACGCGCGCGATCAGCACACCGCATCCGCCCTACCAGGCGCTCGGTGTCGAGGTGAACGGGGAGTACCGCCAGCTCAACGCGAACATCCTGCAGATCGAGAACGAGTACTACAGCTTCATCCGTCCCAAGCGCGTCGCGCGCTCGGGCGAGCGCCCCACCAAGGCGCTGCGCCGCGCCGGCGTCGAATACGTCGAGGTGCGTGCACTCGATGTGAGCGCTTTCGATCCGGTCGGCGTGAACCAGAACAAGCTGCGCTTTCTCGAGGCGTTCCTCGCACTGTGCCTGATGAAGGACAGTGCGCCGATCGCCTCCGCCGAGCAGAGCGCGCTGGATGAGAATCACGTCATCGTGGCGCGGCGCGGGCGTGAGCCGGGACTTACGCTGTGGCGCGAGGGTCGCAGCGTTCCCATGCGCGAGTGGGCCCGGGAGCTGCTCGACTCGATGACGGGAATTTGCGACGTCCTGGACGCCGGCGATGCCTCGCGCCCGTATTCGCAGGCGCTGGCGACACAGTCGGCCAAATTGGAGGATGTCGCGCTGACGCCGTCCGCCCGGCTGATGGCCGAGCTTAACGCCGGCGAATCATTCTTCGATCTCGCGCTGCGCATGTCCGCGACGCACAAGGCATATTTCCTCGATCTGTATCCGCCCAACGAGGAGAGGCTGCGCGAATTCTCGCAGGAAGCGCAGCAATCCCTTGCTGCGCAGCAGAAGATCGAGTCATCCGATACGGGAACGTTTGCGCAATATCTGGCGCGTTATTTCGCCGACTGAGCTTGTTGCAGGATGTGCATTCAGCTGCGGTTAACCTTACATAATCAGACACTTCTGAAGTTAGCTTTTAGTTAGCTTTTGGAATGCGGACGACATAGACTTTGTGAGCCACGTCGCACTAGGGAAGGGCAACGGGCACATGAGAGTTAACAGACGTCCCTTCGACAATAAGCGGGAGTGCGAGGAGATGAACAGGAAAGGCGCTGAAGGACTTCCGGTGATTCAGACTGTGATACCGGCGGCGAATGAGGAATTCACGGATACGCTCAACGCGATCGACGGAGCGAACGTTGCGCACTCGGGCTGGGATCCGTACGAAGTGTGGCGTACGCGCGTGAAGGCAAGCTTCAGGCTGGAACAGGAAAGCACGCGCGATCAACTGCGTGGTTGATCGCTGCGCGTGAAGGTCTAAGCGCGCTGAGGGGAGCGGCGCTTGCAAAGTACCTATGCACATGAAACGCCGTCGGGCAAGCCGACGGGCGCGCGCCGCCTGCTGCTGCGCTTCCCCGACCCGGAACTCGAACTCCAGTTTCGGCTGAGTTATCGCGCGGCAGCGCGACTGTGGGTGCGCATGAGCCTCATCGTGGCGCTCTCCACGGTGCTCGGCTTCGCCATCATCGATCACTGGCTGCTGGTCGGGCCGCGTCTCGCGCGCCCGGATGTCTGGCGCTTCGGGCTGCAGCTGCCGCTGGTGCTGATCATGATGGTGCTCACCTCGCCGCGGCTGTACCAGCGCTGGTACCAGGGCGCCATTCAGGCGGCGGCCCCGCTGTTCGGGGTCGGCACGGTGCTCATGGCCGTGGAGGCGACCCCGGCGCAGCTGCCGCTGGTGGCGGCGCGGCTATTGCTGGCCGCGTTCTTCTTCTACTTCATGCTCGGCCTGTCATTCAACGCGGCGCTGCGCAGCAACCTGCTGCTGATCTGTGCCTACGCCACCGCGGCGTTCGCGGGAGCCATCGACCCGGTGGTGGCCACCTATTCGCTGTTCGTGCTGTTCTGCGCCAATCTGATCGGCGGCGCGGGCAGCTACGCGCTCGAGTACGCCAACCGCGTCGCGTTCCTCGAACGGCGCCGGCTCGCGGAAGTCGCAACCCACGACGGACTCACGGGGCTGTTCAACCGCGCCGCGCTCGAGGAGCAGGCGCGCAGCCTCTGGCAGCACGCACGGGTCGCGCGGCTGCCGGTGTCGGTGATGCTCATCGACATTGATCACTTCAAGGCTTACAACGATCGCTACGGACACCAGGCGGGCGATCGCTGCCTGCGCGCGGTTGCCACCGCGATTCGTGCAGCGGCGCGGCTGCGGCCGCTGGACGTCGTGGCGCGCTACGGCGGTGAGGAGATCATCGCGATACTGGTGGGCGGCGATCGCAACGACGCTGCCAGAGCGGCCGAGGGCGTACTCAAGGCGGTGGCAGACCTTGGCATCGAGCATGCCGCATCGCTCACCCGACCCCAGCTGACGGTGAGCGTCGGGGTCGCCAGCGTCGATCCCGGCGGCGATTACTCGCACGAGCACGCGGTGCGCCTCGCCGACATCGCGCTCTACGCTTCCAAGGCACAGGGCCGCGACGGCTGGTCGTTTTACGATGCGGCCAGCGAAGATGACGGCGCCGGCGAGGATCTGCTTAAGAACGCAAGCTGACGCGCTGCTGCCGCAAGCGGTCGCGTCAATACCCCGCCCGAGGCATTGTTCGCCGGGCTCGCCTGCCGCGACACTCACCTGAAGGGTCGGTGGCAGCAAAGCTGCGTTGCCTCACTTGCGCTGAGGCGCGCTAGCCCCGATCCTCCCGCCATGAATGCACTCTCGGTTCGCGGACTGACCAAGACCTACCGCAACGGCGTGCAGGCGCTGCAGGGCGTGGATCTTGAGGTCGAGCGCGGCGACTTCTTCGCGCTGCTCGGCCCGAACGGCGCCGGCAAGACCACGCTGATCGGCATCATCACCTCGCTGGTGAACAAGAGCGCAGGCGAGGCGCGCGTATTCGGCCACGACATCGACCGCGAGCTCGAGGCGGCCAAGGCCTGCATCGGCGTCGTGCCGCAGGAAATCAACTTCAACATGTTCGAGACGCCGTACACGATCGTCGTCAACCAGGCGGGCTTCTACGGCATCGCGCGCCCGGTAGCACGCCAGCGTGCCGAGAAGTACCTGCAGCAGCTGCAGCTTTGGGATAAGCGCAATGGCATCTCGCGCGGCCTGTCAGGCGGCATGAAACGGCGGCTGATGATCGCGCGCGCCCTGATGCACGAGCCGCGCCTGCTGATCCTCGATGAGCCGACTGCGGGCGTCGACATCGAGATCCGCCGCTCGATGTGGGAGTTCCTGCGCGAGATCAACCAACGCGGCACCACCATCATCCTGACCACCCATTATCTGGAAGAGGCCGAGACGCTGTGCCGCAACATCGCCATCATCAACGGCGGACGAATCGTCGAGCGCGACCGCATGAGTAGTCTGCTGCGCCGCCTGAACGTGCAGACCTTCGTGTTGAACCTGCGCGACTCGCTCAGCGCGCCCCCGCCGCTGGCCGGCTACATCACCACGCTGGTGGATGATCACACGCTGGAGGTCGAAGTGCCCAAGGAGGAGAGCCTCAATGGCATCTTCGCGCGCCTGTCGGCGCTGGGCGTCGAGGTGCTCAGCATGCGCAACAAAGTGAACCGTCTCGAGGAGATCTTCATGCGCCTGGTCGAAGGGCGCGGCGCCGCGCCCGACAGCGCGCGTGCCGGAGCGTCAGCGAAATGAGCAGCGTAGTGGAGCGGGTGGCGCCTCCGATCAGGCTGAACGTGGTGCGCTGGATCGGCTTTCGCACCATCGTCATCCGCGAGTACGGCCGCATCATACGTATCTGGGCCCAGACCATCGTGCCGGCAGTGGTGACTTCGGTGCTGTATTTTGCGATCTTCGGCAGCCTGATCGGGCGGCGGGTCGGCGCGATGGGCGGCTTTGACTACAAGCAGTACATTGCACCGGGCCTGATCATGATGGCGGTGATCACCAACTCCTACGGCAACGTGGTGGCCTCCTTCTTCGGTGCCAAGTTCGGCAAGCACGTGGAGGAATTACTGGTCTCACCGCTGCCGAACTGGGTCATCGTCGCAGGTTACGCCACCGGCGGACTGGTGCGCGGCGTGCTGGTCGGGGCCGCCGTGACCGTCGTGTCGCTGATCTTCACGCACCTGCACGTGCAGCACCTGGCGGTGGTGCTGGCGGCGCTGCTGCTCACCTCGCTCACCTTCGCGCTCGGCGGTTTTCTCAATGCGCTGTTTGCCAAGAACTTCGACCAGGTCAACTGGATCCCCTCCTTCGTGCTGACGCCGCTCACCTATTTCGGCGGCGTGTTTTACTCGGTCAGCCTGCTGCCTGACTGGGCGCGCACGCTCAGTTACGCCAATCCCATCCTCTACATGGTCAACACCTTTCGCTTCGGGTTCCTCGGCGTGTCGGACGTTGACGTGGGCGTCGCCTTCACGCTGATGGCGGCAGCGGCGCTCACGCTGTTCGCGACCGCAGTCGTGCTGATGAACCGGGGCACGGGAACTCGGGAGTGAAGGGGGCCATCGCGCTGGTCAGCGCGCGCGCCGCGCGCGCTCTGGATGAGGACATGCCGCCGCTGATCGGCGCTTTCGCCGCGGCCGGCGTGCGCGCAGAGATTGCCGACTGGGATGACGAGGCGGTGGACTGGGCGGCCTACGATGCGGCGCTGTTGCGCTCCGCCTGGGATTACACCGAGCGGCTGCCGCAATTTCTCAGCTGGGTGGAGCGCACCGCATCCCTCACCCGGCTGCTTAACCCTGCCGCGGTGGTGCGCTGGAACGCCGACAAGCACTATCTGCTCGAGCTCGCCGCGGCCGGTGTGCCGATCGTGCCCAGCACCTTCGCCGAGCCTGGTGCGCAGGAGGCGCAGGTGCTCGGGAAATTTCTCGGTGAACACGCCTGCGCGGAGCTCGTGGTGAAACCGGCCGTGGGCGCCGGCTCGCGCGATGCCCGCCGGCATCCCTCAAGTGCCCGGCAGGAGATTCTCGGGCACATGCGTGCGTTGCTGTCGGGCGGGCGCAGCCTGATGCTGCAGCCTTACCTGGAGGCGGTGGACCACCACGGCGAGACGGCGCTGATTTTCATCGCCGGCGCCTTCAGCCACGCCGTCCGCAAGGGGCCGCTGCTGCCGCCCGGGGCTGCCTCGACCACGCAGCTGTTCGCCGCGGAGACCATCCAGCTTCGTGCTCCCGGTGCGGACGAGCTCGCCGTTGCACGGCGCGTGCTGGCGCTGCTGCCCTTCGGTGAGCTCCTGTACGCGCGGGTGGATCTGATCCGCGGCCCGCACGGTGAGCCGCGGCTGCTCGAGCTTGAACTCGCCGAACCGTCCCTGTTCCTGGCTCACGCGCCCGGTTCCGCGGCGCTTCTCGCCCGGGCCCTTCTCGCGCGGCTGCACTAGAGTTTCTGATTATGTGACGTAGAACACAAAATAACGCGGCTAAGTCCTTGGAGAAACAAAACTTTCACATTTCTTTCATGTGGCTGACGCGCCGTTCCGCGAGCCTGTACACGGACCGAAGGCGTTGCACGGAGGGCTTAGCCACATGAAAGCGACCGGCTTGAATACCCTGATGGCGCGGATCGATGCCGCCGAGTACGGGATGTGCCGCAGGCTCAACCGCGGCGCGACGCGTGCGCTTCCCCGTCTCATCTTCCAGATCGCAAGCCGCCTGGGTAATGGCACGCTGTGGTACCTGGTGATTTTCGCGCTGCCGGCACTGTACGGGGCGGCAGCCGTCAGGCCCGCGATCGTCATGGCCGCCACCGGCGTCATGGGGTTGCTGCTGTACAGCGGGCTCAAGCGAATATTCGTGCGCGAGCGCCCATTCATCACCCACGCCACGATCGATCGTGCCGCAGCTGCGCTTGATCGCTACAGCTTCCCTTCCGGCCACACCCTGCACGCGGTGTCCTTCGCCTGGCAGGCCAGCGCGCATTTCCCCGAACTCGCCTGGGTGCTGGTGCCGCTCGCCGCTCTCATCGCGGCCTCCCGGGTCGTGCTCGGGCTGCACTATCCGTCGGACGTGCTCGCGGGGGCTGCCATCGGCGCAGCTCTGGCGCAGCTCGGCCTCGCGCTGGCCTGAATCGAGGTGGCTGCCGAGCGAGCCTGGCGCGGGCGCTGTTAGCGCATGCGCGTGCTGTTCATCTCTGACGTCTACTTTCCGCGCGTCAACGGCGTTTCGACCTCCATCCGCACCTTTCGCCAGGACCTGGCGAACTGCGGCGTCGACACGGTGCTGGTGGCGCCGCGCTACGACGCTGCCTCAGCGCGCGCCCCAACCAAGCACGACGCAGCCTCAGCCGGCGAGGAGGCCGGCGTGCTGCGCGTGCCCGGCGCGCGCGTGCCACGCGACCCCGAGGACCGCCGCATGGCCTGGCGGGCGCTGACGCGCACGCTCGATGCGTTGCCGCACGGGGAGTTTGACCTGGTGCACATCCACACGCCGTTCGTCGCGCACTACGCCGGCGTGCGCTTTGCGCGACGTGCGAACATCCCCTGCGTTGCGACTTACCACACTTTCTTCGAGGAATACCTGCACCACTACGTGCCGGTGCTGCCGCGCGGACTCGGGCGGCTCATGGCGCGCGCCTTCACGCGCTCTCAGTGCCGCGCGGTGCAGGCGCTCATCGCACCCTCCGAGCCGATGCGCGCCGTGCTGTGCGCCTATGGAATCACCACCCCGGTGCACGTGGTGCCGACCGGGCTCGCGGCCGATCGTTTTCGCAGCGGCGACGGCGCGGCGTTTCGGGCGCGCGCCGGCATCGCCCCGCAGCGGCCGGTTCTGACCTACATCGGCCGCGTGGCGCACGAGAAGAACATCGGCTTCCTGGTGCAGGTGTTCGCCGAGGTGCTCAAGTGCGTGCCGCGCGCCTTGCTGGTGATCGCCGGCGAAGGCCCGGCGCGCGATTCGCTGCGCGCCAAGGTGGCCGCGCTCGGACTCGAGCGCCAGGTGCACTTTGCCGGCTACCTCGAGCGCGACAGCGCGCTGCTCGACTGCTATGCCGCGGCCGATGTGTTCGTGTTTGCCTCGCGCACCGAGACGCAGGGGCTGGTGCTGCTTGAGGCGATGGCGCAGGGCGCCCCGGTGGTATCGACCGCTGAGCTCGGCACACGCTCGATCCTCGTGCCCGCAAGCGGGGCGCTGATCGTGCCGGAGGAGCCGGCCGCCTTCGCCGCCGCGGTGGTGCGGGTACTTGGCGATGCGGGCCTGCGCGAGGGGATGTCGGCGCGCGGCCGCGCCTATGCGCGCACCTGGTCATCGCAGGCCATGGCGCAGCGTCTGGCTCACCTCTACGGCGAGCTGCTTGGCGAGCCGCACGCGTTGGCCGTCTGACTCATTAAGCCGCCTCACGCACCCGGTCAGTCGTCTTCACCCGGCGACAGCAGTGGACCGCGGGCGGTTCTGGGCTACACTTTCCCTAACCGCGGGCGTAGGGAGTGGAGCATGGGCGCAAAGCGGGCCCTGATCGTGGACGACTCGAAGTCCGCGCGGCTGTTTCTCGCCCGTGCCCTGGAAAAGTACGAGATCGACGTCGACAGCGCGGAAACCGCGGAAGCGGCGATCGACTACCTCACCAGCAACCGTCCCGACGTGATCTTCATGGATCACCAGATGCCGGGAATGGATGGTCTGCAGGCAGTGCAGCACATCAAGAACGACCCGCGCACCGCCACCATCCCGATCATGATGTACACCTCCCAGGAAGGGGAGTTGTATCTGGGCCAGGCGCGCGCGCTGGGCGCGGTCGGCGTGCTGCCCAAGCAGATCAAGCCGACCGATGTGTCCAAGGTGCTCTATCAGCTGCACCTCGTTCCCGACCGTCGCAGCCCCGACCAGTCGACCTTCACCCCGGTCAACCTGCGCGCGGAAGGCGTGAGCGGGGAGCCCGGCTCGCCCAGCATGATGATGGGCACCAAGCCGCTGACCGACACGACGCTGCGCGAGCATTTCGCGGAGCTGCGCCGGGCGCTGGTGGCGGGGGTCGACACGCAGACCGATCGCATCACCGGTGAGGTGCGCGCACTGCTTCTGGAGATGTTGCCGTCCAACCCGCCGCTGGGCATGCAGCACGCCAGGCCGCCGTGGGCCTGGATCGTGGCGTGCGCGGCATTGGCGGTCGCGCTGGTGAGCACGGCACTGTGGTGGCGCAGCGTGCAACTTCTCGAGGATGTGAAAGTCGAAATCTCGCAGCTGCGCGGAGCGCAGGCGGGCGCGCCCACTGTGGCTGCGCCAGCTCCCGCGCCGGCGCTGGCCTCCCAGGCGGGCTTGCCCGCGGGCGCGCCGGCAACCGAGACCAAGCCGATCGTGGTACCGGTGCCTTACGGGGCCGATGCGCTGGGCGGGGCACGGCTGGAGATCATTCGCCAGCTCCTCTACCGGCTGGCGCGCCAGAAGGTCGCAGGTGTTGCCGACATCAGAACGTTTGCCGGACGCTTTTGCCTGGTCGGAAACGCGCTCGACGGCTATTCGCAGGCGCCCGATGAGACCTTGTTCTCCAAGTGCGACGTGGTCGGAAATCCTTCCGACGAGGCGCTCTCACCGGCGCAGCGCACGCCGCTGGCGCTCGCCAATCTCATCGGAGATGTCCGCAACACCACTCACGGTGCGCTCGAGGTGCAGGTGGCGGTCGGTGATGGCGCCAGCGTTGTCTCCCCCTACCCGACCCCTGCCGCCGATCTCACCGCCGGCGAGTGGAACCGCGCGGCGAGTGCCAACAACCGGGTCGAGATCCGCGTGCGTTGAAGTCGACGGTGCCCGCCGTGCGCCTCGCTGATCAGGACTTGCGGCCTTCGCGCTGGTTGCGCAACCCTCACCTGCAGTCGGTCCTGGCGAGCACCTCCTGGCGGCGCGGCCGCCTGCTCAGGCGCTCAGCCGCGCTCACGGCGGCCGCGCGCGAGCTCATCTTGGACTGTGGCGAGGGAGTGCGCCTGCAGTGCTTCGCCTCCACACCCGCGCTCAGCAGCGGGCGCCCGGTGCTGCTGCTGCACGGCTGGGAGGGGAGCGCGGAATCGCTGTACGTGCTGTCGCTGGCGCAGCAGCTGTTCGAGCAGCGCTTCGAGGTGCTGCGGCTCAACCTGCGCGATCACGGCGATACCCACCACCTCAACCGCGAGCTGTTTCATTCGTGTCGCCTGGCGGAAGTCGTCGGTGCGGTGCGCGCGGTGCAGGAACTCTTCCCGGGCAGGCCTTTGCAGCTGGTCGGTTTCTCGCTCGGCGGCAATTTCTTCCTGCGGGTCGCGGCGCAGGCGCGCGCGGCGCGGCTCGAGCTTGCGCGCGTGATCGCCGTATCGCCGGTGCTGGACCCCGCCGGCACGCTCGGGGCACTGCAGCAGGGTTTCCCGGGCTACGAGCGCTACTTCGTGCGCAAGTGGCTGCGCTCGTTGCACAGGAAGCAGGCGGCGTGGCCTGGCAGCTACGACTTTCGCGAACTCTCACGCATGCGCGACCTGAAACGCATGACCGCGGAACTGGTGCGCAGCCACACCGAATTTGCGAGCCTCGAGGATTACCTGAACGGCTATGCCATCACCGGCGCGCGCCTGGCGCACCTGGAGGTGCCCTCGAGCATCCTCACCTCGCAGGACGACCCCATCATTCCGGTCGCCGGTCTGGCACAGCTGGCAAGACCGGACAGCCTGTCGCTCAGCGTGACACGCTACGGCGGCCATTGTGGATTCTTCGAGCGGCTGAGCGGACCGACGTGGCTTGAACAGCGCATCATGGCGCTGCTCGGGGCGGCGGCGGATCACAGCGCGGCAGGCGCGGTGGAAGAGGGCCTGCGCGAATCAACCTGAAGCGACTGCGCGGGCGGCGCCTTCAGCCCACGGCCCGCCTTTCCTCGAAACGCTGCACGGGCTCACCGCTGGTGACGGTCACTGTGCCGTCGATGACGGCACCCTTGGCGATGGCGATGCTGCCGGCAACGATGTCGCCGTGGATGGCAGCGCTCGAGCCGACTTCCAGCTTGCCCTCGACCACGAGCCGGCCGGTGATCCTGCCGGCAATCAGCGCCGCGGCGGCATGGATCTCGCCCTCCCACTGCGCGGCCGCCGACATGCGCAGGGCGCCGCCGACCCGGCCATCCCCGCGGATGGTCCCGCACAGGACCAGGTCGCCGGCCGCTTCAAGATCGCCGCTCAGGCGCGAGCCCTCGGCGACAAACGTCGGCGCATCGCCGATCTGATCGATCAGCCTGCGCTTCAAACTTTCGATCATCCGGTGCTCCAGGGGCGTGCCGGGGCCATAATACGAATGCCGTCCCCCCAGGATGCCGACCATGGTCACATTCCCAGCATTCCCAGCATTCCCAGCAGGCAGGATGGCGCTTCTAGCGGTCCTGGCGATTGTGGGTGCCGGATGCAGCCGCGAGCAGCAGGACTGGCGTTCGGCCGAGAGCGCCGCTACCAGCGAGGCCTGGGCACGTTTTGTTGAACAGCACCCCGAGAGCGAGCTGGCGGCACAGGCGCGCGACAGAATCGCCCAGCTCGCCGAACAGCGCGACTGGGAGCGCGCCGACAGCCTGGCGAGCGCCGATGCCTACCGCGAGTTCGTGGCGCGGCATCCCACCGGGAAATGGTCGGAAGAAGCGCGCATCCGCATCGAGGCGTTCGCGCTCGGGTCCGCGCCACGGATCGCACCCCAGACAGCCGAGGAAGCCGCGGCGAGCCAGGCCTCCGGAGGCGTGCGGGCGCTGCCACTTGCCGCGGCTGCGCCGGCGCCTTCCCCCGAAGGCAGCGATGCGGTCGCGCCGGCGCCGCCTCAACTGGCACAGGCCGGCGAGCCCGCGCAGCCCCCCTCTTCGGCGCCGCCCGCCGCCCCGGCCGGTCCCGGCGAGGGCGCAGCGCCCGCGCCCGCCAATTACGGCGTGCAGCTCGGCGCATTCGGCAGCCAGGAGAGCGCCCAGGGCGAGTGGCAGCGGCTGCAGGGGCGCTTCGGCACCCAGCTCAGTGGGCTGGCCCCACGCATCGTCATGGCCAGCACCGATTCGGGAACCCTGTACCGGCTGCAGGCCTCGGCCGCCGGCGAGGCCCAGGCGCGCGCGATCTGCAATTCGCTGAAGGAACAGGCGCAGGCCTGCGTGCCGGTCCTGCCGCGCTGACGCCGAGTGCGGCCAAGTCCGGCCGGTTTTGCTCGACTTCGCCCCAAAGTGACAATTCGCGTCACCCGGCCAGTCCGGCGGTAATTCATCTAGTTAATTGTTTTTATTAGCTTTGAGCGGCTGGCATACGCCTTGCTTTGCTATCCCCAGTTGCGAGCAACTTTCCCCTTGTTCGCTCCTGTGCGCCGCGACGCGATTTCCCCCGCCTCGCGGCGCTTTTTTTTGTGTCGCGGCGGGCGGGTGAGCGGAGGGGAGACGGGACCCTGGCTCGAGGGGGATCGAAAACCAAAGCCCCGTCTCCCACTCCGGTCATTGCTGTGTGCCTGCCGAACGTCAGGCCCCTGTCGGCGTGTCCCGCACCGACAGTGCGCAGCGCGCGAGGGCCAAGATACGAAGTGCCTCAGGCCGCGACAAACGAAAAGAATTGGCTGAACGCATGAGGTCCTCTCATGCGAGCTGATACTGCGCCTGCGCCCAGCGGGTGAGCTCGCGCACCGCGGGGCGCTCGGTATCCTTGGGCCGGCTGACCAGGTAGTAGGCATCCGTAGTGGCGAGTTCCACCGCGAACACGCGCACCAGCGCGCCGGAACGGATCCAGGAATCGCACAAGAGGGTGGGAACGAGTGCGATGCCAAGACCCCGTTCAGCGGCGCGCACGACGGCGATCATGGTGTCGAACTCGATCATCTGTTTCGGCTCAGGGGTCGCAAGCCCGACCTCCTCCGCCCAGCTGCTCCAGGCAAACGGGCGTGTGCGGTCCACGATCAGCGGCAGCGTGCCGAACACCTCGCGTCCGAGTCGCGCGACGCTGCCGGCATGTTTCGGCGCGCACACGGCGGTAAACGGGCAGGAGAACAGCCGCACGCTCCTCATGCCCGGGGGCGGAGTGTCCGCGATCAGGATGGACACGTCGGCGGTGGGCGGATGGCTGGCCGGGCGCGGATCGCGCGTGTCGAGCTGCACGTCGATGAGCGGATGGGTGGCACAAAACTCCCCCAGCCGCGGGATGAACAGCTCGTTGGCGAACAGCGCCGGCAGCCGCACGCGCAGCATCTGCCGGCCGTCACGCCGCGCGAACTGGGCGAGAGCGCGGTCGAGGGCCTCCAGGAGCGGCTCGACTTCCTCGAGCAGCCGGTGACCGGCTGTCGTGAGCTCCAGCGCACGCGTCTTGCGCTCGAACAGCCGCATGCCGAGCAGGGTCTCGAGCTCCCTCATCTGGTGACTGACGGCCGAGGGCGTCAGACACAGCTGCGCGGCGGCGAACTTGAAGCTGCGCTGACGCGCGGCCACACAGAACGCCCGCAGGTTGCGCAGAGGCGGGGGTCGGGACAAACGCATCAGGCCACCATCAATTGCGGTTTCTTGAGGAAGCAAGTTCCGTGCCCCATGAAGGACGGCCAAGAGCCCCGCTACAGGCCCGCACGGCCCCCCGCTTGCCTCGTCGGGGTGCCTGAGGGCGCCCCGGTGCACCGGATGGGTGCGCGGGAGCGGGCTAGAATCGCTTATCAGCGCCATGCGGCGCCAAGGCGTGAGCTTCATGGAATTTCGGGACTACTACCAGATCTTGGGGGTCGAGCGCGCCGCCACTGCGGATCAGATCAAGACCGCCTACCGGCGTCTGGCGCGCAAGTACCACCCCGACGTGAGCAAGGAACCCAACGCGGAAGCGCGCTTCAAGGAGATGCAGGAGGCCTATGAAGTGCTCAAGGACAAGGACAAGCGCGCCGCCTACGACCAGCTGGGCAGCAACTGGAAATCCGGGGAGCAGTTCCGGCCGCCGCCGGACTGGGGCAGCGGCTATGAGTTCTCCGGGCGACCGGCCGGGGCGGGAGCCTCAGCAAGGGGACGCCGGCGCGCGGGCCCGTCCGACGGGGCGCATGCTCGGCAGGAGGACTTCAGCGAGTTCTTCTCTTCGCTCTTCGGTGGCGGCACTCCCTTCGCGGAAGCGGCCGGGCGGGGCGGCCGCGATCACCACGCCCGCATCGACATCGATCTTGAGCAGGCCTACCGGGGCACCGCGCGCACGCTCGAGCTGCAGCGCCCCGAGCTCAAGGCCGACGGCTCGGTGGAGTTGCGCGCGCACACCGTGCGCGTCAGCATCCCCGCCGGCGTCACCGAAGGGCAGCTCATCCGCCTGGCCGGGCAGGGTGCGCCGGCCGCCGACGGCGGCGGCGCCGGGGATCTGTACCTCGAGGCACACATCCTGCCGCACAGGGTATTTACCCTCGACGGGCGCGACGTGACCCTCACCTTTCCGGTCGCGCCGTGGGAGCTCGCTCTGGGAGCCTCCGTTGCAGTGCCCACGCTCGGCGGCCCGGTCGAGATGCACATTCCCAGCGGCGGCCAGTCGGGCCAGAAGCTGCGCCTGCGCGGGCGCGGACTGCCCGGGCAGCCGCCCGGCGATCAGTACGTGCAATTGAAGGTGATCCTGCCGCCGGCGGATTCACCGCAGGCGCGGGCGCTGTACGAGCAGATGCGCGCGCAGTTGAACTTCGATCCACGCGCGAACGAGGCGAGGTGATGCATGGTGCGGGTAACTCAGGTGCTCGAGGCCCACGTGCTCGGCGAAGGCGACTGGATCGCCGCGACCGAGATGTGCCAGCTGTGCCGGCTTGATCTTGAGGCGGTGCTCGAGCTGGCTGCGCTCGGCGTGGTGGCGCCGCGCGAGAGTCATCCCGGCCAGTGGCAGCTGCCGGCCACCGCGCTGCCGCGCCTGAAGGTGGTGGGGCGGCTGATGCGCGACCTCGGCGTCAATGCCAGCGGGGCGGCGCTTGCGGTGCAGCTGCTCGAAGCGCAGCGCGAACTCGAGAGCCGCCTGCGCCGCCTGGAGCGGCTCGCTGCGGACTACTGAGCGAAGCTGTCTCCGCCGATGCGCAGCCACTCCTCCTCGGTGGGAGTGCTGGCGCGCCCGAGCACGCGGTTGCGGTGCGGGAAGCGGCCGAACTGGCCGATGATGTCGCGGTGATTTTCCGCCGAGCGCCGCGTGCTTTCGAACGACTCACGCAGCTGCTCGGGCGCCTCGCTCAGCAGCCGCCGATAGGCGGCAACCGATTCGTCCTGCACCTCGTAGCTCTCGGCATGCTGCAGCGGCATGTAGAAGAAGATGCGTTCCACCACGTCCAGCGCCGCATCCGCGGCCGACTGCATGCCCGAGAGCGTCAGCCCCAGGGCTTTCGCATCGCAGGCGAAGGCGCGCGCGGTGCCGCGGAACATGTTGCGCGGGAACTGGTCGAGCAGAATGATGAGGCTCAGGCGTCGGCGCGGGCCGTCCGCCCAGCTGTCGAGTTCGCCGGCGGCCGCACGCGCGTACAGCGCGCCGAAGCGCTGGCCGATCTGCCGGTCGCGCTGACTGCGCAGCGCGGGGGTCTCGCCTCCGAACCAGAAGCGGATGCGCCGCTGCAGGCTGTCGGCCGTCATCGGCAGACGGCCAAACCAGAACTCGCGCACCCCGCGCGCCTCGTCCACGCCTGCTAGCCTGCCTGCGAACGTTCGCGGTCCGACTCGAACAGCTTCTCCAGCTGCTGCGCCGCCTCGCGCGAGGTGGCGAGGAACTTCACCTCGTCCTCTTTGACCTCATACTGCGCCTGAAGTGTCTTCTCGTCGTGCTGGCGGAAACGGCGCACCACCTCGCGCGCTGTGGCCGGTGTATCCCCGAGCGCTTCCAGCACCGACTCCGCCATTTCCAGGCTCGAGGCGTAGGTCTCGCGGATCACCTCGGTCACGCCTGCGTCCATGAGCGAGAAGGCGTGCTGGCGGTTTCGCGCGCGGGCGAAGATCTTCAGGTGCGCAAACTGCTCGCGCACCAGTGTCGCGATGCGCACCGAGGCTTCCACATCATCGACGGCCAGCACCAGGATGCGGGCGGTCTGCGCGCCGGCGGCCCGCAGCAGATCGAGCCGCGAGGCATCGCCGTAGTAGACCTTGTTGCCGAAGCGGCGTACGAAGTCCACGTGCGTCTGGCTGCTGTCGAGCGCCGTGAACGACAGCCCCTTCACCCGCAGCACGCGCGCCACGATCTGACCGAAGCGACCGAAGCCTGCGATGATCACCGGGACCTCCTCCTGGTCGATGGCATCGTAGGGCTCGGCGGGCGGGGCGAGCTTGCGGATCAGGGCTTCGTGCGCGATCAGCAGCAGCGGCCCGAGCATCATCGACAAGGTCACCGCGAGGATCAGAAGGTCGGCCGTGGCCTCATCGAGCAGGCGCTGGCGTGCCGCAAGCGTGAACAGCACGAACGCGAACTCGCCGCCTGCCGGCAGCGCGAATCCCAGCCGGTGCGCGGATTCCCCGCGCAGGCGCGCCAGACGTCCGAGCAGTGAGATGGCAGCGACCTTGACGATGAGGAAGGCGGCGGTGATCGCCAGCAGAGTCAGCGGCTCGGACTTGAAAAGCCCAAGATTCGCCGACATGCCCACCGAGATGAAAAACAGCCCGAGCAGCAAGCCCTTGAACGGCTCCAGATCCGCCTCGAGCTCATGGCGGAACTCGCTGTCGGCGAGCAGCACTCCGGCGAGAAACGCGCCCAGCGAGGCGGAAAGACCCACCAGATTCGCCAGCAGCGCCGTGACGATGACGGTCAGCAGCGCGGCCGCCGTGAACACCTCGGACACCCCGACACGCGCGACCAGGCGCAGCGCCGGACGCAGCAGCAGGCGGCCGCCACCGATGATGACCAGCGCGATCATCGCCAGAAGCTTCAGGAGCGCGAGCCACCAGCTCTGCGAGGGGTGTGCGGAGGCGAGCGGGGAGAGCAGCGGCAGGATCGCGAGCACCGGCAGCACGGCCAGATCCTGGAACAACAACATGCCGAACGCGGCGCGTCCGTACTGAGTCTTCAGCTGCTTGCGCTCGGCGAGCAGCTGCAGCACGAGTGGCGTGGAGGACAGCGACAGGCCGAAGCCGATGATGCCGGCGGCGGTGAGCCCCTGGCCGAGTGCCAGGGCGAGCCCGCCTAGCAGCAGCGTGCACAACGCGACCTGGGCGGCTCCCAGCCCGAATACGATGCGGCGCATGACCCACAGCCGCGTCGGTTGCAGCTCAAGGCCGATGACGAACAGGAGCAGCACGATGCCGAACTGCGCGACCTGCGCGATGCGGCCGACTTCGCCGACCAGATTCAGGCCCCACGGGCCGATGGCCAGTCCGGCCGCGACGTAGCCGAGGATCGAACTTAGGCGCAGGAAGCGAAACAGCGAAACCGCGATGACGGCGGCGGCCAGGAGAATGGCGGTTTGCTGCAGCGTGATCATGCCGGTGACGGGGATTCTCGCAGGAATCGCCCCGGCGGTGCCCTTGAGTTTGCTCAACGCCATCCCCAGCTTTGTGCCGATGCTCGATAGTGAAATGAGCGGGGCACCGGATGCGCAGCAGTCCGCGCCGCAGGCGGCGGACGATCTGCTGGATGCCTATTCAGCCGCGGTCGTCGGCGCGGTCGAGCAGGTGGGCGCGGCCGTCGTCAGCGTGTACGTCGGGGGCGCCGCGGAAGCGGCGCAGGCGCGCGGCGGCGCCGGCTCCGGCGTCGTCGTGACGCCGGACGGCTACCTTCTCACCAATGAGCACGTCGTGCAGAACGTCAGCGAGGCGCGGGTCGCCTTCGTCGATGGCCGCAGCGTGCCGGCGGTGGTCGCCGGACGCGATCCGGCCACCGATCTTGCCGTGCTGCGCGCCCAGGCCGGTGCACTGCCCTATGCACAGCTCTCGGGCGCGCTGCGCCTGCGGGTGGGTCAGCTGGTCGTCGCGGTCGGCAATCCCTTTGGATTCGAGTCGACCGTGTCAGCGGGGGTGGTCTCAGCCCTCGCACGCTCGCTGCGCAGCCGCCAGGGGCGGCTCATCGAGGGCGTGGTGCAGCACACCGCAGCGCTCAACCCGGGAAACTCCGGCGGCCCGCTGGTGGATGCGCACGGCCGGGTGACCGGCATCAACACCGCCATCATCGCCATGGCGCAGGGAATCGGTTTCGCCGTGCCCGCCGCGACCGCCCAGTGGGTATTGACGGAAATCCTCACTCAGGGGCGGGTGCG
>DATBYD010000075.1:0-198265 GCA_036513855.1 Steroidobacteraceae bacterium | reverse complement strand
AGAATGCTGGCGTTGACGGTGACGGTGTCGGTGGCGGTGGCGCAGTTGGGCGGGGAGTTCTTGTCGCACAGCTGATAGACAATGGAGTACACACCCGGAGCAACCGCGGCGGTGGTGGTGACGGCGCCGGTGGTGGTGTTGAGCGCGATGCCGGCCGGCCAGCTGCCCGACTGCGCGACCGTGGCGTTGCCGGTGGGACCGAGTACCGCGCTGGCGCCGCTGACCGTGTCGCTGGCGGCGACATTGGCGATGGGAGTGGCGGCCGTGCCCGCGGTCGCCGTGCCGCTTTGCGGCAGGGCATTGATGTAGATGACCGTGTTAGGACCGGCACTCGCGCAGGAACTCGCCGGCGTGCAGCTCGCCCCGGGGGCCGGGGGACTGGTGCCGCCGGTCGGATCGATGGAGGCGTAGTTGGTGACACTCGCGCCGCCGGCGGCGGCGGTGGGGGTGACGGTGATCGCAATCGTCGAGGTGCCGCCGATCGCGATCGTGCCGCCGGCAAAGTTGCAGGTGATGAGTGAGGAGACGTTGCTGCAGGTCCAGTTGGTCCCGCTGCCGGATACGAAGGTGAAGTTCGCCGGCAGCTGGTCCTGTACTTCGGCCGTGGTGGCGGCGGCCACTCCGGAGTTGGTGACCGTCAGGGTGTAAGTGGAGTTGACGCCGACCTTCAGCGCCGGCGAGGGTGCCGACTTGGCCACCGACAGCACCGCGGCCTTCTTGGTATTGGTGAACATGCACGAAATCGCGTCACCAAAGGCGATCGAGGCAAAGACGTACGAGGAGGTGGCGTCGTTGGTGGGCAGCGGCGTCGAGGAAGCGCTGTTGGCATTGGTGCACGTCAGGCTCGGGCTGTAGGCGGCCAGGGTGCTCACGCTGCCGGGCGCCATGACCTCAGTCAGCGTGAGCGACTGTGGCGTGGTCAGGAAGGAAGAGGTGGCGCCGAACGGACCGTTGCCGCTGCCGGTGGAGGTCTTGCTGCCGAGGACCGTGCCCGAAGAAGTGGCGCTGACGCTGTAGGTGAACTGATCCGCGGCATTGGTGCGGCCGCCGACCAGGGTCTTATTCAGCGAGATGGTCGAGTAGCGCAGCGCAAACATCGTCCCCTGCAGGCCGCCGGCGACCAACTTGGTCGTGACCTGGGTTGCGTTGATGGAGCCGACGATGTAGCCGCCGACCGTGCCGGCCACCCCGGTTTCGGTGAAGACGGTTCCCGTGTTAGTGACGGTCGGATAGAGGTTGCCGCTGATCGGCGGCACCTGGTCGAGCACCACCCAGTTCGCGCCGTTGGTGGTCCACGCCAGCGACTCTGCGTTATTGGTCGACTCCCCGTCCGCGGCGACGAACGAATAGGTCGCCCCGCCGGTCACCCCGGCCGGGGGCGTCACCAGGATGTTGGAGAAGGTGACAGTGACGGTCGAGCCGTTGGTCGCCGTGTAGAGAATGGGCTTGCCCGGGATGCCCAGGAATGCGGTATTGCCGACCGCGGCACCCGTCCAGGACGGCGCCGCCACGGGCGTGAGGGCGGTGCCGGCGGTGGAGACCACGGTCGCGACGAAGGTGAGCGTGGAGCCGTCAGTGAGGGTAAAGGTAAAGGCCTGCCCGCCGGCCGCGCGCGCCAGCGTGTCGTTGTAGGTGCTGAAATCGAGCCAGCAGTACGTCGCCCAGTCGGCCGGCGCCGTTCCTCCGCTGGTGGCCGGTGCGCAGGTCGCGGCCGAGGCGCTGTGGCTGAAAAGCTGCAGCAGCCCGGCGAGCGCCAGTGCCAGCCGTGGCGCGCGAAATCGCGCGAGGGTGGTCCCGATGCACCTTGCGAAGAACGCGCGCGCGACTTCGCGTCGACGCCGGCAGGCTCCCGCCAGTTGCAGCGTCGCTGAGGTAGCGTGAGCCAGCGCTGGGGCGCCTGGCCTGGACACGCGATTGTGTGGTTCCGCAGAGCGGGTGCCGCAGATAAAATCCCGGCGCGCAGACGCGGAATCTCCTTGTCCTCCTTTCACATAGCGATAGTCGGGTAACTCAGCCTTCGGAGCCGGCGATGCTCTTCACAGGCCTAGGTCACAAGCGCCGGGCCCTGGTGAGATTTGACAGAATATGAGACCGGCGTCTCAGTCACGGTGAGACTGAAAGGGTTTGTGGCGCAGCGTACGAGGGTGTCCTCGGTACGGCGTCGCATCGAGTTTAGGCCGGCAGGATCAGCGTGTTTAGAAGCGCCAGGTGAGCGTGCCGGCGAAGCGCTCGTTGGCGCTCGGGTAGAGGCTCAGCGCCTGCGCCTTGGCCTGGGTGAGGAAGTACCCCACGTCCAAGCGCCAATGGCGGTATTCGAAGGCGAACCCGGCGTTCCCGTAGGCATAGCCGCCGAGCGAATGCGGAGCGGGCTCCATGCCGGGCGGCGCTGCGGCGGGGTAGGCCGGAGCGGTGCCCGTTGAATAGTAGTAGCCCGCCCCTGCAGTCAGAAAGAACCCACCCGCAATGAGCCATTGGCCGGAGGTTTCCGCGACCCAGGCCGGACCGCGCGTGAGGCGCGCGTAGTACCAGTACCGCACGGCGTTCGGAATGGCCGTCAGCGAGAACGTCCAGCGGTCAAGATAGGTGAGCGAGCCTGACAGTTCCTGGTAGTCGGCCGAAGCCGGCTGAGCGCCGGCGACGAAGTAGCGACTGCGCGCGTCCAGCGTTGCACCCCAGGTGCTGGACAGATCGAAACGGTGCCCGAGATAGACCTCGACGTCGTAGTCGGCGTACGGGTAGAGACTGCGCTTGCGCGTGGACACCCAGGCGCCGAGGAAGGTGCCGTCGACCGCGGTGTGCAGGTCGGCCTGCAGCGCACCCTCGCCGTCGCTCTCGGAGAGCCCGCGGTAGATATCATCGGAGGTCACGGCAAGGTTGCCGCCATACGTGAAGTCGCCGGGCCAGTTTGCCGCGCAGGCCGCACCGCCTGCGAACATGAGCAGGGGCAGCACAGCTCGCGACAGTGCGCAGCATTTGGGGTGCAGATCAGCCACGGTTCTTTACATTATCTTTAAGCCGATGCTCCGGCGGGCCCGTCCAAGCCCTTAACGCCGTGCGGGACGTATACTGGCAGTCCTGTGGAGACTTTACCGCCAGCGCAGAGTACCGTCGTACGGCGCATCATTGCCGAGCACAAGGGACGCCCCGGTCCGCTCTTGGAAGTGTTGCACGCTATACAGGCCGCGCTGGGCTTCGTTCCGGCTGGCGCTGTTCCCGTGGTCGCGGAAGGGCTGAACCTGTCGCGCGCGGAAGTCCACGGCGTCGTGACTTTCTATCATTATTTCCGCCACGCCCGCCCCGGCACCCACACGGTGCATCTGTGCCAGGCCGAGGCGTGCCAGTCGATGGGCGCGGAGGCACTGACGGCGCATGCGCGGCAGCGCCTGGGGATCGACTTTCATGAGACGACCTCCAACGGTCGCTTCTCGCTCGAGCCGATCTACTGTCTCGGGAACTGCGCCTGTTCGCCGGCGGTCATGATTGACGGGCGCCTCTACGGCCGCGTGACAGCGGAGCGCTTCGATCAGCTGATCGCGCAGGAATCCGCTGCCGAATGACGCTCATCTACGTTCCCAAAGATGCCGGAGCCTTGTCACTCGGGGCCGCGGAGGTCGCCGCCGCGATCGCGGCTGAGGCCCGTGCGCGCGCTGCGGCGGTCACTATCGTGCGCAACGGTTCGCGTGGCGCCTACTGGCTCGAGCCGCTGGTCGAAGTGCTCACGCCCGCCGGACGATGCGCTTACGGGCCGGTGAGCGTCGCCGATGTGCCTTCGCTGTTCGCCGCGGACTTTCTCAATGGCGGTGCGCATGCCCTCGCTCACGGACTGACGGATTCGCTCCCCTGGCTCGCCGGCCAGCAACGCCTGACTTTCGAGCGCGTCGGCATCGTCGACCCGACGAGCGTGGCAGATTATGTCAAGCACGGCGGCTATCAGGGTTTGACCCAAGCCTTAAGCTTGGCACCGGCCGAGGTGGTGCAGGCGGTCACGGCCTCCGGACTGCGTGGACGCGGAGGCGCGGCCTTTCCGACCGGGATCAAATGGAAGACCGTCCACGATCAGCCTCCTTTGCAGCAGAAGTACGTCACGTGTAATGCCGATGAGGGCGACTCGGGGACCTTCGCCGACCGCATGCTGATGGAGGGCGACCCCTTCACCCTCATCGAGGGGATGACCATCGCCGGCATCGCCGTCGGGGCCACCCAGGGTTATATCTACCTGCGTGCCGAGTACCCGCACGCCCATGCCGCCCTCAAGACCGCGATTGCGGCGGCCCGCCAGGCCCATTATCTCGGCCCCGATGTGGCCGGCAGCGGCAGGGCGTTCGAGCTGGAAGTGCGCCTGGGAGCGGGCGCCTACATCTGCGGGGAAGAGACCTCGATGCTGGAGAGTCTGGAGGGGCGGCGCGGGGAGGTGCGGGTGCGCCCGCCGCTGCCGGCGATCAAGGGCCTGTTCGGCCAGCCCACCGTGGTCAATAACGTCGTGACCCTTTCGAGCGTGCCCTGGATTCTGTCGCACGGAGCGCAGGCTTACGCAGGCTTTGGCATGGGTAAATCGCGCGGCACGCTGCCGATACAGCTGGCCGGCAATATCCGTCGCGGCGGCCTTGTGGAACGTGCGTTCGGGCTGACCTTACGGGAACTGCTGTACGATTATGGGGGCGGCTCGGCGTCCGGGCGGCCGATCCGCGCGGTGCAGATCGGCGGACCCCTCGGGGCATACGTGCCGCCGGCGCATTTCGATACCGCCGTCGACTACGAGGCCCTCACGGCGGTCGGCGCGCTGCTCGGGCACGGTGGTATCGTGGTGTTCGACGACAGCGTCGACATGGCGCGCATGGCGCGTTATGCCATGGAGTTCTGCGCCATCGAGTCGTGCGGCAAGTGCACGCCCTGCCGCATCGGTTCGACGCGCGGCGTGGAAGTCATCGACCGGATCCTTGCCGGTGTCGATGGCGAGCGCAACGTGCGGCTGCTCGAGGAGCTGTGCGAGACCATGGTGCAGGGATCGCTGTGCGGGCTGGGCGGCATGGCGCCGTTTCCGGTGCAGAGTGCATTGAAACATTTCAGGGAGGACTTTCGCGCGCGGGGCAACTGAGGCGCGCGAGTGAGGCCGAGTCATGTACGCGATAGATTACGAAGATTGTGGTACGCCTGCGCCGGCCAATGCGACCGGTGCGGTGAGCGTCGAAGTCGATGGCCGCGCCATCACGGTGCCCGAGGGCACCTCGGTGATGCGCGCCGCTGCGCTCGCCGGGGTCAAGGTTCCGAAGCTGTGCGCGACCGATACGCTGAAGGCGTTCGGCTCGTGCCGCCTGTGTCTGGTCGAGATCGAAGGCCGCAAGGGTTACCCCGCCTCCTGCACCACGACCGTCGCGGCCGGCATGAAGATCCGCACCCAGTCCGACCAGCTCATGAAGCTGCGCCGGGGCGTGATCGACCTGTACGTCTCCGATCATCCGCTCGATTGCGCGAGCTGCCCCGCGCAGGGCCACTGCGAGCTCGAGGACATGGCCGCCGTAGTGGGCGTGACCGCGAGCTCTTATGCGCCCGGTGCCACGCACCGCCCCGCCGAGAAGGATGAGAGCAATCCTTACTTCGCCTTCGACCCGACGCTTTGCATCGTGTGCTCGCGCTGCGTGCGCGCCTGCGATGAGGTGCAGGGCACGCTGGCGCTGACCATTCAGAGCCGCGGCTTTGATTCCAAGGTAGCAGCCAGCCAGAACGAGTCCTTCCTGGAATCCGAGTGTGTCTCGTGCGGGGCGTGCGTCGAGGCCTGTCCGACCGCGGCCCTGACCGAAAAATCCCTCATCGGGCTTGGCAACGCCGAGCGCGCGGCGACCACGACGTGCGCCTACTGCGGCGTGGGGTGCGGTTTCAAGGCGGAATCGCGCGGCGAGGGTGAGGATCTGGAAGTGGTGCGCATGGTGCCCGATCGCAACGGTCGCGCCAACCACGGCCATGCCTGCGTCAAGGGGCGTTTCGCCTACGGCTACGCCACGCACGCGGATCGGGTGGCGAAGCCGATGATCCGCGAGAGCATCCGCGACAACTGGCGCGAGGTCTCCTGGGAAGAGGCGATCGCCTATTCGGCGAGCGAGATCCGCCGCATCCAGGCCAAGTACGGACGCGATTCGGTCGGCGGCATCACTTCCTCACGCTGCACCAACGAGGAAACCTTCCTGGTGCAGAAGCTGGTGCGTGCCGCCTTCGGAACCAACAACGTCGATACCTGTGCGCGCGTGTGCCACTCGCCCACCGGCTATGGACTCAAGAACACTCTGGGCGAGTCGGCCGGCACGCAGGCGTTCGATTCGGTCATGCAGGCGGACGTGATTCTGATCGTCGGCGCCAATCCGACTGACGGGCATCCGGTGTTCGCCTCGCAACTGAAACGCCGCCTGCGCCAGGGGGCGAAGCTCATCATTGCCGATCCACGCCAGACCGCGCTGGTGCGTACCCCGCACGTCGAGGCGGACGAGCACCTGCAGCTGACCCCGGGCACCAACGTGGCGCTCCTGAACGCGATGGCGCACGTGGTGGTCACCGAGGGTCTGGTCAAGGAGGCCTACGTCGCCGAGCGCTGCGAGCCTGAGCCGTTCGCCAAGTGGAAGGCGTTCGTCGCGCTCGAGCGCAATTCGCCCGAGGCCAGCGAGAGCATCACCGGCGTGCCGGCCGACAAGGTCCGCCGCGCGGCGCGCCTGTACGCCACCGGCGGCAACGGCGCCATCTACTATGGCCTCGGCGTCACCGAGCACAGCCAGGGCACCACCACGGTCATGGCGATCGCGAATCTTGCCATGGCCACCGGCAACCTCGGCCGCGAGGGCGTGGGCGTGAATCCGCTGCGCGGCCAGAACAACGTGCAGGGCGCCTGCGACATGGGCTCCTTCCCGCACGAGTTCAGCGGTTACCGCCACGTGTCGGATGCCGCGACCCGCACGCTGTTCGAAGGCGCGTGGGGCGTGCCGCTGCAGTCAGAGCCGGGGCTTCGCATCCCCAACATGTTCGAGGCGGCGCTGGATGGCACCTTCAGGGGCCTCTACGTCCAGGGCGAGGACATCGCGCAGTCCGATCCCAACACGCATCACGTCAGCGCGGCTCTCGAGGCCATGGAGTGCGTGATCGTGCAGGACCTGTTCCTGAACGAGATCGCAAAGTTTGCGCATGTCTTCCTGCCCGGTTCCTCGTTCCTCGAGAAGGACGGCACCTTCACCAACGCCGAGCGGCGCATCTCGCGCGTGCGCAAGGTCATGCAGCCGCTGGCCGGTTACGAGGACTGGCAGGTGACGGTGCTTTTGTCCAATGCGCTCGGCTATCCGATGAACTACACGCACCCCTCGCAGATCATGGACGAAATCGCGCGCCTGACGCCCACCTTCACCGGTGTCACCTACGAGAAGATCGACCGCCTGGGCTCCATCCAGTGGCCGTGCAACGCTGAGGCGCCCGAGGGCACCCCGACCATGCACGTGCACCAGTTTGTGCGCGGCAAGGGCAAGTTCTGGCCGACCGAATACGTGCCGACCAGTGAGCGCTCCAGCAGCCGTTTCCCGCTGATCCTCACCACCGGAAGAATCCTGACGCAATACAACGTCGGCGCGCAGACGCGCCGCACCGGCAACGTGGTGTGGCACGCCGAAGACGTCCTCGAGATCCACCCGCACGATGCGGAGGTTCGCGGCATCAGCGACGGGGACTGGGTCGGGCTCACCAGCCGCGCCGGCGAAACCGTGCTGCGCGCCAAGGTATCCGAGAAGATTGCAACCGGCGTGGTGTACACCACCTTCCATTTCCCGGAAACCAACGCCAACGTGGTTACGACCGAGAACTCCGACTGGGCGACCAATTGCCCGGAGTACAAGGTGACCGCAGTGGAAGTGGTGCTGGTGAACCAGAAGGACGCCTGGCAGAAGCGCGCGCAGGCCGAGCGTTCCATGCCGCGCACGGCCAAGAAGCGCAAGCAGGATCCGGCCCCTGCCTGATGCAATGAGCGCGCACGCCGCGGCGGAAGGGCACTCGGGCGCGGTCAGCGCGGAAGTCAGCATCGAGCGCTGGACCCGCGGCACCACCACGCACACCACCGACCTGGTCGCGGAGGAAATGCCCGTCGCCCTCGTCTACCACGAGGTGCCGCACGTGGTGATGCTGGCCACGCCTGCCGATCTTGAGGACTACGCGGTCGGATTCACCCTGAGCGAAGGCCTGGTGGCACGCACGGATGAGATTCGCGGCGTGGAGGTGCTGCCGGGCGAGGCCTCCTTCGATGTGAAGGTCACCGTGGCGTGGGAGCGCTTCAGCCAGCTGATCCAGCGCCGCCGCAACCTCGCCGGGCGCACCGGCTGCGGGCTGTGTGGGGCGGAGACGGCCGAGGATGCCATCCGCGAGTGCCCGAGCGTTCCGGCCGGGGTCACCATCACGGCCGAGGAGCTGCACGTGGCGATCGCCGAGCTGTCGGGCCGCCAGCCGATCAACGCGCGCACCGGCAGCGTGCACGCGGCGGCCTGGGTGGTGCCGGGAACCGGCATCCAGCTGGTGCGCGAGGACGTCGGCCGCCACAACGCGCTCGACAAGAGCATCGGCGCACTGGCCCGGTCGGGGGCGGATTTTTCCGCTGGCTACATGCTCATCACCAGCCGCGCCAGCTACGAGATGGTGCAGAAGTGCGCCACCGTCGGCATCTCGCTGCTGGTGGCCCTGTCAGCGCCGACCGCCTTCGCGCTGCGCCTCGCGCAGCGCTGCGGACTCACCCTGGTGGCGTTCGCGCGCGCCGACCAGCACGTGGTCTACGCGCATCCGCAGCGACTGAAATGACAGTGAAAGTCTCATGAACATCGATCTGCTCATCAAGATGACCAACGAGATCAGCGAGTTCTTCGCCGGCACGACCGATGCGGACTCCGCCGCAAAGGACGTGGCGAATCATCTCAGGCGCTACTGGGAGCCGCGCATGCGCGCGCAGATGCTGAAGTACTACGAAGAGCGCCAGGGAGCCGGGCTTAACGATCTGGCCAAGAACGGCGTGGCGCTGCTTTACGCCGCCGCCAAGGCCGCCCCGGCCGCCGCGGCGAGCGCCAAGGGCGCGGGCGCATGAGCCCACCCGGTAAAAAGTCCGGCCGCGCACTGATCTGCGGCTCGCTCGCCTTCGACACCATCATGGTGTTCGCCGATCGCTTCGCCAATCACATCCTGCCCGACAAGATTCACGTGCTGAACGTGTCGTTCCTGGTGCCGCAGATGCGCCGCGAATTTGGCGGCTGTGCCGGCAACATCGCCTACAACCTGAAGCTGCTCGGGGACACCGGCTTGCCCATGGCGACCGTGGGCCGCGACTTCGCTCCTTATAAGGAGTGGATGGCGCGCACCGGCGTGCCGGCCGACCACGTGCGCGTCATCGACAACGAGCTCACCGCCCAGGCGTTCATCACCACCGATCTTGACGACAACCAGATCACCGCCTTCCATCCCGGGGCGATGCAGCAGTCGCACGCCAACAAGGTGAGCGAGGCAAAGGATATTGCCATCGGAATCGTCGCCCCCGACGGGCGCGACGGCATGATCGAGCACGCCAGGCAGTTCGCGGCCGCGGCAATCCCCTTCATCTTCGATCCGGGGCAGGGCCTGCCGATGTTCGGCGCCGAGGACCTCAAGCGCTTCGTCTCGCAGGCCCGCTGGGTCACCGTGAACGAATACGAGTGGCAGCTCCTGCAGCAGACGACCCTCTGGGGTGTGAGCGATGTGCTTGAGCGCGTGGAGGCCCTGATCGTGACCGCAGGCGCGGCCGGATCCATGATTTACACGCGCGCCGGCCAGATCGCCATTCCCGCAGCTCCCGTGCGCGAGGTGGTGGACCCGACCGGTTGCGGGGACGCCTACCGGGCCGGGCTCCTGCATGGCCTGCTGCACGGCCTCGACTGGCGCTCGACCGGACATATTGCCTCGCTCATGGGGGCCATCAAGATCGAGGCGCGGGGTCCGCAGAATCATGCCTTTACGAGCGGGCAGTTCGCCGAGCGGCTGGCTTTGGCCTTCCCGGAAGGGGTGTGACGGGCGCTCGCCGAGAGCGGGTCCGTTTCGGGTAGACTTGGCCGCTTTTCAGGCAGCCGAATAAGCGGAAAAACACCCCATGGCGAATGACTATCTCTTTACCTCCGAGTCGGTCTCCGAAGGACATCCGGACAAGGTGGCGGACCAGATCTCGGACGTGGTGCTGGATGCGATTCTCAAGGAAGACCCGCGCGGGCGTGTCGCCTGCGAGACCCTGGTCAAGACCGGCGTCGTGATCGTCGCCGGCGAGATCACCACTACCGCCTGGGTCGATGTCGAGGCGCTGGTGCGAAAGACCGTGCTCGATATCGGCTACGACTCCTCGGAAATGGGCTTCGATGGCGCAAGCTGCGGGGTTATCAACATCATCGGCAAGCAGTCCCCTGACATTGCCCAGGGCGTCGACCGCAAGGACGAGCGGCGCCAGGGAGCGGGCGACCAGGGACTCATGTTCGGATACGCGACCAATGAGACCGATGTGCTCATGCCGGCCCCGATCACGATCGCGCACCGGCTGGTCAAGCGCCAGGCGCAGGTGCGCAAGGCGGGCAAGATTGCATGGCTGCGCCCGGATGCGAAGAGCCAGGTGACGCTGCGCTACGAGGACAACGAGCCGGTCGGGATCGAGGCCGTGGTGCTCTCGACCCAGCACAGCCCGGACGTCTCGACCAAGCTGCTGCGCGAAGTGGTGATGGAGGAGATCTTAAAGCCGGTGCTGCCGGCGAAATGGCTCGACAAGCGCACCAAGTACCACATCAACCCGACCGGGCGCTTCGTGACCGGCGGACCGGTCGGTGACTGCGGGCTCACCGGGCGCAAGATCATCGTCGACACCTACGGCGGCTATGCCCGCCACGGCGGCGGTGCCTTCTCGGGCAAGGACCCGTCCAAGGTGGACCGCTCCGCCGCCTACGCGGCGCGCTATGTCGCCAAGAATATCGTCGCTGCAGGGCTGGCCGAGCGCTGCGAGGTGCAGGTGAGTTACGCCATCGGCGTGGCCGAACCGACCTCCATCATGGTGGAGACCTTTGGCACCAGCCGCCTCTCGCGCGAGCGCCTGACGCAGCTGGTGCGCAAGCATTTCGACCTTACCCCGTACGGGCTTCGCGAGATGCTCGATCTGCTGCGGCCGATCTACCAGAAAACCGCGGCCTACGGCCACTTCGGCCGTACCGAGCCGGAGTTCACCTGGGAGCGGACGGATCTGGCCGCAACCCTGGCCGCCGAGGGCAAGGGAATGCGCGCGGCTTAGGTTAAAATCAATACGCAGCCCTGTTCGGGCTGCAGCCGCGCCTGCTGAGGAGCGTTGCGACGGACTCGAGGTCCGCCAGGCTCAGCAGACTCGGATCATTCATACGGCGCTCGCTGCAGTTACTGCGGAGTATTGAGCATGAACGCCACACTGAAACCTTCCCAACCCGCCGACTACAAGGTCGCTGACCTTGGCCTTGCCGCCTGGGGCCGCAAGGAAATCGCCATCGCCGAGACCGAGATGCCAGGTCTCATGGCCATCCGCGAGGAATATGCGCGCACCCAGCCGCTCAAGGGCGCGCGCATCAGCGGTTCGCTGCACATGACCATCCAGACGGCCGTGCTGATCGAAACGCTGCAGGCGCTCGGCGCACAGGTGCGCTGGGCCTCGTGCAACATCTTCTCCACCCAGGACCACGCCGCCGCCGCCATCGCCGAGCGAGGCACCGCCGTGTTCGCCTGGAAGGGCGAGTCGCTCACCGATTACTGGGACTACACGCACCGCATCTTCGAGTGGCCCGATGGCGGCTACTCCAACATGATCCTGGATGATGGCGGGGATGCGACGCTGCTGCTGCACCTTGGCAGCAAGGCCGAGAGCGACAGCGCCGCGATCGGCAAGCCCACCAGTGAGGAGGAGACGGCTCTGTTTGCCTCGATCCGTGCGCGCCTGAAGAGCGATCCGCACTGGTATTCCACGCGCATCCGCCATATCAGGGGCGTCACCGAGGAGACCACCACCGGGGTGAAGCGCCTCTACCAGATGGCCAAGGAGGGCGCGCTCGCCTTTGCGGCCATCAACGTCAACGACTCGGTCACCAAGAGCAAGTTCGACAACCTGTACGGCTGCCGCGAGTCCCTGGTGGATGCCATCAAGCGCGCCACCGATGTCATGGTCGCCGGCAAGGTCGCGCTGGTGTGCGGTTACGGCGATGTCGGCAAGGGCTGCTGCCAGGCACTGCGCGCGCTGTCGGCGCAGGTGTGGGTGACCGAGATCGACCCGATCTGCGCACTGCAGGCGGCCATGGAGGGTTACCGGGTCGTCACCATGGATTACGCCGCCGACAAGGCCGACATCTTCGTCAGCGCCACCGGCAACTACCATGTGATCACACACGATCACATGATCCGCATGAAGCACAATGCGATCGTGTGCAACATCGGCCACTTCGACAACGAGATCGATGTTGCGAGTCTCAAGCAGTACCGCTGGGAGAACATCAAGCCGCAGGTCGATCACATCATCCTGCCCGACGGTCGGCGGCTGATCCTGCTCGCCGAAGGGCGTCTAGTGAACCTTGGCTGCGGCACCGGGCATCCGAGCTATGTAATGAGCTCCAGCTTTGCCAACCAGACGATTGCGCAGGTGGAGCTGTTCACCCAGACGGCGAAATATGCGCTCGGCGTGCACGTGCTGCCGAAACACCTCGACGAGAAGGTCGCGCGGCTGCAGCTGAAGAAGCTCAACGTGGAGCTCTCGGTGCTCACCGACACCCAGGCGCGCTACATCGGCGTCGACAAGGCAGGGCCCTACAAGCCCGATCACTACCGCTACTGATGGAGACTGCATCGGGGGGAGCGGTGCTGCTCGACGGCAAGGCGGTCGCCGCCAGGGTGCGCGCTCAGGTGGCGCAGCGCGCGGCGCAGTTCGCCGCGCGCTGCGGACGGGCGCCGGGGCTTGCGGTGGTGCAGGTGGGCGAGGATCCGGCCTCCGGCGTCTACGTGCGCAACAAGCGCAAGTCCTCGCTCGAGGCCGGTATCGTTTCTTTTGCGCACGACTTGCCGGCGAGCACGCGCGAGGAGGAGATTCTCGCGCTCATCCACGCCCTCAATCATGACGAGCAGGTCGACGGGATCCTGGTGCAGCTGCCGCTGCCCAAGGGGGTGAATGCCGATCGGGTCATGGACGCGGTGGATCCGGCCAAGGATGTCGACGGGTTTCATCCGGTCAACACCGGACTGCTGGCCCAGAAGCGCCCGCGGCTGCGCCCGTGTACGCCATTCGGCGTCATCCGCCTGGCGCAAGAGTATGGCATCGGCCTCACCGGTGCGCGCGCCACTGTCGTGGGGGCCTCCAACATCGTCGGCCGCCCGATGGCGCTGGAACTGCTGCTGGCGCGGGCCACCGTCACCGTCTGTCACACCGGCACGCGCGATCTGCGCAGCGAAGTCGAGCGTGCCGAGGTCGTGGTCGCCGCGGTCGGCAAGGCCGCCTTCATCCCCGGGGAGTGGATCCGCCCGGGAGCGGCGGTGTTTGACGTCGGGATCAACCGCACCGCCGCGGGCAAGCTGGTCGGGGATGTCGGGTTCGAAGCGGCCGCGGCGCGGGCCGGCTGGATCACGCCGGTCCCCGGGGGCCTAGGTCCCATGACCATCGCGATGCTCTTGTCGAATGCCGTGGAGGCGGCCAATCTTCGCGCCGGGGTGCGTTAGGACACCGGGCGATAGAGCGGTTCAGCGCGCCTCGTTCAGCGGCTGGCGCAGGATTGCCGCCAGCCGCCGGATGTTAGCCGATGCGCAGTCCAGCACCGATCAGAAGGGCGATGCACCTCACAGATGAGCGAAGCGCTATGCTCGGGAATAAAAACACCCCGCGCAGGGTCTGCTCGGTATCCGCCTGACCATGGATGACAAACGCCACCGTTTCGAAGTGCAGGTCATGCCTCACCTGGATGCCGCGTACCGCTTTGCGCGCTGGCTGTCGCGCTCGCCGGTCGACGCCGATGACATCGTGCAGGAGGCGTTCCTGCGCGCTTACCGCGGATTTGACGGCCTGCGCTCAACGGACGCCAAGGCATGGCTGCTGAGGATCGTACGGAATTGTCACGCCACGGTGCGCGGCCAGCAGCAGCGGCGCCTGTGCGTACCGCTGCCCGGGGAAGCGGGCGAGCCGGGCGAGCCGGTTCCAGTTGCCAACGCGCCCGACCCGGAGAGTGCCTCGATCGAGCGGGACGAGCAGCGCACGCTCGAGCGGCTGATTGCGGCCCTTCCCGAAGAGCATCGCGAAGTGCTGCTGCTGCGGGAAATGGAGGAGCTGAGCTATCGGGAGATTGCCGCGGTGGCGGGGCTGCCGATCGGAACGGTGATGTCGAGGCTGGCGCGGGCGCGAGCCGCGCTCAAGGTGAAATGGCTCGAGGACACCCAAGGAGAGCCCCGTGCAGTGCGCTGAAGTCTTGCGCGTTCAGGCCTACTTCGACGGCGAGGTGGACGCCCTGGCGGCGGCCGATATCGAGCGTCATGCCGAGCAGTGCCCTGAATGCCGCGCGCTGCTGGCCGATCTTGAAGCGACGCGCACGCGGATACGGCGCGAGCTGGCCGATTGGCAGGCACCGCCACAGCTGCGCGAGCGCATCACGAACCGGCTCGACGCGGAGGAGGCTGCGACCGCGCGCCCGAAAGCCCCCGCGCAGCCGCGGCGGCAGGCTTGGCGCGCGCGGCCCTTCTGGCTGGGCGCCTTCGGCGGTGCAGCCGCCGCAGCCCTGGCGGCGAGTCTGGCCTTTGTTCTGCTCTTCCCCGCCCGGCCTGAACCGTTGCTCGACGATCTGGTTGCCGCGCACGTGCGCTCACTGATGCCCGACCATCTGACGGATGTGGTCTCGAGCGAGCGGCACACGGTCAAGCCGTGGTTTGCGGGACACGCCGATGTCTCACCCGTGGTGGCCGATTTTGCAGCGCAGGGCTATCGGCTGATCGGCGGGCGCGCGGACTACCTCGATCACCAGCGCGCGGCGGTGACGGTGTATCAGCATGGGCCGCACCTCATCAACGTGTTCAGCTGGGTGGCCGGCGCGAGCACGTTCCCGGGTTCCACCACCCGCGATGGCTACCACGTCGTGTCCTGGAAGGCGGGCAGCTTGCAGTACTGCGCCGTCTCGGATGCCGGCTGGGAGGAACTCGCCGCCCTTCAGCAGCTGTTGCAGGATCTCGCCGCGCGCGACGCGCGGGGATAAATCAGCCCGCTCGGCAGTCCTCTCCGCTGCACGTCCGAGTCCGGGCGCGAAGGAGCAGGAATATGTCGCAGCGTCCCCCGTTCGGATCACGTCGGCGCGCGCTCAAGTGCATGGCCTTCGGCGGCGCGGGCACGCTGTTCGCACTGGCCGGAGGGGTCTACACGCCCATCGAGCTGGCGGTCGCTGCCGCCGACCGCTCCGGCGCCGCAGGCCTCGGCAAGCCCTTGTTCGTGCAGATCAGCGACACCCACATCGGCTTCAACAAGGACGCCAACCCGATGTGAACGGCACGCTTACCCGAAGCATCGATCTGGTCAATGCCATGCCCGAGCAGCCGGCGCTCATCCTGCACACCGGCGACATCACGCACCTGTCGAAACCGTCCGAATTTGACCTGGCGCAGCAGATGTTCTCGCGGCTGCGCACCACTGAATTGGACACGGTTCCCCGTGACCGTCACAGCTGGCTCGACCGTCACCTGGACAAATAGGGACGTGAGCCGCACACCGTGGTCAGCCAGACGGGGCTGTTCCGCTCGGGCGCCTTGGATACCAACGAGAGCTTATCGTTCAAGTTCGACCATCCGGGCACTTACCGCTATGCGTGCTCCATCCACCCGACCATGGTGGGTACCATCGTGGTCCAATGAGGAGTCAGGGCCGTGATGTTGGTCGCTTGTCGGGGATTGCCGACGACTGTGGCGTGACAGGGCCAAGGCCAACCAACGCAGCGCTGCTGCGGTCGCAAGTTGCAAGTTGGTCTCGGCGCCGCCGCGGCACCTGCGGCGCCGGCAAATCCGCGGCGCTCCTTTTCCAACATGTAACAAATCGCATAGACGGACGAGGTGCGGAGACTGGGTTTCAGTGTATGATTATCGTTCGCCCATCGTCGGGTGAATTGCGGAGTAGGAATGATGGCACGACGTCCACCGAACGACGGCGCATCCTGGAGCGCCCGTGAACTAAAGACTCTCAGAGCGCTTGCGAAGTCCGGAACCCCAACAGGCCAAGTCGCCAAGAAGCTCGGGCGCACCGCGGCTGCGGTCCAGCAGAAGGCCATGCGCGCCGGGATCTCGTTCCGCGCGGCGAAGCGCTCCGGAGCACGGCGCAAGAAGTAACGGGTCGCCGTCAGGGTTTCTCTTCCGGGCGCAGCCGCCGACCAGGCGCTGCGCCCGGGTGGTCTGTACGGGCGAACACCTGACAGCAGCGGCTCCTTCGGGCGATCGGCGTTTGCAATGAGGGGATAGCATGCGCAAATTTGTCCGCCTGACATGGGTTCCCGTAGTGCTCGGGCTCGGCGCCTGCGATGTGCAGGTGCGCGACACGACGCCCGCGGAGTATCCGGCCAATCACGATGTGGGCATGTACGAGGTGTCCGCCACCATTGCCCGCGACTCGCTGGTCACGGCCGGTTCCGTGTTCGTGTTCGCCCTCGGCGAGAAGCAGAAAATCACGCTCAGCTCCAGTCCCGACGGCACGGAGTGGCGTGGCCTTTACTCGGTGCGCTGTCAGAACAGCTTCCCGCTGCAGTTCATGGCCGAATGGAAGGGGGCCGTCGACCTGAAGCAGAAGGTCGTGCCGGCACAACCGCGCCAGATCAAGCTCATCGAGCCGCCGCTCACCAAGCAGGCCAGCTTCGATGCGCCCGGCAAGAAAGCGCCCAAGGAGGGCTGGCAGGGCGCCGTGCAGTACCGGTTCGTGACCATGCCGAGCGTGCGGATCACGGCGGCCCACGTCGAACCCTCGACGGCTGAGCCGGCGGACGTGGCGGCCGCGCATGCCATCTCCGTGGTGACCCCGCTGCCACTCGTCGCCGGTTGCGGTGATCTGGCGGAAGTGCGTGTCGCCACCAGTGCGCCGCGTGCGCACGGCACGCTGGTCATCGATACCGATCACCCCTCGGTTCCCCACTGGCAGACCAAGATCGAGTTCGTGCCCAAGTGAAGCGCTGGCGCGACATGCTCGCGGCCGCCTGGCTGCTGCTGCCTGCGCTCGCCGCCGCGGCGCCCGCGACGCCGCCGGCGGCCTCTGCGGCTACGCCGCTGAAGATCGGCATCATCGGCACCGGCGAGATTGGCGGCACGCTCGCCACCCTTTGGGTGGCGGCCGGCCATGAGGTACTGGTCTCCTCGCGGCACCCGGATCGACTGCAGGGGCTTGCGCAGTCCCTGGGGCCCAAGGCGCACGTCGGTACGCCGCGCGAGGCGGCCGTGTTTGGAGATGTGGTGCTGGTGTCGGTGCCCTACGCAGCGGAACCGCAGATCGGGCGGGACCTCAAAAGCGAACTTGCGGGCAAGATCGTGCTCGACACCGGCAATCCCTATCCGCAGCGCGATGGCGAGATGGCCGTTGAAGCGCGCAGGAAGGGCACCGGCGTCGCATCGGTTGAGTTCTTTCCCGGCGTGCGCCTGGTGCGCGCCTTCAATGCCATCAACTCGGGCGATCTGAAGAGCGAAGCGCATCGGCGCGGGGAGCCGATCGCCATCCCGCTGGCCGGGGATGACCGCCAGGCGCTCGAGGTCGCGCAACGCCTGGTGATGGATGCGGGATTCGCGCCGGTGGTGGTCGGGCCGTTATCGCGTGCGCGCGAGTTCGATGTCGGCACCGCGGTCTACACCCGCCTCCTGACGGCGCCGCAGCTGCGCGCCGCTCTCGGGCTCAAATAGCCGCCCGGCGCGGCTTTTGTCGCGTCGCTTATGCCGCCGGTGGCGGCTGTCGCTCGATCCTGGGGATACGCCCATCGAAGCACGCCCAGCTGGGCGCGCTCGCCGTCCAGATGGTCATCGCAGGGTGGGCCACCTCGCGGTCATCCAGCGAGCCGGCGCGCACAAAGATCAGCTTCGGCCGCGCTTCGGATGAGGTGAAGAGGCTGGTTCCGCAGCTGGGACAGAAACGCCGGTGCATGAGATTGCCGCTGTCGGCGAGCATCTGGTAGTCGGTGAGCTCACCGCTCACCGTGACGGCATCACTCGGAAAGCAGACATTCACCGTGTTGCTGCCCGCGCCGAGGTACTGGCACACCCGGCACCAGCAGGCGCGCGTGACGATGGGGGCGGCGCTGATCGAGTAGCGCACCGCCTGGCACAGGCAGCCTCCGGTGATTGCCATAGCGCTAAGCATAGCGCAGGGGAAGGGCACCGGAGTGATACGAACTCAAATCCGAACCTGCTGAAATGGTGCCCGCGCTTGAAAAATGTGGGCGGTTCGGGAGCGCGTTCAATCCGGTGCGGGACAAAGTATCCGGCAGCGGCGCTGAACGGTGCGTGAATGCTCTTCAGAAGACCTGAGGTGTCAGTCGCGCAGGCGTGACCGCAGGCGGGCGATCTCATCCGCAGTCAGCCCGATCTGCCTCAGGTAAGCACCCACACCCCCCTCGTTTTTCAAAAACCTGAGCAGGTTGTGCGCGCCTTGTTCCGGACAGCGCAGCGCTTCCAGCAGTCGCTGCAGGTCCGCGTCCGGATAGCGCCTGAGGTATCCCTCGCGCAGGTTGTGCGAACTCACCGCATAGTCTTGGGCGATGGCCTCGGGCGTCACGTCCGCCAGCGCGAGGAGCAATGCTGCGATGAGCCCGGTGCGATCCTTGCCGGCAACGCAGTGAAACAGCAGCGGTTCGGGCGGGGCGGCCGCGATGAAGCGCAGCACCTGGCGCAGCTCGAAGTGCGCCAGCTCCAGCACCACGCAGTTCCAAAGCTCCTTGGCTGTCTCGCGGCTGCGCAGCCGCCACTCGTCTTCACTCGGCATCAGCAGCGGGATGCGCTCGCAGCGCACCTGCGGCAGGGCGGCCGGCACCGGGCTGGGGTGCTGCGCCGCCTCCTGCGGCCAGCGCATGTCGAGGATCGTGCGCACGCCATAGTCGGCCAGAGCTTTCAGGCCCGCCTCGCTGAGCTGGCAAAGATCATCCGCGCGCAGCACGGAGCGATCGCGCGTGACGGCGCCGTCGGTGGTCGGATAGCCCCCAAGATCACGGGCATTGAGCAGGTGCGGAAAATCGAGCCTCAGGACTTTGCCTCGCGCCGCTGACTTAAGGCCACGCCTGCGAGGATCAGGGCACCGGCCAGCGCCATGGTCAGCGTCACCGGCTCGCCGAGGATCAGCCATGCCCACACCACGCCGAACAACGGTATCAGGTAGGTGACGGTCGAGGCCAGCGGACCGCCGATGCGGGCGATGAGACGGTAATAAAGGACAAAAGCGATGCCGGTACACAGCACTCCGAGCAGCACCGCGCTCGCCCAGGCGGCAGGGGCGATCGGATGGTGCGGCCAGGCATACAGCGCCAGCGGGAGGAGCAGCACCGCGCCGCTCAAAAGGTTGGCCGCCGCCACCGCGGCGGCCGGGTAGCCGGTGAGATACCGGCGCATCAGGTTGATGCCGAAGCCATAACAGAGGGACGCGGCAGTGCCGGCCAGTGCCGCCGGACCGACGCTGGCGCCGGCCACCTTGCCGCTGGCCAGGATCGCCACGCCGACGAAGCCGACCAGAAGTCCCGCCACACGCTGGGCACCGATGCGCTCGCCGTAGAAAAGGAACGCTACCAGGGCGGTGAACATGACCGTCATGGCATTGCTGATGGCGCCGATGCCGGCCGGCGCGCGCTCGGCACCCCAGGCGAACAGCGCAAACGGCAGCACCGAATTCACCGTCGCGATTCCGGCGATGCGCAGCCAGACCCTGAAGGTGAACTGGGCACGCGAGCGCCACAGGAACGGCATCAGGACCAGGGCACCGAGGGCCAGGCGCGCCTCCACCAGCGGGAAGGCGCCGAAGTCACCGGCCGCCACGCGCATGAACAGGAACGAGCCGCCCCAGATGGCGCCGAGCAGGGTCAGTTCCAGTGGCGTACGCCAGCGCGCCGCCTGCGCAGCGCCCGCAGCCGCAGCCGGCGCGGTATCGGAGAGGGGGTTTGCCATGCGCGCTGAGTTTACAGGCCGCAAAGTGCGGCGCCACCCGATGCTTGCGCTGCGCTCATCAGTCGAGCGCCCGGCGCAGGTCCTCTATGAGATCCTCGGTCGCCTCAATGCCGACCGACAGGCGCAACAGCCCGTCGCCGATGCCGAGGCGCGCGCGATCCTCGCGCGACAGGCCGGCGTGCGAGGTCGTCGCCGGGCGCGTCAGCAGCGTGTGCACACCGCCCAGGCTTGGCGCGATGATCGGGATCGTCACGCGCGAGGCGAACTCGTCGGCGCGGCTGGCGGGCCCCTTGAGCTCGAAGCTCAGCACGCCGCCGAAGCCCTTGAACAGGCGCTTGGCGCGCTCATGCCGCGGATGCGACTCGAGCCCCGCATAGTTCACCTGCGCGACGGCGGGGTGTGCGGCGAGGAACTGCGCGATGGCAAGCGCGCTGTCGTTCTGGAAGCGCACGCGCAGGGCGAGCGTCTTCATGCCGCGCTTGAGCAGGAAGGCCGCGTGCGCATCGAGGCTGCCGCCGAAGTGATTGGCGCGGTGGCGGATGCGCTCGATCGTGGCTGCGCTTCCCGCCACCGCCCCGGCGACGAGATCGGAGTGGCCGTTCAGGTACTTGGTGGCGCTGTGCAGCGATACGTCAAATCCGGCCGCAATGGGCAGGTAGTTGATCGGGCTGGCGAAGGTGTTGTCGATGATCGATATCAGGCCGTGTGTGCGCGCGAATTCAACCACCGCCTCAAGATCGGCCACCTCGAGCAGCGGATTGGTCATGGCCTCGACGTAGATGGCGCGCGTGTTGGGGCGCAGCTGCTCGGCCCACGAATCGCGCCGGTCGGCATCGATGAAATCGTGGCTGATGCCGAATCGTCCGAGCTCGCGGGTGAGAAGGTCATGCGTGCCGCCGTACAGGCAGTCCTGCGCCAGCAGGTGATCTCCGGATGACAAAAGGCTCAGGAGCGTGGTAGAGATCGCGGCCATGCCGCTGGCGGTGACGAGGGCCGCCTCGGACTTCTCAAGCGCGGCGATCTTCTCGTGCAGCGCGAGCTGGCTGGGTGTGTTGTTGGTGCGCAGGTAGCGCACGTCGTGGTAGCTGCCCTCGCCGGCGTATTCGTAGGTTGCCGACTGGAAGATCGGCATCTCCACAGCTCCCGCGATGCGCGGCAGCGGTTCCCCGGCATGGACCAATTGTGTTTCGATGCGTCCGTAGGATGCCTTCATGGTTGCCCCGCAAGTGCGATTGTCAGGCGGATACGCTACCGTGTTTGCATGTCACCAGGCAGACACGCCGGACGGGATAAGGGTGTGCACTGTGTCGCCGTGCGGCCAGTACAGCCCCTCGCAGGCGGCGTCTGGAACGCATGACCCGCCCGACCGAACGCTTTTCCAGTCGCGCCGAGGATTATGCGCGCTACCGGCCGTCCTACCCGGCCGCCGCCATCGATCTTCTGGCGGCGCGCTGCGGGCTCATCCCCGCCGCCGCGGTTGCCGACCTCGGCTCCGGGACCGGGCTCTTGACGCAGCTGCTGCTCGCGCGCGGTGCGCAGGTGTTCGCGGTCGAACCCAACGCCGCCATGCGCGAGGCGGCCGAAGGGCTGCTCAAGGGCCAGCCGCGCTTCGTGAGTGTGGATGCGACCGCCGAGGCGACCACGCTCCCCGTCGAGAGCATCGATCTCATCGTGGCCGGGCAGGCGTTTCACTGGTTCGACGTGCCCAAGGCGCGCCGTGAGGCGCTGCGCGTGATCCGCGGCGCAGGTTTCGGGGCGCTGTTGTGGAATGAACGGCCGCAGCACCCCGGCGCCTTTCTCGATGACTACGAGGCCCTGCTGCTGCGCCACGCCCCCGAATACGCCAAGATCGTCGCCAGCCGCGCCGATGAAGCGAGCATGCGCGAGTTCTTCGGCGGGGAGATGGAGCAGGCGAGCTTCCCGAACCAGCAGGTCTTCGACTTCGAGGGTCTCAAAGGCCGGCTGATGTCCTCTTCCTACGCGCCCGAAGCCGGTCATCCTCAGCACGAGCCGATGATCGCAGCGCTGCACGGGCTGTTCGGGCGCCACCAGAAGAACGGCGAGATCGTGTTTCCCTACCAGACGCTGGTGTATTTCGCGCAGCTGAAGCCGCCGGGCGAGGCATGCGCAGCGCACTGACGCCGGGCCTCGCCGCGCTCCTGGTCCTGCTGCCCGGGATCACCGGCGCCGCACCGCTCGCAGCGGCCGAAGGGCAGTATGCCGACTGGCTCGATGCGGTCTACGCCGTCTCCACGATCGAGGCCGGAACGCTTGCCACCATCGACGGCGAGGGCCTCACTACCTGGCAGGCGCGCCGTGCGGCGCTCACGCCGAAACTCACATCGGCGCTTAACGCCATTGACCGCCGGGCGCTGTCCAGCGAGGACCGGCGCGCGCTCGCGGTCATGACCACTACGCTGACCGAGGCGCCGGATTCACCGGCGGCGCTGAGTCCTTCCGAGTCGGCCGCGCGCTGCGACGGCGCGCGCAATGCACAGCTCGACCGGGACGCGCTGTCGCGCTCGCTCTATGGGTGCTTCGAGGCCTTCGGCAATCACATCGACTTTCAGGGCCGCACGATCGTGCGCACGACGGCGCTCGAGCTGCTGCAGGAACTCGACGATCCGGCTTCCCGGCAGGCACTGTTCCAGGCGCTCGCGCCGCTGTTCCGCCACGTGAATGGCGCGGACGAGCGCGACAGCCCGTACCGGCGCCTCATCCATCTCGCCGCCGCCGCCGCGGCGCAGGCGGGACCCGCGCCGATCGCGGATGCGGCGCACACGGTGGGCCGCTCCCCGCAGGCCGTCGAGCAGCTGCTGCTGGCGGTGCTCGAGGCCTGGCGCGACGCCAACCCGGGAGCTGCGCTTGAGCCGTGGGACTACTGGCACCACTACGCCGGCGGGGTGCGCAGCCTCGATGTGCGCATACCGGCCGGGCAGATCGGCGCGCTGTCGGCGCGCTATTACTTAGAACTCGGCGCCGACCTTGCCAGCTTGGGCGTGCTGCACGACCTTTCCGTGCGCCCCGGCAAAGCGCCGCTGGCCTATGCCGACTTCGTGCGCATCGGGCGCTATCGCGACGGCACCTGGCGGCCGGCCATCGGCCGGGTCTCGGCGAATGTCGAGCACGGCGGCCTGTTCGTACTCAACGAGATCGTGCACGAGGACGGACATGCGGTGCACATGGCCGCCGTGCGCACGCGGCCGGCATTTTTCGCGCTCGGCGATGATCTGTTCGTGGAGGCGTTCGCGGATGTGACCTCGTGGAGCGTCGCCGAGCCTGCCTGGCAGCAGCGCTACCTCGGCGCAAGCGTTCCGGCGGACACCGCGCTGCGCGCGCTGTTCGCCAATGTGATGCTGGATGTCGCGTGGGGGCTGTTCGAGCTGCGCATGCTGCGCGCTCCGGACAGCGACCCGAATGGGGTGTGGAACCACATAACCCGGCGTTACCTCAACATCGTGCCGCACCCGGAGCTGTCCTGGTGGGCGCTGCGGGTGCAGCTGGTCGATCAGCCCGGCTACATGATCAACTACGGCCTGGGCGCGCTCTTGACCGCCGAGCTGCGCGCGCGCTTACGCCAGCTGGCCGGTGACTTCGACACCGGCAATCCGGGCTGGTATGAGCTCACCTCCCGGCAGCTTCTGCGCTACGGCGCATCCCTCGATACGCGAAAGCTGTTGCGGCGTTTCCTCGGACACTCGGTATCGGCCGAGCCCCTGCTCGGGCAGCTGCGCCGGATCGCCGCACCGGGCGCGCTCACCACACCCGCACGCGATCGGGCGGGGCGAGATACAGCCGCCGCCCCGCCTTCACGCTGAAGGCTTGGTACCAGGCGTCCAGATTGCGCACCGTGTCGGCACGGTATTCGGCCGGCGCATGGCCGTCGGCCACGATGCGGCGGCGCAGTTCCGCCTCGCGCAGCTTGCTGCGCCAGCTCTGCGCAAAACTCAGGAAGAACAGCTGCTCGCCGCTGAAGCCCTGCAGGCTTACGGCGGCCTTGCCGGAAAGAAAGATCTGCCAGGCATCGTAAGCCACCGACAGTCCCGCCACGTCCGCGATGTTCTCACTGAGGGTCTGCTTGCCGTTGACGCTCAGGTCCGGGAAGGGATGGTAGGCATTGAATTCATCCACCAGGCGCTGCCCGGCGGCCTGGAAATGCGCGAAGTCCTCCTTGGTCCACCAGTTCTTCAGTCGCCCGCTGGCATCGAACAGCGCGCCCTGGTCATCGAAGCTGTGGCTGATCTCATGACCGATCACGGCGCCCGTGGCGCCGTAGTCCATGACCGGGTCGCGGTCCGGATCGAAGAAGGGCGGCTGCAGGATCGCCGCGGGGAAGTTGAGCGCATTCATCGCCGGCAGATTGACCGCGTTCACCAGCTGCGGGTTCATGACCCACTCGCCGCGATCGACCGGGCGGCCGAGCTTGGCGAGGTTGCGCCGGTACTCGAACTGCTGCGCACGCTCGGCGTTGCCAAAGGCATCGCCGCGCGTCACTTCCAGGGCGGAATAATCGCGCCACTGGTCCGGGTAGCCCACGCCGACCCTGAGCGCGGCGAGCTTGGCTTTGGCCTTCGCGCGGGTCTCGGGCGCCATCCATTCCAGCCGGTCGATGCGCACGGTGAATGCGCCGAGGAGGTTGCGGACCATCGCTTCGGCGCGCGCCTTCTCGGCGGCGGGAAAGTAGCGCGCCACGTACAGTTTGCCGACCGCCTCCCCGAGCGCCAGGTCGGTCTCGGCCACCGCGCGCTTCCAGCGCGGCTCAAGCTGCGGAGTGCCCGCGAGCACCCGCTCGTGGAAGGCGAAGTGCTCCTCAACGAAGGCCTTCGGCAGGTAGGCGCAATGGCCCTCGATCAGGTGAAAGCGCAGGTAATCCTTCCAGACCTCGAGCGGGGCACTCCCCACCAGCGCTGCCAGAGCGGTGAGGGCGTGCGGCTGCCACACGACGAACGTGCTCTGCTGCGAGAGTCCCGCGGCGGCGAAGAACGCCGGCCAGTTGAGCCCGGGGGCGCGCTGCGCGAACTCCTTCGCCGCCCAATGATTGTTGCCCTTCAGCACGTCTTCGGACTGCGCGCGGCTCAGGTGCGCTTCCGCCATGGCGTGCTCGAGAGCGAAGACACGCGCGGCCCGGTCGTGTGCCTCGGGCAGCTGCGCCAGCTTCATCACCGCTTCGATGTGCAAAAGATAACTGGCGCGCACCTCAGCCATTTTCTTCGACGGGTTCAGGTAGTAATCCCGATCGGGCATGACCAGGCCGCCCTGCAGCAGGAAGGGCGAGTAGCGCGAGGGATCATCCAGGTCCTGCGCCACCCAAAGTCCGAACAGGTTTTCGGTGTGCAGATTCGTGTCGTTGAGGACATCCACATCCGCGCGCAGCGTCTGCCCGAGCGCGCGCGCAAGAGCTGCGCGATCCCTGATCGCCTCGATCCGTGCCAGGCCCGCCTGCAGCGGCTTAGCGGCAAGCTGCTCGATGGCCGCCTCGTCCATGAAGCTGGTGTAGTAATCGCCGATGCGGCGCGCATCGCTGCCGGCCGCGGCGGAGCCGGCGGCCTGCTTGATCAGGTCCGCGGTGCGCTGCGCGGTGAGCTCGGTGAGTTCGGCTCCCGTGCCCCAGGTGCTGCGATCGGGCGGGATCTCGGCCGATTTCAGCCACGCCCCGTTGGCATAGCGGAAAAAGTCATCTCCGGGCGCGACGGTACGATCGATCGCGGCGAGGTCAAGGCCGTTGGGGCTCGCGGGCGCGTCGGCCTCGGCAGCGGCGGCGGCCGCGATGAGGAGGCTGGCGAGCGCGAACGCTGCACCTGCCGTGCGCCGGGCAGGGGTCGGTGGGCTGCGGACCATGGGTTGTTGCTCTTGGCTTGCGGGGGAGCGCAGGGGACTCAAGCTCGGGGCCGGCAGTTTACACGAGCGTTCGATGTTGAAACTCCGGACGTGCCGCGCGAATACTGCCGCCGATGAGGCTTGCACGCACCTTCACCGCGCTTGCCGCCGGGCTCCTCATGGTGGCCGCCCTTGCGCCTTGCGCCAGGGCGTGGGGACCGCAGGGGCACCGCACCGTGGGGGCCATCGCCGATAGGCTGCTCACGCCTTTCGCGCGCGTCGTGGTGCTGAAGCTTCTTGAGGCCGATGCGGACAAGTTCGGCAACGCTTCCGGCCGCACGACGCTTGAAGCGGTCTCGGTGTGGGCGGATGAGATCCGCGGCACGCCCGCTGAGCACGGTCCGTGGCACTACGATGATGTGCCGGTCTGCGGCAGCGAGCCCAAGGCGCGCTATTGTCCGGACGGTCAATGCAACAGCGAGGAGCTCAAGCGGCTCATCGGCGTGCTCGCCGACCCGCGTGCCTCACCGCGCGAGCGCAACGAGGCGCTGAAGTGGGTGGTGCACCTGGTCGGGGACCTTCACCAGCCCCTGCACGCCGCCGACAACGACGATCGCGGCGGCAACCTGGTGCCGGTGGCGCTCGAGGGAGTGCGCACCCGCGGCCGCGAAAATCTGCACCGGGTCTGGGACAACGATCTGGTCACGCTTGCGCTGCACACCCGAAACCACCAGCAGCCGCCGGGCAACATCGATGCCTTGGCCGCCGAGGCGCGCACGCTGGCAGGGAAGGCCGGGCAGGGGTCCCCCGATGGCTGGGCGTTCGAGTCGAATAACTTGGCGCGCAACGTCGCCTATCACTATGCCGCGTTTGCCTGCCACACTGTGCCCCCGGGGATCGTGGCGCTGGATGCGGCCTACCAGGCGGACGCCGTGGAGATCGTGCACGAGCGGCTGCTGCTGGCGGGCGCCCGGCTGGCGGACCTTTTGAACCGTGTCCTGGCCGCACCGGGACACTAGGAGAACGTGATGCCGAAAGTTGCGCCGGCTGCCGCGCTGACGGGTCTGATGCTGTACGTGCTTGCCGCGTACGCGGCGCCGCCCTTTGCCCCGGCCCTCACCCAACAGGCACTTGGTTCGGGCTTCCTGACACGCCTGCCGCCCGAGATTTCGGTGGCCTTCGGACTGGCCAAGGCCGCCGACGGCAGCGATGTCAGGCAGCTGATCAGCAAGGAGGGCCACCAGGTGCGCACCTTCAATGTCAGCGTGGCCAACCACGCGGATCTGGTGATTTTCAACCTCAATGCCCAAACCGGCGCGTCCGTGGCCTATCTTCTGGGACCCGACGGCCTCATGCGCAAGGCGGTGTCATATCAGTCAGGCGCCGCCGTTCAGGAGCTCGGCGCGGCCGATGCGCGCGCCGGGTTTGCCCGCGAAACCCGCTTCTGGGCGGCCCGCGCCCGCCACGCTGCGGCGCCACCTTCACAGTAGCGCCAACGCTTGGACGGCAGCCTGGCCTGGCGCTTTTTTGCTGCGGGGCGGGGTTGACGGACCCTGACGGCGAGCCGTGCTAAATTAACGCCATGAACGCCTGCGAACAGAGTCTGGCACCCGAGGCGCAGCGCGCCCCGGCGGCAACCCGGCCGCCGCCGGTGCCGGCGGCGGCCGACCTGCCGCCGCAGGCGCTCACGCACGGCAGCGCGTTTGACCGCTGGCTGCTCATGAAACTGGACGCGGCGCTCGGCTCACCGCAGGTGGATTTCGCGGTGCGCAATGGCGCGCACGCGGGGGCCGGGGGAGACTCGGTGGCGCGCGTCACCTTCGCCGACCGCGCCACGCTTTTGTCGGTGCTGGCCGATCCTGCCATGCACTTCGGCGACGCCTACAGCGATGGCAGGGTGAGCATCGATGGGGATTTGGTCAGCCTGCTTGAGAGCGTGTACCGCGCGGGCCGCCGGGCCGGCCGGCGCGCCTCGCTGCTGCAGCGTGCCATCACGGCATTTCGCCGGCCGCACATCAACACGCTCAGCGGTTCGCGGGACAACATCCATCACCATTACGACATCGGCAACGAGTTTTATGCCCTGTGGCTCGGCAGCACCATGGCGTATACCTGCGCCTATTACCCGACACCCTCGGCGAGCCTCGATGCCGCGCAGGTCGCCAAGATGGATCACGTGTGCCGCAAGCTGCGCCTGAAGGCGGGGGAGAGCGTGGTCGAAGCCGGCTGTGGCTGGGGAACCCTGGCACTGCATATGGCGCGGCACTATGGGGTGAAGGTGCGCGCCTTCAACATCTCGCACGAGCAGATCGAGTTCGCGCGTGCGCGGGTGGCGCGTGCGGGGCTGGCGGGGCGCGTCGAGTACATCGAGGACGACTATCGCAACATCAGCGGCCACTACGATGCTTTCGTGTCGGTGGGGATGCTCGAACACGTCGGCCTGCGCAACTACCCGACGCTTGGGCAGGTGGCCCAGCGCTGCCTCGGCGGTGGTGGCCGCGGACTGATTCATTCGATCGGCCGCAACTATCCCGCGCGGTTGCAGCCCTGGATCGAGAAGCGCATCTTTCCCGGTGCCTATCCGCCCTCGCTCGGGGAGATGGCGCGCATTTTCGAGCCGTGGGATCTGTCGATCCTGGATATTGAGAACCTGCGCCTGCACTACGCGCAGACGCTGCGGCACTGGCTCGAGCTCTACGAGGGGGCGAGCGAGCGGGTGCGCGGCATGTTCGATGAGAAGTTCGTGCGGATGTGGCGGTTGTATCTGGCCGGCTCGGTGGCCGCCTTCACCACCGGCACCCTGCAGCTGTTTCAGGTGGTATTTGCGCCCGGCGCGAGCAACGACATCCCGTGGACGCGCGCGCACCTGTACACCCGCTGATCGTTCCGCCGCATGCGCAAGTGTGACGTCCTCATCGTCGGCGGCGGACCGGCCGGTTCGACCGCGGCCTGGAAGCTCAGGCGCGCCGGCGCCGACGTGCTGGTACTCGATCGCGAGCGTTTTCCGCGCGTGAAGCTGTGCGCCGGCTGGATCACGCCCGAGGTGGTGCGCGAACTGGAACTCGATCTGGCCAGCTACCCGCACCGCCTGCTGACCTTCCCGCGCCTGCGGGTGCACCTCAAGCGTCTGCACGTGCCGGTGGCGTGTGTGCAGCACTCGATCCGCCGTTTCGAGTTCGACGCCTGGCTGCTCGAGCGTTCCGGTGCGCCGGTCGAACAGCACAACGTGCGCCACATCAGCGCCGTGCCCGACGGCTACCTCATCGACGAGGCCTTCCACTGCCGATATCTGATCGGCGCGGGCGGCACGCGCTGCCCAGTGTACCGGGAGCTGTTCCGCGAGCTGAACCCGCGTGCGAGTGAGCTGCAGATCGTTACCCTCGAGCACGAGATCAAATACGACTGGCAGGACTCGGACTGCCACCTGTGGTTCTTCGAGCACGGCCTGCCCGGCTATTCCTGGTACGTGCCCAAGGAGCGCGGCTGGCTCAATGTCGGGGTGGGCGGCATCGCCGAGCGCATGACGCGCGGCGGTCACGAGATCCGCGCGCACTGGGTGCACCTCACCGACCTGCTGCAGGCTCGCCTGACTCCGGGTGCGCAGTACGATCCGACCGGCTACAGCTATTACCTGCGCGGCCGGGTGGATGTCGTGCGCCGCGACAACGCCTTCATCACCGGCGATGCGGCCGGCCTTGCCACGCGCGACCTGGGCGAGGGCATCGGGCCTGCCATCCGCAGCGGGCTGCGCGCGGCGCAGGCCATCCTTGAGGGCAAGCCCTATGAGCTCGATGACGTGACCGGTTTGAGCGTCGCCAGCATCGGCCGCAGCATGCTCGGGCGCATCATGCACGCCGGAGCCCGCCCGGGGCGCTGGCAGCGAGGCAACGGCGAAGGGAGCACAGATGGCCTACGTCACCGTGATCAATGAGCACCAGCACGTGCAGCAGATCGTCTCCGGGCACCACCACCTCACGGCCGATGAGCCGGTGGCCGCCGGCGGCAGCGATGCCGGTTTTGCGCCGCGCGAGCTGTTGCTGGCGAGTCTCGGGGCTGATACGGCGGTCGCACTGCGCAAGCATGCGGCGCACCACGACTGGACGCTCGGCAAGATCACGGTGGGTGTGCGCTGGTCGCGCGATGCCGCCGGCGCCGAGCATATCGAGCGGCGTCTGTCCTTCAGCCGCCCGCTGACGGGCGAGCAGCGCACGGAGCTGTTGGGCGTCGCGGAAGCCACCGCGGTCACCGGCCTGCTGCGAGCGGGCATCGCGATCCACTCCTCGGTGGTCGACTGACGCTCACGCGTGGCGCTACTTCATGCGTAGCGCGCCGATGTCCGCAGCGCTGGCTTCGCAGGTGCTGTCCGCGTATGGCGGGGAGCTGCAAGCCGCACCGCGCTCATTGACCGCGCTCGCCGCAGCGCTCACTTGGCGAACAGCTGTCCCTCGATGTCGCGCAGGGATTTGAACTCGAGCGCGTTGCCCGAGGGATCCAGGATGAAGAGCGTCGACTGCTCGCCGGGCGTACCGGCAAAGCGCGTGCAAGGTTCGATGACCCACTCCACCTTGTGCTGTCGCAGCCGCTCGGCGAGCTGCGTCCACTGCGCCATCGGCAGCACCACCCCGCAATGGGGCACCGGCACACCGTGGCCGTCGACCGGGTTCACGTGCGAGCCGATGCGTCCGTCGCGACCGAGATGGCGATTGAGATGACAGACGAACTGGTGGCCGTACAGATTGAAATCGACCCAGTCCGGCGCGCTGCGCCCCTCGCTGCAACCGAGAATCCCCCCGTAGAAATGCCGCGCCTCGGCGATGTCCCTGACCTGGACCGCCACGTGAAAGGGTGTGAGTCCCATACTGATCTTCCCGACGTGCGTGAGCGCGCAGAGCATAGCGTCACGGGGCCCGCGCGTCGCCGGCATTACATAATGGGCGCGCCCGGCCACCGGCCCAGATCAGGCCAGCGCCATCGGGAACGCGATTAGCAGTCCGCTGTTGTTGACTTAAGATCTGCGCGCGGCGTAGTTTTCCGCTCCTACCAATAAGACGCCTGCGCGTGAGGATGATGCGCCGGGTTTGCTGCGCGCCTCGTCTCTACCGATCAGAACAACATTGAATCCCGGGAGGGAGCTGTGAAGGTATTTACCCCGTTTAAGGTCGCTACGATCGCCGTCACTTTGTTTCTTTCAGGCAGCGCGCTGTCGGGTGCATTGACCGCGGCCCAGTTGCAGCAGTTCGGGCAGGGCGCCGACACCGATGTGATCGTCATCCTGCGCGACCAGCTGGGCACGCTGCCCCCGGTGCGCGGCGGACTCGAGGCGCGTGCCGCCGCGCTGGCGGCCGCGCAGGTGCCGCTGCAGGCGGAACTGCGCAGCGCGCAGGCGACCCGCGTGCACGGTTTCCAGCTGATCAACGCTCTGTCCGCGCGCGTCTCCCAGGCCGAGATTTCGCGTCTCGCCGCCCATCCGCTGGTGGCGGCGGTCGTGCCCGATCGCACCATCCGCGCGGTCAAGCACGGCAACGATGCCGCCTCGGGAGCTTCCGGGGCAAGTGCTGCCAGCATTTCCCCGGCCGCGACCGACGGCGGGCTGTGCAACACGCTCGAGCCGGAGGCTCTGCAGCTGACCAGTGCGGCCTTTGCCGACCCCACAGTTCCGCAGGCCCAGCAGGTCCGCGACGGCACCGGGGAGCTCGTGACCGGCAAGGGCGTCAAGGTGGCCTTCATCGCTGATGGGCTCGACACCACCGTCGCAGGCTTCACCCGTCCCGACGGCACGGCGGTGTTCTTCGACTACGAGGATTTCTCGGGCGACCCGGCCGGCACCGCCACCCCGGGCGGGGAAGCCTTTGGCGATGCGAGCTCGCTTGCCGCACAGGACAATCCGAACGGCACGCCGCTCGTCTACGACATCAGCCAGTTCGTCAATGCCGCTCATCCTTTGCCTTCACCGTGCAACATCCGCATCCGCGGCATGGCGCCCGGAGCCTCGCTCGCGGGCCTGAAGGTCTTCTCCAACCTCGGACTGACCACGACTTCGACATTCGTGCAGGCCATCGAGTGGGCGGTGCTGCAGGACAAGGTCGACGTGATCAACGAGTCCTTTGGCGGCGAGCCGCTGCCGGACAACAGCGCCGATCCGATCTCGCTGGCGGATGATGCCGCCGTGGCGGCCGGTGTCACCGTAGTGGTGAGCAGCGGCGATGCGGGCACCTACGGCTCCATCGAATCCCCGTCTTCCGATCCGGCCGTGATCGCGGCGGGTGCCACCACCCAGTATCGCTCCTACGCACAGACCGGCTCGGGGATCATTCCCCTCCTGCACCCGCCGGCCTACCTCGACAACAACATCAGCCCGTTCAGCTCGGGTGGCTTCTCCCAGGCCCAGGCGCGCACCGTGGACGTGGTCGCGCCCGGGGATCTGAGCTGGGCACTGTGCTCGACCAACGCGACCCTCTTCACCGATTGCGTGAGCTACGCCGGCACCACCACGCCGATCGAGGATTTCGGCGGCACCAGCGAATCGTCGCCTCTGACGGCAGGCGAAGCGGCGCTCGTGATCCAGGCCTACCGCAGCACGCACGGGGGCGCGACGCCGGCTCCCTCGCTGGTCAAGACGATCATCATGAGCACGGCGACCGATCTTGGCGCGCCTTCGAGCGAACAGGGCGCCGGACTGATCAACGCGCTGGCGGCGGTGAATGCCGCGCTGTCGGTGGGCGGCGCGAAGCTGCAGGGTCAGAGCGTGTTGCACTACCCGACCGCTGCCAACGCCACCGATCTGCCGGGCACCTGGGAGACGCGCTCCTTCGTGGTGACCAACTACGGCACCACGACGCAGCGCCTCGCGCCGGCGCTGCAGACGCTCGGTCCTGCGATTGCCGGCGGCACGCAGACGGTGATGCTCAATCCGGCCAGCGATCCCACCTTCCCCAATGTGACCGGCTCCCCGCGGGCCTACGTCTCGACGACCTTCACGGTTCCCGCCGGCGCGCAGCACCTGGACGCGGCGATTGCCTTCCAGACCCCGGCGGCAAGTTCGGCGACACCGATCGTCTACATCTCCCTGGTCGACCCTAAGGGTAAACAGGCGACCTACTCGGTCCCGCAGGGTTTCGGGCAGGGCTATGCGCACGTGGATGTCGTGAAGCCGGCCGCCGGGGTGTGGACCGCGTACCTCTATACGCGCATCCCCAGTCTTGCGGCGACCTATACGGGTCCTGTGATATTCAACTGGGCCGCCGAGCGCTACGTCGACCTTGGCTCGGTGTCTCCGGCTTCGCTGGCACTTGCGCCGGGGGCCACCGCGCTGCTGACCGCGCGCTTTGCCATGCCGGCTAATGCGGGTGATCTCGCTGCGGCCATCCGCTTTGCCCACAACGGCAGCGGGCCGGCACAGTCGGAGATCCCCGTGACGCTGCGCACGCTGGTGCCGATCGGCAGCAACGGCGGCAGCTTCAGCGGCGAGCTTGCCGGGGGCAACGGCCGCGCCGGCTTCGGTCCGTTCCAGACCTTCGCGTTCGATATCCCCCACGGGGCGCGCAACCTGAGTCTGAGCCTTCCGGTCTCCGACACCGGCTACCTGCTCGAGGGGCTGCTGGTGGATCCGAATGGCATGCAGCTGAGCGTGGAGCCGAACGTCAATCCGTCCGCGACGAGCGTGGTGCCCGGCCTGCAGATGTTCCGCTACAACCCGCAGCCGGGCCGCTGGAAGTTCATCCTGCTGCAGAACTACACCTCATCGGGTAACCAGGTGACGCTGCCGTTCACCGGCACGATCGGCTTCTACAGCAATGCTCAGGTAGCCTCCGCGAGCCTGCCGAACAATCCGTTCGGCTCGCTGTCGGCGAGTGCCGGGGCGGTCAGCTTCCCGATCCAAGTGACCAACAACGGTACGCAGACGCAGTGGTACTTCACGGACGCACGGCTGCGCACGCCCACGGTCGTCTCGCTCGGCACGGGCTCGGCGTGCGCAAGTCCCACGCTGCAGGGAGCCTGCGGCTTTACCTGGGTGCCTCCGGAAACGAGCGCCGTGCAATTCGTGGCGCAATCGACCGCGCCCATCAACATGGATGTCTACAACGATGTCGGCTACAACGTCGGCGTGACCGGGTCCCCCGACCTTTGGGCGCGGCCGGCCGGCACCGACACCGTGGCGGCGACGCTGTTCGTGCCCGAGGTTCCGTACGGACCGTGGATCCTGGTGCCTTCCCTGATCGGACCTTATGGACCCAGCGGGGCCTCGACGACCACGCCGGTCACCACCGCGGCTGCGGCGCTGATGCGGCCGTTCGACGCTTCCGTGGCCTCGACCAGCGGTAACGCCTGGGCGGACCTGGTGACCGGGACCAGCACCTTCAATCCGCTGGTGCTCGCGCCCGGCCAGAGCGGAACCATCACGGTGACGATCACCCCGAACGCTGCGCAGGTCGGCAGCACGGTGAGCGGGTACGTGTACATCGACACCTACAATGAGACGGTGGCCAGCGGTGATGAGGTAGTACGGCTTCCGTACATCTACACGGTCGCGCCGTAGCCATCGCCTTTTCGGTGGCCCGGCCGGAGCAACACTCCGGCCGGGCCTCACGGGCCGCGTCCTGAAGATCTGAGACCAACCCAGGGATCAGCCGACGCTGCGCGGGGCAGCGGGGGCTGGCGCGTGGCCCACTTGCGCAAGCCGATCCCTCGCCGCATCGATCGGCGGCGGCCCGCGACCCTTTAAGCGCAGCACGCGCGTGCGGGTTGTCGGAAAGCTCGCAGTCCTGGAAGGCGCTCGCCGCTAGGATGTGGGTGCAGCCCACTGTCGCTCTGTCAGTCCGTGTCTCAGATGTGCACGCTCATGCGTGCAGGGCGGGGGGTCGTCATCTCAACGCTGGCTTCGTCTATGATAACGAGGCCCGCTGCATTGCGGCAGCGTGACTAAGCCGAGCCGCGACGTGACTCCCACAACACAACACGCCCTTGTCACCGTCGCGATCATCGCACTGATCGCGTGGCGTCTGTATTCGCGCGTCCGTCGCAGCATCGGACGGCAGCGCCTTTCGGCCGTGCGTCCCTGGATTACTCTGACCGTGTTCCCGCTGCTGTTGCTGCTGCTGTCTTTTTCATTGCGCGCGCAGCCGCTCACTGAAATGAGTCTGGCGGCAGGACTGGCGGCTGGCATCGCGCTCGGGCTGCTCGGACTTCGGCTGACGCGCTTTGAGGCTTCCGCGCGGGGGCTGTTCTACACGCCGAGCGCGCACCTGGGCATCGCGCTCTCACTTCTTCTCGTGTGCCGCATCGCCTATCGCTTCATGGTCAACGGCCTGCCGGGTTCCGCGGGCGGGCCGCCGCCGGCGACCGCCCTCACACCCCTGACACTGCTGATCCTCGGCACGCTCGCCGGCTATTACTGCACCTATGCGATCGGGCTGCTGCGCTGGTCGTTTCGAAGCCGCAGCGCGGCTGCGGCGACGCAGCCCTGAGTCTTCAGCGCTCGTACCTTATAAAGGAGGTGCGGCGGGCGAGGGTGTCGTACAGGGCACGGCCGTCGGCGTTGAATTCCTGGGTCATCCAGTAGACCGAGCCTGCCTGGGCGAGATCGGCCGCGGCATAAACGGCGTGGATCAACGCGCGCCCCGCTCCCTGTCCGCGTACCGCCGGATCGACGAACAGGTCTTCGAGGTAGCAGATGTCCGGCGCCGACCAGCTCGAGGCATGAAACAGATAATGGGCGAAGCCTAAGAGCCTGCCGTCACGTTGCGCGACGATGCCGTGCGACTGCCGGGCGCCCTCGACCAGTCGGGCGAAGGTACCGTCGGTGATTTCCGGCGCAAGACTCTGGCGATAAAAGCGCAGGTACCCCTGCCACAGCGCCTGCCACTGGGTGCGATCAGTCATTTTTAAGGGTCTGATTTCGAGCATCGGAACCTCTTTAAGATCGGTCGATCACGGCATGCTGCGATGTCCGCAGCGTCGCGTCCATATGCGCGCCGGGCGGCGGAGAGCCCGCTGCGCACGAGGACGCCGTGGACGGTGCCGCGGGCAAGTCGGTATAAGGTTACCTCGCTGCCGCCACGCGAAGCGGCTCATCATGACCTGGTCAAGGTGCTGACACTATGGCGCGAGACCCCGGCCTGAACACACGTTGCGTGCACAGCGCCCGCACGGCTGATCCGAGCACCGGTGCGGTCGCCCAGCCGATCTACCTTTCGACCACCTTTGAACGCGACGCGGACGGCGGCTACGCACGCGGCTACCAGTACAGCCGTGAGGGAACGCCGAACCGTGCGGCGCTGGAAAGGTGCGTGGCGGCGCTGGAGGGCGGCGTCGGCGCGCTGGCGTTCTCCTCCGGACTGGCCGTCAACATGGCCCTGCTCGAGCTTCTGAATGCCGGCGATCACCTGGTCGCGCCGATCGAGGGCTATTACGGCACGCTCCGGCAATTCCGCGAGCACGCCGCGCGGCGCGGGATTGGCGTGGCCTTTGCCGATTTCACCACTCCCGCGAGCGTTCGGGCGGCCGTGACACCTGCGACACGGATGATCTGGATCGAGACGCCCGCTAACCCTTTGCTGAGCATCACCGATCTTGCGCAGGTGTGCGCCATCGGCCGGGAATCCAAAGCGTGGGTGGTGTGCGATAACACCTTCGCCACACCGATCTGCCAGCGGCCGCTCGATTTCGGTGTCGACCTCATCGTCCACAGCGGCACCAAGTACTTCGGCGGACACAGCGATGTCCTGAGCGGCCTTTTGGTGGTGGGCCAGGACGAGGCCCTGCTCACGCACCTGCGCGACTGGCAAAGACTCGCCGGAGTCGGGCTTGCGCCGTTTGACTGCTGGCTGCTGAGGCGCAGCATCGCTACCTTGGGACTCAGGGTCCGCGCGCAGTGCGCCAATGCGCTGCGTATCGGGGAGTTCCTGGCATCGCACCCGGCCGTGGAGCACGTGTACTACCCCGGGCTGAGCGACCACCCCGGGCATGCGTTGGCCCGTGCGCAGATGCGCGGCGGATTCGGGGCGGTCGTTTCCTTTTGCATCATCGGCGGCAGCGCGGAAGCCATCGCCGTCACCACCCGCACGCGCCTCTTCACCCGCGCCACCAGCCTCGGCGCGGTCGAAAGCCTGATCGAGCATCGCGCCTCCGTCGAAGGCCCGGGCACGGCCGCGCCGCAGAATCTGCTGCGTCTTTCCATCGGGATCGAGGACGCCGAGGACCTGATCGACGATCTGGACCAGGCGCTCAGATGAGCCGCTTTGCCCTCGCCGCCATGGCGACCCACGGCTCGAAAGCCGCGTTGCGATGGCTCGCACCGAAGGACTGTTAGACTGCTGATTCCGAACCAAGAAAGCGTCAAAGGGGAAAGCATGCCGATCCGTCGAACTTGCGCCACGCTGCTGTCACTGTGTGCCGCGCTCGTTTCGCTGCACGCGGCGCGCGCTCAGGCACCCGTGCCGGCCCACCAGGCGCTGGCGGCGCTGGCGCAGGACATGACTTATGAGAGTGCGCGTCTTTACCCCATGCAGGCGACGGCGCTGGGGATCGCAGGTCATGACGGCGAACTCGAATCGTCCAGCGAGGCGTTCAGGGCCGCCTACGTCGCGCGTCTGCAGCAATGGAAAGCCAGGCTCGGCTCGATCACTGCCCGGTTCGATGCCCACACCTCGCTGGTGGATCGCGACGATGCGTTGCTCCTGCAAGCCCAGCTCGCCGCCAATCTCAACGCTCTGTCGGTCTACCAGTTCGATCGCAAGGATTACAGCGCGCCGGCCAACAACGTGGTCAGCGCCGTCTTCACCCAGTTCCAGCATCTGCCGATCCCGGGCCAGGAAGGCGCCAGCGCGGCGGATCTACAGCACGCCTGGGCGGACATTACCAGCCGCCTGGCAAAGGCGCCGGCCTACATCACGGCAGCTGATGGCCTGGTGACCCTGCCGTGTCATCTGTTCGGGGTCGTGGGCGCCAAGCAGCTCGCGGCAGCTCCGGACTTTCTCAATGCCGCGCTGAGCGAAGCTGCGCGCAAACAGCTCGGTGAGAAGTCGAGTGAGTACGCGGGGTTCGTCAAGGCGCGCGATGCGACCCTGGCCGCGATTGCGCAAGCGAAGAAATTCATCGATGCGCATGTGTCGACGTGGCCGGAGAACTTTGCGATGGGGCGCAAAGCCTACGACCGCATGCTCAAGGATGAGCAGCTGCTGCCCTTTGATGCGACCGCGGTGGAGGGGATCGGCCACGACATGCTGGCGCACGGCTGGGCCGAACAGGCGTGGCTGCAGGATATTTCCCGGCGCACAGGAGTTGCGCTCGGCGCGCCCAGCGGCGGTGGCCTGGCTCCGGGCGGCGCAGCCCTGATCGGTTACTACCAGGAGCGCATCGCGGAGCTGCGTAAGTTCGTGACGAGCGAGGACGTGGTCACGGTCCCAAGCTGGCTCGGCAGCATGCAGATCATGGAGACTCCATCGTTCCTGCAGCCCGTGTCGCCCGGCGCCTCGATGAATCCTCCGCGGCTGTTTTCCGCATCCACCACGGGCTATTACTACATCACCCCGCCGAAATCCCTGGCGGAGGCGGCCGCGCGCCTCGATGTGAACGAGGACTTCGATCGCGACCGCATCCTGTCCACCGCGGCACACGAAGCCCTGCCGGGTCATTTCATGCAGCTGTCGATCGCCAAGCGACATCCCGACTTCGTTCGCAAGATCCAGGTGAGCGGGGTATTCGCGGAAGGCTGGGCCTTCTATGGCGAGGAAATGTTCGTGCGGCTCGGGCTGTACGGCTCGCGCCTCGATGGCCGGCTCATGACCGCGACCTGGGAGCGCGTGCGCGGCGCGCGCGCGATCGTCGATCCAAAGCTTGCGAGCGGGGAGTGGAGCTACGAGCAGGCGGTGGATTTCTTTGCCACCGAAACCGGCTTCAGCAAAGAGCAGGCGCAGGCTTCGGTGGCATCCATCGCCGAGGGACCGGGCTACTTCATCGCCTACTCGGTCGGGCGGCTGCAGATCGAGAACCTGCTGGCCGACTACATGCGCCGGATGGGCACCCGCGGCTCGTTGCGCGACTTTCATGACCGGCTGCTTTCCTACGGCACGACACCGCTTGCGATCGTGGGCCCCGAACTGCTGGCGGATCTGGACAAGCCGGCCAGCGCGGTGCGGGCTGCTGCGAATTACTAGGCGGCATTCATCGCCGCTCCGCCCCGGCAAGGGCCGCGGCGGTCGGCGGCGCGCCGCTCAACGGCTTCGCTTACCCAGCGCGCTGTCGAGTATCATTTGCGCTCTCACCCTGCGCGGGGCGCAATGCCGGCGTTTGCCGCGGACGAACTTCACTTGAATTCACCAAGCGCTCAGCCTCCCGAATAAAAATGCCCGATGCCTCGACGCTGCCGCTGTTCCGTGTCGTTGGCTTCTCCGGCCACCGCCAGCTTGCCGACCCGATCGGTACCGCGCGCGCCATTACCGCAGCGCTCGCGCTGTTGCGCCAGGAGGCGCCCGGTGAATGGATCGGGTTGTCCTCGGTCGCCACCGGCAGCGATCAGCTGTTTGTCGAGCAGGTCATGAATCTCGGGCTGTCTTGGCACGCCATCCTGCCGCTGCCGCGGGCGGAGTTCGAGAAGGACTTCGCGCCCGCCGATTGGGTCAACGTCGAGCGGCTGTTGACGCGCGCCGGTCATTTGCTCGTGATCAATGAAAACGGATCACGTGAGGATGCGTATCTTGATTGCGGAATGGAAACCGTCAATGGCGCCGACGTGCTGATCGCGCTATGGGACGGCGAGGCCGCACGCGGTAAGGGCGGCACGGCGGACGTGGTCGAGTATGCAAAATCGATCGGCAAGCCGATGCTGATCCTCGATGCCGCCACACTCGAGATGCGCAAGGAGAACTGGACAGCGCTCGATCAGGCCGATACCGGGCTCGTCGAGTTGAACCGGCTGCCGGAGGTGACGGGCGGGCTGAGCGTCAACCCCTTCAAGGCGCCCGAGGGTATCTACCGGTTCCAACAAAAATGCGATGCGGCGGCGAGCCACGGCGCCCCGCAGTTCCGTCGCCTCATCGTGTCGACCGTGCTGTTGCACGTGCTCGCCACGCTCATCGCCGCTACCGCGCTGGTGTATGCACTGCAGAACCAGGTGCTGCCGTGGGCAAAATTAATCTGTCTTGCCGGTGCATTGGCAGTTGCGATCGTCCTGCGCCGTCATGCCCATTCGCACAGTAACTGGGTGCGCTGCCGGCTGGCGGCGGAGTTTTGCCGCTCGGCGCTCGCCACCTGGGGGTTGCCCCGGGCGGCACCGCTGTTTCAGGACCTGAACCTGCCGGTCATACGCGGGCTGACCCGCTCGCTGCACATCCTGCACAGTCGCTACTCGGCGGCACGGCCGGTATCGATGGCTGAGTTCAAGGAGGTCTACGTCGCGCAACGCGTCGACGACCAGCTGACCTATTACCAGCGACAGGAGGCGCGCGCGTTGCCGCTGTTCAGGCGCCTGAGGATGGGATTCTGGATCACCACCATCCTTGCGCTGCTGTGCGCCTTGACCTACGCGATCGCTTACACCCTGCGCGTTGCGACACCGGAGTGGCTGCAGACCACAGTGTTCCACTTCGCGCCGATTGCACTGCCGGTCGTGGCGGCCGCTTTCATTTCCTTGATTTCCATCAATGACCTGCAACGGCGCGTGTCGCGTTATCGCGAGATGCAGCTGATGCTCGCGGACAGCCGAAAGCAGGTGACGTTTTGTCAGACCTGGAACAGCCTGGAGCGGGTGGTCCTGCGCACCGAACACGCACTGCTGCAGGAGGTGCTCGAATGGCACTCGATTACAAGCTTCACCGAATCGCACTGAAGTTGGCGTTGCGCGATCCGTGCATCACTGCGCGGTGCCGGGCCCCTCATTCGCCGTCGCGGGCAGCAGACGGTTGCTGAGGGTGCCGATCCCCTCGATGCTGATCTCGACCGTGGCGCCGTCCTTGATCGACCCGACACCCAGGGAAGTCCCGCAGGCGATCACATCCCCGGGCAAGAGCGTCATGTCGTGGGATATCTGGCTGACCTGCTCGAGCGGCGAAAGAATCATGTCGGACAGCGGGTAGTTCTGCCGTTCGGTGCCGTCGAGCCGCGTCGTCACTCGCGCGGCAGCCCAGTCAAACTCGGTGGCGATGAGAGGGCCCACGCAGCCGAAGCTGTCGAAGCCTTTGCTGCGGCACCATTGCGCGAAGTCGGGGCTCTCGTTCAGCAGTTCAATGGCCGTGACATCGTTGACGCAGGTGTAGCCGAAGATGCAGCCGGCGGCCTCGCTCACCGCAACGTTCTTGCAGCGGCGGCCGATGACGATTCCGAGCTCCCCCTCGTAGACGATCTTTCCCGCATACGCGGCGGGCCGTTCGATCGGCTGGCCGGGTCCGATGGCACAGCTGCCGGGTTTGATGAAAAACAGCGGGTGCACGGGCGCCGCCTTGGCCAGTTTGACAGCCAGGGCATGGAAGTTGTTCCACAGTCCCACGATCTTCGATGGCACGCACGGGGCGAGCAGCGTCACGGTATCGAGCGGCAACGTCCGCCCGCTCGGGCGCGGCGACTCATACAGGTCGCCGGAAAATTCCCTGATGCCATCGCTACCGAGTATGCCAAAGCCGATGCGACCCTCGAGGCAGCGGAAGCGCAGCCAGTGGACTCCGCAGACCGTCATGGCACTCAGCTCACCCAGGGTAGTTTCGCAAAGTATGCCACGGGCTTGGCCCGGCAGGACACGCAGCCACGCTAGGCGCGCGGAGCTGCTCATCACGCCGGCCGCGCCTGCCGCCATAATAAGCGTGCGGCAGTTTTCGGCTCGGAGGCAGCCTAAGCCTCTGGGACATTCATGAGCGGTCAGGGTTGGCGATGCAGCACTGCGTTGAATTCTGCATTGGCGTCGATACCGGCGGCACCTATACCGATGCCGTCGTGCTCGATGGGAAGCGGCACGTCGTGGCGAGCGCGAAATCCCTGACGACGCCCTGGGATCTGTCGGTCGGCCTCGAAGCGGCGATCCGCGCGGTGCTCACCGCCATGCCCGAGGCTGCACGGCGCGAGCAGGTCTCGCTGGTGTGCGTGTCGACGACGCTTGCCACCAACGCCGTGGTGGAGGCTCGCTTCAGCCCGATCTGCACGCTGCTGATCGGCTTCGATGAGGCGATGGTCGAGCCTTCCGGTCTTAAGCGCGGAGCAGGGGGCATCATCGTGCGCGTTGGCGGCGGCCACGATGCCACCGGCGCGGAAGCCGAGCCGCTTGATGAGGCGGCGATCGATGCGGCGGTGAGCGAATTCGGCCCGCAGGTCGAGGCCTTTGCGGTGGCTTCGGTGTTTTCCGTGCGAAATCCCGCCCACGAGCGGCGGGCACGGGAGCGGATCCGCTTGCGCTGTGCCAAGCCGGTCACCTGCAGCTACGAGTTGAGTTCGCAGCTCGACGCGCCCAAGCGGGCATTGACGGCCGCGCTCAATGCACGGCTGACGCCGCAGATCGCACACCTGCTGGAGGCTCTGGGTCAGGTACTCGGGCGCGAGGAGATCTCGGCTCCGGTGATGATCGTCAAAGGGGACGGCAGCCTCATGCGGGCTGAAGTGGCGCTCGAGTACCCGGTCGAGACGGTGTTGTCGGGTCCGGCGGCGAGCGTCGTGGGCGCCGGCTTCCTCGGCGGACTTGAGGACTTCCTGGTCGCGGATATGGGCGGGACCACGACCGACGTCGCGATCGTCGCTGGTGGCCGCCTGGTCATTCGTGCCGACGGCGCCGTGATCGGCGGATGGCGAACCATGATCGAGGCGATCGACGTTCACACCCGTGGCCTCGGCGGCGACAGCGAGGTGTGCCTTGATCGAGGCGGGCGGCTTGCCATCGGCCCGCGCAAGGCGATGCCCTTGAGTCTTCTCGCCGAGCAGTTTCCCGGCGTGCTGTCGGAGCTGCGCCAGCTCTCGGCCGAGGAGCACCCGCTGGCCGGTGCCACACAGTTCGCCTTTCGCAATCCGGGTCGCCATCCCGGTGAACATCTCGACCGCATCGAGCGGCGAATCTGGGATGCGCTCGGATCATCCCCGCGTCGCCTCGGGGTGGTCGCCCGCACGGGCGGGGGATTTGAGGCACTGCGGCGCCTGGTCGACCGCGGACTTGCGACCTTTGCCGCCTTCACTCCGAGTGATGCGATGCACGTGCTCGGACGCCAGCACGGCTGGAACGTCGAGGCGGCGCGGCTCGGGGCCACGGTTCTTGCGATCGAGGAGCGTAACGCGACCGCGCGCCGGGAGCGGGACACGCCGCAAGGCATCTGCGAGCGCACCTATCAACACCTCGTTCGGGAGGCTGGCCGGGTTGTGCTCGAGAGCGCGCTGGCCCACGACCCGGGGCTTGAAGCGAAGAACGGCCAGTGGGGGCCTCTTGGCCTGCTGCTCGAGGGGCAAATTGCCGGGCGGCCATTCTCCCGCGTCCTCGATGCACGACTACGACTCGCCACCCCTCTGGTCGCCATCGGCGCTCCTGCCGCAGCTTACTTCCCCGAAGTCGCGCGCCGGCTGGGCGCGCAGCTGCTGGTGCCCGAGCATGCAGCCGTCTGCAATGCGGTCGGCGCCGCCGTCGGGCTCGTTTCCGAGACCTGCGAGGTGCTGGTGAACCAGCCGACGTTCAAGGTCTTTCGTGTGCACGATCCGGCCGGCAGTCGCGATTACAGCGAGGCGCACGAGGCGATCGAGGACGCCAAGCGCACCTCGCGGGAGCTCGCGCTCGCGGCGGTGCGCCGCGCAGGTGCCCGTGATGCGCAGGTGGAGACTTCCGTCACGCAGCGCGGCGCCAACGCCGGATCTGCCAGCGAATATCTGGCCGAGGCGACCGTGCATTCCAGGGCAACCGGGCGACCCTCGACCGCTCGCTCGCCGTAGATCTCACACGGCGTTGGAGGAGAAGCGCAGGCCGAAGGGATCGCCCGAAGGCGCGCCGCGCTGGCGCCGACTCAAGGCCCGGTCAGAAACTTGACCACGCTGCCGATCACCACGATGGCAGTGCTCAGGGCGACGGGTACTCCGATGTACAACGCCAGGAGGATGAGGAGCCCTCCGGGAGCGGTACGGGTCGAAGAACGAGCGTACATTCTGGCGCGGTGGCTTGGCGTTGCGCGCGAATCCTTGATGCCGTGCCAGATGAGGAAGGACATCAGCAGTGCGAGCGCAATCTCGATGACGATGAGCAGCATCGGAAACTACTCCTTGGCGCGCTGCGCGCCCATTGCGACGCTGCCCCGGGCATGCTCGGCCGTCGCGTTCGCTGCCCGCGCCCCGTAGCGCGCCTGCGCCTTCTTGGCGGAGTGACGCTCCAGATCCCACATGAGCGTGGGTCGCCCGCGCAGGTACCTGAGCGTCGTGCGACGCTGTCTGAGCCACTGGATGGCACTCAGTATGAGGCTGGCCAGAATGACTCCGAGGGCGATGTCGATGATGAGTGGCATGGCAACTTCCTACGCTGCCCGTACGAGGCAGCTCCTGAAGCTTCCGTGCGGACCGGGAACCCCGCGCTGAGGTGAACCGCGCGCCTGCCGGCGCAGTGCGGCGATCACGACACAGGACTCGAGCTCGACGACACTGAGGAGGGGAGTCACGCCTCCTCCCTGCGCTGCAAGTGGTTGATGAGATAGTCGAGTCTTGAGCAGACAGCGCTGCTCAGCCGGCCGATGAGCCGGTCCAGCCACAAACACGCACCGACGGCGCCAAGCACGATGAGGGTGGCGAGTTGCATCGCTAGGCCTTGGAGCGCTTGGCCGCGCGCGCCTTGGCGGCCAGCGCCGCCAGGCGTTTGTAATGCGCGGAGTTGCCGCGACGCTTGGCCTTGCCGATGCCTGCTTTTCCGCCCCGTCTTCCCAGGGCCGCTGCTGCTTTATTGATCATTCTTACACGGTAGCGCTCCGCAAGCGGTTGCGAAGTGTATTTGACAAAAGCGGCAACGGCTTGCGCAGACTGTGAAGCAGGTCTGGGGGCAATCGTGGTAATCGGCGCCAGCAACCGGCACAGCGGCGTGCTGTGGCGGCGGAATGGTGAGTCGGCGGTAGCGCGTGTCAGGCTTTCCAACAGGCGCCCACCGGTTGCCAAACTGCGATGCGCAAAACGGGCTTCGGTCATGCGGTGGCCGATGACGAGGCGCCGCCACACGCTGTCCCGGCAACCCTCAGATGAATCGTCGCGATCGAAGCGTGAGCTTTTATCCGGCGCGCACCTGGGGCGGCCCAATCATGCTGAGACCGCCGGCGAGCGATTTGGGAACCGTCCGAACGTGGTCTGAATCACGACTGTTGCGCCACCTCGGGACGTTAGCGCTTCAGGGAATTGCGCGCGCAGTGCGCATCGCCTTGTGCCGCCCAGGCAGCTTCCGTATATTTGAGCATCAGACGTCGCCAAAGATCCGCCAGGGGTGCGAATGACCCATCGAGCTGCAGCAGGCGTCGTTCGCGATTCAATTGTTGCCTATCTGAGGGCCGCCCAGAGCGCATCGATCGCCGAGATCAAGCAAGCGCTAAGTGCGCGCATCGGAGACGTTGCGGCATCCTCGCTCCGCGCCTATCTGAATTTAAACACGCCGCAGCTCTTTGAACGCGCGGCGCGCGGACACTACAAGCTCAGAAGCGGCAAGGCAGCCTCGAATGTGGCGGCTGCCGTAACCGTCGGTAACGCGCGGCTCTACCACGCCAGCTGTTTCGATTGGATGCGCCAGTGTGAGCCGCGCTCGGTCCACGCCATCGTGACAGATCCCCCGTACGGGCTGCTCGAATACTCCGCTAACGAGCAGGCAAAGCTTCGTAACGGGCGCGGGGGCGTCTGGCGTATCCCGCCTTCCTTCGACGGACATCAGCGTGCGCCGCTCCCGCGTTTCACGATCCTGAGTGATGGCGATCGCGCGGCGCTGCACGACTTTTTCTTCGAGTTCGGCAAGCTCGCGGTGCGCGTGACGGTACCGGGCGCCAATGTCGTGGTTGCGAGCAACCCCTTGCTGGTTCATGTGGCGGCCCACGCCATGAGCCTCGCCGGGCTTCAGATGCGCGGCTACCTCGTACGCCTTGTAATGACCATGCGCGGTGGCGATCGACCGAAGAATGCCCACCGGGAGTTCCCGGACATCAGCGTGATGCCGCGCTCCATGTTCGAGCCGTGGCTGATCTTAAGGCGTCCGCTGGATGGCCGGGTTCAGGATAATCTGCGAAGCTGGCAGACCGGCGGATTTCGGCGCCCCTCGGCCGAGCGTCCGTTCGGGGACGTCATTCGCTCACATCCCACTCCGCGTGCAGAGCGCGCTATCGCCCCGCACCCCTCGTTGAAGCCGCAGGCGTTTCTCAGAACCGTCATCCGCGCCGTGCTGCCGCGCGCCGAGGGTGTGGTGCTCGACCCCTTCGCGGGTTCCGGATCAACGCTCGCGGCCTGCAATGCGGTTGGGTATCCAAGCATTGGCGTCGAGCGCGATGTGCAATACATTCGAATGGCACGCAAGGCCATACCCGCACTCAGCATGTCGCCAGGCAGAACTCCGCGACCCGCGGCGAAATCGCAAGATTCGCGGCGTTGCTGAACGGAAAGATCCGTCGACCACGGGGGAGGGGGCGACGATGGTCTGGATCAGTGATCGTTGCTTCATCATCTGCGAGCTGCCCCCGCTCGGGATGCCGGCAGTTCTCGCGCGCTCCATACCTACCAGGACCGTCTACCTGGCTGATTCAAGCTGTTCAAGGATCTGGCGGCAGATAAGAAGTATCACCCGCAGTGGTGAGGTGTTCGATGTGTCAATGCTTACGGGTTCGCCGTACGACCACACGGCGGCGGTTTCGGCGCAATTCATGGCACCTGCGTCGCTGTCTGGTGATACCTTGTCGATTGACTGCAGGTATTGCGAAGCCGCCGCGGTTTATACCTCGGAGGCATGACCTTTGTATCGGGAGACTAGCGATGATCAAGGTAAGCGTGATGTATCCGAATACCCCAGGGGCTCGATTTGACCATGGCTACTACCGGGACACGCATATGCCGCTGGTAAAAGCCAGGATGGGCAGTAACTGCAAGTACTACACGGTAGACAGGGGCCTGGGGGGTGGGACGCCCGGCGCACCGGCCACGTACGTTGGCATGTGTCACATCTACTGTGATTCAGTTGAGTCATTCCAGGCGGGATTTGGCCCGCACGCGACGGAGATCATGGCAGACATCCCGAAGTACACGGATCTGACTCCGGTGATTCAGATCAGCGAGGTGGTCGTCGGCTAGCTCGCGGATACGTTTTTGAGCTTGACCCAGGTGGCGCGCTTCTTTCTTTGGTGAGGTTGGTTGAAGATTCCCGGTATTTTGGGCGGCGTTCCTCATGCTGGCCCCTGGCCTGCAGCTAGGGCATAAATATATTAAATGCCTTATACGGCATTTAAAGGCATACCGCCCGAGCCGCCCCCTCGCATCACGGTGCCTGGAAGTGTGATCCACTCCGTTGCGCGAACCAGCGAAGTATCCTCTGATCGTACCGACGCCACCTCCCGGGCATCCGTTGCCGCCCGCGCCCCGCATGCTTTATCGCAGCTCAATCACTTAAGCTGATCTAGGAAGCGCATTCGTGATTCCACTGAACGTTCCGCAGGCACTGACACCACGCGCATTCTGGTACGTGGCCCTGAGGACACTCTTAGTGTCTCTGCTCGCCTTGGGTCTAGGCAAGCTGGTCGCATTGGGTGCGAACTCTCCGCATGCGACCTGTCGTGGCGCGCTGTGCGGAACGATCACCGGATCGCACCTGGCCGGCTTCATCTATCTATTCGCCGCATTCCTTGCGGTCCGCGCTTTGGTGAACTTCAGATCGCTGTCTTTCGTGCTCACTGACAAGAGCATCAGCATCAGCTCGGGCGTGCTGTTTCGCAATTCCTGCACCATTCGATTCGATCGCATTCAGGATGTGCGCGTGGTCCGCGATCCGCTGCATCTGTTGCTGGGGCTCAGGTCGGTGGCCATCTGGACGGCATCGCCAGATCAGCGCGTAGGAAATTCAAAACGCGCCGATGGGCTCCTCGTGCTCGATGCAGACGAGGCGGATTGGCTCAAGGATTATTTGTCCGATCCAGGGCAGGCAGCGCGACTGCCGGTCGCCACCGGCAGCGGCAGCGCAGTACCGACGGCCCTAGTCTGCACGGGCGCGGGAACGGGTATCGGAGCATTTGCAGCCGTGGGCGCCATTGTCGTCTTGGCGCTCGTGGCTCTTTGGCACGGGACACCTTCCTCTAGCTCTGCATCGACCACCAGCGCGCCGACGGCGTCTGTCTTCGCGGGCACGCCGAGTACCAGTTCGGCCGCAGGGTCGACCGGCAGCCCCGCGCCGTCACCGCATCCCGATGTCCAGCATCCCTCACCGGTAACCGAGGCGTTCAATTCTCAGCTTGCGCTTGTCTGTGCCATTCATCAGGGCAGCCCGGCGGGCATGACCGCCTGCGCCGAACTCGGCGAAGCGCGCCGCTGTCAGCAAGAGTCGGCATACCCGTCGCAACCTACCCAACAGCAGGCGGTATTCACGGTCGTGAACCGCAGTCGCGAGACGGTCAAGTTCTTCTGGCTCGACCGCTCTGGCGCGCGGGCACTCTATTCGTCGCTTGCGCCGGGAGGGCATGTGGATCAGCAGACCCGCGTCGGCGCGCACTGGCTGGTCTCGACTGAGGGCGGTCGCTGCATCGGTATCTTCAACGCCGCAACGATGGCCATCGGGATCTACTGACACAAGGACGATAACTGCGCTACCGATTCGAGCGCAGCGCTGCCAGAACGCGGAATCACTTGCCTCCCGCGCCGTCGCGGCCGGACCATCACAAGCGGCCGCGAGTGAATCCGCCGGGGGCGACCAATCCTATCCGCTCAACAATTGGCGGTGGCGCGGTGCGTCCCGCTGACCCCGGCGTGAGCGTTGTTGGTGCAGCGTGGATGACTGAGCCAGTCGCAGGAGGTGACTGCCCGTTGTTCGCTGTGACTGTCCGCGAAGTCACCTTGCGGAGTTAATCGAGGACTCCAGCGTTGTTTGACCCCGAGGCCCGCGCGCCCGCGGGTCCAAAGCTGTCGATCGTCGGTCGGATGGCACTCGGCGCCGGCGGCATCGCGGCAATGGTGCTGCTCGCCTGCGCGCTCGGCTGACCCTCACTCAGGCGCGTACTGCCCGGCGCTGTGGACGCGAGTAGAAACGGAACGATTCTCGTGAGAGGACCGAAAACACTTTCACGGCTCACAAGTGTGCTTGAGGTAGAGGTCCTGGTGTGTCAATACCCTCGCCAAGTCCATTGATGGCGACGGCGGTTTCCGGCAACGTGCGGCTCAACAATCGCGGGAGTTGAGCGGCAATCACCGGACGACTGAAATAGTAGCCTTGCCCCTCGGGGCAGCCGCGCTCCTGAAGAAAAGTGAGCTGCTCTCGTGTTTCCACACCTTCCGCCACAACCCGCATATGCAGACTATTCCCCATGCCAATCACCGCGCTGACGATACCGGCAGCGTCGGCATGCGTAGTGAGATCGCGTACGAATGACTGATCGATCTTCAAAGTATCGATCGGAAAGCGCTGCAGGCGGCTTAGGCTTGAGTAGCCGGTACCGAAATCATCGAGCGCGAGCGTCACGCCGAGGTCTTTGAGAGCCTCTAGCACTGCCGCGGTGACCATCGTGTCCTGCATCAAGAAGGTTTCGGTCAGCTCGAGTTCCAGACAACACGGCTCAAGGTCCGCTTTTTGCAGGATCGCGCGCACGGTTGCAACGAAATCTCTATCGCGCAATTCCAGCGGCGAGACGTTGATCGCGATACGTATCGGTGGCAGACCTGCGTCCCTCCAGGCCCGGCTTTGGCGGCAGGCTTCGCCCAGGACCCATCGGCCGATCGGCACGATGGCACCACAGGCTTCCGCGACCGGTATGAATTGCGCGGGTGGCACGAGGCCGCGCTGTGGATGGCGCCAGCGGATAAGTGCTTCGACGGCCGTGATCGCGCCTGTCTCAAGACTCACTTTCGGCTGGTAATGCAGTTCAAATTCCCGGTTCTCTAAAGCCCGGCGCAGATCCACTTCGAGGGACTGCCGCTCGAGCGCGCACACGTTCATGTCCGACTTGAAGAACTGATAGGTGTTTCGCCCACTATCCTTGGCGTGGTACATCGCGAAATCCGCGTTCTTCATCAAGGTCTCCGCCTCCGTCCCGTCAGCCGGATAAGTGGCGATACCTATGCTTGCAGTGAGGTGCAGGTCATGCTGGTCGATACGGTGCAGCGTGCGCACAGCCTGGAGTATTTTTTCCGCACTGACGGCGCCATCCTGCGCGCCCGCCACCTCCGAGAGCAGGATCACGAATTCATCGCCTCCTTGCCGGCTGACCGTGTCCGAGGCGCGCACGGAAGCGAGCAACCGGCTGGCCACGGACTGCAACACGCGATCGGCCATGGCGTGGCCCAGGGAGTCGTTGACGTACTTGAAGCGATCCAGGTCCAGATATAGCACCGCGAGCTTCCGCCGGTAACGGTGAGCGGCCGCGATTGCATCCGTTAGCCTGGCGCTAAACAATGTTCGGTTGGGTAAATCGGTGAGGCCGTCGTGCTGGGCAAGATGTATCATTTTGCTCGACAGTGCCCGAGTTGTGCTCACGTCGTGGAACACCATGACCGCGCCGGTCACCTGTCCGTGACGGTCGTGGATGGGTGCAGTTGAATCTTCGATCGCGGCTTCAACTCCGTCGCGCCGGACTAGGACGCAGTTCGGGGTAAGGGCTACGATCCTGTTGTCCTGAATCGCCAACGGCATGGGATTCTGCACAGCCTCGCGAGTCGTGACATCGATAATTCGAAACACCTCCGCAACCTGACGACCTACCGCCTCGGCCCGCGACCAGCCCGTCAGGCCCTCGGCGACGACATTGAGATAGGTCACCTTCGCCCAGACGTCGGTGCTCATGACCGCATCGCCGATGGAGTTGAGCGTGATCTGCGCGCGTTCTTTTTCGTTGAACAACGCTTCGGCGATCGCTGCGCGCTCGATCATACTGCCCAGGGTTTTCGACAACAGGTACGCGTCGAGGTGGTTCTTCAGGAGATAATCCTGCGCTCCACGCTGCACCGCCAACTTGGCGACTTCCTCATCTTTCGCAGCACTGAGGACCAGGATGGGAATCTGCGGCGCGGCAGCAAAGAGCTGATCGAAGGTCTCAATCCCCTGACAATCGGGCAGGTAGAGGTCCACCAACACAGCTTCTATACCACCCGTTGGTTGTTTTCGCTCCTGAGCTAGCCGTTTCAGACCCGCAGAGCACTTTCTGACCCATTCGACTTGGAAGGACCCCTTCAGCGCGCTTCGAACCGCCTTGGCATCGATGGGATCGTCCTGAACCAGAACTACGTTTCTTGGACACATGAGCCTTCCGCGCCTCAAAGCCTTCGGTTGCTGGATTCAAACTCGCTGCCACGCAGCGGACGGTGCGGTAACGTACGCATCGAAAGTCATTATTCGTCAACATGCGACTTCTATCACACAGTGCGCAGCATCATCTCCCGGCTTGCCAAGATGCAATGCCATTCCTACGAGAAGCGGGGAATGCAGCATGGGCCCGACATCACAAACAAGACGGGACCGGAACAGGGCCCCTGCATGCGTTGCGCGAATCGCCGAATGCAACGTGAGGGCGCGACCAAACGTATTCAGCCTTTGAATCCTCCGCGGGCATTCTGAACATGGCTCCCCGGCCGGCCTTTCCAGAAGTAGTTGGAATCCTAGGCGTTCGATGGCCGTGTAGCGCTCTGATCTCGTTGATTCGCATGAGACGCGCGACGCGATGCTCGCTGCATTTCTCGCTGGCCTCACGGAGGTCGAGGAAGATCCGAGGCGCGCCACACCCAGCGTGACTGGCTCTGTATGAGGCCCGGATAAAACGACGCAGCCGTTGATCTTCCCGGGCTCGAGTGGAAACTGGGTTGTGCAGCCATTGGCAGAAAGCGCTGCGCGAGCCTCCCAAGAGCTGGCACATTGTCGGACATAGAACCCGTGCCGATGCGCTTGGATGGAGGCGTATCCCCTCCTAGGCCGCTCGACGCGAAGCTGGTTCGGCATTCCCACCGTCTACCGAAGAATCAGTGAACAACGAGTGTCCGCTAAAACCCTGGTAACTCCTCTTGAGAGAAGCGTCGGCAAACTCATCGCGACGTTGACGCCGGTCTGTGCATGAAGCGTGACCGGCGTCACGTTCCGGAGGGCCAGTTCGCGTTACGTGCGGCGTCGAACAGAGCCTGATTCAACCTCTGATCATCCTTTTGGTGTACGCGCGGGCGCAGGCGCGTCGATGGTGAGCTCGCCAGTCCCGCAGTCCCAGCGAACAACCCGAAGAGGAGTATTTGCGATCTGTGCAAAGTGCGAGTTGGCATCGGCAGGCGGTCGGGCGCATTGAAGAAGTTTCATGAGGAAGCATAAGGTCGAAGTGCAGCACAAACCCGCAGCTCCCGGCGCGGGCCTCGCTCGAGGCGCTGCCGAGGACCCGACTGCCGTGTCGGGACGCGCGGCTGGCTACCCTCCCCAGCGCGCCGCTCAATGTCGTGTTCTGAAGCGCTCGAACGTGCTGCATGTGCAACGCATTGGTTTGGTAGGTCTCGGTCTGACTCTTAGCCTCGGCATTAGTGCGGTGAGCGCCGATGTGGTGGCGGTTGTCTCATCGAAGAGTGCGATCACAACCCTGAGCAAGAACCAGGTCATGGACATTTTTTTCGGCAGAACGACGAGTTTTCCTGACGGCAGCCACGCGGTACCAATCGACCAGACCGAAGGATCGGCCGTACGCGATGAGTTCTACAGCAGGATTGCAGGAATGTCCCCGGCGCAGGTTAAGGCTTTTTGGTCGAAGATCATTTTTACCGGCAGAGGCCAACCGCCGAAGACCGTGGCCACTAGCCTGGAGGCGAAGAAACTGCTCGTCGAGAACCCCAACACAGTCGGCTATATCGATCAGAGTCTGGTCGACAGCAGTGTCAGAGTGGTTCTGGCGCCGTGAGCCTACGCTCGATGATAATGGCCCTGATCGTGCTGATGGTGCCGTGGGCTGCCGCCGGCGCCGAGTCTGCGGATCCCGTTTCTGGCACGCAGCTGTTTTCACTGGGCGGCTTTGGCACCCTCGGTATCGTGCACTCCAGCGAACACCTTGCGGATTTCACCTCGAGCGTGTTCCAGCCAGGCGGCGCGGGCTACAGTGAAAACTGGAGCGCTGCGGTCGACAGCCTGATTGGTGCGCAACTGACCGTCAATATCAACCCGAAGCTCTCGGCAGTTGTGCAAATCATTGCCCAGCAGAATCCCGACAACACCTACACGCCCCATGTTGAGTGGGCGAATGTCAAATATCTGTTGACGCCGGACTTCAGTATTCGCGCAGGTCGGATCGTGATGCCGACTTTTCTCGTTTCTGATTCTATCAACGTAGGTTACACCGCCCCGTGGGTACGGCCGCCGCCAGGGGTTTATCAGCTTCTTCCGATTGATAATAGCGATGGCGTCGATTTCAGCTACCGTCTGCATATTGGTGCCCTCACCGATACCTTGGAGGGCCATTACGGCCAGAACAACGCAGATTTGCCGTACAACCGCGGCAGCGCTGCGGCAAGGAATATATGGGGGTTTTCCGATACCGCGGAATATGGGCCCTTGACAGTACATCTTGCGTACCAGGAAATGCACCTGACCATCCCCTCCTTCAATGCGTTGTTCAATGCTTTCAGACTGTTCGGGCCGCGAGGGATCGCGATCGCCGACGAATACGATTTGGACAATAAGCCCTTTGTGACCGAGGCGATCGGTGCAAGCTATGAGCCAGGCCAGTACTTTGTGATGGCCGAATGGGCACGCGCCAACACCAATTCAATATTCGCCGTGGGCACCGCATGGTATGTCAGCAGTGGCTACCGGCTTGGGAAGTTCACCCCCTATCTCACTTATACCGAGGTCAAGAGTGACAGAAACTCCGACCCCGGCTTGGCGCTGGCGGCCTTGCCGCCTAGTCGCGCGGGGTTCGCTGCCGGACTTAATGCCGGTCTGAACTCAACCTTGGAAGTCAATCCCGATCAGAGCACCGTTTCGGTGGGTTCGCGTTGGGATTTCATGAAGGATGTCGACCTTAAACTGCAAATGGATCATTCGCGCAATGGCCCGGGCTCGAGCGGTGGATTGGCTGACCTACAGCCTGGCTTTCGACCGGGCGGCGTGGTGAACCTACTCAGCGCCACGGTCGATTTCGTGTTCTAACCCGGTCACCTCGACTTCAGCAGCACGCAGGCAGGCACTTGAGTTACTTTGGCAAACCGGCGCCGAGCGAGATCTTAAAATCGAGCCAGCTGCTCGCGGCGGCCGCAGGGAGCATCGCGTGCCCGTGTTGACGAGAATTGCTCTGGACGACACCGCACGCAGGTGGGCCCTGCAAATCCCTGCCGCCACCGGGCCACGCGCCTGGATGAGCTGGCTGATCGAACCCCACATTCTGTTTCCAACGCTGACCATTCTGGTGCTTGGGGGGATCTGGGGCGTCACTTTGGATCTGATCAAAATCGAACGCGCCAACGCGGAGGCTGCCGCGACTGCGGCCGCCCTGGAATTGGTCAACACCTACGAAGCGCAGGTTGTGCGTGCACTGCGTGAAATCGATCAGACGCTGAAGGTCGTCAAGTATGCCTATGAGACGAAAGGAGCCGGCGCGGCCCTTTCGGACCTGAACGCCAGGAGTTTGTTGCCGCCGGAGCTGCTGTTCGTCGTCAGTATCGTCAACACGGACGGGGTGGTCTTAGCCAGCACCCGGGCGACCGAGACGCCCACTGTGAGTGAGCCGGGGCTCCGCCAGGGCCTGGGTAGCGATACGCTCTGGATTGATCAGCCGCACAGAGCCGGGCCGTCCGGAGAATGGACCCTGCAATTTGGGCGCGCACTCAGTGCCGCGGATGGCTCGTTGGGCGGCACCGTGCTGGTCGCGGTCGATGCCTCCTATTTTGTCAGCGGCTACGATCCTGCAGTCTTGGGTCACAAGGGCTTACTCGGCCTTCTGGGAACCGACGGTGTGTTTCGCGTAAGACGCAGCGGAGACAGGGTGACTGCGGGTGAGGCGGTCGACTATGCGGCCGCTGTACCTGGCGCGGACCGGCACGATCCCACGGTCTCGCTCGTGGACAATGGCCGGGACGGCATACGCCGCTACACGGGCGCACAGCAGCTCTACGCGTTTCCGCTGGCCGTGATTGCCGGCCTGTCCGAGGACGAGCAGCTGGCGGCCACGCGTCGCGACGCACAGAGCTATCTGTGGCGCGCGGGGATCGGCAGCGGGTTATTCATATTGCTCATGACCATACTGGGACGCATGAGCTGGCAGCTTTCACGCGCTCGACTGCGCGAGAATGAAGCTAAGCTAACCCATGCGCTACGTGTCGAATATCTTGCTTATCATGATGGCCTCACCGCGCTGCCCAATCGCAGTCTCTTCAACAAGCTTTTGAGTCAAGCCGTCCTTCAAGCCCAGCGACACGATGAACAACTGGCTGTGGCCTTCATCGATCTGGATCGATTCAAACAAATCAACGATACCCTGGGGCACGAAGCCGGCGACGAATTGCTCAAGGAAGTCGCGAACCGGGTCAAGGCCTGTCTGCGCGAGAGCGACATCGTGGCACGCCTGGGGGGCGACGAGTTCGTCGTGCTGTTGACAGAATTGGCTGAAGAGAAATACGCGGCGACGGTGGCGCAGAAATTAATCAACGCGATCGCTAAGCCATTTGTCCTGCTAGGCCAGGAGTTTCGCGTCACCGCGAGCATCGGAATCAGCACCTATCCGCTGGACGGATCGGACGCGCAAACGCTGACAAAGAATGCCGACATCGCGATGTATCAGGCCAAGGAGGACGGCAAAAACAATTTCCAGTTCTATTCCGCAGAGTTGAACGCCAACTCGCTCGAACGGCTCACCTTGGAGTCGAGTCTGAGGCACGCGCTCGAGCGCCAGGAATTCCGGCTTTACTACCAGGCCAAGCGGGATTTGGCCAATGTGCAGATAACGGGCATGGAAGCACTGTTGCGTTGGCAGCACCCGGACTTGGGGATGGTGGCGCCCATGCAGTTCATTCCGTTAGCGGAGGAGACTGGTCTGATCGTGCCGATTGGCAAGTGGGTGCTCCTCACTGCCTGCCGGCAAAATGTGGCCTGGCAGCAGCAGGGCCTGCCTCGTTTGAAGATGGCCGTAAACCTCACGGCCCGCCAGTTTACCGACGAACACCTGTTGAGAGATATTGCCTCCGTACTCAAATCCACCGGCATGGAGGCGCGCCTACTGGAGCTTGAGATCCATGAGAGCCTGCTGATCCATGACATCGAGAGGACGCTGCGGATTCTGACCGACCTGAAAGCCATGGGAATCAAGGTCGCCATTGATGATTTTGGAACGGGGTATTCCTCGCTTGCCACACTGCAGCGATTTCCGCTCGATACCATCAAGATCGATCGTTCTTATATCCGCGACATCACCACTCGTGGCGAAAATAGCAATCTGGCAGATGCCATTATTGCGATGGGCAAGAGTTTGAGCCTAACCGTCGTTGCCCAGGGCGTGGAGACGAGGGAGCAGGCGGACTTCTTGCGCGAGCACGCCTGCGACGAAGTCCAGGGGTTTTATTTCAACAAGCCCATGCCAACGCAGCAGTTTACCGAGCTATTGCAGGCGCAGGACACTGGCACCACGCTCACCGGTTTGGACGTAGCATCAACGGGGTAGCCATCGGTGACAGCTCAATCGCCGGGCGCAGGAACTCACGCGCTTGCCGCCGTGCGATATGGCAAACGGATGGACAGTGAATTCTGACCACCAAGTTGGCGTCCGGCCGGCGGCAGCTGCGAGCGTGGTGCTCGCGGAAAGCCGCTGAGAATTGTGGCTTTGAAGACAGACTCTCCGAGGAGGACGTAAGGCCGCTCCACGGGAAGCTGAGCTACCGCGACCTTTTCATGCCCGCCATAACGAGCGGTTCATCGGGATAGCGAACGACGATCGTCGCGAGGGCTGGCCCAGTGCCTTTACCAGAGGTGCGAAGAACCCGCCGGTACCATGATGCCCGGCAGCAGGACCAGGGCGGGATCCAACTGCGACTGCTGAATGGCTACGGCGTACCGGTCAGCGGATCCTGCAGCTCGCGAGAAAGCCGAGCGCCTGGCGGTCGAATCCGAAGAGCTGGCTCGCGGGGATGCTCGTTTGTCCCTCGCGGACCGCGATGGATGCATCGCTATACTGGCAGTCAGATCGCGGGAGTTCTCGGAATTTATTATGTCAGTAGAAGTGCCAGTGCCTGGGACTTCACTCTAGTGCCGGCGACACGGTGCTCCAAGCCAGCAATCGATCGACTTCGGCTTTCACCACTGCGTAGCACTCGCAAGCGCGTTCTTCCAGTCGCGGCCGATCCAGCACGGTAATGTTGCCGTGGCTATAACGAATAATACCGCCGCTCTGCAATTTTCCGGCCGCGTGGTTGACGCCCTCGCGCCGCACTCCGAGCATGTTGGCGATGAGCTCCTGCGTCATGCTGAGCTCATTGGAATCCAAGCAATCCAAGCTCAGTAATAGCCAGCGGCAGAGTTGTTGGTCGACGGTATGATGGCGGTTACAAACCGCTGTCTGCGCCATTTGAGTCAACAGTGCCTGGGTGTAACGAAGAAATCGATGGTGTAGTGCGCCGTATCGCTCGAACTCCGCCTTCACGAGTGCCGCCGGGATCCTGTATGCATCCCCCGCGCTCTGCACGATCGCCCGACTCGGAGTGCTCCCGCCACCCATGAACAGAGCAATCCCAACAACTCCTTCCCTGCCGACCACTGCGATTTCAGCGGAGGCACCATCAGCCATGACGTAGAGAAGAGACACGATGCAGTTTAAGGGAAAGTAGACATGACTCAGCTTAGCTCCCGCCTCATACAGGACTTCGCCGAGCAATAAATGAACTGGCTCAGGGCGAAACTGAATCCGCTCCAGCTCATCAGCGGTCAGAGCGGCCAAGAGTCCATTATTTTGCGGCAACGTCATACCGATTCCCGGTTCAGGACAACGCCCCCAAGTGTGTTAGTGTAGCATTATTATGGTAAATTAGATACCTTCATTCGGAGCAGTTGGATAACGAAGGACGTTTTTGTCGCCAGAGATTTGGATTTCTCGCATCACAGCCGCGCTTGCCCTAAGCGTTCCCAATCACTTCGTAATTCGCCACATCAGATTCCTGGGTATAAGCGCCCGAGACCCGTGACGCTCCCTATATAGACTGTAGTGAAACGCACAACGATCTCACCTCAATTTGCAGCGTGCAGGTCGACGGGATGCCGGCGCCACGCAAGCTGAGGCGCAAGCTCTTCAGTAGCCCCGCGTATCGTGCAAAATGGAGAAGCTCGCTGTGTCAGGGCAGTTGTCGCTTCTTGGTTCCCCCGGGCGCATAGCGAGCCTTGTGCACGCGGGAGACGGCTCGCGGACAGCGGGTCCCGCCAGAAGAATCAGAATCGCTCGACAAAAGCCGCCGCTCTATCCGGGATGCCGACAATCTTGTTCGTTACCTGACGATAGAATTTCAAGGTGAGCTCGGTTCCGGCTGGCCGTTCCATTTGGTAAAGCAGCTCGGGCACGAAGCCGAAGTGCGCCCGAGAAGCGTACGAAATCGGCGTTCGTGATGAGCCCGCAGCCGCCTAAGCACCCATCGGAGAATGCATCCTATGAGACGGGCCGCGACCGTTTCTACGAGTTGATCGCGCGACTGCCATAGGGGCGGTTTCGCGTTCCAACAAATGCCGGAATTCCTCGGCCGGCACAGGCCGGCAGAAATAGTTTCCCTGACCTTGGGGACAGCCGTGCTCCTGCAGGATTTCAAGTTGTTCTCCCGTTTCCACGCCTTCGGCCACGACCCTCATATGGAGGCTCTTTCCCATCCCGATCACGGCGGTAACGATGCCGGCATCATCCTCGTCCACACCAAGGTCGCGCACGAAAGACTGATCGATCTTCAGAGCGTCGATCGGAAAGCGCTTCAAATGGCTCAAGCTTGAGTAACCGGTGCCAAAATCATCCAGTGTCAGCAGCACACCGATACCCTTTAATTCCTTGAGCACCCCGGCAACGGATCGCGAGTCCTCTATCAACACCTTTTCCGTGAGCTCGAGTTCCAGATATTGTGGCTTCAGGGCCGTCTCTTTGAGAATTGCTCGTACCCCTGCTACGAAGCCCGGGGCACGCAACTCAACGGCGGAGATGTTTATCGCCACGCATAGCGGCGGCAACCCCGCAATCTGCCAAGCGCGCGCTTGGCGGCAAGCCTCGTGCAGCACCCACCGGCCAATCGGTACGATGAGGCCGCGCTCCTCCGCAATCGCGATGAACTGCCCCGCGGGAACGAGCCCGCGCTGCGGGTGATGCCACCGTATGAGCGCCTCGATGCCGATGATTCCGCCGGTCACCAGACTGAACTTTGGTTGGTAATGCAATACCAACTCCTGCCGCTCGATCGCGTAGTGCAAACTGTCCTCAAGCGACTGCTGCTCGAGCGCGCGTGCGTTCATCTCAGGCTTAAAGAATTGATAACCGTCGCGCCCGTTAGACTTGGCTTGGTACATCGCCAGATCAGCCTTCTTCATCAACGTCTCTACATCCGCTCCGTCGTCGGGATACACGACAATGCCGATGCTTCCAGTGATATGCAGTTCATCCTCGTCGATGAGGTGGGGCCTGCGTACTGCCGTGAGTATTTTAGCCGCCACGATGGCTGGGTCCTCCGCGCGCACGACCTCCCACAGCAGCAGCACGAATTCATCGCCCCCCAGGCGGCTTACGGTATCCGAGCTACGTACACACGCAGGTAGTCGCCGCGCCACCGACTGCAGCAAACGATCGCCCACGGCGTGGCCCTTTGAATCGTTAATGTTCTTGAAGCGATCAAGATCCAGAAATAGTACCGCCAGTCTTCGCTTGTGGCGGCTGGAGAGGGCTATTGCTTCACGCAGTCGGTCGTTCAGCAGCACCCGATTCGGTAAACCGGTGAGGCTGTCGTGATGGGCCAGATGAGTCATCTTGCGCGTCATCGCCCGCGCCATGCTGACATCGTGAAATACCATGACGGCGCCTGTCACTGCCCCGTGACGATCGTGAATGGGTGTGGTGGAATCTTCGATTGCCGCTTCGACACCGTCGCGTCGCATCAGCACGCTGTTTGGCGGAAGTTCCAGAGCCTTGTCGTCCCTGATCGCCAGCATCGCGAGGTTTGGCAGGGCTTGGCGGGTCGTGGCATCGATGATTTGCAGAACTTCCTCAAGGGGATGACCTGCCGCTTCGTGCTGCGACCAACCCGTCAGGTCTTCTGCGACCACGTTGAGGTAGGTGACCCGACCCGAAAGATCCGTACTCACGACTGCGTCCCCGATCGAGTTGAGCGTGACTTGCGCGCGCTCCCTTTCCTCGAACAGCGCCTCGGCATATGCAGCACGCTCGATCATGGTCGCGAGGGTCTTGGGCAACAGGTAAGCGTCGAGACGGTCCTTAAAGAGGTAGTCCTGCGCTCCACGCTGTACCGCCAACCTGGCGGTCTCCTCGTGTTGCGGATCGATCAACAGCAGGATCGGAATGTTGGGCGCCGCGCGAAAGAGACAGTCGAACACGTATATGCCGTTAGTGTCGGACAGGTAGAGGTCAAGCAATATCGCCTCAATGCCGTGCAGGCTTTTCAGGCCTTCAGAGCAGTGCTCAACCCATTCAACTTGGAAGGACTGATCCTTGCAGTTACTCAGCGCGTCGACGATGGTTTTGGCAGCGGCTGCATCGCTCTGGATCAGAAGTATGCGTTGCGGCACGGATGTAGCCTCCCATCATAATCTGCGGTTCATTTTCAATTCGATCATGCTTCGCGTAGAGCCTTATGTACGGCGACACACACAGATACTCGCGCCGCCCGCAATGGATTGGAGTTTTGAGCGGTGCGTCACATTCGAGGAGCGGGGGCACCCGCTTCCGAGACACGCAGCACGAGTGTGAGGCCGTATCTGCATCGGCAGACGCAAGATCAATGTCAGTCGGCTGTTCGCCGCTCAAAAAATCGGAGTCCGCCAAGTCAGCGAGAACATCTGGTTTACGGCTGCCCAGCAGCCGCTCGACGCAGCGCTCGTAATGCATGAAGCTTACGAGATCCGCATGTCCGGTTCGACGAGCGGGGACTGGAAACGGGGACAATCAAAGGCCCACCGCGCCAGTCCTCGACCCTACTGGCGCTCCCTACGAGATTCGAAGCCGTGTTACAGCCTTGAAGGAGGGTTGGTAGCGGGAGGTCCTCAGACCGATGCGGCTTGTACCGCGTGACGCAGTTTCAACGGTGCACTGACGTGGCTAAAGGGTTCCTTGGTTCCACCCGTCCCAGTGACAACAATGTCCCCATAGCCAAGAATCCGGGCGCCGATGCCCTGGTTAACCGCTACCGTCTCCACCTTCTGCACCTGCATTTCGAGCGTTCGCCGTTTCAGAAAGCCGACCTTAATGATGATCCTTTTGTTCGTGACGGCGAACTCCGAGGTGGCGTAGTCGAGGTATTTCACGGCTCCGACCCCGACCGCGCCAAGTAAGAAGACGTGGCCAAGGAGCCGGATCCCCGGACCAATCAGATAGAAGACCAGCGCAAGCACAGCGAGAGCCACCGGCACCGTGAAGATAATCAGTGAAAGGTGCGTGCGAAACGTAATCTGCTCTCCCGGCAAAAGATTGCTGTCGACATAGCTCATATCGGCCCCGCTCATTTGATCGGCGTTATTGGCGCACCGCACGAATGATGCGCACTTCCCGGTAGGGCATCGTAACCGTTCCTAACCGACCCACGTGATCGTCCCGAAGAACCGACGTGCCGTTCTTAAAAGACCTGCCGCCTCACTTCGCGGCAACCGTAGGTGGCTGACCCGACCTCAGGATTTGAAGTTCTCAAGGAAGGTCGCGAGCTGCGTCGGAGTTTCGTCGCGCTTGATGGCGTAGCGTGGCCCACGATCTGCAGGTGACGAGTCGTCCGTCAGCTTGCTCCAAGCGTGTTTGCACGTGCCCTTGATCTCTTTCACGCGGCGTAGAGGCCGTTATTTCCGCTGGCGCACGGGTGGCGGAGCGCGCCGGTAGTCTCAAGGTACCCGTTGTGCGGATCATGGCGAGCGATCCGGGATCCCATCTTTGTCAGTGATCAGAGGAGCGGCATCCCGAACGGCCGTCTTCTGAGCCGGCAGGAAAGCGATATTGAATGAAGCTGACGCAGGGGGCCGATCCTCTGAGTGCCGAATCTGACCGGGGACCCGTTCAATGGGGGGGCGAACGTTGGGTTGGCGTCGCGTGTTCATCGTGACTTCCTAGTTGCAGCGAATGGCGATGGCGAGTGCCCGTCTCATGCACCATAGCTGCGCGGCAGGCTATCGTCGGTGCGCTGGCACACGCAGGCCAATACACCTCGAGTCAAGAAAGGGGCCATCCCGTACGTTAAGGTCGTCACCCCCTCCATTGATCGCCGCGGCCTGAGGATGCCTCTTCGCAAAGCCCTCTCCGCACTGGTAAGGTCCCCTTCGCGGAACCTCCTCCTCTTTCAAGCAAACCCTTGCTACTTGCTACTTGCTCAGTGATCCGCCCATTGTCGCTGGTTTGCGGCGCCGGGGGGACGACCGTGGCCTCAACATACACCACGAAATACAGCCTGGACGCAAAGAAGGCAGTTTGTCGACACCGGCTTCAGCGCACAGTGAGTAGTGGCCCCGGTCCTTCTCGAGGGCCACGCAGGCATTCCTCGCGAGGACGGATGGGTTTAACTCATCACGCACCTTTCTTTGAGGAGTCCTGCAGCTCTCGCCTGACTTCGCCCAACTTTGCTTGAGCTTCGCCGCCGACTTTCTGAACCTTGCCTTTTACTTCCAGCTTCTCATCGCCCGCGACCTTTAACTCACCCCTTGGGTGTTGAAATATTGGTCTTGGCAAGCGCATCTATGTGCGCTAGCGCCCTGACTGCTGGTCCTCGTTATGTTCAAGTGTCCGCTCAGACAAACAACTTGGAGATCAACATGTACATCGGCGGCGGCATACTTGGACTCATTCTGGTCGTTGCTCTCGTACTCTTTGTACTGCGTAGAGCCTGAGTCGTACTGCGAACGTTAGATTTGCCAGCGGATGCCGATAAGGCAGACGCAATGCGAGCTCAAAAGTGCGCGGCATTTTTATTCTTGTGATGCCGTGACTGCTGAATGACATCGGCGCCATCTATCTGATCGTTATCGGTCTTGTGGGACTGTTCGGCAGCAGCAGCTTTCATCTGCACTAGGTTTGAGCCGTATAAACAGCCTGCTACCGACGGAGCACCATAGGACAGACACATGAACGCAATTCCCCTGCAATGGATCCTTGTTGCCGCTGTTGTGGTCATCGCGTTGCTTGCGCTGGCGGCATGGTTTTTCTCCCGCAAGAAAAAGCAGTCCGACAGGCTTCAGCGACGGTTCGGCGCGGAATACGGCCGAACTGTGGGTGAACTTGGAGGACGAACGAAGGCCGAAGCGGAACTCAAGGCCCGCGAAAAGCGCGTTGAGGACCTCACCATCACGCCGTTGGCGCCTGCTGAGGCCGCCAGGTTCAGTCAGACCTGGAACGCTTTGCAGGCCCGTTTCGTCGATAACCCCAAAGGGGTCGTCGTCCAGGCGGACCAGTTGGTCCGTGAGTTGATGCTTAAGCGTGGCTACCCTATGGGCGATTTCGAACGCCGTGCGGCCGATATCTCAGTCGACCACCCTACCGTGGTGGAGCATTATCGGGCGGCGCAGGCGATCGCGGCGCGCGATGAGCACGGCGAAGCCGACACCGAGGAGCTACGCAAAGCAGTGGTGCATTACCGCGTCCTGTTCGATGAGATGCTTGAGGTAAGAGAGGCTAAGCAAGAAGCCCTTCCAGCCAAGCAAATGCCGGTGCACGCATGAACGCCATCACGAAACAAGAGCTGGAGAAGGCAGCTCCCGATTGGGCAGGTTTTGCGAAGATGCCGCCGCCACCACAAGAGGCCGAGGCAGATCTCAATGCGCCGGTGCTCGACCACCAGAACACCGATGTGAGGACTGAAGAGAGGGATCTTGCGCCGCTGTTTTTGCCCGATGTGGCCAAAGAGTTTCGCTCGCGCTGGGATACCGTTCAAAGAGGGTTTGTCGACGACCCGAGACAGGCTGTCCGGCAGGGCGATGAGCTTGTTGTCCAGGTCATGAAGAGCTTGGCGGAAACCTTTTCCCATGAGCGCGCCACACTTGAGGGTCAGGTGAATCAAACAGGTAAGGCGTCCACCGAGACCTTGCGCATTGCCCTGAGGCGCTATCGCTCGTTTTTTGAGCGCCTGCTGTCTTTCTAGTGTCGGGTCGGGTCGGGCCTGGCACCTCACCGGTGAGCTCGGTCCTAGCGGCTCACACGGCGTTAATCCCCGCCTCCCCGACCGACGTCGTTAGGGTAGACGCACCGCTTCAGCCACGAAATCAGGACCCTCCAAGCGCTGAGGCTCTATCTCGCTTCAGGATCCCGCACGATGTCCGAGGGCCTATCACTGAGGACGGCCACACCCGCCTTCCCGCACGCGTACCTTTACGCTCGCCTGGGCCTCGTGCGGCTGCGGCTGCGGCTGCCCGCCCGTCCGTGGGCGACCGCATGAGGTTTGTCCGGGAGCCGGATGCGGGGAGATCCGCATGTCCGGTTCGAGGAGCGGGACTGGAAACGGGGGCCGATCAAGGGCTTAGCGCGCCGGTCCTCGACTCTACATGGCGCTCCCTACGGGATTCGAACCCGTGTTACAGCCTTGAGAGGGCTATGTCCTGGGCCTCTAGACGAAGGGAGCGGGGCCAAGGCCTTGGCAAGAGCGCGGTATTATAGAGAGCCGTAACGATTGCTCAAGCCGAAAGACAGCATATTGAACTCTCCCGACGCGTCGCTTGCGACGCCCGCCGCAGTACCTCGGATCATCCCCCGATCCGAGCACGCGATCTCCCGTTCTCACATCTCGCCCAACGCATTGCGCGTGTTGTACCGCCTGCGCGATGCAGGATTCATGGCGTTCCTGGTGGGCGGTTGTGTTCGCGATCTGCTGATCCGGATCGAGCCGAAGGATTTCGATGTCGCGACCGATGCGCTGCCGGAAGAGGTCAAGCGGCTGTTTCGCAACTGCCGCCTCGTCGGCCGCAGATTCCGGCTCGCGCACGTGTTCTTCGGGCGCGAGACCATTGAGGTAGCGACCTTCCGGGCGGCCACTGCGCCATCGCAGGGAGATGAACCGCTGCCGGAAGCCGACCCGGAGGACGGGGAGGCGCCTGAGCTGGATGAGGCTCAGCTAGACGAGGAGGAGGCCCCGGCCAGCGCGGCGCCCCCAGCCAGCGTGCGTGAGGACGATTCTGCCGCGCGCCGCCTGGACGCTTCGGGACGCATTCTGCGCGACAACGTGTACGGCACCATCGATGAGGATGTCTGGCGGCGCGACTTCACGGTCAACGCTCTTTACTACAACATCGCCGACTTCTCGCTGTGGGATTACGTGAACGGTGCGCAGGACATCGCGGCGCGCACGCTCAGGCTGATCGGTGACCCGGAGACGCGCTTCCGCGAGGACCCGGTGCGCATGTTGCGCGCCGCCCGCTTCGAGGCAAAGCTTGGGTTTCAGATCGATCCTGCCACCGCCAATCAGATCGGACCGCTGCGTGACCTGCTCATGGGCGTGCCTCCGGCGCGACTGTTCGATGAGACGCTCAAGATCTTCCTGACCGGCTACGGTGCGCGTGGCTTTGAAGTCCTGCGCCGGCGGGGTCTGCTGGCGGGGCTGCTGCCGACGGTGGACGCCTATTTCAGCAGCCACCCCGGAAGTCTCGTGCAGAAGCTGCTGGTGCAGGGGCTGAAAAACACTGATGCCCGGGTCATGGCAGATAAGCCGGTCGCTCCCACCTTCCTGTTCGCTCTCCTTTTGTATGGGCCCATCGCGGGGCTGATCGAGGCGGCGCCACCTGAGCGCTGGCACGAGCTGGCCACGATCCTTGAGGCCTGCGATCAAGCCACCCGCGAGGCGCAGACGCGCATCGCCATTCCTAGGCGCTTCTCACTCGGGGTCCGTGAGATGTTTTCGCTGCAGCCGCGCCTGGAGCATCCGCGCGGCCGGCGTGCATTGCGGATGCTCGAGCACCCGCGGTTTCGTGCCGCCTACGACCTGTTGTTGCTGCGCGCCGAGTATGGATTGGCGCCCGCCGACATGGCGCAGTGGTGGACGCGTCTGCAGGAGGTTTCGGTAGAAGAGCGGGGGCGGATGGCGGATGGGCTCGCCGGTCAGACTCCGACGCGCGCACCCCAGGGGACACACCGGCGCGGGCGCCGGCGCCGCCGCTCCGGTCCGGCCAGCCACTGACGCGCATGCAGACCTGGCAGCCCGCCTATATCGGCGTGGGCAGCAATCTTCACGACCCGCGCTCGCAGGTGCTCGCCGCCTGCGAGCGACTTGCGCAGTTGCCACGCACGCGGATGGTGCTGATTTCACGCCTGTATGCGTCGCGTCCCTTCGGTCCCGTCGCGCAGCCGGACTTCGTCAACGCGGCGGCCGGCGCGCTGACGCAGCTCGACCCGAGCGCGCTGCTGGACGGCTTGCGCGCCGTCGAGGCCGCGATGGGGCGGCCGTCACAGCGCGAGCGTTGGGGGCCGCGGATCATCGACCTTGATCTGCTTTGTTACGGGCGCGAGCGCCGTTCGCACGAGGCGCTCACCTTGCCCCATCCCGGGATAGTGGAGCGCAACTTCGTTCTGTATCCTCTGGCTGAAATCGCCGCTGATCTCGACCTGCCCGGGCTGGGCCGCGTGGCCGAGCTCAAAGGGCGCGTCACCCCCGAAGGTCTGAGGCTGCTGTAGATCACATGGCGAGCGAACCCGTCCACAAGTTCATCGTGGTGGAAGGCCCGATCGGCGTCGGCAAGACCAGCCTGGCGCGGCGCCTGTGTATCAGCCTGTCGGCGCAGGGAATCTACGAGCAGTCGGCGGCGAATCCGTTCCTCGAGCGCTTCTACAAAAATCCGCGAGCCGGCGCCTTGCCGACCCAGCTGTACTTTCTGCTGCAGCGCGCGCAGCAGCTGAGCGCCCTGAAACAGGCCGACCTGTTTGCGCCGGTGCGCGTGGCGGATTTCCTGCTCGAGAAGGACCGGCTGTTCGCTCGTGTGACGCTCGATGATGCCGAGTACGCTCTCTATGAGCAGCTTTACGCGAAACTCGATATCCAGGCGCCCAAGCCGGACCTGGTGGTGTACTTGCAGGCGCCGGTGGAAGTGCTGCTCGAGCGCATCGCCAAGCGCGGGGTCGAGTACGAGCAGTACATCGACCGGCAGTACCTGGAACGGCTGAACGAGGCCTACGCGCGCTTGTTCCACGAGTTCGAGGCGGCCCCGCTGCTCATCGTCAATGCCGCCTCCTTCGATCCGATCACCAACCAGCGTGACTACGACGAGCTGCTGTCGGCGATCCGCCGCATGAGCCGCGGGCGGTTGTATTACAACCCGTTGCGCAGCCGCGCCATCTAGCTACACTCGCACCGCATGTACACGCACCTGCAACGCGACGCCAGCCGCCCGCCGGTCACGCTGGCGACACTGACCCGCATGAAGGCCGAAGGCGAGAAGATCGCCTGCCTCACCTGTTATGACGCAAGCTTCGCGGTGCTGCTCGACAGCGCGGATGTGGATGTGGTGCTGGTCGGGGACTCCCTCGGCATGGTGATCCAGGGCCACCAAACGACCGTGCCGGTCACCATGGAGCACATGGTTTATCACAGTGCGGTGGTCGCGCGCGGCCTGCACCGGCCGTTCCTGATCACGGACCTGCCCTTCATGAGTTACCCCTCGCCCGATCTGGCGTTGGCGCATTCCGTGCGTCTGATGCAGGAGGGCGGTGCACAGATGGTCAAGCTGGAAAGCGGCGGCCGGCAGACCGATATCGTGGAATTTCTTACCGGCCACGACATCGCGGTGTGCGCCCACGTCGGGCTCAAGCCGCAGTCGGTGCACAAGACCGGGGGCTTTCGCGTACAGGGGCGCGAGCAGGAGACGGCGGCGCGGCTGCTCGATGATGCGCGACGACTGGAAGCAGCAGGTGCCGATCTCATCCTGCTCGAGTGCATTCCGGCGCAGCTCGGCAAGGCGATCACCGCGGCGCTTCGCGTGCCGGTCATCGGTATCGGCGCCGGACCCGACACCGACGGGCAGATTCTCGTCAGCTACGACGCGCTGAATATCACCACCGGGCGCAAGCCACGCTTCGTACGCAACTTCATGGACGGCGCACGCGACAATCTCGAGGCGCTGCAGCACTACGTGCGCGCCGTGAAGCAGCGCGAGTATCCTGCGCCCGAGCACTGCTTCTGAGCGCGCGCGGATAGCGCTTGGATACCGTTACCACGATCGCCGCCGTCCGCGAGCGCGTGCGCGGCTGGCAGCGCGAGGGGCTCAAGGTGGCGTTTGTGCCGACCATGGGCAACCTGCACGCCGGGCACGTCAGCCTGATTGAGGCGGCGCGCCGTCACGGTGAGCGCTTCATCGCCAGCATCTTCGTGAATCCGATGCAGTTCGGCCCCAACGAGGACTTCGCGCACTACCCGCGCACCCCGCGCGACGATGAGCGCATGCTGGCTGAGGCGGGCTGCAGCCTCATGTTCATGCCGGAGGTCGGCGAGATCTACCCGCACGGCGCCGAACGCGCGACCCGCGTCGAAGTACCCGGACTGTCACGCATCCTGTGCGGCGAGTTCCGGCCGGGTCACTTCGAGGGCGTCAGCAGCGTGGTCGCGAAACTGTTCCACATCGTCGAGCCGGACGTGGCCGTGTTCGGCGCGAAGGACTTTCAGCAGCTCACCGTCATCCGCCGCATGGTCGATGATCTTTGCATGCCGGTGCAGATCGTCGCGGCGCCGACGGTGCGCGACGCCGACGGACTGGCGATGAGCTCGCGCAACCAGTACCTGACGCCCTCAGAGCGGGCCCTCGCGCCTCAGATCTTCGCCACGCTGCAGGCGGCGGCGCACCGCCTGCGCGCGGGAGATGCGGAGTTCGCGAGCATCGAGCGCGCCGGGTTCGTCGCGCTCGAGAGCGCGGGACTGCGTCCTGAGTACTTCGCCGTGCGCCAGGCGTCGGACCTGTCATCGCCCGCACCCGACGCGCGCGAGCTCGTGGTGCTGGCCGCCGTGCGCCTGAGCAAGGCGCGGCTCATCGACAATGTGCAGGTCACGCGCCCCTAGGCGAGCGAGCGCATGAACATGACGCGCCCAGAGCTTGGCCCGCCCGCGTTCACGATGAGCGTGGAGCGCACCATGCTGGCCTCGCCCGGCGCCCTGTATCGCGCGTGGACGCAGGGTTTCGAGCGCTGGTTCGCCGCCCCCGGGACGCTCGTGATGCAGCCGCAGGTCAACGCGCCGTTCTTCTTCGAGACCCGCCACGAGGGCGAGCGCCATGCGCACTACGGGCGGTTTCTGCGTCTTGAGCCTGATGCGCTGGTGGAGATGACCTGGGTGACGGCGGCGGGCACGCTCGGCGAGGAGACGATCGTGACCGTGCAGCTTCGTTCTTGCCGCACCGGCACGCAGTTGCAGCTCACTCACGCCGGCTTCCCGAACCAAGCCCTGTGCCAGCGCCATCGCGAGGCCTGGCCGCGCGTGCTCGCTCATCAGGACGAGATCGCCCGCACCTGAAGCTGCTGCCGCTGCCGTTGCAGCGCCCACTGCACGTGTTCACGCACCAGCGCTGAAGGGTCGGCGCGGCGCGCCTCGAGGGCGCGCACTACCGCCTCCGAGCTGGGCGCGTTGCCGAGCGCCACGGCGATGTTGCGCAGCCAGCGCTCGTGTCCGATTCGGTAGATGGCCGAGCCGCGCATGCGCTCCTCGAACTGCTGCGCGGTCCACGCAAACAGCTGCGTCAGGCTGCTGGCGTCGAGTTCGTGCCGTACCTTGAAATCCGGGTGCGCCGCATCGTGGGCGTACTTGTTCCAGGGACACACGAGCTGACAGTCATCGCACCCATAGATGCGGTTGCCGATCAGTGCGCGCAGCTCGAGCGGTATGGCGCTGTGACTCTCGATCGTCAGATAGGAGATGCAGCGCCGCGCGTCCAGGCGGAAGGGCGCAACGATCGCGCCGGTGGGGCAGGCCGGCAGGCACGCCTGGCAGGTGCCGCAGTGGGCGCTGGCGCGCTCGTCCACCGGCAAGGGCAGATCGGTGAGGATCTCGCCGAGAAAGAACCAGGAGCCGGCATCCTTGGCGATGAGGTTGGTGTGCTTGCCGATCCAGCCGAGCCCCGCCTCGCGCGCCAGCGCCTTCTCCAGAACCGGCGCGCTATCGACACATACCCGGTAACCGAACGGGCCGATGCGCTGCTGCAATTCCTGCGCGAGCGCCGCCAGGGCGCGGCGCAGAACCTTGTGGTAGTCGCGCCCGAGCGCGTAGCGCGACACGTAAGCGAGCGTGCCATCGCCAAGCACCGCGCGGGCCTCGCGTGCCGCTGCCGGCCAGTAGTCCATGCGCGCGCTGAGCACGCGCACCGTGCCCGGCGCCAGCTGCCGTGGCCGGCTGCGCATGAGCCCGTGCCGCTGCATGTACTGCATCTCGCCGTGAAAGCCTGAGTCGAGCCAGCGCAGCAGGTGCTGCTCATCCTCGGGGATCTCGACGTTCGCGACGCCGAGCGCGCCAAACCCGAGCGCGGCTGCGCGAGCCGCCAACTCGCGCTTGATCGCACCGAAATCGATCATCGCCGGCTGGGTCATGGTGTCGCCACGCCTGTCAGTATAATGAGCCTATGGCGCTACCCACCGCTCTGTACACCACCGCGCAGGTGCGCTCGCTCGATGCCCACGCCATCGGCGAGCTTGGCATTTCCGGGTACACGCTGATGAAGCGCGCCGGTGAGGCGGCACTGCGCTATCTGCGCACGCGCTGGCCGATGGCGCACCGCATCGTCATCGTCTGCGGTGGCGGCAACAATGGTGGTGATGGCTATGTGCTGGCGCGCTTTGCCCAGGCGGCCGGTCTCACCGTAACGGTGCTCGGCGCGGCACAGCCGGGGCGGCTGCGTGGCGATGCCCGCCTCGCCTATCAGGACTTTGCCTCCGGCGGCGGTCAGGTGCGCTCGTTTGCCGCCTCGCACCTCGGCTCCGGAGAGGTGATCGTCGATGCGCTGCTGGGCAGCGGATTGTCCGGCAGCGTGCGACCGGAGATGGCGGCGGTCATCCGCGCCGTCAACGCGGCGAGGCTGCCGGTGTTCGCGCTCGATATCCCCTCCGGGCTCGACGGCGATGCCGGCACGGCGGCGGGCGAGGCCATCCGGGCCGAGGCGACGGTGACCTTCGTCGCGCTCAAGACCGGCCTTTTCGTCGGCGACGGACCGGAGTTTGCCGGCACGGTGTTCTTCGATGACCTGGAACTTGCCGCCCCCTTCGTGGCGGACCTGAAACCGCGCCTCACCCGCATCGTCGAGTCGGAAATCCATGCGGCGCTGCCGCGGCGGCCGCGCCATGCGAACAAGGGCGATTTCGGGCGGGTGCTGATCGTGGGCAGCGGGGCTGGCATGCCGGGGGCGGCGCGCATGGCGGGCGAGGCGTGCCTGCGCGTGGGGGCGGGGCTGGTGACGGTCGCGGTCGCGCCCGAGAACGTCGTCGCCATCGCGGCGGGGCGGCCCGAGCTGATCTGCCTCGGTGTGACGGGCGAGGCGCCGCTCGCCGCAGCGCTTGACCAGGCGGACGTGGTCGCCGTCGGGCCGGGGCTGGGGCAATCGGCCTGGGCGCGCAGCGCGCTGCATGCCGTGCTCGACTGCGGCAAGCCCCTGGTGGTGGATGCCGACGCGCTGAACCTCTTCGCCGAAGGCGGCGCGCCGGCCCGCGAGGACTGGATCCTCACGCCGCACCCGGGCGAGGCCGGCCGGCTGCTCGGGATCAGTGCGCAGGACGTGCAGCGCGATCGCCTGGGTGCGCTCGCGAAGTTGCTGGCGCGCTTTCACGGCACCGTGGTGCTGAAGGGCGCCGGGACGCTGGTCGGCTCGGGCGCCCGCGCGCCCGGGCTGTGCGAGCGCGGCAATCCCGGCATGGCCACCGCCGGCACCGGTGACGTGCTGACCGGTGCGATCGCCGGCATTCTCGCCCAGTGCCGTGATCCCTGGGTGGCCTCGCGCGCGGGTGTGCTGGTGCACGCCCTGGCGGGAGACGCCGCCGCCCGCGGTGGCGAACGCGGAGTGCTCGCCAGTGATCTCGTGCGCGAGCTGCACCACTGCGTCAATCTCTGACGGCGCGCTTGCGCACGCACGCCAATACCGCCCAGGACACTGAGGATTTTGGCTGGCAGCTCGCCTGTGCGCGGCCCGGGCCGGAGCGCGCCTTTGCCGCGCTGTACCTGAGCGGCGAGCTTGGTGCGGGCAAGACCACTTTCGCCCGCGGCTTCCTGCATGCACTGGGGGTCGCAGGCCCGGTACGCAGCCCCACCTACACGCTCATCGAACCCTACCCGGTGGGCGTGCTCACCGTGCTGCACGTGGATCTGTACCGCCTGCGCGATCCGGGCGAGCTCGAGACACTCGGGCTGCGCGAATGGGCGCGTGAGGGGTGCATCTGGCTCATCGAGTGGCCCGAACGCGCACCGGCCAGGCTGCCGCCGCCCGATCTCGCGCTCGCCTTCTCGGTAGCCGAGCTCGGGCATGACATCGAGGCGAGCGCGCACTCGGCCCTCGGGCAGGCGTGGCTCGCGCAACTGACCGGAACCGCCTCGAGGAGTTGAAAAGCCACTACCGACGCCGTAGATTAGCCGGCAGATAGCACTTAGAACTTAATGATTAGAAAGGTCTTTCTACAGGGGTTAGCCTTCGTTGCACTCGGCCTCCCCGCCGTTTCGCAAAGCCACGCCGGTGAGCTTCGCAGCATCGCACTGTCCGCCAGCCCCGATTCCGCCCAGCTGAGCCTCGATCTGACCGCAGGTTCGGCCCAGAAAATGTTCACCCTCGATCACCCGGACCGGGTGGTCGTCGATCTGCCGGACACCCGTCTGGCCGGTGGGGTGTCCGTCCCGAGCGCCTCCGGCGTGGTCGAGGGCGTGCGCCTGGGCGTTCGGCCCCATGGAACGCTGCGCGTGGTGGTGCAGCTCAAAACCGCGCTAGCGGCCCACAGCACCTGGGGCACGGGTGCCCAGGGGCGGCGGCTGATCCTGAGCCTGGGCACGCCGATCCTCGCCGCGGTGACCCCGGGGGCAGCCGCCCCGGTGCTCCCGGTCATGCCGCAGCCGGGCCCGAAGGTGGTTCGTGCCGCGCACGCCCCGGGCGAGGGCGACCGTGACGTCATCATCGCCGTGGATGCCGGGCACGGCGGCGTGGATCCGGGCGCCATCGGCCACCTCGGCACGCGCGAGAAGGATGTGACGCTCGCCATCGCCCGCGCCCTGGCGGCGCGCATCGATGCCGAGCCGGGCATGCGGGCCATCCTCACCCGTGACCGCGATGAGTTTCTCGAGCTGCCTGAGCGCACCATGCGCGCCCGCGCGGCGCACGCGGACATGTTCATCTCCGTGCACGCCGACTCGATCGCCGACCGCGGTGTGTCGGGGGCTTCGGTGTATGTGCTGTCGGTGCACGGTGCCTCCAGCGAGGCGGCGCACGTGCTGGCCGAGCGTGAGAACGCGGCTGTCCTGATGGGCGGAGTGGCCCTGGAGGACAAGGGCGCGCTCGCTCCCGTGCTGCTCGATGCGACGCAGAGCGAGATTATCGGCGTCAGCGCCGGTGCCGCGGAGCGGGTGGTGGATGCACTCGGCAGCGTCGGGGAGATCCGTAAGCCGCAGGTGCAGCGGGCCGGCTTCGTGGTGCTCAAATCACTCGCCATTCCCTCGATGCTGGTCGAGACCGCTTATATCTCCAATCCGGCCGAGGAGCGGCGACTGCGCAGCGCCGCGCAGCAGGAGCGCCTGGCGGATGCGATCGCCAGCGGCGTACGCAGCTACTTTATGCAGAATCCGCCGGACGGCACGCGCTTCAAGCAGGAGCGCCGCAGCACCCTTGCGAGCGCGGCCGACGCTGCCGGCAGCGCCGCGACGCCCTAACCCGAGCGCCCGCAGCGAGGCGTCCGCTGCTGCGCACGCCTCCCCGGGCTGTACACTTTCCCCATGCCCATCCGAGTATTGCCCGGCGAGCTCGTCGACCAGATTGCCGCCGGTGAGGTGATCGAACGGCCGGCATCCGTCGTCAAGGAGCTCATCGAGAACAGCCTGGATGCGGGTGCCACGCACATCGAGATCGACATCGAGCGCGGCGGAGTAGGACTGGTGCGGGTGCGCGATGACGGTCGCGGCATCGCCGCAGATGAGTTGTCGCTGGCGCTCGCGCGGCACGCGACCAGCAAGATCGCCTCACTCGATGACCTGGAGGCGGTGAGTACGCTCGGCTTTCGCGGCGAGGCGCTGCCATCGATCGGCTCGGTGTCGCGGCTGCGCGTGGTGTCACGCGCGGTGGCTGCCGATCAGGGTGCGGAAATTTCCGTCGATGGGGGCGCGGGCGTGCCGGTGCGCCCGGCGGCGCACCCGCCCGGCACGACCCTCGAAGTGCGCGAGCTGTTCTTCAATGTGCCGGCGCGGCGCAAGTTCGTGAAGAGCGATGCGACGGAGCTTTCGCACATCGCGCGCCTGGTGGAGCGGCTGGTACTGTCGCGTTTCGACGTGAGCTTTCGGCTGCGCCACGGCAGGCGCGTGCTGCTGGACGTAGCGGCCGTCCAGGGCGCGGATGCGGAGCTGACCCGGATCGGGAAGGTGCTGGGCGCCGAATTTGCATCCGGGGCGGTGGCGGTGCGGCATGCGGCGGGACCGGTGCTGTTGTCCGGCTGGGCCGGGCTGCCGACCCGTTCGCGAGCCCAGCCGGACCAGCAGTTCTGGTTCGTCAATGGCAGGAGCGTGCGCGATCGCCTCCTGATGAACGCGGTGCGGCTGGCGTACCGCGATGTGCTCTACCACGGCCGCCATGCCGCCTACGTCCTGTACCTGACGCTCGATCCGAAGCTGGTGGACGTCAACGCTCATCCGGGCAAGCTCGAAGTGCGCTTCCGCGACAGTCGCCAGATTCACGAGTTCGTCTTTCGCGCCCTCGAGCGGGCCCTCCAGGACACCCGGCCCGATCCCACCGCCGCCCCTGCCGCGCTGGGGCCAGGGGCACTCGCCGCCGACTCGGTTCGCCCGGCAACCGGGGTCGGGTACGCGCTGCCGTTCTACGAGCCCGCGCGCGATCCCTGGCGGGTCGCCGGCGCGATCGAGAGCTCGCCCGCGCCGGCGCAGGACCCCGGCGAGCACCCGCTCGGCACGGCGCTCGCCCAGTTGCACGGCGTCTACATCCTCGCGCAAAACCGCGCCGGACTGGTGCTGGTCGACATGCATGCCGCACATGAGCGCGTGCTGTACGAGCGCTTCAAGGCCGAGCGCGCCGCCGGCAGCATCCCCTCGCAGCATTTGCTGGAACCGCTGGTGATCGCGCTCAAGGCTCACCAGCTGGCGGCGCTGCTCGAGCAGCGTGAGCAGTGGCAGCGGGCGGGTTTTGAGCTCGATGCGCTGTCGGCGACCGACCTGGTGCTGCGTCGCGTGCCCGCGTTCATCGGCACCGCCGAGATCCCCGCCCTGGTCGCTTCGCTGGTTCACGACCTCAGCCTCGATGCGGACACGCATCATCTGGAGAGTGCCGCCGACCGCTTCCTCGGCACGTTGGCCTGCCGCTCTGCCATCCACGCCCACCGGCGCCTCACCCTTCCCGAGATGAACGCGCTGCTGCGCCAGATGGAAGAGACCGAGCGCGCCAACCAGTGCAATCACGGGCGCCCCACCTGGACGCGTCTGAGCCTGCAGCAGCTCGATCAGCTGTTCCTGCGGGGCCGATGAGTGTCCGGCTGCCCGTGTTTGTCCTCACCGGGCCCACCGGCGCGGGCAAGACCGACTGCGCGCTGCGCCTGGCCGGGTCCGCCGCGGTCGAGATCATCAGCGTGGACTCTGCTTTGGTCTATCGGGGCCTGGACATCGGCACGGCGAAGCCCGCGCGCGAGCTGCGGGCGCGAATTCCCCATCACCTGATCGACATCTGCGAGCCGACCGAGAGCTACTCCGCCGGGCGTTTCGTGGCCGATGCCCTGCGCAGCATCGCTGAGATCCACGCCAGGCGGCGCGTGCCGCTGCTGGTCGGCGGGACCATGCTCTACCTGCGCGCACTGGTGCACGGACTGGCCGCTTTGCCGCAGGCGGCGCCCGAATTGCGCGCGGCGATCGATGCGCGCGCCGCCCGGCAGGGCTGGCCGGCGCTGCACGCGCAGCTTGAGGAACTGGACCCGCAGGCGGCGGCGCGCATCTCCGCCAACGACAGTCAGCGGATTCAGCGGGCACTGGAAGTCTGTTACATCGCCGGCCGCCCGATCTCCGAACTGCAGCAGGCGACGGTCGGGGCACTGGGCGCGTGGCCGCTACGCTATTGGGTGCTGGCGCCGCGGGAGCGATCGGTGCTGCACGAGCGGCTCGAACGGCGCTTTATGGGCATGATGGCTGCGGGCCTGCTCGAGGAGCTCGTCGGGCTGCGGGCCCGGGGGGATCTGTCGGCCCGTCACCCCTCGATGCGCGCGGTCGGCTACCGGCAATTGTGGGCGCACCTCGAGGGTGAGTGCGGCCTGGCGGAGGCCGTGCGACGAGCCGTTGCGGCGACGCGCCAACTTGCCAAACGCCAGCTCACCTGGGCGCGTCGTGAGCCCCTGGCAAGCTGGATCGACGCGCAGTCGGATGCGGCGATGCTGTCGTGGAATCGAGACATATGTCATGAGTTGGGAGTGCTTGGGATTTGAAGGAATCGGCATGTTAAGATTGATTCGTCGGTTCCTCGCGCTTGGCGAGGTGCTTAAGCTAGCTGGGATCGCAGAGCAGGGAAGCTCAGCGGCGATCCGTATTGCTGTCGAACAACTCGAAGCTGAAGAATAAGGAGAACCCGATGGCCAAAGGCCAGTCCCTCCAAGACCCCTTTTTGAACGCCTTGCGCAAGGAGCGGGTGCCGGTCTCCATCTACCTCGTCAACGGCATCAAGTTGCAGGGGCAGATCGATTCCTTTGACCAGTTCGTGGTGCTGCTGAAGAACAGTGTGAGCCAGATGGTCTACAAGCACGCGATTTCCACGGTCGTACCGGCGCGCAATGTGCGCCTGCCGACCGAAGAGGGCGCCGCCGCCGCCCCGGAGACGCCTGCCGAATAATGTCGCATCCCCCGGGAAGCCTGAGTGTTCGAACGCCCACGGACTGGTGAGCGTGCCGTACTGGTGCGCCTGGGACTCGGCGCCGCGGTGGATCCGGAGGACCTGCAGGAGTTCACGCAGCTGGCGGTGTCGGCCGGCGCCGTGCCGGTCGCCACGGTGACCGGGCGGCGTCATCGTCCCGATGCGCGCTATTTTCTCGGCAGCGGCAAGGCCGAGGAACTCCGCAGCGTCGCCGCGGCCAACGCGGCCGATGTCATCCTCATCGATCATGCGCTCTCACCGAGCCAGGAGCGCAATCTCGAGAAACTCACCGAACGGCGCGTGCTCGATCGCAACGGCCTGATCCTCGACATCTTCGCGCAGCGCGCCAGAAGCTTCGAAGGCCAGCTCGAAGTGGAGCTCGCACAGCTGAAGCATATCGCCAGCCGCCTGGTGCGCGGCTGGACGCACCTCGAGCGGCAGAAGGGCGGCATTGGGCTGCGCGGACCGGGCGAGACGCAGCTCGAGACCGACCGGCGCATTATCGGGCAACGGGTGCGCTTACTGACGCGGCGCCTGGCGAAGATCAAACAGCAGCGTGAAACCGGACGACACCTGCGCGCGGAGATCCCGGTGCCCTCGGTGGCGCTGGTGGGTTATACCAATGCCGGCAAGTCCACTTTGTTCGGCGCGCTGAGCGGGGCCGATGCCTACGTGGCCGATCAGCTGTTCGCCACGCTCGATCCGACCGTCCGCCGCATCAGCCTGCCCGGCGGTACGCCGGTCGTGGTCGCCGATACCGTCGGATTCATCCGCGAGCTGCCGCACGAACTGGTGGCCGCGTTCCAGTCAACGCTCACCGAGGCGCGCGCCGCGACCCTGTTGCTGCACGTGATCGATGCCAGCAATCCGCGCCGCGAGGAGCAGATGCACGCGGTCGATACGGTGCTGGAGGAGATCGGAGCGCAGGACATCCCGCAGATTCTCGTCTACAACAAGATCGACCGCCTGCACAGTGCAGCGCGCGTGGATCGCAATGCCGACGGGCGCACCACCGCGGTATGGATTTCCGCCGCCCACCGGCAGGGACTGGACCTGCTGATGCGTGCGCTGTTCGAGCGTCTGGCGCGCTTCACGCGCCGGGCGCGGCTGCGGATGCCACCGAGCGCCGGCGCCCTGCGCTCGCGGCTGTACGCGGCACACGCGGTACGCGGCGAGCGCTCCGAGCCGGACGGCTCGATCGAGCTTGCGGTGGAGTTGCCGGACCTCGAGCTGCTCGAATTGGCGCGCACCGCCGGCGTGCAGATTCTCGAAGTGCAGGGAGCAGACACGCCTTGTGCACCCGGTAGCGCCTACCTACAATCGAGCGCCGCTGCGAGCGCGATTAAGCTGCGCTAAAGATCGCGCGTTACCAAAGCGTTATGGCCTGGAATCAACCAAGCGGTCCGAATAGTCAATGGGGACGCCGTCCCGGACAGGGCGGCGCGGACCTCGACGCACGCCTGAAGGAGTGGCAGCGCCGGCTGTTCTCGCTGCTGCGTTCCGGCGGCAGCAACGCCGATGGCAGCTCATTGCTGCTGATCGCGGTGCTGGTGGTGCTGGCGATCTGGTTGTTCAGCGGCTTCTACCAGGTGCGTCAGGCCGAGCGCGGCGTGATCCAGCGCTTTGGCCGGCTGGTCGAGGTGGTCCCCCCCGGCATGCACTGGCGCTTCCCGTGGCCGATCGAGAGCGTCACCATGGTCAACGTCCTCAGCGTGAATTCCAGCGATTTCAAGTCGCGCGTGCTCACCTCGGATGTGAACCTCGTCGATCTGCACTTCGCCGTGCAATACCAGTTCTCCGATCCGGTGAAGAAGCTGTTCAAGGTGCGCGACCCGGAAACCACGCTGAGCGAGGTCTCCGAGAGTGCGATCCGCGAGATCGTCGGCCGCAGCACGCTCGATGAGCTCTTGGTCGGCTCGACGCGCCCGGAGATTACGCGCCGCTCCAAGGAGCTCATTCAGCACACGCTCGATTACTACAACACCGGCATCACGGTCACCACCGTCAACCTCGAGGACGTGCAGGTGCCCGATGCGGTGATTCCCTCGCAGCGCGACGCCAACAAGGCGCAGGCCGACAAGGAGCGCTTCATCCTCGAGTCCGAGGCCTACGCCGCCGGCATCATTCCGGTGGCCAAGGGCGCGGCCGCGCGCGTGCAGCAGGACGCGCAGGCCTACCAGTCGCAGGTGATCGCGCTCGCGGAGGGCCAGGCTTCGCGCTTCTCCCAGCTTGAGGGCGCCTACGAGCAGGCCCCCGAGGTGACGCGGCGCCGCATGTACATGGACGCCATCGAGGGCGTGCTGGCGCGCGCGCACAAGGTGCTGATCGATGGTCACGCGGGCAACAACATGATTTACCTGCCCATCGACAAGCTGCTGGACAAGAGTGTCTCGCAGCAGCCGGAGCAGGCCGGCGAGTCTGCCGCGGGCAATGCCGCGAAGGATCAGGACCAGGTCACCGTCGAGGCCCGCGGGCGGGGAGAGCGCTGATGAGCTCGCGGCTGTTCCCGCTGTTCATCGCCGTCGCCGCGCTGCTGGTGATCGCGGCGTTCTCGCTGTTCTCCGTCAACGAGACCGAGTTCGCCATCCGCACCGAGTTCGGCGCCATCGTCGGCATGCACTACATCCCGGGACTGCATCTGAAGTGGCCGTGGGACATGGTGACCAAGTTCGACCGGCGCATTCTCTCCGAGTCGTACACCAGCGAGACCTTCCTGACCAACGACGGCCGCGGCCTGATCGTGGACTTCTACGTCAAGTGGCGCGTCAAGGACCCGTCCACCTTCTACACCGCGACCGGCGGCAGCGAATCCCTCGCCGGGGAGCGACTGGCGGAGATCGTCAAGGACGGGATCAAGAGCGTGGTCGCGCAACGCACGCTGCAGCAGATCGTGTCCGCCGAGCGTGCCGCGGTGACCGGTGAGATGTTCAAGGGGGCCAGCCACAACGCCGAAGGGCTCGGCGTCGATCTGGTGGACGTACGGGTACAGCGCATCGATCTGCCCGATGAGGTCGCGGCGCGCGTGTTCGAGAGCATGAAGCAAAGCTTCGCCAAGACCGCCAACCGGCTGCATGCCGAAGGGCAGCAGGAGAGCACCACCATCCGCGCGACGGCCGAGCGTCAGCGCACCGTGATCCTCGCCGATGCCGAGCGCGATGCGCAGCGCATCAAGGGTGAGGGAGATGCGAGCGCCTCGCAGATCTTCGCGCGTGCCTACTCCAAGGACCCGGAGTTCTACGCGTTCTACAGAAGCCTGCAGGCCTACCAGAACTCACTCGGCAAGGACGGCGATCTTTTGGTCGTGACCCCCGATGGGGAATTCTTCAAGTACCTGAAGGACTCCGCCAAGGCCGCGGCGCCCAAGCGCTAGAACCGCAAGGCTGCGTTGGCGTTGGCGTTGAATTTCACTGATCTGCTGGCCGCGCTCGGCTTGTTTCTGGTGTTGGAAGGCATCGCGCCGTTCCTGAATCCGCAGGGCGTGAAGCGCGCGTTCGCCAAGCTGCTGCAGGTGAAGGACCGCGAGTTGCGCATCGCGGGCCTCGGCAGCATGCTGGTTGGAGTCGTCATCCTGTTTCTGGTGCGCTAGGGGTCTTGCGGCATGGGGAAGTTCCTCGTGGTCATCGGCACCCAGTGGGGCGATGAAGGCAAGGGCAAGGTCGTCGATCTGCTGACCGAGCGGGCGGCCGCCGTGGCCCGTTTCCAGGGCGGCCACAACGCGGGGCACACACTGGTGATCGGCGGACGCAAGACCGTCCTGTCCCTCATACCTTCCGGGATCCTGCGCGAGCAGGTGCGCTGCCTGATCGGCAACGGCGTGGTGATCTCGCTCGAGGCGCTGCTGAGTGAGAGCCGCATGCTGATCGAGCAGGGCGTGCCGGTATTCGAGCGCCTCGCAGTCTCGCCGCTTTGTCCTTTGATTCTGCCCTCGCATGTCGCACTCGATCAGGCCCGCGAGCGGGCGCGCGGGCCCAACGCCATCGGCACCACCGGGCGCGGGATCGGGCCGGCCTACGAGGACAAGGTGGCACGCCGCGCGGTGCGGGTCGCGGACCTGTACCAGCGCGAGAGCTTCGCGGCGAAGCTCGGCGAGATGCTGGACTTCCACAACTTCGTGCTGCAGCACTACTACCGCCAGCCGCCGGTGGACTTCCAGAAGACCCTCGATGAGCAGCTGGCCATGGCCGCGACCATCGCACCGATCGTGACGGATGTGACCAGAAGCCTCCACGAGCTGCGCGCCACCGATGCCAACGTGCTGTTCGAGGGCGCCCAGGGGGCGATGCTGGATGTGGATCTGGGTACCTACCCGTTCGTCACCTCATCCAACACCACCGCAGGCTTTGCCGGCACCGGCACGGGCCTGGGTCCGCGGGTGTTCGATGGCGTGCTCGGCATCGTCAAGGCCTACACCACCCGCGTCGGCGCCGGGCCGTTCCCCACCGAGCTGTTTGATGTGTACGGCGAGCACCTGTCGCGCGTCGGACACGAGTTCGGCTCGGTGACCGGACGGCGGCGGCGCTGCGGATGGTTCGACTCGGTGGCGCTGCGCCGCTCGATCGTGCACTCGAGCGTTTCGTCCCTGTGCATCACCAAGCTCGACGTGCTCGATGGGCTGGATACGATCCGCATCTGCGTCGGCTATCGGATGAACGGCAAGGTCAGTCCCGAGCCGCCACTGAGCATCGACGGCTACGCGGGCATCGAGCCGGTGTACGAGGAACTGCCGGGCTGGCGCGAGTCCACGGTGGGTGTGACCGCGTACGCCGGCCTGCCCGCCAACGCGCGGCGCTACCTTGAGCGGCTGCAGACGCTCGTCAACGTGCCCATCGATATGATCTCAACCGGGCCGGACCGCGAGCAGACCATCATGTTGCGGCACCCGTTCGGAGCCTAGACTGAGCGCGCGGCCCGCGGCGCGCGCAGCTCCCGCGGCGCGCTTGGCGCTGGCGCTGATCATCGTCGCGGCCTGTCTGCTGGCCGCCGGCAGCTGGCGCGTCTACTCCAACACCTGGGACGAGCCGGAGCATCTCGCCGCGGGAATTGAGCTCATCGACCGCGGCCAGTACCAGTACGACACCGAGCATCCGCCGCTCGGGCGGGTGCTGCTCGCACTCGGGCCGTACCTGGCCGGCGCACGCTCCTTCGGCACGCCGCCGCCCGATGGCACCCGCGAAGGCATCGACATTCTTTACTCCGGCGGCCATTACTGGCGTTACCTCACGCTTGCGCGCCTCGGCACGCTGCCCTTCCTCGCGCTGCTGCTGATCGCCACCTGGCTGTGGGCGCGGCGTCTTTTCGACTCGCCGGGCGCTGCGCTCCTGCCGGTGCTGCTGCTGGTGTCGGTGCCGCCGATCCTCGGCAACGCCGCGCTCGCCAGTCTCGATGTGGCGGCGGCCGCGACCATCCTGCTGGCGCTCTACGCGCTGCAGCGCTGGATGGTCTCGGCGCGCTTAAGCGATGCGGCAGGGTTCGGGCTTGCCGCAGGCGTTGCGGTGGCGACGAAGTTCTCCGCCGTGCCGTTCCTCGGGCTTTGCCTGCCGGCGCTGGCGCTCGCTCACGCGGCAGCCGGTGGCGCGCGCGACGGCGGCTGGCCTCAGCGTGCGGGCGGCCTGCTGGTGGCGGGGCTGGCAGCGCTCGTGCCGGTGTTCATCTGCTACGGCCCGCGCACCCCGGATCCTGCCAGCGATGCCTTTCGCTTCCATTGGGCAGTGTCATACCTCATGCAGCGCGGCGGGCTGGATCACGCCTTGGGCGTGTGGCTGTCGCAGCTGTGGCTGCCCCACGAGCTTCAGGACCTCGTCAACGGCATCGTCGCGGTCATGGCGCACAACGATACCGGCCACCTGTCGTATCTTCTCGGCCAGCAGCGCCTGAGCGGCTGGTGGTATTTCTACCCGGTGGCGCTCGGCGCGAAGACGCCGATCCCGCTGCTTCTGGCAGGACCGCTCGGACTGGCCTGTCTGGCGCTCGGCGGCTGGCGCCGCCGCGACTCCTGGGCCCTGGCGCCGCTCGTGGCAGCGGCGACGATGCTCACCTTCGCCTGCGCGTTCAGCCGCATCAACATCGGCATCCGGCACGTCCTCATCCTGTACCCGTTCCTGGCGCTCGGCGGCGCTCACCTGCTGCAGCGCGCGTGGCTTCGGATCAGCGCGCTGCAGCGGCAGCGCCCGGCGCAGCTGGCGGCGGCGGGCCTGCTGGCGCTCCTAGCCTGGCAGCTGTCGGCGCTCTGGACGGCGTATCCGGACTATCTGCCGTACTTCAACGAAGCCATCGCCCATCCGCAGCAGGTGCTGGTCGACTCAGATCTTGACTGGGGGCAGGACCTGTACCGGCTCGAGCTGCGTGCGGCGCAGCTGAAGATACCGGAGCTGAACCTGGCCTACCGCGGCACCGCGGATCTGAGCCGCGAACCGCTGCCGCCGCTGGCGATCCTGCCGCCGCTCAAGCCCGTGCGCGGCTGGGTGGCCGTCTTTGCACTGGCGCGCACTCGGCGCGCCTCCGACTACGCGTGGCTCGATGCCTGGCGGCCGCTCGCGCGGGTGGGCAAGACCGTCGATCTGTACTACATCCCCTGAGCGCGCAGGCGCAGGATGCGACTGAGCGGCGGCGGATGGGAGTAGTAGAAAGCCGCGTACACCGGGTCGGGCGTGAGCGTGCTGGCATTGTCACGGTGCAGCTTGACCAGCGCCGCGGCCAGCTCGGCGCCACTCGCGTAGCGCGTGGCGAAGGCGTCCGCCTCGAACTCGTGACGGCGTGACCACAGCGCCGCCAGCGGCGTCACGAAGAAAGTAAAGGCCGGCACCACCAGCACGAACAAGAGCAGCGCCGCGTGCGCCGAGGGCCGTGGCACGCCGAGGGCTGAGTAGAAGTCGGCTTGCCGGGCGAGCCAGCCGAGCGCGGCGAGCCCCACGAGGGTGGTCACCATCGACAGCAGCAGCCGCTTGCGCACGTGCTTGAGACTGAAGTGCCCCAGCTCGTGCGCCAGCACCGCTTCAACTTCGGGATGCCCCAGACGCTCGAGCAGCGTATCGAAGAACACGATGCGCTTGTGGCGTCCGATGCCGGTGAAGTAGGCGTTGCCGTGGCTCGAACGGCGCGAGTTGTCGACCACGAACACGCCCTTGGAGGCAAAGCCGCAGCGTGCCAGCAGCGCCTCGATGCGCGCCTTGAGGGCCTGGTCCTTGAGGGGCGAGAAACGGTTGAAGAGCGGGGCAATGAAGGCCGGCCATGCCCACGCCATCAGCAACATCACCGCCAGCCACAGCCCCCACGCCCACGCCCACCACCAGCGCCCCGCACGCTCCATGAGCAAGAGCGTTGCCACCAGCAGCGGGCCGCCGAGCAGCACGGCGAGCGCAAGGCCCTTGCCGAGGTCGGCGAGAAACAAGGTGCCAGTCGTGCGGTTGAAACCAAAGCGCGCCTCGAGCCGGAACGTGCGCCACAGCGAGAACGGCAGGTTGACGAGCTGGATGATGAGGGCGACGGTGGCGATCACCGCCACGCCGAGCCACGGCTGCGCGAGTGCGCTGTGGCGCCACAGCGCATCGAGCGCGGCGATGCCGCCGCCCAAGGTGAGTGCGAGCGTGACAGCGGTATCGACCAGCGTACCCATGCGCCCGAAGCTCAGCTTGGCGATGGTGTAATCGGCGGCCTTGCGGTGCTCATCGGCTGAAACGCTGTCCGCAAAGGGTCCCGGCACCTCGCCGCGGTGGCGCGCCACCGCGCTCGCCTGGCGCTGCGACAGCCACAGATCAACCGCGGCGCCCGTCAGCAGCGCCAGGAGGAACAGCACCGTCAGCCAGTGCATCCCATCAGCTCGACACGATTACCGAAGGGGTCATCGACGAACACGCGCGGCGATCCTTTGAAGTCCGGCTGCGCCTGGCAGCGGTAACCGGCGCCGCTCAGCCGCGTGGTGAGCGCCGCCAGATCGGTCACGATGAGGGCCGGGTGGGCCTTGCGGGCCGGCCGGAAGTCCGCCTCGACGCCCAGGTGCACGCGCACTTCGCCGTCCTCGAACCAGCAGCCGCCGCGGCGGGCCAGCTGCGCGGGCTTGGCGACTTCGGGAATGCCAAGGAGGTCCTGATAGAACTCGCGCGCGCGCGGCTCACCGCCCTCGGGCATGGCCAACTGGACGTGGTGCAGGCGTTGCACGGGCATGCAGGAATCCTCTCATGTCAGCCGACCGTCTGCAGCGGCACCACGAACACGATGGCACCGGTCGGCTGCCCGGTGGGCGAGCCGCCGGGCGGCTCGACGCTCACCGCGAGCTTGAGCGAGCCTGCCAGGGCCTGGGTCTGCGCGCGGCTGAGCGCGCGGTGTAGCGCGGCGGCGTGGTAGGGCAGCACGCCGAGCGAGACCGGCTGGCCCGATGCCGGCAGCGCCCACAGCTCGTAGTCACGACCGGGCGGGTGGGTGGCGAAGGCGCCGGCGCGCACCTCGAGTGCCTGCGCTTCACCTGCGCGGGCCGAAACTTCGACCTGCCACATGAGCGCGCCGCTCGGCGCGGAGATGGTGGCGAGCTCCACGGGCCGGCCGGGGGCGAGGGTGTGCCAGTACAAAAGCGCGGCGAGTGCCGTCACGAGGAGCACGCTGGCGGCGAGCGCGAGGGGGTGCCAGAGCGCGCCGCGCGGCACGCTCGCGGGCAGCTCGAGGCGCGCCTGGATGGCGCGCCAGACATGCGGCGGCGGCTGCAGGGGTCGCAGCTCGTGCAGCAGCGGCAGCAGTCGCTCTTCCCAGAAAGTGCAGCGCTGCTCCACGAATCCGGAGCTCGTGCGCCAGCGTTCCAGCCGGCGCCGCGCCGCGCCGCGCAGCGTGCCCAGCACGTATTCCGCGGCGAGGCGGTCGATCAGGGCAGCATTGTCGGGTGCCGCGTTCATGACTCGAGGCAGGCCTTCAGTTCCTTGAGCGCGCGCCGGATCCAGCTCTTTACCGTTCCGAGCGGACTGCCGACTCGGTGCGCGATGTCGGCGTGGGAGTTGCCGGCGACGAAGGCAAGCTCCAGGCAATGCCGCTGCTGCTGGGTGAGCAGTCGCAGGCACCCCTCCAGCAGCGCCGCGCCCGGCAGCCACATCTCACTCTCCGGCGTGGCTTCCTGCGCCGCCTCGGGCCGCTCGGGCAGATCGGCGAGCAGCGCCGGTGCGGCGCGTTCGTGCCGCAACAGGTCGATAGCGCGATAGCGCGCGATGGAGGTGAGCCAGGCCATCGGCCGCCCCCGCTCCGCGCGGTACTGCCCGGCGCGCTGCCAGATCGTGACAAAGACGTCCTGCAGCGCTTCCTCGGCGAGCGGACGGCGACGCAGCATGCGCATCAGGCACGCGAACAGCATCGGCGAGACGAGCTCGTACAGGCGCTGCAACGCGGCGCCATCGGCGCTGGCGCAGCGGCCGAGCAGCCCCTGCAGCTGCGCGTCGAATTCGCTATCGGTCGGGGTGGCAGGGCTCATGTCTGATCCGTCGGGCGCGCGCGCATTCTAGCCCGCAGATCCTGCCTGAGGGCCGCATACGGGCGCTTCCAACGCTTATACGTACCGGCCGCCCGAGCGGATGCAGCGCTGCAGCGGGCGGCGGCAGCCGCACCTTTGCCGATGACGGACATAACAGGGCGGCGGCTCAGGCATCCGGCGACGGCGCCCGTCAGCGAGCGATCCATCCGGAGCTGATGAGACTGTCGTTGAACTCGCGGGCCACCTGCTTATCCGCTCGTGCGCGCCGGCGGTTCACGTCCGGGGCCGGGATGCGCGAGAGCATGTCGCGAATGACGTTGAGCCGCGCCTGATGCTTGTCATCCGCCCGCACCACGATCCAGGGCGCCTCTTGCTGATGGGTACGCATCAGCATGCTGTCGCGGGCGCGGCTGTAGTCGTTCCAGTGCCGCTGGGCGGCCTCATCCACCGGGCTGATCTTCCATTGTGTGAGCGGATCGCGCCGCCGCTCGCGCAGGCGCCGGGCCTGCTCGGTGCGCGTGATATCCAGATAGTACTTGAGCAGGAACATGCCCGAGCGCACCAGCATCCGTTCGAAGCGCGGCGCGGCTTGCAGAAAGGCCTCGTGCTCCTTGCGGGTACAGAATTTCATCACGTACTCAACGCCGGCGCGGTTGTACCAGCTGCGGTTGAAGAGCACGATTTCCTGCCTGGCCGGCAGGTGCGCGGCGAAGCGCTGGAAGTACCATTCTCCCTCCTCACGCTCGCTCGGCTTTCCGGGCGCGACCACGCGCACCTCGCGCGGGCTCAGGTGCTCGACGATGCGCTTGATGGTGCCGTCCTTGCCGGCGGTATCGCGCCCCTCGAGAATGACCAGCACTTTAAGCCCGTGAGCGATGACGTGCCGATGCAGCTTCACCAGCTCGATCTGCAGGCGCCTGAGCTCGTGCGCATAGCCCTTTTTGGGCAGTTTGGGGGTCGATTTCGGCATGCCGCTGGCGCCTTCCGCTGTGCTTAAGAGGTTGGCTGAGCATTATCGGCATCGCGGTGAACGCCAGCCACCCTTGTCGATCGTGCAAGGCTGGTTCAGGCTAACGTCGGCGCGCTAGCCGCACGGGGGAGGGGAAATGTCCAGATCCAAGGGTGAAGCCAAGGTCGTCGTCTGCAAGAACGGGCCCTACCTGGTGTCCGGCGGCGTGCCGCTCGCGAAACAGACCATCGTCGCGGACCGCGAGGGCGGATCGCAGGACTGGAAGGAAGGTGCGGCGCTGACCACCGAGGAGTCTTACGCGCTGTGTCGCTGCGGACATTCCAAGACCAAGCCCTTCTGCGACGGCAGCCACAACACGGTCGGCTTCGATGGCACCGAGACGGCCAGCCGCGAGCCCTACCGCAGCCACGCGCAGATCACCGAGGGGCCGTCCGCCACGCTCACCGATGTGGAGTCGCTGTGCGGGTTCGCGCGCTTCTGCGATCCGAACGGCCAGGTGTGGAACCAGGTCGAGCACACCGACGAGGCGAAGGTGCGCGCTCTTTTCATCCGTCAGGTCAACAACTGCCCCTCGGGTCGGCTGGTGGCCTGGGACAACTCGACCGGCAAGCCTATCGAGCACGAACTGCCGGTCTCGATCGGCATCATCGAAGATCCCCCCGAAAGAGTGAGCGGACCGCTGTGGCTGCGCGGCGGAATTTCGCTGACCGCGGCGGACGGCTTTGCCTACGAGGTGCGCAACCGGGTGACGCTGTGCCGCTGCGGCGCCTCCAAGAACAAGCCGTTCTGCGACGGCTCACACGCGGCGATCAAGTTCCACGACTCCAAGTAAGCGCACCAGCGGTCATGAACATCTACGACCAGGACCTCGACAAGAACCGCGCCAACTACGTCGCGCTCTCGCCGGTGAGTTTCCTGGAGCGCAGCGCCGAGGTGTTCGGCGACCTGCCGGCGGTGGCGCATGGCGCGCGGCACTACAGCTGGCGCGAAACGCGCGATCGTAGCGCGCGACTGGCCGCGGCGCTCGCCGCCCTCGGCGTCGCTCGCGGCACCACGGTCAGTGCAATGCTCGCCAATACGCCCGAGATGGTGGAGGCGCACTACGCGGTGCCGGCATTGAATGCGGTGCTCAACGCCCTCAACACGCGCCTGGACGCGCCACTGCTCGCCTGGCAGATGCAGCACTGCGAGAGCGCCGTGCTGCTGTGCGACAGCGAGTTCGCGCCCGTGATGAAGGAGGCGCTGCGGATTCTTCGCACCGAGCACGGCCGCACCCCGCTCGTCATCGACGTGTGCGACAGCGAGTACGGCGGTGCCGCCGGGCGCATCGGCGAGCACGAGTACGAGGCGCTGCTCGCCGCGCATGCGCCGCTCGCGCATCTTGCGGGACCGCAGGACGAATGGGACGCCATCGCCGTTTCCTACACCTCCGGCACCACCGGCAACCCCAAGGGCGTGGTCACGCATCACCGCGGCGCCTACCTCAACGCGGTGGCGAACGCGGTCACCTGGAGCATGCCGCACTTTCCGGTCTACCTGTGGACGCTGCCGATGTTTCACTGCAACGGCTGGTGTTTCCCGTGGACGGTGGCGATGCTCGCCGGCACGCACGTGTGCCTGCGCAAGGTCGAAGTGCGCGCGGTGCTCGACGCCATGCGCCTCCACGCGGTGGATCACTACTGCGGCGCGCCCATCGTGCACAACCTTCTGATCAATGCCGAGCCGGCCTGGCGCGCGGGGATCACGCAGCGCGTGCGCGGCATGGTGGCAGGAGCCGCACCACCGGCGGCCATGATCGAGGGCATGGCGAGGATCGGCTTTGAGCTCACCCACACCTACGGACTCACCGAGGTCTACGGGCCTGCGGCGGGAGCCGCCAAGCGCACGCACTGGGCGAGTGAGTCCCTGGGCGAACAGGCCCGTCTCAACGGCCGCCAGGGGGTGCGCTACGAGCTGCAGGAAGGCATGAGCGTGCTCGATCCTGCGACCATGTCCGAGGTGCCCGCCAACGGGGAGGTGCTGGGCGAACTCATGTTCCGCGGCAACATCGTGATGAAGGGATACCTCAAGAACCCCAAGGCGACGGCGCAGGCGTTCGCCGGTGGCTGGTTCCACACCGGCGATCTTGCCGTCCTCGAGCGCGATCGCTACGTCAAGATCAAGGACCGCAGCAAGGATGTGATCATCTCCGGGGGTGAGAACATCAGTTCCCTCGAGGTCGAGGATGCCCTGTACCGCCATCCCGCGGTCATGGCCTGCGCGGTGGTCGCGCGTCCGGATGCCAAGTGGGGCGAGACGCCGCTCGCTTATGTCGAGCTCAAGGCCGGTGCGGCGGCCACGGCGGCCGAGCTGATCGCGCATTGCCGCACGCTGCTCGCGGCCTACAAGATCCCGCGCGAGGTGCGCTTCGAGGAGATCCCCAAGACCGCCACCGGCAAGATCCAGAAGTTCGTGCTGCGCGAGCGGGCCCGTTCGGCGAGCGCCATCGAGTGAGGAAGTCCCCATGAGCACTACCCCAGAGCCTTTGCTGCGGCGGCAGCGCGACGCGCGCGGTGCCGTCACGCTGACCCTGAATCGTCCGCAGGCGTTCAATGCCCTCAGCGAGGAAATGCTCAGCGCGTTGCAGGGAGAGCTCGATGCCCTGGCCGCTGATGAGTCGGTGCGCGCGCTGGTGCTCGGCGCGAGCGGCAAGGCGTTCTGCGCCGGCCATGATCTTCGGCAGATGTGCGCACATCCCTCGCGCGAGTACTACCAGCGCCTGTTCGAGCAGTGCAGCCGCATGATGCTCACGCTGCGGCGGCTGCCCATCCCGGTGATCGCACGCGTGCACGGGATTGCCACCGCCGCGGGCTGCCAGCTGGTCGCGCAGTGCGATCTGGCGGTGGCCTCGAGCGAGGCGCGGTTTGCGGTCAGCGGGATCGAACTGGGGTTGTTCTGCTCGACGCCGAGCGTGCCGCTGTCGCGCAATGTCCCGCGCAAGCAGGCATTCGAGATGCTCGTGACCGGGGAGTTCATCGATGCGGCACAGGCGCAGGCACGCGGCCTCGTCAACCGGGTGGTCGAGCCGGCCGCCCTCGACGCCGAGGTCGAAAAACTCGTGGCGAGCATCCTCGCCAAACCGCGCGCCGCCATCGCGCTCGGCAAGGAGCTGTTTTACCGTCAGGCGGAACTTTCGCTCGAGAAAGCCTACGAGGCGGCCGGCCAGACCATGGCCTGCAACATGCTGGATGCGGCGGCTGTGGAGAGGATGCAGGCCTTCCTCGAGAAGCGCGCGCCGCGCTGGTAATCCCACCCCCGACAAGAACGAAAGCTGACGGGCGCCCCGATGTGCGAGCTAGCCGTGCGCCCCAGGACTGCCAGCGCGCAGCTGCTCTGCGCGCTAGGGTTGCTCGGCCTGTATCCAGCGCCGGGGCGACCGATCAACGCTGCCGCAAGGAGCTGTGGACCTGCGCGGACGCCAACCCGCTGTCGGCACGCGATGATGTGCTGGTATTCCAGACACCGCCGCTCACGCAGGATGTCGAGGTCACGGGGCGCCTCATCGTGAAGCTGTGGGCTTCCTCCGACTCCCCGGACACCGACTTCACGGCGAAGCTCATCGATGTCTACTCGCCGAACGCCGACTTTCCCGGCGGCATCGATCTGAACGTCGGCGACAGCATCGTGCGCGCGCGCTACCGCAACGGCGCCGCGCCGGCGCAGATGCTGGAGGCGGGCACGCCCTACGAGTTCACCATCGAGATGTATCCGACTTCGCTCATTGTCAAGCGCGGCCACCGCATCCGGCTCGACATCTCGAGCAGCAATTTTCCACGCTTCGATGTGAATCCCAACACCGGTGAGCCGCTCAACGACAACCGCGGCTGGCGGATCGCGCAGAACTCGGTGTATCTCGACTCCGCGCATCCCTCACGGATCCTGCTGCCGCTGGTCGCGGCGGCCGGGGAGTAACCCGGCCCGATGGATCGTGCGCTCCCATGGATCAGCCGGACCGCAAACCCAGGCTGGCTTGCCTGCGGCGTGCTGATCGGGCTTCGATGCGCGCGTGCTCGCGCATGTCCTCGTGCGGCCCGGGCTGAGGCTACCCTGCGCTGCGCTCGCTCAGCGCGCGCCTGGTGGGCGGTGAATGCCGCCCTCGAAGGGGCGCTGCACATCCATGCGCTCGCTGACCCGGGGCATCGGGTACTTCAGGCCGCTGGCGCAATTGAACAGCACGACCTCATCGTTGGCGCCAATGCGTCCGCTGCGCGCCGCCTGCAGATACGCGGCATATGTCGCTGCCCCTTCCGGGCTCATCAACAGGCCATCGGCCGCACCCACGTGGCGGCGTGCCGCATCGATGCTCTCGTCCGTCACCGCGCAGGCGAACCCGCCGCTCTCGCGCAGCGCCCTCAGGATCAGGAAGTCCCCGAGGGCTGCCGGCACACGGATGCCCGCGGCGAGGGTATGAGCGTTCTCCCAGGGCGTCGCCGTGCTTGCGCCGCTGTCGAAGGCGCGCACGATCGGCGCACAGCCGCTCGCCTGCACGGCGACCAGGCGCGGCAGTGCGCCTGAAATCCAGCCGAGCTCGGCAAGCTCCGCCCAGGCCTTCCACATGCCGATCAGTCCGGTGCCCCCGCCGGTCGGGTAGAACACCACGTCGGGCAGCTGCCACTGCCTCTGCACCGCAAGCTCCAGCCCCATGGTCTTCTTGCCTTCGATCCGATAAGGCTCCTTGAGCGTCGACATGTCGAACCAGTCGAACTGCGACTTGCCCGCCTCGACCAGCCGGGCGCAATCGTTGATCAGGCCATTGACGCGCCACACCGAGGCGCCCTGCAGGGCAATCTCGCTTAAGTTGATCTCTGGCGTGTCGTCCGGGCAGAAGCAGAAGGCCTCCATGCCGGCCTGCGCCGCGTAGGCGGCCATCGCAGCGCCGGCATTGCCGTTGGTGGGTATGGCCACCCGCCGCACGCCGTGGACGCGGGCCATCGACACGGCCACTGCCAGACCACGGGCCTTGAACGAGCCGGTCGGCAGGCGAGCCTCGTCCTTGACCAGAGGCGGCCGAAAACCGCTCGGCCGCTCGCTGTTGGCGAGCGGCACCAGCGGTGTTTCAACCTCGCCGAGGCTGACGATGTAGGAGGGCGCCGGCACCGGCAGCAGCTCGTGCCAGCGCCACAGGCCGCTCGGGCGTGCCGCGATTTCATCGCGCGCCACCTCACGCCTGAGTGCGGCGAGATCGTAGCGCGCCAGCAGCGGCTTGTTCTCCGCCGACAGTCCCTGCAGCTTTGCGATGTCGTAACGCTGTGAAGTCAGACTGCACTCGAGGTGGGTCGCATAGGAATAGCGCACGAGGACTCCTCGCTCCGCGAAAAGGGCTGTTTGCTTTGTGGTACAAGAGCGCGATGAGGCTCGAGCCGTCGCGCACACAGCCGGAACTGCTCCGGGCCATCGGCCGCTGGAGCATGGTAGCACTGGCGCTCAACAGCATCCTCGGCGCCGGCATCTTCGGCTTACCCTCGACGCTGGCGGGCCTGCTCGGGCGAGCGAGTCCCGCGGCGGTGCTGCTGGCAGGCGCCGGCATGAGCGTGATCGTCGCCTGCTACGCGGAGGTCGCCTCGCAGTTCACCGAAACGGGCGGCACCTACCTGTACCTGCGCTACACATTCGGCCGCCTGGTTGGCCTTGAGGTGGGCTGGATGTCGTTGCTCGCCCGGCTCACGGGCTGCGCGGCCGCCGTGAACCTGCTTATCGCCTACCTCGGCGAATTCTGGCCGGGCGTGACGGCCGCGCTGCCGCGACTCGCCGTCATCACGCTGTTTGTCGGCACGCTCGCGGGGGTGAACTACCGCGGCGTCGGCGCGGGCGCCATGCTGAGCAATGTCACCGCACTGACCAAGCTTCTCGCGCTGTTCGCGGTGGCGGGGGCGGGCATGGCGTGGCTGTGTGTCCATCCGGCGCTCGCCGCAGCGCCGGTCACGCCCACGCGCGAGGGCTGGCTCAAGGCGATGCTGCTGCTGCTGTTTGCCTATGGGGGCTACGAGGCGGCGCTCAATCCCATGGGCGAGGCGAAGGATCCGCGCCGCGATGTGGCGTTCGCACTGCTGGTGGCGATTTCGATCATCGCCGCGCTCTACAGCACTCTTCAGCTGGTCGTGGTGGGCGTGCTCGCCCACGCCGCAGCGAGCGAGCGACCGCTCGCGGACGTGGCGGGCGTGCTGCTCGGGCGCCCGGGGGCGCTGCTCATCTCAGTCGGCGCACTGGTTTCGATCTACGGCTACGTCAGTGCGAATATGCTGACCGTGCCGCGCAGCCTCCTCGCCCTGGCCGAGGGCGGGGACTTCCCGGCCGCTTTCGGCCGCATACACCCGCGCTTTCGCACCCCGTACGTTTCGATCGTGGTTTTTGCGCTGTTGGTTTGGGTTTTCTCCCAGCTGGCCGGTTTCTCCTGGAACGTGACCCTGTCGGCGGTCGCGCGCATTCTTTACTACGCGGGCATCTGCGCGGCCGTGCCGGTGCTGCGCGCCACGCAGCCCGCTGCGGCGGCCTTCAGACTCAGGGGCGGCATTACCCTGCCGGCCGCAGGCGTGGCGATCTGTGTGCTGCTGCTCGGTGGCGTCGACTTCAGCAAGTCCGTCATCCTCCTGGCGACGATTGCGATCGGGCTGTTGAATTGGGCGCTGGTCAGGGGCTGTCCCGCTCCTGCGTTTCGCGCGCCAAAGGGGTAACCTAGCGCGCGATGGAGAGTGTAGGCAGAGCATGGCGGCGCCAGCTGCGGCGCGAACTGACCGGGCTGATCGCGCTGAAGATTGCAGCGCTCGCCCTGCTGTGGTGGCTGTTCTTCGCGCCGGCGCCCCACGCCGGGGCCGCAGATGAGGCGAGTCGCCGCTTCGGCTTGGCAGCTGCCGGCAGCGCGCCGCGCCAGCCCGCCGTGCCGCCGGCGCCGTCCGCCCCGCAGCCGCCATGATTGATCTTGGCGTCGTCACGCTGTCGCGGGCGCAGTTTGCCCTTACCGCGCTCTATCACTTCCTGTTCGTACCCCTGACGCTCGGCCTGTCCATGATCCTCGTCATCATGGAATCGGTGTACGTGATGAGCGGACGCGAGATCTGGAAGCGCATGACGCGGTTCTGGGGCATGCTGTTCGGGATCAACTTCGCCATGGGAGTCGCCACCGGCATCACCATGGAGTTCCAGTTCGGCACCAACTGGGCCTATTACTCGCACTACGTCGGGGACATTTTCGGCACACCGCTGGCGCTGGAAGGTCTGATGGCCTTCTTCCTCGAGTCGACCTTCGTCGGGCTGTTCTTCTTTGGCTGGGACCGGCTGTCGCGCGTGGCGCACCTGGTGGTGACCGCGCTGGTGGCGTTAGGCTCGAGCCTGTCGGCGCTGTGGATTCTCATCGCCAATGCCTGGATGCAATACCCGGTCGGCGCGCGCTTCAATCCGCAGACCATGCGCATGGAACTGGTCTCCTTCAGCCAGGTGCTGTTCAATCCGGTGGCGCAGGCGAAGTTCGTGCATACCGTGGCGGCCGGTTACGTGGTCGGCTCGGTATTCGTGCTGGCGGTGAGCGCCTGGTATGTGCTGCGCGGGCGCAACCTTGACATCGCGCGCCGCTCCATGGCGGTCGCGGCAAGCTTCGGGCTCGCCTGTGCGCTGTCGGTGGTGGTACTGGGCGATGAGTCCGGCTACGTGGCCGGCGAAAACCAGAAAATGAAGATCGCCGCCATCGAGGCGGAGTGGCACACCGAGAAGCCTCCCGCCGGCTTCACCGTATTCGGCTTCCCCGACGTGAAGGCGCGCGCCACCTACGCGGAAGTGAAGCTGCCGTGGGTGTTGGGTCTGATCGCGACGCGCTCGATCGACCAGCCGGTGCTCGGCATTTTCGATCTCGTGGCGCGCGCGCGCGAGCGCATCGCAAGCGGGATCGAAGCGTACACGGCGCTGCGCACCTTGCGCAGCGAGCCGACCCAGCAAAGCGCACGCGAGCGCTTCGCCGCGCACCAGGCGGATCTGGGTTACGGCCTGCTGCTCTTGCGCTATGTCCAGGACCCGGCCGTGGCCACCGCCGCTCAGATCGATGCGGCCGCCTGGTCGACCGTGCCCAATGTGCCGGTGCTGTTCTGGAGTTTCCGGCTGATGGTGGGACTGGGCCTCTTCTTCATTGCGCTGTTCGCGACCGCCTTTTATCTGGCGGCGCGCCACCGCTTCCTGGAGAACCGCTGGTTCCTGTGGATCGCGTTCCTCAGCCTGCCGCTGCCGTGGCTTGCCGCCGAGCTCGGCTGGATCGTCGCCGAGTACGGCCGCCAGCCCTGGGCGGTGGATGGCGTGCTGCCGACTTTCCTCGGCGCATCAGCGCTGCCGGCCATGAACGTCTGGCTGTCGCTGGCCGGGTTCGTCGCCTTCTACTCGGCCCTGGCCGCGGTGGATGTGTATCTGCTGGTTCGCATGATCCGTCGCGGGCCTGAGGGCCTCGGCTACTGGCCGCCGCGCGCGACGCAGTGAGGCGCCCTTAACCTGTAACGAGGACACCTTGCCTGACTTTGTGACCCTGCGCATGATCTGGTGGCTGATCCTCGGCGCGCTGCTCATCGGCTTCGCCGTCATGGATGGCTTTGATCTCGGGGTGGGCGCCACTTTCCGTTTTCTCGGGCGCACGGACGAGGAGCGGCGCGCACTGCTCGAGTCCATCGAGCCGGTGTGGGAGGGCAATCAGGTCTGGTTCGTGCTCGCGGGCGGCGTGGTGTTCGCGGCGTGGCCGATGCTGTACGCGGCCTCGTTCTCGGGCCTGTATTTTGCGATGTTCATCCTGCTCGGCGCACTGATCCTGCGGCCGGTCGGGTTCACCTATCGCAACAAGATCGCCGATCCGAGGTGGCGCAACGCCTGGGACTGGGCGCTGCTGGTCGGCGGCGCGGTGCCGGCGCTGATATGCGGGATTGCCATAGGAAATCTCTTCCTCGGCCTGCCGTTCCACTACGATGAGCTGCGCCGTCCGATCTTCAGCGGCGGATTCTTCGATCTGCTGCAGCCGTTTGCGCTGCTGGCGGGGCTGGTCAGCCTCGCCATGCTGGTCATGCACGGCTCGGCGTACGCCGCATTCAAGGTGGGGGAGCCGATGTCCGCGCGCGCCGCGGCGCTGGGGCGCGTGGCTGCGCTGGTGTTCGCCTGCGCGTTCGTCCTCGCGGGCCTGTGGGTGGCGCTCGCTCTTGAGGGGCAGCGCGATCTTGCCGGCGCCGATGCGCCAGCGCACGTGACGCTCTCACCCGGCGGCTGGCTTTTGCACTACCGCACGCATCATCTCCTGTGGCTGCTGCCGGCAGGCGCGCTGCTTGCCGCCACGATGACCGGCACGCTGCTCTTTCTGGCGCGTCCCGGGGGCGCATTCCTCTCAAGCTGCCTCAGTGTGGCGCTGACGGTTCTCACCGCCGGTGTGGCACTGTTCCCGTTCCTGATGCCTTCATCCACGCACCCGGACCAGGGACTGACGGTGTGGGGCGCCTCGAGCAGCCCTCATACGCTCTTCATCATGTTGCTGGCGGTGGCGGTGTTCCTGCCGCTGATCCTCGTCTACACGGCCTGGGTGTTCAGCGTGCTCAAGGGTCGCATCACGCTGGAACAGATCCGGCGGCACACCGGCCTCTACTGATCGGGACACACCATGTGGTACTTCAGCTGGATACTCGGAACCGGACTGGCACTCGCGTTCGCAGTGTTGAACGCCATCTGGTACGAGATGATGGACGAGCCCACCGAGCAGAGCGAGGAAGCTGGCCGCACGCCGCGCGAATGAGCGCACTGCGCGCGCTCACCGCCTCCGTTCAGATCACCTTGGCCCCCTCGAGAGCCACGATCTCAGATTCGGAAAGACCCAGTTCCGCCAGGACCTGCCGCGTGTGCTCGCCGAGCAGCGGCGAGCGGGTGACCTCGGTGGGACTGTCGGAGAGCTTGATCGGATTGCCCACGCTCAGGTACCTGCCACGCGTCGGGTGATCGACCTCGACGATCGTGCCGGTGGCGCGCAGCGAGGGTTCCGCGGCCAGCTCCTCCATCGACAGGATCGGCCCGCAGGGAATCTCGTGCTGATTGAGCTCGGCCATGGCCTCGAACTTGGTTTTCGTCATCGTCCAGGCCTCCACCGCGGCAAACACGCTCTTGAGGCGTGGCAGGCGCGCGTTCGGCGTGGCGTAGTCAGGGTCAGTAATCCAGTCGGGCCTGCCGATGATCTGGCAGATCTCTTTCCACACCGGGGCCTGGGCGATGAAGTACAGGTAGGCGTTGGGATCTTCTTCCCAGCCCTTGCACTTGATGATCGAGCCGGGTTGGCCGCCGCCTGAGGCATTGCCGGCGCGCGGTACCGCCGAGCCGAACTTCTTGCCTTCCGGGTACTGCGGGTACTCCTTCATGAAACCGTGCCGGGCGAGACGCTGCTGGTCGCGCAGCTTGACGCGGCACAAGTTGAGCACGCCATCCTGCATCGCCGCGAGCACCTTCTGACCGCGGCCGGTGCGGTTGCGCTGGTAGAGCGCGCACAGGATGCCGAGCGCCAGATGCAAGCCGGTGCCGCTGTCGCCGATCTGTGCGCCGGTCACCAGCGGCGGGCCGTCGTCGAAGCCGGTGGTCGAGGCGGCGCCGCCTGCGCACTGCGCGACGTTCTCGTACACCTTGCAGTCCTCGTACGGTCCGGGTCCGAAGCCCTTGACCGAGGCCACGATCATGCGTGGATTGAGCGCCTGGATGCGCTCCCAGCCAAAGCCCATGCGATCGAGCGCGCCGGGGGCGAAATTCTCCACCAGCACGTCGCAATGCCTGATGAGCCGCTCCAGCACCGCCTTGCCCTGCGGGTTCTTGGTGTCGAGCGTGATCGAGCGCTTGTTGTGGTTCAGCATGGTGAAGTACAGGCTGTCCACGTCCGGGATGTCGCGCAGCTGCTCGCGGGTGATGTCGCCGGCGCCCGCACGTTCGACCTTGATCACGTCCGCGCCGAACCAGGCCAGCAACTGCGTGCAGGTCGGGCCCGACTGCACGTGCGTGAAGTCAAGAATGCGAATGCCGTCGAGCGCCTTACCCATTTGAACTCTCCGCCCTCATCTCCTGCCGCTGCCGTCAGCTCTCCACGGCGCCCTGCAGCGCGCCGCGATCAAGGACCGCTGCAGGATTTTCCGTCTCCGCGCGCACTGCCGCAAAGTGTTTCGCGCGCATCGGCTTGACCACGAACAGCCCAAGGGCTGCCGCCACAAGGTTAAAGCTCATGGCAATCGCGAACACGCTGTGCCAGCCGCGCGCCAGCCCAATGGCCGCGGCAGGCGCCACCAGCAGCGAGCCGGCGCCCTTGGCGGTGTACAGCAGGCCGGCGTTGGCCGTAGCGTACCTGCCGCCGAAGGTGTCGCACTGGATGGCCGGAAACAGGCTGTAGATCTCGCCGAACACGCCGAAGTACAGCGCAGTCAGCAGCACGAAGGCGAGCGGGTGGCCACCGAGGCGGCCGAGCAGGAACAGCGCCACCGCCCCGATCGTGAAGGCGATCGCCATGGTGTTTTCACGGCCGATATGGTCGGACACCCAGCCGAAGAACGGCCGTCCCAGCCCATCCAGGATGCGCTGCAGTTTGATGGCGAGCACGCCGGCCACCATGACCGTCCCCAGCAACTCGACCGGAACGTTGGCGACTTTGAAGTCCCTGGCGATCGGTGCCATCGAGGCGATCAGCGCCAGGCCGCCGGAGGCGACCAGCACGAACATGAGATACAGCACCCAGAATACCGGCGTGCGCAGCACCTCGGTCGGCGTGAAGCTGCGCGCGGACTGGCTGCGCAGCGGGGCTGCGGCCAGGTAGGCCGCCGGCGCGACCAAGAGGCCCAAGGCTGCAATCAACACGATCAGGCCCTGCAGCAGGCCGAACACCAGGAAGGCGTGCTGATAGCCCGAGGCGCTGATCATTTTCGAGATCGCTGCGATGCTCAGCGCAGAGCCTGCCCCGAAGCCGGCTGCGGTGATGCCGGCGGCAAGTCCGCGCCGGCGCGGGAACCACTTGAGCGCGTTGCCGACGCAGGTGCCGTACACGGCCCCGGTGCCGGTGCCACCGATCGCGGCGGCGACGTAAAGCAGCGCCAGCGAGTGCGCCACGGAGTTGAGCGACCAGGCGAGCGCCACGAGGATGGCGCCGCCGATCACGACCGGGCGCGGCCCGAAGCGATCGACGAGATATCCCTCCACCGGCACGAGCCAGGTTTCGATGAGCACGAAGATCGTGAAGGCCACCTGGATCGCCGGGCGGCCCCAATGAAACCTGGCGTCGAGCGGATCCACGAACAGCGTCCAGCCGTACTGAAGGTTCGCGACCGATGCCATGCACAAGACGCCCAGCAGCAGCTGGGTCCAGGGATTGGCAAACACCTTATTCGAATCGGTGGTCACTGTTCTTGGTGATTCGGCGCGTGGCGGGCAGGCGCATTCGCGGCCGCTCCGTTGTGATATATCCTCTCACCCTTGTCAATCCACCAAGACCCAGGCCGCGGCAGGCGAGTGTTCAGACCTGTGCGGGCCTCATTATGTTGCAAGGCGTAGCGATCGCACCGTTCCTGCACCAGGCCGCGCACAAGGTGGCGCCATGAGGATCGCCGTCATCGGCTGCGGCGCGATCGGCGGCTACGTCGGGGCGAAGCTGGCGCTGGCGGGCGAGGAGGTCACCTTCATCGTGCGCGGCGCGAATCTTGAGGCGCTGCGCTCGCGTGGAGTCAGACTCATCATGAGCGATGGCAGTGAGCACGTCGCGCGCCAGATCCGTGCCACCGACGATTATGCCGTCGCCGGTGCCCAGGACCTGGTGGTGCTGGCGGTCAAGGCGCACCAGGTCGAGGCCGTTGCCGCCCGCGTGCCACAGCTGTACGGCGCGGACACCGTGGTGGTGACCATGCAGAACGGCGTTCCGTACTGGTATTTCCACGAGCACGGCGGGGAGCTTGCCGGGAGCGTCCTGCGCAGCGTCGATGCGGGCGGAAGTATCGCTCGGGGGATCCCGCCGCAAAGAGTCATCGGCTGCGTGGTCTATCCGGCCTCCGAGCTGATCGCGCCCGGAGTCGTCAAGCACATCGAGGGCGATCGGTTCCCGGTGGGTGAGCTTGACGGCAAGGAGAGCGAGCGCGTGAAAAAGGTCGCGCAATGCCTGACGCAGGCGGGGTTCAAGTCACCGGTGCTGCCCGACATCCGTGCGGAGATCTGGCTGAAACTGTGGGGCAATCTCACCTTCAACCCCATCAGCGCACTCACACGCGCGACCCTGGTCGACATCTGCCAGTACCCGCCGACCCGTGAGCTGGCGGTGGCGATGATGACCGAGGCGCAGGCGATCGCACACAAGCTCGGCATCAGCTTTCGCGTCCCGCTCGAGCGACGCATCGCCGGCGCCGAGAAGGTCGGCAAGCACAAGACCTCGATGCTGCAGGATGTGGAGGCCGGGCGGCCGCCGGAGCTCGAGGCGCTGCTCGGATCGGTCGCGGAACTGGGGCGCCTGACGCACACGCCCACTCCCTGCATCGACATCGTGTACGGCCTGACTCACCTGCTCGCGAGTTCGATCGCGCCCTCGGGCGGCTGATAGGGGCTTTAGCCGCGTTGCGGCTTCCTGGGGGGGTGCGGGCGGGCGGCGATGTAATGGGTCACGCGCGGTTCTTCGCGTACCAGCCGGCGCACGTCCTGCTCCGCCACCCGATCGGCGTTGGTCACGCGCTGGTGCTGGCGCAGGTGCTCGAGCCACGAATCGACCAGGAACGTCTCGATCATGCGCTGCGGGTCGGCCGCATCCTGGAACACGCGCCAGGAAAAGGCGCCATCGCGCCGGCGCTCGCGGGCGACTTTCGCCAGGGCCGCGAGGAACGCCTCGCGGTTCTGCGGCGTGACCTGGTATTCGACCGTCACCAGAACCGGCCCGGTGTCCTCACGAATCTCGCCGGTCAGCACCGGCTCGGGCCAGTGCATCGAGGGCGTGAGGTCGGCCTCGGCCCCCGTGTGCAGCTTCCAGCGCCGGGTGAGGAACAGGGCCGCGAGCGCGGCCGCCGCGGCGAGGTAGTGGGTACTGGCAAGGCCGGCGCGCTCGGCGACGAATCCCCACAGCGCGCTGCCGAGCGTCATGGAGCCGAAGAACACCGTCACGTAGGCGGCGAGTCCGCGGCCGCGCACCCATTCAGGCAGCGAGACCTGGGCGGAGACACTCAGACTTGCCAGCACCGCGATCCAGGAGAATCCTGCGATCAGGCAGGCCAGCACGCCGAACGCGGGCTGCTCGGCCAGTCCGAACAGCAGCAGGGCGACAGCGGTGCCCGCTTCGCCGAGGATGACCAGGCCGTCTGCGCCGAATTTTCCCTTCACCCGCGGCAGCAGGAAGGCCCCGCCGACGGCGCCGGCACCGATCGCGCCGAGCAGCACGCCATAGAGGGTCGGGCCGCCGTGCAGCTGACCGCGCGCCACCAGCGGCAGCAACGCCCAGTAGGCGCTCGCGAACAGGAAAAAGCCCACCGCTCGCAACAGCGTTGCCCGCAGCTGCGGGTTGTAGCGCGCATAGCGCACGCCGGCGCGTATAGCGCTGCCCAGCTGCTCGGCGGGCAGCCGGTCGCGGGCGGACTTCGCCGGCGGGCGCCACCACAGGATGACGGCAATCACGCCGGCGTTGCTTACCGCATCCAGCCAGAACGGCGCGGCGATCCCGGCAGCCAGGATGACGAATCCGCCGAGCGCCGGACCCAGCACGCGGCTGATGTTGACGCCCACGCTGTTGGTCGCCACCGCCGAGGGCAGCGCCGGCCGCGGCACCAGCAACGGCACGATCGCCTGCCAGGCCGGGGCCTCGAGCGCCCCGAGCACCCCGACTAGGAAGGTGTACAGCAGCAGCACCGTGGGGCTGACGATGGATAGGCTCACCAGCAGTGCAAACACGGCGGTGAAGAGCGTGGTGAGCACCTCCAGCGCGAAAATGAGCCGGCGCTTGTCCAGCATGTCGGCGAGTGCGCCCGCCGGCAGCGCAAACAGGAACAGCGGCAGACTGGTGGCCACCTGGACCAGGGAGACGATCAGTGGGCTCGGATCGAGGCTCGTCATGAGCCAGCCAGAGGCGGCACTGTTCATCCAGGAGCCGACGTTCGAGACGACCGTCGCGATCCACAGGTAGCGAAACACGCTGTAGCGCAGTGCGCCCCAGGGCGAGGCCGCAGGTGCGGCGGGCTTATCACTCACGGTCAGGCCGCCTCGATCAGCTCAAGAGTTCGACGCGTCCGCCCTTCAGGTGATACATCGAGCCCACGATCTTGATCTTGCCGTCCTTCTCCAGGGCGGCCAGCACGCTGCTGTGCTGCCGGATGGCCTGCACCGTGAGTCGCACGTTGCTGCTGGCGACCTCATCGACGAAGGCGGCGTTCTTGCTGGTCCGCTCACCGCTGTAGCTGGTCGCAGCCACCGCAGGCTTGATCTGGTCCAGGAGTCCCGTCAGGTGGCCAAGCTGGGTACCATCGATCGCCCCCTTGATGGCACCGCAGGAGGTGTGACCCATGACCAGGATGAGCTTGGCGCCGGCCGCCGCGCAGGCGAACTCGAGGCTGCCGAGCATGTCATCGTTCGCGATGTTGCCCGCGACGCGCGCGTTGAAGGTGTCGCCGATGCCGGTGTCGAGAATGATCTCCGCGGGGGCCCGCGAATCGATGCAGCTCAGGATGGCGGCAGCCGGGTACTGACCGGCGGTGGTGGCCCGCTTCTGCGCAAGATAATCGTGCGCTTTCATCTTGCCGCTGCGAAAGCGCTCGTTGCCCGCCTGCAGCATGGCGAGCGCTTCATCCGGCGTCATCCGGTCGCGCTCCTCACGGCCCAGGGCTGCCGCATAGGCGAATTGCGTCAGCGAGCTGGCCAGAGCTAGCCCGGCGAGGGACTTGAGCAACGTGCGGCGGTCGCTGAGACTCATGGACAACCCCTTGCCTTCCCGTAAGCTGCGCCATACTCGTGCGGCAGCGGCCAACAAGCAACAGGAGATGCCATGAAGATCAGCGCGCGCAACGTGTTCACCGGTACGGTCAGGAAGGTCGTGCGCGGTCCGGTCAGCACCGAGGTGACGATAAGGATCGCCAAGGGTATCGATATGGTTTCGGTGATCACCACGCACTCGGCGAAGCGGCTGAAGCTGAAGAAGGGCCTGCGCGCCCACGCGCTGGTCAAGGCCGACAGTGTCCTCGTCGCGGTCGATTGACCGCTCGCTGCCAGAGGGTGCGGCCGCGCAGGCCTTACTGGGCCGGCGAGCGCGACACGCTCACTTTGAGCGTGTCGCGGGAACCCGCGCTGAACTGCAGCGTGAGCGGGGTGCCGGCCGGCAGCACGAATTCGACAATCTTATGCGGTGCATCGCAGCCGGGACGCCCCTGAAAGTCCTTGGAAGCGATGGCCACGCCATCGGCGAGCACGTCAACCCAGGCTGGCCGGTCGAGCGAGATGCGGTAGACACCGGCGCTTTGCAGCGTGAGGCGCGCGAGGCCGGCGTAAGCGCCCTGCGCTGGCGGCTTGCGGCCAGGCGCTGCCGCGAAGCTGACTTTGGACTGCTCGAGCAGCTTAAGCTGGTAGAGCTTGTCGGGTGAGAGTGCGGGCGCGCTGGCCGGTTCGGCGGCCGCGCTCAGTGACTCGGGAGCGGCGCCGAACAGGCTGCGCTCATGGACAACGTCCCATGAGAACGCCGCGCACGGATCCTGGGCATGGGCGGGGAAGGCCCATAGAGTTGCCAGCACCAGTGCCGCAAGGCCGGCTCGGAATCGTTGCGCTTTGCTTGCAGCCACGGCCGGGATGCTAACAGGACGACACGCCGCCAGCACGGCGCGGCCTCAAGGCACATGCCGGTCGGAGGCCGTTGCGGGATCACCCGAGACGAACAGCAGTGAACATTCGGCGCGCTCGAGTATCTCGGCGGGCACATCGCCGAAGAACAGCTGATCACCCGATCGTGGGCTCACCCCCATGACCAGAAGGTCATGGTGGCCGGAGCGGATTTCCCGCAGGATCGCGTTCTGCGTCCCGTTAAGCTTGCGGACCCGGCCGGTCACGGAAATGTCGTAGTGGCCGCCGAGTTCCTTGACCTCGCGAATCGCCGCTTCCCCGGGGTTGCGGGGGGCGAGCGCCGTGCCCACCCGCTGGCCCCACGGCAGCTGCGCGGTGGTGCCGCTCGACACGTAGAGCGCGGTGACGGTCCCGCGCGAGGCCTGCGCGAGCGCGATGGCGAGTTCTGAGCCCAGCCGCGAGATGCGCGTGCCGGTGACCGGCACCAGAATCCGAAGCGCTGCACCGTCGCTGTCGTGCCGCAGCTCGCCGCGCGCCAGCACGATCGCAAATGCGCCGCCAAAGCGCTCGGCGCTGCGCGTGATCTGTGGATCGAATACGGAGCCTGCCGAGGAGGGCTCCCGGCCGATGATCAAGAGCCCGTAGCCTTTCTTGGCCTCGGCGGCGATGGCATCCTGACATTCGTCCGCCTCGCGCGAGCGGGTCATGACGTCGACCTTGTCGGCCACGGTGGCGGCCGCCTCGTCACCGGCCGCAACGCCGGCCTTGGCGGCGGCGGTCGCGCGCTCGGCGGACGAGTCGTTGCCGGCCGCCGCGGCTGCGCCCTGAGGCTGGTCCAGATGCAGCACCGTGGCCGGGATGCGTCTGACGCCTGCGAGCAAGCCGGCCAGGCGCGAGGCGAATTGGCCGCTGGGACTGGCATCGACCGCGACAAGAAGGCGCGCGACCTGGGCGAGAAAGCCGCTCTGCTCGTGCTCCTCGCGCTCCATGCGGGCCTTTTCCTCCTCACCCATCGGCAGTCGCTTAAGCGCCCAGCGCAGCATGGGGGGCATGGCCATGGTCGTCACCACCGCCATGGCGACGATCGCGGTGAACAGGCGCTGGTTCAAGGCGCCGAGTGACAACCCGATCGAGGCGACGATGATCTCGGTGGAGCCGCGTGCGTTCATGCCGCAGCCCACGGCAAAGGATTGCGCGTAGGTGAGCCCGCCGATGCGGCCGCCGAGGAACGCGCCGAGGAACTTCCCGACGCTCGCCAGCACGATCAGCCCGACCGTCAGCACGAGAAACTCACGATTGGCCAGCGCCGCAAGATCGGCGCTGAGACCGGCGAGTGCGAAGAACACCGGCATGAACAAGGCGACGATCAGGCCGCGCAGTTGCAGGGCGATGCGTGGCGTGAGCATCGGCGATTGCCCGATCAGCACCCCTGCGACGAAGGCACCCAGCACCAGGTGAACACCGATTGCGTTGGTGAGCAGCGCCAGAAGTCCCGCGATGACGAGGATGGTGCTGATCATCGCCATCTCGCCGGTCAGGTAGTCGTTCGACCAGCGGATGATCGTGAACACCAGCCGCCGGCCGATCGTGAAGCTCGCCGCCAGGAAAAGCGCGGTGCCCACGACGCTGCGAGCCACGGCGGCAAGATCGATGGTGCCGTGTACCGCAAGGCCGAGGATCACCGAGACCATCAGCCAGCCGATGGTGTCATCGAGGATCGATGAGGCGATGATGACCTGACCGACCGTGCGGCGCAGGAAGCCGAGGTCACGCACCACCAGGGCCACGATCTTGACCGAAGAGATCGACAGCGCGGTGCCCAGGAAGAGCGTGGTGATGATGCGCTTGGAGGGCCCCGGCAGCATCGATTCGGGCAACAGGGCGCCGAGTAGTGCGCCGCAGGCAAATGGCACGACGATGCCGCTGACGGAGATGCTGAGCGCGGGACGGCGCGCGTCCCGAAACACCGACAGGTCGGTCTCGATGCCCGTCAGCAGCAGCAGCAACAGGATGCCAAGCTGCGCGACAGCGTCCAGCATGGCCTTGGCTTCGACTCCGCCGGGAAACAGGCTGTGCCACAGTGCCGGCGCGATATTGCCCAGAACCGAAGGCCCCAGCAGCACGCCGGCCAGAATCTGGCCGATGACGGAGGGCTGCCCGATGCGCTGCATGAGCTCGCCCATCAGGCGGCCGGCGATCAGCAGCGCGACGACTTCCGCGATGAATACTACGACGGACGCTTCATGCGCCATGCTCAGCTTTCGCTACGTGTCAGATCCACGACTCATTATCAGCTTAGCCGAGCCGCCGGGGCGAGTTGCCAACGGGCACAGATCGCGGCCGAGCCCAAGGTTTGCAAGGGTTCACGGTGCCAGCGTCTTTGCAGCAAGCCGGGTCGCTGCTCAAGCGGCCCGGGCGCTCGTTGAGATGTGCTCACGCGCGCGCGATCGCGGCGGCGGCTCGCGCCAGCACAGACTCCTCGTCGGTCGCGATGACGTGCACCTTCACCGCGGATGTCGCCGCGCTGATGCGCGCGCTGCCGCCGCACGCGGCCTGGTTGAGGCCCGCATCGAGCGCGACACCGGCCCAGGCCAGCCCTGCCACCGCGCGGGCGCGCACCTGCGGCGCGTGCTCACCGACACCGCCGCCGAAGACGATGCCATCGCAGCCATCGAGCACGGCGAAGTACGCGCCGAGGAACTTGCGCAGCCGATAGCAGTAAAGATCGGCGGCGAACTGCGCCTGCGGCGAGGGATCAGCGAGCAGCTGCGTGGGATTGGCATCCGTTCCGGACATGCCGGCCAGTCCCGCCCGGCGGTTCAACGCGGTGATCACCTCATCGCCCGTCAGGGTGAGCTCGCGCTGCAGGTAGGGGATGACGGCCGCATCGATGTCACCCGAGCGCGTCGCCATCACCAGGCCCTCGAGCGGGGAGAAGCCCATGGAGGTATCGACCGGGCGGCCGCGCTCGATGGCGCTCATCGAGCAACCGCCGCCGAGCTGCACCGTGATGAGGCGCCCGCCTTGCACCAGATCGGGATAAAGGCCGCACCAGGCATGCCACATCGCCTCATGCGCCAGTCCATGAAATCCGTAGCGCCGCACGCCGCGCTCGACACCCAGGGCCGTCGGCAGCGCATACTCGGCCGCCACCCGCGGCAGCTTGTGGAAGTACGCGGTATCGAATACCGCCACCTGGGGAGTTTCCGCCCATAACTCGCGCGTGGCCTTCACCCAGCGCAGTCCGGCTGGGTTGTGCAGCGGTGCGAGAGGCGAGAGTTCTTCGATCGCCGCGATGACCGCAGCGTCGATCAGCGTCGGCGCGGCAAAACGGGTGCCGCCGTGAACGATGCGATGGGCGATTGCCCGCGGAGGAGCGGACAGCTTCGCGGTGAAGGCACCCAGCAGCGAGCGCGCATCGAGGCTCTCGCCCGAGTGCTGCTCGGCGGCCACTCGTGTGGGCGCGCCGGCCGAGCCTGCGTCGTAAAGCGCAAGCTTGACCGAGGTGCTACCGCTGTTGACTGTCAGGAGGGTCATGGTGCGACATGTCACTGTAGCGCAGCGCGGCTAAGCTGTGATATGGAGGTCAAGCCGATGGATGGTCCACTAGCTCCCGAACTGCTGCAGCGCATGGATGCCTACTGGCGGGCGGCCAACTATCTTGCGGTCGGTCAGATCTACCTTTACGACAACCCGTTGCTGCGCGAGCCGCTCAAGCCCGCGCACATCAAGCCGCGCCTGCTCGGCCACTGGGGCACCACTCCCGGGCAGAATTTCATCTACGTGCACCTGAACCGGATCATCCGCCAACACGATCTCGACATGATCTACGTCGCCGGACCCGGGCACGGCGGCCCGGCCGTGGTCGGCAACGTTTACCTGGAGGGCACCTACAGCGAGTTCTATCCGGACATCAGCCAGGACGAGGAGGGCATGAAGCGTCTGTTCAAGCAGTTCTCCTTCCCGGGCGGGATTCCCAGTCACGTCGCGCCGGAAACTCCAGGCTCGATCCACGAGGGAGGCGAGCTCGGCTACTCCCTCACTCACGCCTTTGGTGCGGTGTTTGATAATCCGGGGCTCATCGTCGCGTGCGTCATCGGCGATGGCGAGGCGGAAACCGGGCCGCTGGCCGGCAGCTGGCACGCCAACAAGTTCCTCAACCCCGCAAGCGATGGCGCGGTGCTGCCGATCCTGCATCTGAACGGCTACAAGATCGCCAATCCGACCGTGCTCGCGCGCATCCCGAAGCAGGAGCTCACCGAACTTTTACAGGGTTACGGTTACCGGCCCTACTTTGTCGAGGGCGCCGAGCCCGAATCCATGCATCAGCTGATGGCAGCGACGCTCGATCAGGTGTTTGGTGAGATCAGGGACATCCAGGCACAGGCTCGCTCGGGCGCCGCCACGTTGCGTCCGTGCTGGCCGGTCGTGGTATTGCGCACCCCCAAGGGCTGGACCGGACCTAAGGTCGTGGACGGGCTGGCAGTGGAGGGGACCTTTCGCGCGCACCAGGTGCCGCTCGCCGAGGTGCGCACCAACCCGCAACATCTTGCGATGCTCGAGGCGTGGATGCGCAGCTACCGACCGGCAGAGCTGTTCGATGAGCGCGGCAAACTGCGCGCGCAGCTGGCGGAGCTTGCGCCGCGCGGCGAGCGGCGCATGGGCGCCAACCCGCAGGCCAACGGCGGGATCCGCCTGCGGGACCTGCGCATGCCGAGCTTCGCCGACTACGCCGTCAAGGTCGCCGCTCCCGGGGCGATCGATGCCGAGGACACGCGCGTGCTCGGAACCTTCCTGCGCGACGTGATCCGGCTCAACCAGCAGCCGAGGAGTTTTCGCCTGTTCGGCCCTGACGAAACCAACTCCAACCGGCTGAACGCGGTATTCGAGGTGACCGAACGGCAGTGGACCGCGGAAACGGTGCCCGGAGACGATCATCTGGCCGCACAGGGCAGCGTGATGGAGGTGCTGAGCGAGCATATGTGCCAGGGGTGGCTGGAGGGATATCTTTTGACCGGCCGTCACGGGCTGTTCAATTCCTACGAGGCATTCATCCACATTGTGGACTCGATGTTCAACCAGCACGCCAAGTGGCTGAAGGTGACCCGGCAGATTCCGTGGCGGCGTCCGCTGTCATCGTTGAACTATCTGCTGAGCTCGCACGTGTGGCGCCAGGACAATAATGGCTTCACCCACCAGGACCCGGGCTTCATCGACCACGTGGTCAACAAGAAGGCCGATGTCATCCGCGTCTACCTGCCGCCCGATGCCAACTGCCTGCTGTCGGTGGCTGATCACTGCCTGCGCAGCCGGCACTACGTCAACGTGATCGTTGCCGGCAAGCACCCCGCCCCGCAATGGCTGAACCTGGAGGCGGCCATTAGACACTGCACCGCAGGCATCGGTATCTGGGAATGGGCAAGCACCGACCGCGGCGCCGTGCCGGACCTGGTCATGGCCTGCGCGGGCGACGTGCCGACACTCGAGACTCTGGCCGCCGTCAAGCTGCTGAGAGGCTTCTTCCCCGCGCTGAAGATCCGCGTCGTCAACGTGGTCGATCTGATGAAGCTACAGCCCGCGAGCGAGCATCCGCACGGCCTGCCGGATCAGGACTTCGACGATCTGTTTACACGGGATCGGCCGGTCATCTTCGCCTTCCACGGTTATCCCTGGCTGATTCATCGGCTCACCTACCGTCGTACCAATCACGACAACCTGCACGTACGCGGCTACAAGGAGGAGGGCACCATCACCACACCCTTCGACATGACGGTACTGAACGATCTTGATCGCTTTCACCTGGCCGGCGATGCCATCGACCGGCTGCCGCAGCTGCACGCTGGGGCGGAGTACATCCGGCAGGGCTTGCGTGACAAACTGCTCGAGCACCGTGAGTACATCATGCGTTACGGTGAGGACCTGCCCGAGATCCGTAACTGGCGCTGGGCTCCCTAAGCGTTAGAATTGAAACCCTGTTGCAACGTCCCAGCGTAAGCTGGGCCGGATGCAGCCGCGCGGCTGCAGGGATTTGCGTACAGTACCGGCCAGATGGACAAACACCGCTCGCTGCTGCAAGAGCTTGCGCATGGACTGCGCGACACGCTCAGCCCGATCCGATCGGCGATCGATCTGATGCGCCTGCGCGGCTTCGATCCCGAGCTCAGCCGGTCCATGGCCGAGCGCATCGAGCGCGGACTCGATGGCGCGATTGCAACCATCGATGCGTTTGTCACCGCGGATCAGTACGAGAACGGCACGGTGTGCCTGAGTGTCGCGCCCGTCGCGCTCGAGCATGTGCTGCAGCGCGCACAGGCGGCACTCGCCCCGGCGCTGAAAGAGCGCTGCAGATTCGCGCCGGTGCACTCTGCTGGGCCCGTCATGGCCGATGCGGCCCGCTCGGTCCAGGTGCTTGGCGCGATGCTGGAGCAGGCGATGGTGGCGGCTGCACCGGCGACGCCGATCGAGATTCGATCAGACGCCCAGGCGCAGCGCGGTGTGCTCCAGGTGTCCTTTGCCATCGATCCGCGCGCGACGGTGGGCGAGGGCTGGTTCGATAACTATCGATCGCGCGGCAGCGGCACGCGCATGGCGCTGCGCACCGCGCGTCGCATCATGCAGTTGCAGCACGGCGAGCTGAGCGTTGAGCGACCCGCCGCCGACCGGTGCGAGCTTAAGGCGCTGTTCCCGCGTGCCACGGGCGAGGCGCAGGCTCCTTCGGCCGACCCTGTTGCGGCATCGCCGGGCAGCTCGGTCGGTGCCGCGCAGCCCGACGCGGCCCGCCACACGCACATCGTTATCGTCGATGACAGTGCCGAGGTGCGCAGGGCGTATCGGGAAGGGCTGACGGCGCTGGGCTACCAGGTCACCGAGATCCCGGACGCGGAAGAAGCCCTGCGCGCCATCAGCAGTGCGGCTCCGGTCGTGGCCCTCATCGATATTCATCTGCCGGGCATGAACGGCTTTCAGCTGGCGCGGGCGCTGAAGACGCGGGCGGGCGCCTCCCTCCGCCTGGTGATGCTCAGCGGCATGACGCTCGATGAAACGATGGTGCGCGAGTCAAAGAATGCCGGCTTCGATCAGTGTTTCGACAAGGCGGCGGGACCCAAGGCGCTGCACGCCCTGCTGCTTGGGCTTCCCTGAAGGCGGCACGGCGCCGCCAGGGGTTGCAGCAGACTCTCGCGCTCATCGGCGGCGGCAGGTTCGTTGAGGGGAAGGTCGAAAGCTTGTTTCCCGGGCGCTGCCACGGTCAGCGCAGCCGTGCGGCAGCGCCTCTCGCACTCAGCGGCTGCCGCGACGTTGCGGCGCAACCTTCAGGGGTGCAGGTCGCGCAGCCGCCCGCCCAAGGCGCCCGAAGCACTGGCGATGAACGCTCCGATCAGCATGGACAGCGCCGTCAGAATGGAACCTGCCGCCGCATCCTTGCGCTCAGCATCCGGACCGGCTGCGTCGGTCGTTCCCGGGTCGATCGCGCTGACCCACGCGCTTGGTTGATCGAGCCCCCCGCGCAGGTCCTCGCCGGGGATCGGGATGTCCGTCTGCACCGCCGTTGCCGGCCTTTCGGGCAGCACGAGCGCCTTCTCAGAAGAAAGCTCAGGCGCTGCTCGAAGCGACCAGGACAGCCGTTCCCGCGCGGGAGTTTCCCGAACGTATGCCGCGGCGCCGGCGGTCGGCACGCGCACACCGGTCAGGGTGGACGCGGCCGAGGCGAACCCTGAGGCCATGACGACCGTGGCGACGCACCACGTAATGAAGCCGTGGGCGGTGTCCCGGAAGAAGACCTCGTGCGTATGAGTACCCACCCAGCGCGTGCGCAGCCGGCCGGTGATGTAGCCCCCGAGGAACGATGAGATCCACTGGCTTGCGATCAAGGCAATGGCCGCCGTGACCGTGAACGAGGCGCCCGCCGCGAGGCGCGCTGGGGACATGGAGGCAAGGTCAAGGCCGGTGGCGAGCGCGAACAGCAACAGGGAGCTGGCAACGGCGACCGCGGTGCCGGCGAAAATGGCACCCCAGGAAACCGCGGAGGCGCCGCTGGCGGCCACCACGTCCGCCGCGGAAGTTTGCATCTCATTCATGATGGTGCCTGCGATCAGTGATGCGAACACAGCGCCAGAAGGAGAATGACCGGGATCGGCACGCCGAGCAGCCACAGCAAGATTCCGCGTCCCATGATGAAGTCCTTTCGGTTGCGAGGTTGCAGTTCGCAAACAACATTGGGACCGTAAGCCCGCGCCAGCCAGCGGCCCGGCGCTCAAGAGAGGGTCGGTACAATCCTACGGCGCGCGCTTGGCGGGTGTTTTCAAGCGCACGGCAAACCAACAATGGCGCTTGCAGTACGAAACGCTCGGGTGGGCTTTAGCGCGGGCCCCGAGGAGGGCTCGGGAACCGCCAAAATCTGCGATTCATGCTAGTCTGTAAGCTAAGTCCGACAGTCAATTCAGATACGCCGTCCGGTCAAGACTGGCAAGCTCCTCCGTCGTAGCCGGTGGTGCTCTGTATGCCCTAACCAGCGAGAACCCAGGTGCCTTTATGCGTTTTTGCCTGCGGCAGCCGGCCGTAATCGCCTCGCTGCTGCTCGCGTCGAGTTTGATGCCGGCAACTGTGGTGGTGAGCCAGGGGACAGCCGCTAACCCTCCCGCACCGCCGGCCGCGCACCCGGCCGCCCCGCGCCCGGCGGCCGCTGCCGCGGGGGCGCCGGCTCAGGCGCGGCCGTTCGATTTCGCCGGTCTGCGACACCTTGCCCAGCAGCGGGCAGCCCATGATTATCGGCCCCCCTCCGACGTGTTGCCCGCCTCGCTCGCCAACCTGAGCTATGACCAGTATCGGGACATCCGCTTTCGGCCGGCGAGCGCGCTGTGGCACGGCCAGTCACTGTTCGAAGTACAGTTTTTCCACCGCGGCTCCTACACCAAGCAGCGCGTCAATATCTTTGAGGTCGATGCGGGCGCTGTCACCCCGGTGGCGTACGACCCGCGCTTCTTCACTTTCGGTCGGCTGCTGAAGGTGCCCAAGGCGCCGGCCAATCTCGGCTATGCGGGGTTTCGGGTGCACTACCCGCTGCAGACGCCCGCGTACAAGGATGAAGTGCTGGTGTTCCTGGGCGCCTCCTACTTCCGGGTGCTGGGACGCAATCAGCATTACGGCGCCTCCGCGCGCGGGCTTGCGATCGACACGGCCGAGCCGAGCGGTGAGGAATTCCCGATATTCACCGATTTCTGGCTGGTGCGTCCCCAGCCGAGCGATCGAACGCTTACCATCTATGCGCTGCTCGACAGCAAAAGCGTCGCCGGTGCGTATCAATTTGAGATTCGCCCCGGGGCCATCACCGAGGTAGAGGTGCACGGCGAGATTTACCTGCGACGCGTGGTCGCCAAGCTTGGCATCGCCCCGCTCACGTCCATGTTCTTATACGGCGAGGACGGCAGCGGGCGGCGTTTTGACGATTACCGCCCGCAGGTTCATGACAGTGACGGACTCATGAACCAGACCGGCCACGGACAGTGGATCTGGCGTCCGCTTGCCAACCCGCGCGAGTTGCGCGTCAATCGTTTCATGGACGAGAACCCGCATGGCTTTGGCCTGATCCAGCGTGAGCGCGATTTCCGGCACTACGAGGATCTTGAGGCGCAATATGAATCTCGACCGAGCTACTGGGTCCAACCCCTCGGTAACTGGGGCAAGGGCGGAGTCGAACTGGTCGAGATCCCGAGCGATGAGGAGATCCACGACAACATCGTCGCCTACTGGCTGCCGGCGCAGGCTCCGGCGCTAGGCAAGCCCATGGCCTTCGCGTATGTGCTGTCGGCCTACGCGCAGGCACCGCAGTGGCCGCCGGGGGGCCGTGCCATCGCGACCCGCAACGGCAACCCGTCCGTGGGCGATAACAAGGGTCATTTTGGACCCGGTGCCCGCCGCATTCTGGTCGAGTTCTCCGGCGGTGATCTTGAGGGGCTCGATGGCGCCCAGCCGGTCAAGCCACAGTTGAGCGCCGACAACGCCCAGATCGATGCCTTGACCGTGCAGCGCCTGCCGACGGGCGCCTGGCGGGTTGCGTTCGTCCTCACACCCAAGGCGAAGAAGGCGATCGATCTGCACTGCTATCTGACGCTTTACGGCGAAGTGCTGACAGAAACATGGGTCGATCAATGGATACCCTGAATGGTGCACCCGCTGACGGGCACCTCGCGCGCTGGCGCGTGTGGGTGCGGCGCACGCTGTTCTTCGGCCTGACGTTTCTGACGGCCGGCTGCGCGAGCGCGCTGCTGCTGGATGTGTTGCAGGCGAACGGGTTGAAGGGCATCGAGCTGCTTGGCCTGTTACTCTTTTTTGCGCTGTTCACCTGGATTGCCGGGGCGCTGTGGACCGCCATCGCGGGCTTCGTGGTGCGCCTCACCGGGCGCGACCCCGGCGGCCTCGACATCAGCGCGGTGGCCGCACGGCCGTTGCGTACCCGCACGGCGATCGTCATGCCCGTATACAACGAGGACCCGCGCCGCGTGGCGGCGGGCCTGGATGCCATCTGGTATTCCCTCGCCGGCGAGCCGGAGCAGGGGGCCTTCGATCTTTTCATTCTCTCCGACACGACCGACCCTGCCATCGCTGCCGAAGAGGAATTGATGCGGCAGCACTTCATCGCGCGTCACGGGGCCGCGGGCCGGGTGTTCTATCGCCGACGTATCGAGCGCAGCGGGCGTAAGGCCGGCAACATCGCCGACTTCGTGCAGCACTGGGGCCCGGACTACGAGTGCATGATCGTCCTCGACGCCGACAGCGTGATGACCGGTCATGCGCTGGTCACGCTTGCCCGCGTGATGGAGGCGCATCCCAGGATCGGCATTCTGCAGTCCCTGCCGCTGCCGGTCGGGCGCGAGACGCTGTTTGCGCGTCTCATCCAGTTCGGTGCGCGACTGCAAAGCCCGATGCTGTCCAGCGGCCTTGCCTACTGGCAGCTGGGGGAGAGCAACTACTGGGGCCACAACGCGATCGTGCGCGTGCAGCCATTCGCCCAGTACTGCCTGTTGCCGCGGCTGTCGGGAAAGCCACCTTTCGGTGGGGAGATCATGAGCCACGACTTCGTCGAGGCCGCCTTCATGCGCCGGGCCGGTTTCGAGGTGCGCCAGCTCCCACAGCTTCCCGGTAGCTGGGAAGAGGTGCCGGCGAACGTCATCGATTACGCGGCGCGCGATCGGCGCTGGACTCAGGGCAACCTGCAGCATGCGCGCGTACTGGGATTCCCCAAACTGCATCCGCTCAGCCGGGTACACCTGGTGACCGGCATCATCTCCTACGTGAGCTCGCCGATGTGGCTCGCGCTGCTGCTGCTGAGTTCTTTGTTGAGTGCGATCGAAGCGGGCAAGAAGCCACAATACTTCCTGCCCGGGCTGCGCAGCCTGCCGCACTGGCCGCAGACGCGCGCTGGTGAGACAGCGCTACTTCTGGTGCTGACGCTGGTCGTGCTGTTGCTGCCCAAGATTCTCGGCGCCATCCTGGCGATCCGCGACCGGCGCGTGCTGCGCCAGTACGGGGGTCTGGCACGGCTGACCGCCAGTCTGATCGTCGAGCAGATCTTCAGCATGCTGCTCGCCCCGTCGATGATGCTGTTCCATTCGACGTTCGTGACACAGACGCTGCTCGGTCGGGCCGTGTCCTGGAATGCGCAGGTGCGTACCGACCGCGGCGTCACACTACGCGAGGCCTTCGGGCGGCAGAAGTGGCATCTCGCCGTCGGTGTCGTCTGGGGTGCAGTCATGCTGCGTCTCGCGCCGCAATTCTTCTGGTGGCTGACTCCGGTACTGATCGGACTCATCTTCAGCGTATGCCTTACCGCCTGGACGAGTCGTGTCAGCGCCGGACGGCTCGCACAGCGGCTCGGGCTGCTGTTGACGCCGGAGGAGACTTCGCCGCCGCCGGAGCTGCTGGCCTTGATTGGCGAGAGGCCGCATGTAATCACTCAGGTTCCGCCAACGGACCCCGGCGTAAAGGCGCCGGCGCAGGCAGAGGTGGAAGATATCGGACACGCGGTTGAAAACAAGGAGACAAATCATGTCGCGCAAACCTGGATACCTGATCGGCACTGTGCTGCTGCTGGCAGCCGTCACGGCATGGGCGAGTCGCTATAGCGATACCGTCAGCTTGTTCAAGAATGCCGGTCAAAGTAGCGCGTTCTTTCAGAACTGCTACGGCTACGCCGTTTTCCCGACCATCGGCAAGGGCGGATTCGTGGTCGGCGGCGCGCACGGCAACGGCCGCGTGTACGCGCAGGGCAAGTATGTTGGCGACACTTCCATGACGCAGGTGAGCGTTGGGTTCCAGGCCGGCGGCCAGGCCTACAGCCAGATCGTCTTCTTCGAGGATCAACGTGCGTATGAGGAGTTCACCAAGGGCGACTTCGAGTTCGGCGCCGACGCGAGTGCGGTCGCCATCACCGCGGCTGCCGGTGGCAGTGTCGGTACCACCGGGGCGAGCTCGGACGCCAGTGGCGGCATGAAGGATGCGCACACCGCCGGCAAGTACTACAAGGGTGTCGCGGTCTTCACGATCGTGAAGGGCGGAGCCATGTACCAGGCGACCGTCGCGGGCCAGAAGTTCAGCTTCACCCCGAAGCCTTAGAGGAGCGGCGGCGCGAGCCCATAGCGCGGGCTGTCGCCGCAGTCCTACACGCTTTTGAGCCCTCGTCCTGATTTCACCGCGGCCGGCGAGGTCCACAGTGTGTCCACTGGGAGCGTCATCTACCAATAAGCTCCAAGCGAGGATCACATGCTTCACTACGCAGTCGTGTTTTTCGTCATCGCGCTGATCGCAGCGGTGCTGGGCTTCGGTGGAATTGCCGCCGGGGCTGCCGGGATCGCCAAGATTCTCTTCTTCGTGTTTCTGATCGGCGCAATCATCACCTTCTTTGCCGGGCGATCGCGGGTCTAGCCGGGTGGCGCCATGAGCACGCAGTACAACGACCAGTGGATTTTGGATCGGGTCAACGGAAAGAAGAGGCCAGCCGGGGCGTTCCCGAAGCAAAGAAACGCCCGGCCCGTTCGCGAGCGGCGCGATCGGGCGGGCCCGTGGTCGCGCCTGAGCACAGGCGGGCTCGGCAAGCATCCGAAATGGATCGACCGGGATACCTAGATTGGCTCGCGGCCCGCGTGCTGCAGCGCACGCGGGCCGGGCGCCGGCAGCGCTTCGCGCCCGACAGTTAATAAAAAACCCGCGGACTTGGCCCCGGGGCTTTGTGGCCCTGACTTACGGCCGCTGCCCGCCGCGCCGGACCTCCCTATCACGCGACAGTGCGGCACCCGTGCGGCGCCTTGGTAACATGCACGCTCACCGGAAGGGGTGCGCGCCGATGAACGAACAGGCTGCAACGATCAGCCACGCCAAGGACACGCTGCTGGACCTCGCCATCCGCTTTGGTCCGCGGCTCCTGACTGCCGTGCTGATCCTGGTGGCGGGAATCATGGTAAGCCGGGGCGTGAGCCGCTGGTTCAGCCGCGTGCTCAACCGCCGCGACCTTGAGCCGCCGATCCGGGTGCTGCTGACGCGGGTGGTGTGGGTCGCCTGCGTCGCGCTGTTCCTCATCATGGCGCTGCAGAACCTTGGCGTCGAACTGCTGCCGCTGATCGCGGGCCTGGGAGTGGTGGGCGCCGGCATCGCGCTGGCAACCCAGGGCGTGCTCAGCAACATGGTCGCAGGTCTGTCGATCATTTTCGCCAAGCCGTTCCGCGTCGGGGAATACATCGCGATCGCAGGCGTCGAGGGCGTGGTCGAGACCATCACGCTCTTCAGCACCACGCTCACCCACGTGGATCACTCGCGGGTGGTGGTTCCGAACCGCAAGATCGTCGGCGAGATCCTGCATAACTACGGACATATCCGCCAGCTCGACGTGCTGGTCGGCGTGGCTTATGACACCGACCTGAACGCGGCCCTCACGCTGATTCGCCAGGTGCTGCAGGCGAATCCGCGCATCCTCAAGGACCCCGAGGCCGTGGTGCAGCCGGTACAACTGGGCGACTGCTCGGTCGGGATCGCCGTCAAGCCCTGGGTGCTGGTGCAGGACCTCACATCCGCGACCGGTGAGATCAACGCCGCGGTGGTGCAGACGTTCAGCGCGCGTGGCGTCGTCATTCCGGTACCGCAGCGCGAGGTGCGGCTCATTGGCAATCGAGCATAACAACGCGCTCTGGAAGAAGAAGCCGGCCGCTAAGGACTTCGAAGCGGCGAGGAGCTTTCTTACGCTCCTCTATCCGGGCGCGCGTGCCAGGGAACTTGTGCAGCGGCTGCGCCGCGCCAAGGCGGTGGCGCACGCGGCCAAGGATCTGTTACGCGCAAGCGGCCTGCCTCTGCTGCCGCGTGACGAGCCGCACGTCGAAGCGGATCTGAAGAGAATTCGCAAGGGCAAGCCGCTCTCGCCGGTGCTGCTGGTGCAGGGCGACATGTCGCGTGGAATTGCCCTGACCGTCGCCGACGGCTACCACCGCATCTGCGCGATCTGCTACTACGACGAGGATGCCGCGATATCCTGCCGGATGGTCGCCGACTGAATGAGCGGCGCGATCAGCACCACCGAGATGTTCCTGATCGCGATGGGGATCATCTTCAGCGTGCCCTACCTGATCTGGCGGCTGTTGCGCACCGACTACTATGCGCCGCTGGTCGTGGTGCAGATCCTTACAGGTATCCTGCTGGGGCCCGGGATCCTCGGCAAGATCTTCCCCGCCTACTACGCGTTCGTGTTCCGTCCGGCGGTGGTGGGCTCCTTGAACGGCATCGCCTGGTGGGCCGTGATGCTGTTCGTGTGCGTCGCCGGCATTGAACTTGACCTGAAGAAGGCCTGGAGCTGCCGCGCGGAGTCGGGCAGCGCTGCGGCACTGGCACTCGGAGTGCCGTTCCTGTTCGGCTGCGCGGCCGCCGCCGGCCTGCTGTTGTATCCGGGCTGGATCGGCGCGCAGGCCCGCAACTGGCAGTTTGTGCTCGGGGTAGGGATGGCCTGCGCGGTCACCGCTGTGCCGGTGCTGCTTTTTCTGATGGAGAGACTTCAGATCCTGCGCCAGCCAATCGGGCAGCGCATCCTGCGTTACGCCAGCCTCGATGACATCGCGATCTGGGCGGTGTTCGCGATCATTCTGATGGATTGGCAGCGCCTCGGTCTGCAGGCGGCCTTCCTGGCCGCCTTCGCGCTGGCGAGTTGGCTGCTGCGTCAGCTGATGCCTGGATTGGGGAGCCAGGATCGCTGGTATGCCGCGCTGGTGTGGCTGATCCTTTGCAGCTGGGCGGCGGACCGGTCGGGCCTGCATTTCATGGTCGGGGCGTTCCTTGCCGGGGCGGTCATGGATGCAGGGTGGTTCGATCGCGCGGAGCTGGACCGCTTTCGTCACTGCGTGGTGCTCGCCTTCATGCCGGTTTTTTTCCTCTCGACGGGGCTGCGTACCAATTGGAGCCTGGGTGGCGGGGCGGTGCTGGTGGCGGCCGCCGTGCTGCTGGTGGCCTCCACCGGCGGCAAGCTGATCGGCACGCGCATGGCCGGATGGCTGCTGGGCTGGCCGCGCGCCGAAACCTCTATCATCGGCTGGTTGCTGCAGACCAAGGGCCTGATCATGATCATCTTCATCAGCGTGCTGCTTGATAAGAACCTGATCAGCAACGGCACCTTCACGGCGCTGTTGCTGATGGCCGTGGCCAGCACCATGCTGACGACACCGATGGTGGCTCCGCGACTCAGGCAGGCGCGCGAGCTGATCTTCAAGACAGCCTGAACAGAACGAACAGCGCGGTGCTGACAGACGGGGAGCTTCAATGATCGGTGGTTACAGTGATCACGCCGCCAATGAGCGCACTTTCCTCGCCTGGGTGCGCACCGGCATCGCCGTGATCGCGTTCGGGTTCGTGGTCGAGAAGTTCAACATCTTCATGCTCACCATCGCAAGCGTGGCGCTGGGCGATGAAATCCACCGTGCGCAGCTCGCCCGCCTGTCCGGAAGCATGGGGCGTTATGACGGGCTGGCGCTGATTTTCGGCGGCGTCGCGCTGGTGGTGCTGGCGACGGTGCGCTTTGTGCGCACCACACGGCTGCTCGATGACTCGAAGATGTATGCCGCGAGCAGTGTGCGCAGCGAACTGGTTTTGTCCGCTGCGTTGGTGCTGCTGGTGACAAGCTACGCCGTTTACCTGGCGTTCGGCTAGATTGCCTCCATGGCCAGGCGAGAATCGCGGCGGCTTTGGGTGCGGATGGCGGGCTGCGCGGCGCTCGTCCTCTGCATCGCCGGTTGTTCGCTGCTCTCGTTCAAGAGCCCCGAGCGGCCGCTTTCGACCCGCGACCTGAACGCACGCATACTCACCCGCCAACTGGCAGCCGAGTTCGCCACCGCCGTCGGCCGCTGCGCCGAGGACATCGCCGGCACCGAGAGCGACCCGGCGCTGCTCGATGATTCGTTGCGCTGGGAAATTGCCGCGGTCGCCGAGAGCCGCCGCGCGGCGACTCAGGTGGCCCCGATGATGAGCCTGCTGGATACCTGGGCGTTTTCAGCTCAGATGAAGTCATTCCTCGCCGACGGGGCCGCCGGCGGGTCACTGTTCGGCACCCACCAGAAGGCGGTGCGCGCGGTCGCCGACAATTATGCCGACGGCGCGGCGCAGCTTGCGCAAAGGCTGATGGCGCCGCGCGAGTTCGCCGAGTACCAGAGCTTCGTGGCAGGCTACGTGCGCGAGCAGCCGCTGCAGGACCTGAAGTTTGCACGCGCGTCGGTGATCGAGCTGTGGAGTCGCGAGAAGGGCGCGGACGTGAAGCTGGTCGATTCACTCGGCACCATACCGGAAGCCATGGCGGATGCGGCCGAACGCATGCAGATCTACGGCGACACGGTTCCCACGCAGCTCATGCGCACCACCCAGCTGGCGCTGCGCGAGAGTGGCTACTCGAAAGAAGATGTGCGCAGCGAGCTCACCAAGCTCGATGAGCGGCTGGCGCGCTTGAGCGCGGTGGCGGAGTCCGCGCCGGGCCTGCTGCATGAAGCGATTGCCGAAGTCCGACACAGTCTGCGCGAGGTGATCGATCACTTTGACGCATCCTCGAGTGCGGCGACTCAGGCGCTGCGGACCGAGCGCACTGCGCTGGTCGCCGATATCCAGTCAGAGCGCGAAGCGGTGGTGGCGGCGGTGGATGTGCAGCGCAAGGCGCTCGCGCTGGATGCCGCGAAAATCGCCGATCAGGTGGTCAAAAGCTCCGGCCAGCAGGTGCGCTATCTCGCAGGGGAGGTTCTGCTGCTCTTGATCATCCTCGCCGTCATCGTGCTCGGGCTGCCGTTTGCTGCCGGCTACCTGGTGGGCCGCGCACGACACGCGCGTCGCGGCGCGCCGTGACGCGCGCGGCGCCTTCCATGCTAGCCTTTCAGGGAAGATGAGATCGATCGGACGAAGACCGGGCGGTGAGCGCCTCGAGCGCATCAGGGCTTCCCCGCTGTGGGCGGGTGAGCGCTTCCGCAATGTGCACACCATCCTGCCCGGGCTGCGCGATCCCTCCGTGCCGATGCCGACGCTGACTGAATTCCTGTGCGGCGGTGAGCGGCGCGTGCCGTCGCGGGCGCTGCCCTCGCTCAATCCGCTCGAAACCTGGAAAAGTCCCCCCGAGAGCGGCCTGCGCGTCACCTGGCTCGGCCATTCCACCCTTCTCATCGAGATCGATGGCCTGCGCGTGCTGACCGATCCGGTCTGGGGGCCGCGTGCGTCGCCCTCAAGACTCGCCGGGCCTAAGCGTTTTCAGCCGGTGCCGGTGGCGTTGCGCGAGCTGCCACCGCTCGACCTGGTGCTGGTATCGCACGATCACTACGATCACCTCGATTACCCGACGATCCGCGAGCTGCGCAAGCTCGATGTGCCCTTCGTGACCTCGCTCGGGGTCGGCGCCCACCTGGAAGCCTTCGGTGTGCGGCCCGAGAGAATCTTCGAGCTCGACTGGTGGCAAACCCACGCACTGCCGAACGCCGGCCTTACCGTCACGGCCGCTCCCTCGCAACATTTTTCCGGGCGCACGCCGGGCAGCCGCAACACCACGCTGTGGTCCTCGCTCGTCATCCGCTCGCCGCGGCACACGGTGTTTTTCAGCGGTGATACGGGCCTGACGACTGAATATCAGCTCATCCGCGAGCGGCTCGGTCCTTTCGACCTGGTCATGCTCGAGGTGGGTGCCTTTCATCCGTCCTGGGGTGACATGCACCTCGGGCCGTACAACGCGCTGAAGGCGCTGTCGCTTTTGGGCGGTGGTCCGTTCCTGCCCATTCACTGGGGGACTTTCAGCCTCGCCATGCATGCCTGGGATCAGCCCGCGGAAGCGCTGCTGGAAGAAGCTCCTAAGCTCGGCGCACAGCTCATGATGCCGCGACTCGGGGAGCCCGTGCAGCCGGCGCACGCGGCCAAGCTTGAACCGTGGTGGCGTGCGGTGGAGGCCGGCGCAGCGATTTCATCCGGCGAGGGCACAGCGGACGGGGCGCTGCCCAAGTCCATGTCCTGGCCGATCGATTAGCCTGCCGTTGCCGCGGATCCTTCCGCGCTTGCGGCCCCGCTGCCGCTAATGCATGGTGGCGTTGAGTCCCTTGAAGATTGGCTCAAAGGCGCCCTTGGCTTCGGCAAATCGCAGGGACTTCACGCGCTCCACCAGAATCTCGGGGCTGTCCGGAGAGCTCGCGAGAAGGCTCATCACCTCGCTGATGAAGTCCTTCAGCGGCATCGCCCTTTGATCGCTGGCCTGATCTTCGCCCATGAGCTCGGTCTGCACGTAGGGCGGGATGAGTTCGAGCACCTGCACCGAGCTGTCGCGCAGCTGGTAGCGCAGCGATTGCGTGTAGGAGTGGATCGCCGCCTTGGTCGCGCAGTAGGTGGGTGTCATCGCCAGCGGAATGAACGCCAGTCCCGAGGAGACGGTCATGATCGTCGCGCGTGGCTGCGAGCTGAGCAGCGGCAGCAGCGCGGCCGTGAGCCGGATCGGCCCGAGCAGATTCGTGGCCACGGTCGCCTCGGCGTCCTCGAGCGCGCCTTTCCTCAGCGCCTCCGGGCGCATGATGCCCGCGTTGTGGATCACGACGTTCAGCGCCGGGTAGTCCTTGCCGAGCTGTTGCGCGAAACGGCCGATCGCATCGGCGCTCTCGATATCGAGGACCGCCGAGCGCATCCCCGGATTCGCCGCGGTGGTCTCATCAAGCCTCGCCTTGCGGCGCCCCGCAATGACGACCTGGTTGCCGTTGGCATGAAATGCCTCCGCCAGCGCGCGGCCGATCCCGGAGCCTCCGCCGGTAATCAGCATGGTGTTGCCGCTCGAGTGCATCATTGCCCTCCATCAGGCCTGGCCGATGTCCAGCCTCTTGATCTTGCCGTTGGCCGACAACTGGAACCTGAAATAGCTGCGAAAATCCCCCCACAGCTCCGAGTGGAAGTGTCCCGTCAGATCAAGGCCGTGGTTGTCGACTCCGTCGATCGAAGTGAACCGCTCGTGACCGACCGCCTCGCGATTGAACTCCTCGAGGCTGCGCGGACTGCCATCATCAAACAGCCTCGCATCGGCTTCGAACTGCGCGGCCCACGCCTCGCTGTCGCCGCGCTGCAGGGCATCGATTGCGGCGCGTACGGTCGGGTTGGTGAGTTTGTCCGTGTCCACGCTACCACACCTCGCAGCGATCGGCGGCGCTGCGCACCATGGCCGCGCCGCTCTTGCAGCTGAAGGCCTGCGCGAACTCGCTCAAGTTAGACAAGGGTCCGATCACACGGAACTTGGCGATCGGATGCGGGTCTCCCTGCACCATCAGGCGCTGCGTTTCCGGGCGGATCTCATCGCCGCGCCACTGACCCCAGGCGATGAAGAACTGCTGCTCGGGGCTTAGGCCATCGACCGTGGGCCCGGGGTGAGGATGCTGTGTTTTCTGGAAGGCCCGGTAGGCGACCTTCACGCCGGCAAGGTCCGCGATGCTCTCGCCGAGCACGAGCTTGCCGTTGTGGTGGATGTTCGGCTCGATGAAATAGCCATCGAACTGGCGGGCCACGCACGCGGTGCGGACCTGGAAGCGCTTGAGGTCCTGCGCGCTCCACCAGTCGGACAGCCGCCCGAGCGCGTCGAACTGCGCTCCCTGGTCATCGAAACCGTGGCTGACTTCGTGTCCGATCACGACGCCGATGCCGCCGTAGTTCACCGCATCCACCGCCCTGGCATCGAAGGCCGGCGGCTGCAGGATCCCGGCCGGAAACACGATCTCATTGAGCTGCGGGTTGTAGTAGGCGTTCGAGGTCGGCGGTGTGTCGCCCCAGCGGCTGCGATCGGTGGGCTTGCCGATGAGCGCGCGGTCGTCCTTTACGTTCCAGTCGCTCGCCGCCAGCAGGTTGTTCCAGTACGAGCTGCGGTCGATGTGGATGCTGCTGTAGTCCTTCCACTTGTCCGGGTAGCCGATCTTTTTGTTGAGAGTGGTGAATTTCTCCAGCGCCTTCTTCTTGGTATCCGGCCCCATCCAGGTCAGTCCTTCGATGGTCTCGTGCATGGCCGCGACGATATTCTCGACCATCAGCTGCGCGCGATGCTTCGCGTCCGGCGGGAAGTATTTCTCCACGTACTTCTGGCCGAGCGCATCGCCGAGCAGCCGATCGGTCTCCTCCGCGCAGCGCTTCCAGCGCGGCTTGAGTTCCTTGGCGCCGCCAAGATAGGCATCGTAGAAGGTAAAGTTCTCCTGCACGAAGGGCGTGGGTAAGCCGATGACGGCCGCGTGCAGGAACTGCCACCTGAGGTAGGTCTTCCAGTGCGCAAGCGGGGTGGTCTTGAGCTCTCGCTCGAGCTCCTGCTGAAACTTCGGCTGGTCGACGTTCACCACCCCGCGCGGCATGCCGGCGTCAGAAAAGTACGTGCTCCACTCGACCGAGGGGGCGAGTTTGGTCATGTCCTCGAATGACATCTTGTGATCGGTGGCGGCCGGATCGCGCAGCGCCACGTTGTCGAGCGATGCGCCGGCGAGGCTCGTCTCCAGGCGCAGTACCGTGTCCGCCGCGCTGCGCGAGCTGCCCTCATCGGCGCCGGCGAGGGCAAACATGTGGGCCACGTGCACCAGATACTTCTCGCGCGCTTCCTTGAAGCGCGCTTCGGTCTTGAAGTAGTAGTCGCGGTCCGGCAGGCCGAGGCCGGCGGCCGCGATTTCCGCCAGCGTCTGCGTCGGATCGTGGTAATCGGGTGAGGAGTTGAGTTGGAAGGGTGCCAGCACGCCGAAGCTCTGCAGGTGACGGATGACGCGCTGCAGATCCGCCGGCGTCTGGATGGCGTCGATCTCGCTCAGGATCGGGGCGACCGGCGCAAGTCCCGCCTTGTTGATGCGTGACTCGTCCATGCAGGAGCCGTAGAAGTCGCCGATCAGTTGCTCGTTGCTGCCCTTGCGCCAGTCCGAGCGCTGCGCGATCGGCTCCAGGATGTCCTTCAGCTGCGTCTTGGCATCCTCGCCGGCCTGCCAGCGGCGGCTCCAGTGCGACTGCGAGGCCGGTATCGGGTTTTTGGCGCGCCAGGTGCCGTTGGCGTACTGATAGAAGTCGCTACAGGCAGCGGCGCTCGTGTCGAGGTCCTCCAGATGGATGCTCGGCTGCTGACCCCAGGCGCTCGCGGCGAGCACCGACAGGGCAATGAAGCGGAACAGCTTGGCAGCGGTCATGGGCATCCTCACTGATCGATGGCGATTGTTGTTATGGGCGCTTGCCGAGGACGTCTGCGAGCGGTGCGGCAGCGGCGGGGATCGCCTTGGGGTAGTCCTTGCCCAACAGCGCAGCCACCGTGGCCGCAATCTGCGCCTGGTGAACTTCCGCGGTCTGGCTGCGCTCCCCGAGCGGCGCGGTGTCCGGGCCGATCACCGCGATCCAGATGTTCTCGGAGCCTTTTTCCTTGACCCCGTGTTCGCGCCACTCGGTGAGCCCGCCGCCGCGGCCATGATCGGTGGTGATGATGAAGGTGGTCTGGTCACGATAGGCCGGCTGCGCCTGCAGGGTGTTCCAGAGCTGCTCGACGAAGTGATCGAAGACATGCGCGCTGTGCAGCACGAGGTCATAGCGCCCGGCGTGTGCCCAGTTGTCCGTCTCGCCGTATCCGACGAACAGGACGCGCGGCTGATGCTTGCTCAGAAAGTCCAACAGCGGCATTTGCAGAAATGAGTCGTAGACGTCCTCATCGTCGAGCTTGGTCGTGAACTGGTAGAGCTGGTTCAGCAGCCGCTCTTGGGCGGCGCTGGCATTCGGATAGGGCAGGTCCCAGCCGACCTGCAGGGGCAGATGGCTGCGCGACACGTTGAAGATGTCCTTGAAGATCGACCAGGTCGCAAATACGTTCACCTGCCCGTGCAGGTCCGGCAGGGAGTTGAGCCATTCGAACACGGAAACGTTGGGATTCGGGCCGAACTCGTTGCTGTCGATGCGCGCATCAGGATGTCCGGTGAGCATCTCGTTGTAGCCAGGATACGAGAAGGCCAGCCCGTTGGTGACCCGGGCGTTGCTGCTCAGGGCGCGGTTGCCGAAGATCTGGCCATGCGTGGCGACGGTGGACCACAGGAACGGGAACAGTGCCTTGCGGCGCTCCTTCGCCTCGGCACGCCAGAACTCGCGCTTCAGGTCCTCCTCCTTGTCCCAGATGCCACCGTTGGTCTCGTTGAGCAGGGTCGGGTCGGCGCCGGTGAAAACTTCCTGCCAGCGCACACCGTCGCTGACGATCAGCACGACGTTACGGGTCTTGAGGGCGGTGCCGACCTGCGCGTGCGCGCTCGGCAGCCAGGCGATGAGCAGCGCCAGAACGGCACTCAGCGCGCGCGTTGAAACCATCCAGCTGGCCATCGGTTTCTTCTTGGTTGGTCCTGGGCAGGGGGCCAAGGGTAGCGCGTCGCAAAATGCCGGTACAATAGGCGCACGCTTTTGCATCCCGTCGCGGTTACCCCATGCGCTGCGCTTGCCCTGCCCGGCTGCTGATTCTCGGCGCGCTGCTGGCGCAGCTGTGCGCAGCGGCGGCCGATTCCAGGGCCCTCGTCGCGGCGACCGCAGTATCGCCGGGTTCTGGCAATTCGACCATGGTAGTAGGGCGGCTGACGCTGCAGCGCTGCCAGACGGGGGCGCCCTGGTGCGGCACCCTGGTGCGAGCGCTGGATCCTTCCGGCGCGCTCCCGGGCACGATCCCGGTCTATTTCGAGTACTACCCGCACTCGGCGGTGGGAGCTGCGGCCGGCACGCTGGTGGCGACCGAGGGCGGCCCGGGATACCCGGCCACCGAGTCCCGCGACGAGTACCTGGCGCTGTTCGGGCCGCTGCGCGCCGACCACGACGTGCTGCTCATGGACAACCGCGGCACCGGGCGCTCGAGCGCGCTCGACTGCCGCGAGCTGCAAAACGCACCCCTGCTCACCGAAGCCGACATCGGCGCCTGCGGCCGCTCGCTCGGGCCGGCAGCGCCCCTGTACAGCAGCGCGCTCGTGGCAGATGACCTCGCCGCACTCCTGGACGCGCTGGCGTTAGGCCGCGTCGACCTGTACGGAAGCTCCTCCGGCACCTACACGGCGCAGGTGTTCGCGCTGCGCCATCCGCACAAGCTGCGTTCGCTGGTGCTCGATGGGGCGTATCCACTCGATGGCCCGGACTACCCGTGGTATCCGCACTATGCGCCTGCGATGCGCCGGAAGTTCAACCTTGCCTGTGAACGCACCGCGGCCTGCAGGGCACTTGCGGGCAGTTCGCTCGATCACATCGCCCCCGCACTCGCACAACTGCGCGCCCGGCCGTTCGAGGCCAGGGTGCGCTACGGCGATGGGCGGCTCATGACTCTCACCGCCGATCCCACCGCGCTTGCAATCGTCATGTTCGGCGGTTCGCCGGCCTACTCGAGCGTGCGGGAGACGGATGCCGCCGCACGCGCCTTCAGCAGCGGAGACTCGCTGCCGCTGCTGCGCCTCATGGCGGAGACGCTCGGTAGCGTCGACTCGCGCGATCCGACCCGTTCGCCGGCGCTTTTCAGCGAAGGCCTCGCCGCGGCGGTTTCCTGCACCGATCCGCCGCATATCTTCGACATGGCCCTGCCGCCGAAGCTGCGGCTCGCCGCGCGTGACGCCGCGCTGGCGCGGCGCGGGCGCGAGGCACCGCAAACCTACGCGCCGTTCACGATCGACGAGTACCGCCGCATGCCGCTCGACTATGCCTTCATCGATCAGTGCGTGCAGTGGCCGGCACGCGCGCCGGACGCAGCCCCGCTCATCCCGGCCGGCACGCGCTATCCGGCCGTTCCGGTCCTGGTGGTGTCCGGTGAGCTGGACAACATGACGAGCGTGGCGGACGGGGCCGACGCTGCGTCGCACTTTCCACGCTCGCATCACGTCATTCTCGCCAACAGCTTCCACGTCAATGCGCTGCCCTCTGCGCGCAGTGAATGTGGCGCGCGGCTGGTGCGCCGGTTCATCCAGACGCTCGCGAGCGGCGATGAGAGCTGCGCGGCGGCCGTGCCGCCGGTGCCCCTGGTGCCGCGCTTCGCCCGCTGGGTGCGCGAGCTCGACCCGGCGCAGCCCTCATCCGCCAACCAGGCTTCACAGGCGCGGCTGCGCGTGGTGACGGCAGCATTGCTCACCGCGGCGGATGTGCTGGCGCGCGCCGAGGAAAATGGAGCGGGTCGCGGGATCGGGCTGCGCGGCGGCACGTTCACGAGTGCGGCGGCGGGGCAAGGCTACCGTGTGCAGCTGACCGATGTGCGCTGGACCGAGGATGTGAGTGTTTCCGGGTCGCTCGAGGCGGGCGAACCGGGGGCAGTCGTGCGCGCGGACCTTGACGTGCGCTCCCCGGCTGGGGCCGGAAGGCTACAGTTGAGCTGGCCGCAAGGCGCACTCGGGGCGCACGCTGCCGCGCTCGGCAAGCTCGGCGCTGAGCGCGTGGCTGCGCAGGCCGAGGCTCCCTAGAACGGCCGTTGCGCGCCATGCATCGGCGGTGAGACAGTCGCAGGCGATGGGAATCCGAGGGTCTCATGGCTAGCGATTCAGGGGTGATCCTCGAGCCGGAAGTCCTGCGAGGACTCACGCAACGCTCGGATGCCCGCGGCTGGCTGCAACTTGGCAGCCACGTCGGCTTACTGTCCGCAACCGCGTTTCTCGTTTGGGCGAGTCGCGGCCAGCCGTGGCTGGCGCTGCCAGTGGCCCTGTACGGGGTCGTGCTGTGTTTCCTGTTCTGCGCGCTGCATGAGACCACCCACCGCACCGCGTTCGCGAGCGCGGCGCCCAACGAACTCATCGCCGGGCTGTGCGGCGCGCTGCTGATGTTGCCGTCCGGGTATTTTCGCTTCTTCCACTTTGCCCATCACCGTTTCACGCAGGATCCGGCGCGCGACCCCGAGCTGACAGTGGCGCCCCCTGGCACGCTGACTAGCTATCTGTGGCGTGTCTCGGGCTTGCCGTACTGGCGTGATCGACTGACGGTGACTTTGCGCCACGCACTGACGGGGGAGGTGACCGAGCCGTTCGTGCCGCCCGAGAAGTGCGCGCTCGTGGTACGCGAAGCGCGCATTCTGTGGGCCTGCTATCTGGGCGTGATTGCACTCTCACTGTACTTTCGACGCGCGGATGCCCTGATTTACTGGGTGATCCCGGTGATTCTGGGCCAGCCGCTGCTGCGCATGTTCCTTTTGTCAGAGCACCAGGGCTGCGCCCTGAGCGAGGACATGCTGGCCAATACCCGCACCACCTACACCAACGCGGCGGTGCGGCTGCTGTCGTGGCGGATGCCCTACCATGCCGAGCACCACTGCTTCCCCTCCGTGCCGTTTCACGCGCTCGCCCGGCTGAATGCACTGATCAGACAGCGTACCCAGGTGAGCGCTCCGGGCTATTTCGCCCTGCATCGCCGGCTGCTGCGCGACTTTCACTCGGCAAAAAACTGACCGGTGCGTGCCTGCCGGGCAACGGCGGCGCCTCAGCCCTCGCGCCCCGGCGCGCGCCGCAGTGGATCGACCAAAAGCCAGGCAAGCCCGCTGACGATCGCCAGCGCCGCCCCGATCAGGAAGGCCGGTGTCCACGCGTGATGGCCCGACAGGTAGCCGACGATCGGGGTTGCGATCAGGCCGCCCACGTTGCCGCCGGTGTTGAGCAGGCCCGAGGCCGCCATGGTGTCGGCGCGCCCGACGTGCATGATCGCGGCCCAGTACGGCCCTTCATTGATTTCCACCGCGGCGAAGCACAAGGCAAGTGCTGCGACCGCGACGTAGGCGTTGGCAGCGTCAACCGCCACGAACTGCAGCGCGCCTGCGGCCGGCAGTGACAGCAGCGGAATGATCGACAGGCCGCGGCGCACCCCCCAGCGCTTGCCGAACACGCAGGCAAGCTTGCCCCCCACCCCGGAGCTGACGGCGGCGGCGAGCGGTGGCGCGCTGGCGAGCCAGCTGCTCTCGAGCAACGTGAAGTGCCGTTCCTGCACGAGATAGAGGAAACACCAGTTCGCGAGCAGGTAGAACACGTAGTTCATGCACAGGTAGGAGGCGGTCAGCGCCAGTACGTCGCGGTCCTTGATGAGCTCCCACATGCGTCGCCACGAGATCGTGTTGTCCACGTGCGCTGCGCGCTGCGGCCCAAGCTCTGCCAGCTCCGCGGCAGTGACGGCCGGATGCTCGGCCGGGGTGTTGCGCCCGTAGCGGCCCCACCAGATGACCACGATCACGGCGGGCAGCGAGGTCCAGATGAGCGCCCGCTGCCAGTCGAACTCGGCCATGAGCCGGCCGATGAGGATGGGAGCAAGCGCGGCTCCCAGCCCCAGGCCCATGGTCTGCAGGCCCTGCACCAGCGGCCACTGGTCGGCGGTGAACCAGGTCTCGAAAACACCCGCGGAGACGGGGAAGATCGGGCCCTGTGCCGCGCCGAGCAGGAACTGGATGGCGGCCAGAACCAAAAACAACGCCGAGCCGGCGAGCAGCAGGGGAACCAGCGGTGTGGCGAGCGTGGCGCCGAACGCCACGAGTCCGATGATGACGAACATCAGCCGCGCGCCGAGGCGCTGACCGAGGACTCCGCCGGGAAACTGTAGGGCGGTATAGCCCAACAGCAGTGCCGTTTCGAGCCAGCCGATCTGCATCTGGTTTAAGCCCAGCTGCGGCATCATCTGGTAGGCGGCGATGGTCATGCTGCGCTGCTGCAGATAGCCAATCAGCCCGAAGCCGAACATGAACGCGAAGATCTTCCAGCGCACGCGAACGCGTGCTGCCGTCTCAACCCCGCTTGGCTTTACCGTCACGCCAGGTCGACCGCGTCCCCGATCCGATCGAGGACGTAGCGGCGGATGTCGAGATTGAAGTCTTCCATCGGTGAGTAATAGCCGCGCTGGTGCACGCGCGCGCTGATGCCGGCCTGCACGGCCTCGCAGATCGCCCAGTCCTGGCGATTGACCAGATCCCAGAAGGCGGTGGCGTCGGAGGGCTCGAAGTCGGGCTTGCTGAGCTCGAACGGCTCAAACAGGAAATGACACACGATGCTGGTGAGCGTCGGGCTGCGCGGCAGCAGGATGAAAACGGCCGCGTGATCGCAGGCAAGACTGACGAAGAGATTCGGGTAGGCGAGCTCACCCTTGTGGCGCACCCTCTCGTCCTCGTTGAGGCCCGGAAAGGGGCGCCGCCGCGTGGTGCCGGAAGTGGTGAAGGTGTAGGCGCCGGGGCGATGCGGGATGCCGCGCATCCAGTCAAGATCCGCGCCGCCGCGATCGCGGAACGCCGGCACCACCTCGCACAGCTCCGGATGCACCCCGGCGCAGTGATAGCACTCGTTGTAGTTCTCGCAGATCACCTTCCAGTTCGCGGCGACCTCGTAGCGGATCGAGTGACCGATCCGAAGCTCGCTCAGGGGATAGCGCGCGGTGCGCGCGGGGATCTCGCCCAACTGCGCGGCCAGCGGCGCGGCGGCAGCAGGCGTCAGGTGCACGAACACGAAGCCGCCCCAGCACTCGAGCCCCACCGCGTACAGGCTGAAGAGACTCGCATCGAAGTGCGGCTGGCCGAACAGGTGCGGAGCTGCGACCAGGCGGCCGTCGAAGTCGTAGGTCCATTGATGATAGGGACAGGTGATGCGCGAGGCGGCGATGCCGCCGGGCAGGCGCGCCTGCGGGGCGGCTGCGGCCTCGGCGGGGCCCCGACACAGGCGTGCACCGCGGTGCCGGCACACATTGTAGAAGGCGCGCAGGCGCCCCTCGCGGTTGCGCACCAGCAGGATGCTCTCGCCGAGCACGTCCAGCACCCGGAAGGCGCCCGAGTGCGCCAGTTCCTCTTCGCGAGCGACGCACACCCATTCGCGGCAGAAGATGCGCTCCTTCTCCAGTGCAAACACGCGCTCGGAGCGATACCAGCTCGAGGGCAGCGTCGGCTCCAGTCCGGCAAGCTTCGGCGGCAAACTTTCAGCGCTCATGCCAGCCTCGGCAGCGGGCTGTCGCGAAGCGGTGTCAGGGTATTCGGATCGGCATCCAGCTCGCGCGCATAGCGGTGGCCGCTGTAGACCGCATGCACGATCGCCCCCGGTGCGAGCGCATCGCCGATCCTGGTGACCGAGCGGATCCCCGCTGCGGCGAGCTCATCGGCGCGGCCGGTGAGCGCCCCGTGCAGGGCGTCCTCGGCAAAGCGGGCGCCGACGATCACGAGCGACGCGCAGGGCAGGCGCAGCGGCGCATGGGTGAACTGGTTGGCGAGTGTGACCTCGCCGCCCTCGAGAGCCGTCACGCGCGAGAGGGTGTGCAGTGCGATTCCTGCCGAGAAGAGTGCGCGGTGAATCTGCGGCTGCTCGTTGCTCATGATGGCCCACGCGGAGGCATGTCCGGCCGGTGTCACGTAACTCACCGAGTGTCCGCCTTTGGCGAGGTGTTCCGCAAGGACGCTGCCCATGTAGTAGTTGTCAAAATCATAGACCACCACCGGGCTCTCAAGAGGCGTGCCGGCGGCAACGTCATCGGGCGTGAACACGTTCGCAGAGTCGAGCATTCCGAGCGGGATCTCGAGTGCGGAGTAGAGCAGGCGTGCCCAACGGGCGCCGGTGGCGATGACCACGTGCGTGTTAGCCAGTTCCAGGATCTCATCCGCCGACAGCCGGTTGCCCCGATACACGTTCACGTTCGGCAGCCGCTCAAGCTGGCCCAGGCGCCAGTCGAGCACGCGTCCCCAGCCGGCCAGTCCCGGCAGGCGGGTTTCGAAGCACAGGCGCCCGCCGAGATCCTCGCCCGCCTCCGCAACCGTGACCTCATAGCCGCGCCGCCCGAGCGAGAGCGCACACTCAAGACCGGCAGGTCCCGCTCCCACGATCAGAACCGAGGCATCGCTGCCGGCGGCGGCGATGCGCTCGGGATGCCAAGCGCGGCGCCACTCCTCGCCGATGGTCGGGTTCTGCGTGCAGCGCACCGGGACACTATCGTGCCAACTGGAGATGCAGATGTTGCAGCCGATGCATTCGCGGATGTCCTGCTCGCGGCCTTGGTCGATCTTCAGCGGCAGGAAGGGATCGGCGATGGAGGGTCGCGCGGCGCCGATCAGATCGAGCACGCCGCGCCGGATCTGACCGACCATGGTGTCCGGAGAGGTGAAGCGGCCGACCCCGACCACGGGTTGCCTGGTGATCTTCCTGACGAAGTCGATGATCGGCTCGTGGCTGCCTTCCGGGGAGAAGCGCGAGGGGGCGCAATCGGTCGGCGAGGAGTCGAGCTTCACGTCCCACAGGTCCGCCGCATCGGCCAGCAGTGCCACGACCTCGTGCGCCTCCGATGGAGCGCTCTCGCTTCGCCGTGCGCGCAGCTCCTCGAGACTGATGCGAAGCGCCACCGCACACGAGCCGCCCACCGCCTCGCGCGTCACGTCCAGAAGCTCGCGCACGATACGCACCCGATTGCCCACGCTGCCGCCATAGCCATCGGTGCGCTGATTCCACTCCGGCAGCAGGAACTCGTAGGGCAGGTAGCCCATGCCGGCGTAGACGTAGACGATGTCGAACCCGGCGCTGCGGGCGCGGCGCGCCGCCTGCGCCTGCGAGTCAAGCAAGACACGGATGTCCTTGGCATCCATGACCTTCGGCCGCTGGTTGCCCATGAAGTTGACGTGCGTGGCCATCCAGGAGGTGCCGGAGGGCGACAGCGGCGGGGTGCGCACGGTGCGGTTCATGACCGAGCCGCCGCCGTGCCACAACTCCACCCCCGCGAGCGCGCCGTGCCGGTGCACCGCCTCGGTCATGAGCGCGTGCGAGCGGATATCCTCGTCATCCCACAAAGTGGCGAACGGCAGCGGTGAATCATCCGAGCTTGGGTCGATCGACACGTAGCCGGTGCACACCACGCCCCAGCCGCCCTCGGCCTTGGTCTCGCGGAACTTCGCGCGCATGTGCGGCATCGAGTTGGTCATGCCGGCGGCATGCGGCACCGCATAGAAGCGGTTCTTTGCGGTGACCGGCCCGATCTTCACCGGCTCGAACAGGACGTCGTATCGCGGATTGCGAGCCATGCCGGGAGCAGTCTGCCCGTAGTTGAGCGAATGTTCAATAGCGGCCAGGCAGCCGCTTCGCTATGATGCCGCCGCAAAAGCCGCACGCCCCCATCAAGAGGAAGCGCTCATGCGCGTCAAGCCGCTCATTCTTGTGACCCTCATGGCCCTGACTCCGCGCCTGTTGCCGGCACAGTCGGTCGCGCCCGACACGGCCGAACCCGGCTCGACCGAGGAAATTGCGCGGGCGACCACCGAGGCGCGCTTCCTGTCGCCCTGGGTTTCGTATCTGCCGGCATCTTCAAGCGTCGTCTCGCCGCGCACCTTCCTGCACCGCATCCCCGGGGCGCCCGGGGAGTTGGTCAATTCGGCGACCGCCTATGCCTACTGCCGGGCGCTGAGCGCTTCGTCGCCGCGCGTGCGCATGTTCAGCATCGGACGCTCGGAGGAAGGGCGCGACATCGTGCTGCTCGCGATTGCGGACGAGGAGGGCATCCGGGATCTGGAACGCCTGAAGGCTGCCACCGCCGCGCTCGCCGATCCGCGCAAGACCTCCCCGGCGGCCGCCGATGCGCTCGTCGCCACGGCGCGCCCGATCTATTACTTCAATGCCGGATTGCACTCGGATGAGACCGGCTCAACCGAGTCGGTGCTGGAGCTGGCCTACCGGCTCGCCGTGTCCGAACAGCCGATGATCCAGCGCATCCGCGCCAACCTCGTGGTGCTGATCAACCCGGTCGCCAGTCCCGACGGCCGCGACAAGCAGGTCGAATGGTTCTACCGGTATCTGAAGGGCAAGACCGACCAGGCGAAGCTGCCGCGTCAGGCGCCGCCCTACTGGTCCAAGTACGCCTTCGTCGACATCAACCGCGATGCGCACCAGCAGGTTCACGAGACGACCAAGGCGGTGTTTCGCATGTTCTTCGCCTGGCATCCGCAGGTGATACACGACCTGCACGAGAGCGTGGCGCTGCTCATGAGCTGGAACGGCACCGACCCGCTCAACACGCACGTCGATCCCCTGACCTACGCCGAGCGTCTCGAACTGAGTTTCCACGAAGTGCAGACGCTCACCGGTTTTGGCATGCCGGGGGTATGGACCTGGAACTTCGGGGATGACTTCGCGCATCTGTACCTTGATTCGATTGCGACCAATCACAACGCCGACGGCCGCGGCTATGAGACCTGGGGCAACGGCAGCGCCGAGACGATGCGCACCGTGCAGCCCGACTCCGAGGCGGTGACTTCGCAACACTGGTACCGCCCGCTGCCCGCGCCGCCCGAGCCGATCCTCTGGTCGGCGCGCGACAACGTCAATTACAACGAGACCGCGATGCTGGCGGCGCTGGATGACACGGCGCAGCAGGCGAAGACGCTGCTGAAGAATTACTACCTGAAGGGCCTGCACTCCTACACGCGGGGACTGGAGGAGGCGCCGTTCGGCTTCGTGATCCCGCAGGCGCAGGGCGACCCGACGCGCGTCGCGCAGCTCATCGCACGGCTCATGTCACTCGGCATCGAGGTGCAGCGGGCGACCTCCCCGCTCGAGCTGAAGGAGGGCAGCTGGCCGGCTGGCACCTATGTCGTGCGGCTCGATCAGCCGTACCGCGATTACGCGGTGGATCTTCTGACCGAACAGCAGTATCCGAAGGACGCACCGGAGGCGTACGACGAGGTCTCCTGGTCCTTCCCCGCGCACTATCACCTGGCCGTCGTGCCGACGGCCGACCCGAACGTGCGCGCCGCGCCACTGGCGCCGCTGACCGAGGCTCCGCACGTTGCCGGTAGCGTATCCGGAACCGGCCCGGTATTCCTGCTCAAGGACAGCGGCCAGGAGGGACTGCTGGAAGCGCGCTACGCGCTCGCCAGGTTCCACGTGAAGATTGCCGAGCACGCCTTCAGCGCCGATGGCCTCGATTACCCGGCCGGTTCCTGGATCCTGCCCTCGCAGGCCGGCCTCGCGGCGGCGCTGCATGATACGGCGGTGAGGCTCGGACTTGATGTCGCAAGCACCGCTGCGGAGCCGGATGTGCCGAAGCACGAGACACCGGTGCCGCGCCTCGGTGTCTGGATCCCCTGGGCCGACACCGACACGGCGGGCTGGGCGCGCCACACGCTCGATGAGCGCCACATTCCTTATCTCTACGTTCGCGACGAGGACATTCGCGCCGGCAAGCTCAAGGACCACTACGACGTGCTCGTCTATCCGCACGTCGATCTTGAGCTCGCCGAGCAGATCGAGGGGCTGCACAAGGAATGGGGGCCGATGCCGTTCAAGAAGACCGCTGCCACCCCGAGTCTCGGCACGCCGGCCTCTTCGGACGACATCACCGGAGGCATCGGCTTCGCAGGGCTCGCCGAGCTGCAGAAGTTCATACGCTCCGGCGGCCTGCTCGTCACTCTCGGTAACGGCTCGATGCTCCCGCTCGAGGGCGGCCTCGTGCGCGGCGTGCGGCGCGAAGCCGGCGGCGTGCCACGCAGTTCGCAGGGTGGCGGCACCGGGGCGGCCGCGGCAGCCCAGAATGCCGAGACCCGCACCCCGGGAGCGCACGTGCGCGTGTCGTTCGCCCGGCCCGACCACCCGCTCGCCTATGGCTACCCCGCGCGCACCTGGGTGTTCCGCCAGAACTTTGCGCTCTACTCCATTCCGCGCGCGTGGCTGCGGATGGCCTACTGCACGGTGTGTCTGGATGGGCCGTTCGATCGCAGCGGCATCGTGCTCGAATGGGGCGATCGTGAGGGCGCCCCGTTCGTCATCAGCGGAGCTGCCTGGGGCGAAGAGAACCTGATCGGGCGCGCCGCCATCCTGGATCTGAAGCAAGGGCAGGGACACGTGATCACGTTCAACTTCAATCCGCTGCACCGCGACCTCAATCGCGGCGATCAGCGCATGCTGTGGAACGCGATCATCAACTGGGGGGCGATCCTGGCCGGGAACTGAAGAGATCAGAGCCGAGGCCGTCCGGGAATCAACGGGTTTCGTCAGTGCGTCAGCCGGTTGTACTTGGCCAGCACGGCGCGCAGCTGATCGTGGGGCAGGGCGCGCACGTGGTGCCCGTCGATGCCCGTCATGTCCTCGGCCGCCACCATCGCGTTCACGATCGCCTCTTCCGTGGCCTGCACGGTGGCGGCGAACAGCGGGTCCAGCGAATCGTTCGGCACCATTTTCACTTCCGCGAGGTGACCTAAGTCGCTCGCGGCGGGGTTGGCGGTCGAGAACGCGATGAAGATGTCGCCCGAGCCGTTGCCGGCGATGCTGCCGTTGCGTCCGATGCCGAGCGACACGCGCCGGGCGATGCGCTTCAGCTGATGAGGCAGCAAGGGCGCGTTGGTGGCCACGACGACGATGATCGAACCGCGTTCGGCGAGCTCGGAGGGCACCCAGGCGTACGGATCCTCGCTCTGGATCTCCCGGCCGACCGGGATGCCTGCGATGCGCAGGTTCTCCCGCGTGCCGTAGTTGCATTGAACCAGCACGCCGACGATATAGCCGCCGTCCTTGTCGGTGAGCTTGCGCGAGGAGGTACCGATGCCGCCCTTGAAACCATTGCAGACCATGCCGGTGCCACCACCGACCGCGCCTTCCTCCACCGCACCGGAATGCGCGCTGTCGAGGGCGTGGAAGACGTGCTCGGGCTTGACGTGAAAGCCGTTGATGTCGTTGAGCCAGCCGTCCCAGGTCTCGGCCACGACCGGCAGCGACCACCACGAGTCGGTGGCATCCGCCGGCCCGTGCGCCACGCGCCAGGCGATGACCGCATCGCGCACCACCCCGACGCTGTGGGTGTTGGTGATCAGCACGGGACCTTCGAGAAAGCCCGACTCCTCGACCCAGGTCGTGCCGGTCATCTCGCCGTTGCCGTTTTCCGTGAACCAGCCGGCGAAGGAGAAGTGCTGCATGGAAGCCAAGCCGCGTGGCAGTACCGCGGTCACCCCGGTTCGCACCGGTCCCTTGCCGACAATGAGCTTGCCGTCGCCGGAGATGAGCGTGGTATGGCCGACCACCACACCGTCAACGTCGGTGATCGCGTTCAGCGCCCCCGGCGTTCCGTCGAACGGCACGCCCAGATCGCGCGCGCGCGGACGGGCGGGAATCTGCGTCATGCCGGCGCCGGCGGTGGTGACGGATGCGAGCAGCGCAAGCGCAAACACAGCGAGGGCCTGATGCGGCATGACGTACCTTTGCTTAACTGAAAAGGGCGGATTTCACAGGGCCGGGGCGGCAAGCGCGGCGCGTCGCACGTGCGCGTACCACCAGTAGACCGGGATGCCGGCGGCGCCCAGTACCAGTGCGTAGAGAAACGACTTCGCGCCCATGCCGATGAAGACCCATACGCAGTACACCAGCGCAAGAGCTGCGGCCAGAAACCAGCGCGACTCGCGCGGGCCGGGCCTGGGGATCTGTCCGCGTCGCCACAGCACCAGCACCGCGGCGGCGCAGCCGATGTAGATCGGCAGGTTTGCAGCGGTGACGACGACGCTCAGGAAGGTGAAGCCCGCCGCCGTCGATTCGTCGTAGTTCAAAAGCATCATGATGCTCGCCGCGATGCCGGTCAGGACGAAAGCGCGCAACGGCGCCCCATGCGAGTTCACCTTGCCCAGGGCGGGTGGAAAGCCGCCATGCTTGGCGAAGCTCACCGTGATCTCGCCCAGGATCAGCGTCCAGCCGTTGAGCGCCCCAAGTCCGCTGATGACGACGAATGCTGCGAGCAGCTTTCCGGAACCCGCGCCGAGCAGGCGCGCGAACAGGTCCGCGAACGGCGCATTCGAGGTGGCGAGCTCGGTCTGCGGAATCAGGAGCATCGGTACGACCGAGATACACATATAGATGAGTGCCACGATGGCCGTGCCCGTGAACGTGGCACGCGGGATCGTGCGTCCGGGATCGGCCACCCTGCCGGCCGGCATCGCCGCGGATTCGACCCCCAGCATCGCAAACAGGGCCAGCGTTGAGGCGGCGATCACCGCGGACAGCGAGGCGGGAGTGGCCGGCACGTGTACGACCTGGGTCGGCTGTGGTGTGAAACAGAACCAGGCGCCGAGGCCGATGATGGCGATCTGCGGCAAGAGCTTAAGGCCGGTACTGAGCAGCTGCACCCATGCGGCGGTTCGCACACCGCGCAGGTTGATCAGGACAAAAAGCCACAGCAGCGCGAGCGCCGTGACTGCCGCGAGCAAGCGGTTGACGTTCAGCACCGGGAAGAAGCTGCCCAGATAGCCGACCACCGCGATCGCAATCGCCGCATTGGTAATCCAGGTGGACACCCAGTAACACCACATCAGGACAAACGAAACACCGTGGCCGAATGCACGGCTGGCGTATGCGTACGGTCCGTCGTCCTGCGGGAAGCTGCGCGCGAGACCGGCAAATACCCAGGCCACGAAAATGCACCCCACCGCGGTGATGCCCCATGCGGTCAGGGCGTTCAGTCCGTAGGGCGCCAGCGATGCGGGCAGCATGAAGATGCCAACACCGATCGTGTTGCCGACGATGAGCGCGGTGCACATCAGAAAGCCCAGCGGGCGCGAGGGTGTACGGCCTTCAGCCATGGCCGCTGTTACTCAGCTCATCGCCAAGGCTTCGGTGAGCGCGAGCTCGACGATCCCGAGCGCCTCATCGACATGCCCGCGGTTGATCATGAGCGGCGGGATGAACCGCAGCGTGCTCACGCCACAGGACAAAAGCAGCAGGCCGTTCTGGTAGGCGCGCGTCAGCAGCTGCTCGCACAGCGCCCGGGCGGGCGCGCGCGTGGCGCGGTCCGTCACCAGTTCGACACCGATCATCAGTCCCTTGCCCCTGACATCGCCGATGCAGGCGAAGCGTTCCTTCAGCTCGCGCAGCCGTGCGAAGAAGTACTCGCCGACGGCTGCGGCGTTGGCGGCGTATTGGTTCTCCACCAGCTCAAGAGTCGCCAGCGCCGCGGCGCAACACAGCGGATTGCCCCCGAAGGTGCTGCCATGCGCGCCGCGCTTGAATTTTTCCATGTGTTTGCGGCGCGACACCACCAGTCCGATTGGAAGGCCTGAAGCCACGCCCTTGGCGAGGGTCATGATGTCGGCACGCACGCCCCAATGCTGGCTGGCAAACATCTTGCCGGTGCGGCCGATGCCGGTCTGCACCTCATCGAAGATCAGCAGAATTCCGTGCCGGTCGCACAGCTCGCGCAGTCCCGGCAGGAAACTGTCGGGCGGCACCAGGTAGCCGCCTTCGCCCTGGATCGGCTCGACCAGTATCGCGGCCACCTCGCTGGGCGGCACGTTGCTCGCAAACAGCACGTTCTCGATGTACTCGATGACGGCGTTGCCCTGATCGGCGCCGGCGAGCAGCGGCCGATACACGTTGGGATAGGGCACGTGCGTCACGCCAGGCATGGTGGGGAAGAAGCCGGCCTGCTGGGTGTACTTGCTCGAGGTGAAGGCAAGCGAGCCCATCGAGCGGCCGTGAAAGCCGCCGAGGAAACCGATGAAGCGCGGCCGTCCCGTCACGTAGCGGGCAAGCTTGAGTGCGCCCTCGACCGATTCGGTGCCGCTCTGGCAGGGCAGCACCTGCACCGCTTCCCCGAGCGGATCGAGTTCGTTGATTTTCTCGGCGAGCCGGGTCATGCGCTCGTGCCAGTAGTCGGCCGAGATGTGCAGGAAATCATCCGCGGCGTCCTTGATCGCCTGCACCACCACCGGGTGCGAGTGACCGGTGCTGCACACACCGATCCCGCTCATGAAGTCCAGAAAGCGGTTGCCATCGACATCCCAGACTTCCGCGCCGCGGCCCTTGGCCATGACGAAGGGGTAGTCGCGCGGAAAGGAGGGCGTGGTGACTGCGCGGTCCCGCGCCAGCAGCGCCTGTGCCTTCGGGCCGGGGAGCGCCGTGCGATTGTGGGGTGAGCGCATATCAGATCCTTATGTGCACGGGGCCGGCGTGCGCGGTTTGCGTGCGCGCGTGCAGGTCCCGCAAAATGGCCAGCTCCGCTACCTGCGGCGCCGGCAGAAATTCTAAAGCGTCGGCGACCTTAAGCGGCCAGCCGCTCACCGCACGCACCGCCTCCACAGTGACGCCCGGATAGAGCGCGGTCAACTGCAGCTCCTCGGTCTGCGGATGCGGCCGCAGCACGCCGAAGTCGGTGACCACCGCGCGCGGTCCGAGACCGGGAGCGCCGCTGGCGCGACGCGCGCCCGCGCCCTGCAGATATCCGCACGAGGTACGAAACTCGAGGCGAGGTACAAAGCTGCGCAGCGATTGCTTCATCACGATGAGCACCTCGCGCGCGTGGGTCAGTATCTCCGGTGCGCCGCCGCCGCCCGGCAGGCGCACACTCGGGCGCGCGTAGTCGCCGATGACGGTGCTGTTCAGATTGCCGAAGCGGTCGATCTGAGCCGCTCCGAGGAAGCCGACATCGATGCGGCCGCCCTGCAGGTAGTGGGCGAACACCTCCGGCAGCGGCACCACACAGGTGGCCGTTTCGGCCAGCTCGCCATCTCCGATCGATAGTGGCAGCGTAACCGGGCGCGTGCCCACGGTGCCTGACTCGTAGATCAGCACCAGATCCGGTGCGTGAAGCATGCGCGCCAGATTGCAGGCGGCGCTTGGCAGGCCGATGCCGACGAAGCAGACCGCGCCGTTGCGCAGCTGCCGGGCGGCCGCTACCGTCATCATCTCGTCGCGGCTGTAGTCGGCTTCACTCACGCGGCCACTCCCAGCGAGCGCAGCTGCGCTGCGTGGTCGGGTACTGCCAGCACGTGGCGCCGCATCCAGCGCGAGAAGCCGTCGCGCTCGCGCGCGATCTCATCCCAGGCGCGGTAGAAGCCATTGTCGCGCGCGTAGTAACCGTGGGCGTAGGAGGGGTAGGCGCCGCCGGGGACGATGCTGGCAGCGGTCACCACCCAGGAGGGCAGCACGAGCGCATTCACGTCCGCGGCAAGTTTCTCGACCTGTTCCTCGACGGTGACCAGCAGGCAGCGCGCGGCCATGGCCGCCTCCTTCGCCGCTCCCACGATCCCGCGAATCAACACATTTCCCGTCGCATCGATCTGCTGGGCGTGCAGGATGGTCACATCCGGATTGATCGCCGGTATCGCCGCAAGCGCCGCTTGCGTGAACGGGCAGGAGATGACCCGCACGCTCGCTCCGGCCACACGCTCAAGATCGGTCGCGGCATAGTGGCGCATCAACCCGCACGGTAAGCCGCTGGCGCCTGCCTGGTAGGCGATCGCCATCTCGGCGTGGGTGAACTCGTGCAGCTGCAGGGGTTGCGGCCAGTGCTGCTCGACGGCATCGCGCAGACGATGCAGCGAGCCGACACCCGGGTTGCCACCCCAGGAGAAGGTCAGACTTGCCGCGCAGCCCATGCCGATCATCTGGTCGTAGATCAGATCGGGCGTCATGCGTATCAGGTGCAACCGGCGGCGCTGCTGGCGGATGATCTCGTGACCGGCGGCAAAGGGAATCAGATGCGTGAAACCCTCCAGAGCCACGCTCTGCCCATCGCTCACGTGAGCGGCGATCGCATCGGCCAGGGGCAACAGCGCCATGTCTACTCGACGACGGTCTGCGACTGCTCGCGCAGGTACTGGGGCAGATAATAGAAGGAGGCGATCGCCTTGCCGGTCGTGCCAGAGCCCTTCCAGCCACCGAACGGCTGATATCCCGGCCACGCCCCGGTGGTGGCGCCCTGCGGGCGATTGGCGTAGGTGACGCCCGCTTCGATGTTGTCCTGGAACCACTCGATCTCCTCGTCCGCACCGTAGAAGCCTGCGGTCAGCCCGAGCGGGGAGTCATTGGCCAGGCGCATGGCTTCATCGTTCGAAGATACCCGCTGCAGCATCAGGATCGGCAGGAACATCTCATGCTGCCACAACGCATGCTGCACGGGCGCCTCGGCGAGAGTCGGACGGACAAAGAAGCCGTGCGCGAGATCTGCCTCACGCAGCTGCTCCCCGCCAGTTAAGATGCGCGCGCCCCCCTCGCGCAGCTGCGCGACGTAGCGCGCGTAGTCATCGTAGCCGGAGCGCGTTGCGAGCGGGCCGAGCCAGTGCGCGCGGCGCACCGGATCGCCGATGCGCAGCTCCGCGGTCCGCTTGAGGAGCTTGTCGATGAGTGCATCGGCCACCTCGCGATGCACGTACAGTCGCGACAGGGCCGAGCACTTCTGACCGCCCATGCCGAAGGCGGAACGGGTGATCCCGGCGGCGGCACGCTCAAGGTCCGCGCCAGATGTGACGATGCAGGCGTTCTTGCCACCCATCTCGGCGATGCAGGGGCGCGGATAGCGGCCACCTTGCAGCTTGAGCGCGATCTGCCTGCCCACCTCATAGGAGCCGGTGAAAGTCACGCCGGCCGTGAGCGGGTGATCCACCAGGGCCTCACCGATCGCAGCACTCGAGCCGCTCAGGTAGTTGAATACCCCCGCTGGCAGCCCGGCGTCGCGAATGCAATCTGCCAGCAGCCGCCCGGCCCAGGGCGTGGCGGTTGCACCCTTCAGCACCACGCTGTTGCCGGTGATCAGCGCGGCGGCCACGGGGCCTGCCGCCAGTGCGATCGGGAAGTTGAACGGGGTGATCACCACCCAGGCGCCGTAGGGCTTCAGCACGCTCCTATTGCGCGACACGTGGCTGGTCAGCGGGTCATCCGGCAGCGCGCGGTCGAAGCCCTGTGCGCGCTCGAAATCCTCGCAATACGTGTAGAAGAAATCAGCCGCCTCCTGGGCCTCCCCGAGCGCTTCCATGCGGTTCTTGCCCACCTCCAGAGTCAGTGCGGCGGCGATGTCGTAGACGCGCTCCTCGATGAGGCGGCCGACCTGACGCAGCAGCTGCGCTCGCTTCGCCACGGGCATGCGCTTCCATGCCGGCCAGGCGGCCTGTGCGGCGGCAAGCGCCGCATCGACGTCGGCGGCGCCGGCGGAAGCGAACTCACCGAGCAGCTGTTGCTGATTCGCCGGATTCAACTTGCGCAGCACCGGTCCGGCATCGCGCTCTTCGCCGGCGATGTGCAGCGCATGACGCGCGCCGAGCCTGCCCAGGGTGCGCGCCATGGCGGCATCGAAGCGCTCGTGCAGCTCTTCGGGCGGGTTGAACATCGTCGCGTAGGTGAGTTTGAAGCTCATGAGTGCGCTCCCGAGTGCGGCGCTGATGCCAGGGCCACTGTCAGCTCGCCGATCAGCCGGTCCAAGAGGTCGAGCGCCTCCGCCAGTTCGCGCTCGGCTATGACCAGGGGTGGCGCCAGCAGGATGAGGTTCCCCCGCGCGGCGAAGGAAACGCCGCGTTGCACCTGATGGCCGAGGTTACTGCATTCGGCGAGGCTGCTCATGTCGAGGATCGAGCGGCCATCGAGGCTGAACAGTCGCGTGCCCGCACCGCCGATGATGGTCGGCGCGTCCCATTGCGTCTGCACGCACCAGCTGTGCAGGACCGTCTGTCGCTCGGGAGGGGTGACCGCCGCCGGCGCTGAACTTGCGGGCATTGTGCTATTATCGAACATCAATTCGCTTTGCGAATCACATTAGACGCACGTGAGCAGCCCGTCAACGCATCGTCCGCTATCCGCCCGCGCTGTAGGGCAGGAGTCGGGCAGCCTCGCGATGCCGGGCGCGGCAGTACACGATGTGGTGGCTGGCGCGGCCGCCGCGACCGTCGGCTTCGCCGACAGCCCGGATTACGTGCAGTCGCTGCAGCGCGGACTGGCGGTGATCAGGGTTTTTGACTCCGCGCATACGGCGCTGACCCTTTCCGAGGTGGCCGAACGCGCCGGCCTGTCGCGCGCGGTGGCGCGACGACTGCTGATGACGCTTGAGTACCTGGGTTACGCCAGGCGCCAGGGACGGCAGTTCTCACTGACCCCGCGGATTCTGGAACTGGGATTCAGTTACCTGTCCTCCCTGACCGTTGCAGAGCTGGCGCAGCCGTTCATGGAAGAGGTGGTGCGGCAGATCGACGAGTCCTGCTCGCTGGCGGTACTGGATGCGCACGATATCGTCTATGTGCAGCGGGTGGCGGTGCGCAAGGTCATGACCATCACCCTCGGCATCGGTGCCCGCCTGCCGGCGTTTTGCACCTCGATGGGCCGCATGCTGCTGGCCGGGCTGGAGGAAGAGGCCTTCGAGCGCTGGTTGCGCGCCCTGCGGCCGCAGGCGGCCACGCGATTCACGCAGGTCGACAAGGCAGCGCTGCGTGCGGCGGTGGAGCGCACACGTGCGCAGGGCTACAGCTACGTTGAGCAGGAGCTGCAGGAGGGGCTGTGCTCCGTTGCGGTGCCGGTGCGCGATGAACGTGGCACCACGATTGCCGCGTTGAATGCGGGCATGCCGTTTCGGGTCGGCGCCCGCTCGCACGCCCTGAAGAAAGTGCTGCCGGCACTGCGGGCCGGAGCGCGCAGCATCGAGCGCAGCCTGTCGGCGCGGCCGCTCGGCGCTGCGTCGATTTCCCGCCCATGAGTCAAGGCGGGGCGGCCCGCTGGTGTTGGGTCGCGCTGTTGCTCGCGCTGCCGTGCGCTGCGGCCGTTGCGCAAGCGACGCCACCGGTGCCCCCCATCGATGCGCCACACTCCTATTACTACCGCGAGATGTATTTGCCGCAGCTGACCGGCGGCCCGAGCAGCCTCGCCTGGGCGCCTGATTCGCGCGAACTGGTCTACTCGATGGCAGGGTCGCTGTGGCGCCAGAAGACCGATTCGACCACCGCCGTGCAACTGACCGAGGGTGCGGGCTTTGATTATCAGCCGGACTGGTCGCCCGACGGACGGTTCATTGTCTACGCATCGAGCGAGGGCGATGCGATCGAGCTGTGGCTGCTCGATCTCAAGTCCGGTCAGGCGGCGCAACTGACCCACGGCGGAAGCGTCAACATCGAACCACGCTGGTCACCGGATGGGCAGCGAATCGTGTTTGTCTCGAGCGCCTACCACCGTCATTTTCACCTGTTCGTCGCCGACTTCCATGACGGTCGGATCACCGAGCCGGTGCGTCTCAGCGGGGAGAACAAGAGCCCGCTGCCGCGCTACTACTACAGTCCCTACGACCACGAGATCAATCCCACCTGGACGCGCGATGGTCGCTCGATCGTCTTCATTTCCAATCGCGGCCGCATTCACGGCACCGGCGGTTTCTGGCGCATGCCGGCCGTCCCCGGTGCAGACGCGGTCGAGTTGCGCTACGAGGAGACCAACTGGCAGGCGCGGCCGGAGTTTTCCCCGGACGGGCAACGCATCGTCTACAGCTCCTACCTCGGCCGCAGCTGGCTGCAGCTGTGGCTGATGCCTGGCAACGGCGGCGAGCCGTTTGCGCTGACCTACGGCGACTGGGACAACACCGGCGCGCGCTGGTCGCCGGACGGGCAGCAGATCGCCTTCGTCTCCAACCGCGACGGCGGCACGCAGCTGCAGCTGCTCAGCCTCCCGGGTGCCGGTGAGCGTGAGCTTGCGGTAAAGCAGCGCCAGCGTCTGCGGCCGAGCGGCATCGTGCACCTGCTGGTGCGCGATGAGAATGGCATGCCGACGCCGGCGCGGGCCGTGGTGAGCGATGCCGCCGGACGCCCCTATGCCCCCGCGGCGGCCTGGATGCATCACGCGGAATTCGACCGCAACGAGCACCCCTTCGAGGCGCGCTACTTCCACGCCTCCGGCGACGATGTCATCGAAGTGCCAGCGGGCAGCGTGAATATCGAGCTAATGAAGGGACTGGAGCGCGCGCCCGAGCGTCGCAGCGTTAAGGTGGCTGCCGGTTCGAAGGTCGAGGTCAGCGTGGTGCTGCCGGGGCGACCCTGGCTCGACGGAGCGCAGCGGCGCTGGGTCAGCGCGGACGTGCACGTCCACATGAACTACGGCGGACGCTACCGCAACACCCCCGCGCACTTGGTTTTTCAGGCGCAGGCGGAGGGTCTCGACATCGTCGAGAACCTCATCGTGAACAAGGAACAGCGCATCCCCGATATCGCCTACAGCGGACACGGAGTCGACGCCGCCTCGACGTCGGCCACGCTCGTGGTGCACGGCCAGGAGTTCCACACCAGCTACTGGGGCCACCTCGGCGTGATCGGCCTGCGCGGTAACACCCTGCTGCCCGGCTACTCGGGCTATCCGAACACGGCGGCGGCCAGTCTTTATCCCATGAATGCCGATGTCGCTGATCTTGCGCATGCGCAAGGCGCACTGATCGGCTACGCGCATCCCTTCGAGGAGCCGCCGCAGCCGCTGACCCATCCGGTGCACACCGACGCCGACGAGCTGCCCGTCGATGTTGCCCTCGGCAAGGTCGATTACCTTGAGATCGTGTCGTTCGCCGATCACCAGGCGACCGCATCGGTCTGGTATCGGCTCCTCAACCTCGGGTTCAAAATACCCGCCGCCGGTGGCACGGATGCGATGGCCGACTATGCGACCCTGCGCGGGCCGGTGGGATTGAACCGTGTCTATGCCTCGGTGGCGAACGGACCGCTGGACAGCCAGGCGTGGCTGGATGCGCTGAAGGCCGGGCGCTCCTTCGCCACCAACGCGCCGCTGCTGGATTTCTCGCTTGCGGGAGAGCCCATCGGCTCGAACGTGCAGCTCGAGCACGGGCAGGGCGTGCCCTTCACCGCGCGGCTGCGCTCCATCGTGCCACTCGACCATGCGCAGATCGTGTGCAACGGGAAGCTCATCCGCGAGCTGACACTCGGCGCTCATCGCGACCTTCTGACCGTGAGCGGGACGCTGCCCATCAAGACGAGTGGCTGGTGCGTGCTGCGTGCGTTCACGGCCAAGGCCGAATACCCGATCCTGGATAACTTCGTGTACGCGACCACGAGTCCTATCTACTTGTCGGTCGGGGGCGCGAAGCTGCATTCGCCGCAGGATGCACGCTACTTCGAGGCGTGGATCGATCATCTGCTCAAGACCACCGAGGCCTATCCGGACTGGAACTCGGCGAGTGAGAAGGCCTACGTGCTGCAGAAACTCAAAGATGCCCGCGCCGTCTATGAGCGGCTGGAGTGATCGCTCAGCCGCTGCGTTGTTCAGGGCGCGGGCTTAAGGTAGCGGTCCATCCAGCCGAGGTAACGCTGGAAGCGGTCGACCAGATAGCTCGGCCGCGAGAAGATGTGGGTTTCGCCGGGATACACGATGAGCTCAGTCTCAACCCCGAGCGTACGCAGCGCCTGATACATCTGCTCCCCGCCGCTGATCGGGACGTCGAAGTCGTTGTCGCCGCCCATAAAAAGGGTCGGCGTGTGGATCCGATCCGCATGGAAGAACGGGTAGGAAACCTTCAGCCACAGTGCCTGGTTGCGCCAGGGTGGTCCGAGTTCCGCGTCGTACTGCAGGATGTACTCATCGGCTCCGTACATGGAGATCTGGCTGGCGCTGCCGGCGCCGCTGATGGCCGCCTTGAAACGCGCATCGCTCGCGATGCAATCGTCCGTCAAAATTCCACCGTAGCTCCAGCCGCCGATGCCTAAGCGTGCCGGGTCGGCGACCCCCGATGCGATCGCGTAATCGACACCGGCCAGAACGTCCGCGACTTCCTTGTCGCCCCAGTCCGCGAACATGCTTCGGGTGAATTGCAGGCCGCGACCCGTGCCGCCGCGATAGTTGATGGCGAGCACCACGTAGCCGTGACTGGCAAACAGCTGCCGCTCGAGCGGTGGAGCGTAGCCTGCAAGCTCTAGCGAGTGATCGTCCTGCAGGTTCGGTCCGCCGTGGATCCACAGGATCGTCGGATAGCGACGGTCCTTGACAAAGTCCGGTGGCTTCACCATCTGCCCGTGGATCTCAGTCCCATCGCGGCTCTTGAACGAGATGTCCTCGAGCGTGCCGAGGCTGAGTTCGGCGAACAGCGTGCGGTTGTGAGCGCTCAAGGGTCGCAGGCGCTTGTTCTCGAGGGCATAGACTTCCGGCGGTGAGCGATCGCCCGAGACCAGAACGGCCGTGTGGTCTTTCGCGGAGCTGATCTCATGAACGACCATGGGGCCGCCGAGGCGTTCGATCGCCCCGCTCGCGAGCACGACCTGCGCCGGGTACTGCAAGCCGTCATCCTCGACCGAGAACTGGATCGAGCGGCCGTCGGAAGCAAACAGGGGCGAACTGACTTCCCTGTCGAGCTTGCCCGTCAGCACGCGCACGCGGCCCGAGTTCACCTGCGCCACTGCCAGCTGATCCATGATGTAGGCGTTGTATTTCAGCTCGTCGCCCTGCAGGAATGCGATCAGGGTACCGTCGGGACTCCATTGGATGTGCTGCTCATTGGGTGACCACGTCGACAGCAGTCGCGTGGGTTTCGCACCCCGGGAGGCGGCCACGAGATAGACCTCGTCGATGCCGGCGCTTCTCGGGTCGCGGGTGTGGTTGCTGACATAGGCGATTTGTCGCCCGTCGGGTGAGAACTGCGGCAGTGAGTCGACCCGCTCCGGATCGCTGGTGATGGCATCACAAGCGCCGCTCGCAACATCGAGCAGGTAAAGGTGCGAGCGCCACTGCGCAGTGAGGTAACCTTCCCCGTCCTCCTTGAAGTGATACGCATCGATGACGAGGGGCTTCGGCGCCGCGGAATCTTCGCGCGCGCGCATCACCAGAACCACACGCTTGGCATCCGGCGACCATGCGTAGCTCACGATCTCGCCCTTGACGTAACTGATCTGGCGCGGCTTGCCGCCGCGCCGATCAAGAACCCACAGCTGCGTCGCGGCGCTCGCGGGCCGCGCCGACAGGAAGCTCACGTAGCGCCCGTCGGGGCTGAAGCGCGGCTCACTCACGCTCTCGCCGTGCGTGAGTTGCATGCCGTGCGTGCCCGACCAGTCGACCGTCCACAACGCGTCGCGGCTCTCATCGGATGCCTTGTCGTAGCTCGTCACCAGGTAGGCGACGGCAGCACCGTCGGGAGCGACGGTGAGGTGGGACACGGTCTGGAAGCGATACCAGTCCTCGGGCATCAAGGGCCGCCCCGCCTGCGCGGCAAAGGGAGCAAGGCACGACAGCAGGATGAAGGGAATCGACGACGAGTGCTTCATTGGCAGACCATGGCTCGGGGTATCGGCGCAGCGGGCGCAGCGGGCGCTGCGGCGCGGCGCGCAAGTGTAGCCTGAGGATTGCGGTCCGGGCAGACTAGTGGGCATGAGCGCGCCGGCCGCACAACCGACTTTCCAGGACACCTGCCGCCGCGCGCACGCCGCGCTGCGCGCCGGCCAGGCGGCGACCGCGGAGGCCTGGCTGCGAGCACTCAGTGCGAAAGCCCCGGGCGAGGTCAACTGTCTGTGGCTTTTGGGGGCCGCTCTGCTCGCGCAGGACAAGATCGCAGCGGCACTCGAGACGCTGGAGCGGGCGGTTGCGGCGGCGCCTGATTTTGCCAACGCGCGCGTGGATCTCGCCCGCGCTAATCGTCGCGACGGACGTGCCGCGCAGGCGCGCGAGGAACTGCGGCGCGTGCTGGAGGCGACTCCGACTCACCACGGCGCGTGGCTCGCCTACGGCGACGTGCTGGTCGAGCTCGGCCAGTACGCCGATGCGCGCATTGCCTTCGAGCGCGCACGCCTCACCGATCCGTTCCGCGAGCGCGTGGAAGCGGGCACCGCGGCGATGCTGGCGCAGGATCGCAAGCAGGCGGAGGCGATCTTCCGTGACATCCTCAAGAAGGACGCCGGTCATGCCACGGCGCTGTGCGGGCTCGCCGCGCTCTCGCTGGCCGCAGGCGTGGCGGTGGACGCCGAGCGGCTGCTGCGCCACGCGCTGACCCAGGTCGCGCACCTGCCGCTCGCCTGGCGGGGCCTGGGACCCGTGCTGCTGGATATGGGAAGGCTGCTCGAGGCGGACGCCGCCACGCGGCATCTTCTGAAGATCGAGCCTGGAAATCCGGGCAACTGGATCATGCTCGGAGCCGTCTCCACGCGGCTCATGCGCCAGGACGAGGCGATCAGGGCTTATGAGCAAGCCGCTCGGCTCACGCCGAAGGAAGTCCTCCTGCAGATGTCCATCGGACACCTGCAGAAGACTGCCGGCAGGCGCGCCGAGTGCATCGAGGCCTACAAGCGCTCGCTGCAAATGGACCCGGGGCTTGCGGAAGCCTGGTGGAGCCTCGCCGATCTTAAGAACTACGCATTCAGCGCGGCGGAGGTCGAGGAAATGCAGCGCCTCCTGGCGAGCGATGCGCGCGAGCGCAGCAACGAGGCCCAGCTGCACTTCGCACTCGGCAAGGCATTTGAGCAGCGGCGGGAGTACCCGCAGGCGTTCGCGCATTACGCGCGGGGCAATGCCCTCAAGCGTGCGGATGGACCGTTCGACATCGCGCAATTCGAGGGCAAGACGGCGCGCGTTCGCGCCTGTTTCGATAAGGCGCTTTTTGCCGCGCGCTCCGGGTGTGGTGACCCCGATCCCGCGCCCATCTTCATCGTGAGCCTGCCACGCTCCGGTTCGACCCTCATCGAGCAGATCCTCGCCAGCCACTCGGGCGTCGAAGGCACGATGGAGCTGCCGAATATGCTCACGATCGTGCGCGAGCTTGACCACCGGCATGCACTCAAGGACGGCTACCCTGAATGCGTGCCGGCGCTGACGGGGGAGCGGCTCGCGGCCCTCGGCCGGCGCTATATCGAAGAGGTGGCCCCGCTGCGCAGCGGTCGGGCGCATTTCACCGACAAGATGCCCAATAATTTCAATCACGTCGGCCTGATCCACCTGCTGTTGCCGAATGCCACGGTCATCGACGTGCGCCGCCACCCGATGGACACGTGCTTCAGCAACTTCAAGCAGCACTTCGCCGAAGGACAGTCATTCACCTACGACCTCGAAGACCTCGGCCGCTACTACCGCGCCTACCTTGCGCTCATGGATCACTGGGACCAGGTGCTGCCCGGCAAGGTCCTGCACGTCAGCTACGAGGCGCTGGTGCGCGAGCCGGAGGCGAATGTGCGGCGTCTGCTCGAGCACTGCCGGCTGCCCTTCGAGGCGGCCTGTCTTTCCTTCCACGAGACGCGCAGGCCGGTGCGCACCGCCAGCGCTGAGCAGGTGCGCCAGCCGCTGTACACCTCGGGCATCGGTCAATGGCAGCCCTTCGCCCGCGAGCTTGAACCGCTGCGACGCGCGCTCGGAGACTGCCTGGAGCGCTTCGACTGAGGCCGCGGCAGTCGGGCCGTCAGTGCTATTGAACGATCGTTTGACGAAGGACGCCCGCTCAAAGGATGATCGAGGTGCCAAGCGCACAGGCGTGCGAACACCGAACGGATAAAAGGGGAGAGCGCATGGGGTCAGCACCTAAGGTCGTTGCGGGTGGACGTTTGCTGAGAGCACCCCGGCACGGCGGTGCGCGTTCGAGGATCGGTGTGGCCGTAGCCGCAGCGCTCGCCAGCGTCGGCGTGCCGTACGCGACGCCATCGTCCGCCGCAGACGGCGCGGCGGCCGCGGATGCGGCCTCGACCTCTTCCTCCGCATCCTCTCAGAGCGGTCTTGCCGAGGTCGTCGTCACGGCGCGCAAGATCTCTGAGAACCTGCAGAACGTGCCGGTGAGCATCGATGCGTTCACCGCGCAGGACATGAAGAACCTCGCCATCACGCAGTTCGAGGACTTCGCCGTCCGCGACCCGTCCATCTCCTTCATCAGTACCGGCCCCGGCGAGCAGCTGTTCGTCATCCGGGGTGTGTCCGACGGCAGCAACCCCAACTATTCGAACGAGTCGATCACCGGGTTCTTCCTCGATGACATGTCGCTTTCCTGGTACGGCGTGCAGCCGGACCTGCATCTGTATGACATCGAGCGCATCGAGGTCCTCAAAGGGCCGCAGGGCACGACCTATGGCGCAAGCTCGATGTCCGGCGCCGTTCGCTACATCACCAACAAGCCCGACGTGAACAGCTTCAGCGCCGGCGTCGACTTCGACGGCGGCCAGATTCAGCACGGCGGTCGGAACTATACCGAGGAAGGGTTTCTCAATGTGCCGTTAGTGCAGGGCAGCACCGCGCTGCGTCTGTCGGTGTACGACTCCGTGCATGGCGGCTTCATCGACAACAAGCTGGTGACGCGCGACTGGGTCAACGGCACTGTTTCGAACAACGCCGAATTTTCGGGCAATGATTACAACACCCAGCACACCAAGGGCGGACGGATCGCACTCAAGCAGGTGTTCAGCGAAAACTGGAGTGCCACGCTCACCTCCATGATCCAGCAACAGATTGCATTCGGCGCTTGGGACGAGCTGACCGCCAAGTACGGCGAGGATGCGGTGGCGCGTTTCGGGCCTGAGGAGCGCCACAACGACGCCGTGATGACCGACTTTCATCTGGATGGCGATGTTGGCATCGGGGATCTGGTGTTTGCGAGCACCTACTGGAACCTCTCCACACGTCAGCTGAACGAGTACTCGGAGTACATGCAGTACGCACAGACCACGTTCCTGTCACCGCAGTACCTGCAGGGCTTCACCTGTCAGACGGACCCCGTGAGTTCAGGCGGCGCGCTACCCTTCAGCGGTTGCAAGACTCCGATTCTCTATTATGACTACAAGGACTACACGCGTCGCTGGTCGAACGAGCTGCGTCTGTCGTCCAAGCCTGGCGGTCGATTCCACTGGGTGGCGGGACTTTACTGGGAGCACACGGAAGATCAGTCCAGCAACGTCTACTACATGCCGGGACTTCAGACCAGTGGTGCAGCGTGGCAGCTGGCGGCCAGCTACTACACCAGCGGCACGCCGACGCCCAAGCCGCACCAGTGGTTCTCCTACCTCGAGTACGACGATTACCTGCAGGCGACCGAGTTTGCCAACATCAACTTTGATCTCACCAGCCGCTTAAACGTAGAGGCCGGTGTCGTTCACTTTCACTCGGACTTCTCCGAGTACGACCCTTACACCGCGTACACCTATATGCCGACGGCCCCCGGCACCGCCGGAGGGCCGAGCAGCTCCTCGGGCTCATCCCACAAATGGGACAGCAAGTTCGGCATCAACTACAAGCTGATCGACAACCTGCTGCTGTACGCCACCTTTTCGCAAGGATTCCGCGACGGCGGTGTCAATGCCGGCTTTCTGCCGAGTTGCTATGCGGCCGGGGTGCCACAGAAATACGTACCTGACACCCTCAACAATTACGAGATCGGCTGGAAGGCGACGCTGCTCGATCGGCATCTGATCTGGGACGGTGCCGTGTATTACATGCCGTGGAAGAATTTCCAGACCAGCATTTACGACCCCGACATCTGCTCCACCAGTAGCTTCTACGCCAATGTCGGGCAGGCGCGTGTCTACGGCGTCGAATCGAACATCGACTACAAAATGAACGATCACTTGTCGATGCAGGCGGCGATGAACTACACCGACGCGGAGCTGACCAAGAATGACTTCCTGAATCCAAACTTTCAGGTGCCCGCGGGCTCGCGGCTGCCGTACTCGCCGTATTTCGACTGGAGCTGGAACGTGCGCTATGAGACTCCGCTGTCCCAGAACATGATCGGCTATGCCCAGTACGACATCTCCTACAAGGGCGACATGTACAACAATCTGAGCGCCATCACGGTCGACGGGTTCCCGCGCGTCCTGCAACCGCCGTATGACATCATGAACATTCGCTTTGGGTTCAATCCGAGTGATTCGCGCTGGCTGGCTGAACTCTACGTCACCAACCTCGCCAACAAGAACGCGGTCATCTACACCAATACCGGCAACTTCGACTTTCGCCAGACGACCAACGAGCCGCGCACCTTCGGTCTGCGGCTCAACTACCGGTTCGGGAAAGTCATACCGTGAGCGGCGCCTGCACAGGCAAGAGACCGCCCCGCCTTGAGCGGGGCAGCCGCCGATCGGCAATCAGTGATTGGCGATACACTTCCCGCGGGCGTTGCCGAAGTGCGCGGAATCGAAGGCTCGGCCGCGCGGTGCATTAGAATATAGGCGCGCGGCGCGTTCGCGGCCACCGTGCTGCAGGAGCTGTGTCCAATCTGGCACGCCTGGGTCACTCCTGGCAGCCACGCCGAACCTGCCCGAGCGGCTTCATAATGACGCCACTGGCAGCTCGGACCATGACAACGGAGCGCTGACGATGGACATCACTTACCAAGAGCGGTGCGAGGCGATTCCCGCGGGGCACCGGTGATGCTCGAAACGATCAGCGAGCAGCGCTCTTTCGGCGGCACACAGGGCTTCTACCGTCACCAGTCGGCAGTCATCGGGCTGCCGATGAGGTTTGCCGTGTATCGGCCGCCACAGGCCGCAGACCACCGCGTGCCGGTGCTGTTCTATCTCGCCGGTCTCACCTGTACCGAAGAGACCTTCGTCATCAAGGCCGGCGCACAGCGACTCGCCGCCGAACTGGGTCTGATGCTGGTCACCTGCGATACGAGCCCGCGCAATACCGGCATCCCCGGAGAAGCGGATGACTGGGAGTTCGGCACCGGGGCTGGCTTTTATCTGAATGCCACCCAGGAACCGTGGTCGAAGTACTTCCGGATGTACGACTACGTGCTAGGCGAGCTGCGCGAGACGGTGCTGAAGAATTTCCCCGCCAATGAGCGGCAGACCGGGATCTTCGGACACTCCATGGGCGGCCACGGCGCACTGGTGCTGGCGCTGCGCAATCCGGGCGTCTACCGCTCGGTGTCCGCGTTCGCACCCATCTGCTCGCCGACGCGCTGTGCGTGGGGACAGAAGGCGTTGCCGCGCTATCTGGGTAACGACCTTGCCGCTTGGGCAAACTATGACGCCGTCGAGCTGATCAAGGCGCGTGGCAGCAAGGTTTTCCCCGAAATCCTGGTCGATCAGGGACTGGCGGACAAGTTCTTGCCGCAGGGGCAGCTGTTGCCCGAGCTACTCGAATCCGCCTGCGCGGCGGCGCGCCAGCCGTTGCGGCTGCGCCGTCTCGAGGGCTACGGCCACGACTATTATTTCATCGCCACCTTTGTCGATGATCACCTGCGCTTTCATGCGCAGGCACTCGCCGCGCGAGGTTCTCCCTAGCCCGACGCAGCCTTATACTGCATCGTGGGGAGGGGCGCGGTGCATCAGTCCGGACCGGCGTTGCGAGCGATCAGCTGCGGTGCGCAACGCGCGGCGCTCATGCTGTTGCTGGCAGCGCTGCTGAGTGCCTGCCTGAGTGCACCCCCGCGTGCTCCGCTCGAGCCTTCGCGCACCCTCAACGAGTTCAACGCACGGCGACTCGATCAGATCGAGCCCCCGGCCACATCCGGCTGGGATCGCGCGCAATGGCTTAGCGCAGCGCTCAAGCTCAATCCGCAGCTTGCCGAGCAGCGCGCCGAAGTGGTTGCCGCTGCCGCCGCCGAGCGCACGGCCGCGGAACATGCCAATCCGAACATGGAGCTGTTCGCCGAGTATCTGGTCAGCGCGGCGCAAAGCGGCGCGTGGCTGTACGGCTTGTCGCTGGATTTCCTGCTGCGCCAGCCCGGTGAGCGCGCGCGCGCGCGCCAACATGCCGCCGTGCAAACGGCCCTGGCACAGTCCGATCTCACCGAGTCGATCTGGCAGGTGCGTTCGTCACTGCGACTGGCGCTGCTCGATGCGGCAGCAGCGCAGGACGAGAGTTCACTCCTTGAGGCACTGGCGGCCCAGCGTCAGGCGCTGCTCGACAGCGATCGCGCGCGCCTCAAGCTCGGTGATATCGCACGTACACAGCTGCTGACCGATGAGCTGGAATTTTCGCGCGCGCAGCAGCGACTGCAGCAGTCGCGCTCGCGCGGCGTGGATGCCGTGGCGAGGCTCGCAGCCGCGGTCGGCGTACCGGTGGCGGCGCTGAAAGAGGTCCCGGTCCACTGGGGTGACTGGGCGCAGATCGATGGCCTCACGCTCAACACGCCGGAGCGCTGGCGTACCGAGGCACTGATCGGGCGGCCGCAGATGGTGCATGCGCTGCGCGAGTACGACCTGGCCGAGATCGGCCTGCAAAGCGAGGTCGCCCGACGCTGGCCGCAAGTGCATCTCACGCCTGCCTATGCCTGGGGGGGCGACGGGGTGCGCGAGGATTCACTCAACGACATCGCGCGCGAGAGCGCCGTGGGCGTGTCCTTCGAACTGCCGCTGTTGAATCAACATCAGGGGCCGATCGGTGAGGCGGTTGCACGGCGCGCGGCGGCCGGTGAGCACCTGAAGGCCGTGCAGGCAGACATCTTCGAGCAGATCGATCGCGCCGAACTCGCCTGGCCGGCTGCGCGTCAGGCCTGGGCCGATACGGCAACGCTCGCCAAGCTCGCAGACGAGCAACGCCAGGCCGAAGAGCGTGCGCTCGCGGCGGGCGCCGGCGAGCGTGCCGGGGTCCTCGCAGCTCAGATCGGTGCCACCGAGGCGCAGCTGTCGGTACTGGAGGCGGCCTACACCGCACAGTTGGCCTTCGGCGCACTGGAGGACGCTTACCGCCGGCCACTCACCGATGCCGAGAGCCAATGGCCTCCCGGTGTGGCGCCGCAGCCATGAGGGGGCTGTGGCGGATATTGCCGTGGGTGCTGCTCGCCGCCATGGCGACCAACGCGCAGGCGCCGCAGGCGCCCGACGGGTCGGAGAAGTCGGAGAAATCGGAGAAGTCCGACGCCGACAAATCCGACGCCGATAAGTCCGACAACGATAAACCCGCAGATCTGTCGCTCACGCCGTCACAGCAGGAGGCGGTCGGAATCCGCATCGAGCATCCGCTGGCGCTCACCAGCTCGCCGCCGATCGAGGCCTACGGGACGGTGCTGGATCCGGCGGCTCTGACGGCTGACCTGGGGCGCCTGGAGAGCAGCCAGGCGGCGGCGAGCGCTGCGGCGGCCGATGCCAGCCGTACTCAGCAACTGTATCGGGCCGAGGCACAAGCCTCGCTCAAGGCATCCCAGGTCTCCCAGGCGCAGGCGGTCGAGGCGGACGCACAGGCGCGCGCGGCCGCAATGAGCTTCAGCATGCAGTGGGGGCCACTGGCGCTCTGGAGCCCCGATCAGAGGCGCGCGCTGCTTGCGGGGCTTGCCAAGGGACAGCAGTTGCTGCTGCGGGCTGACGTACCCGGCCACCACCTCGGCACTGCCATCGAGCCACGTGCACTGGTGGAAGTGGACGGCGTGAATGTCAGCGCACGAGTGCTTGGTCCGCTGCCGCGCACCGACGCGCAGTCGCAAAGCGCTGGTTGGCTCTTGCAGCTGGAACACGCTCCGGAGGGCTTGGGCGCGGGCGCGCGAACGCTGGTGCGCCTGCAGTCCGCGACGGCGACCAGCGGGATGCTGGTGCCGGCGGCGGCGCTGTTCTACGCCGAAGATGGCGCGTACGTCTATCGCCAGGAGAGTACCGGCGGCACGGGTTCCTTCCATTACGCGGCGGTGGGGGTCAAGCCGCTCGGGCGGGTGGGAAATTCCTGGCTGGTCGAAGGATTGGCGCGCACGGATCAGATCGTCGTGCAGGGCGCTGGTGTGCTGTGGTCGCTGCAGGGGATCAGCAGCTTCTCGGCCGCCGAAGAGGAACACGACTAGCGCCCATGCTTGCCACCATCGTTCGCGGATCGCTGGCAAACCCCAGGATCGTGACGGCCTTGTCTGTGCTCATTGCGTTACTGGGCGTGGGCGCGCTGCTCACGGCCAGGCTCGATGTATTTCCCGACTTCGCGCCCCCGCACCTTCTGGTGCAGGCCGAAGCGCCGGGTCTGGATGCGACGCAGGTGGAGTCGCTGGTCACCAGGCCGCTTGAGGACCTGCTCGGTGGCGCTGAGAACGTCGAGGTGGTGCGCTCCACTTCCAGCCAGGGCCTCTCGGCGATACAGGTGGTGTTCGGTCGCAACAGCGACCCTTACCTGCAGCGTCAGGTCATCACCGAGCGGCTGGCGGATGCGAGCGCGCTCTTGCCGCCAGGCGTGGGCGCGCCGTTGCTCTCCCCGCTCAGTTCGTCGATGGAATATCTGCTGCACTTCGGCTTCACCAGCGATCGGTTGTCACCGACCGAGCTGCGTGACCTGATTCGCTGGACCATCAAGCCGCAGATTCTGGCCGTGCCCGGTGTGGCGCAGGCGCAGCTCTTCGGCGGCGACTCGCGCGAGCGGCAGCTGTGGGTCGATCCAGCCAAACTCGATGCGTTCGCAGTGACCCTGGAGGAAGTTGACGAGGCCGCCCGGCGCGCCACGCAGATAAACGGTGGCGGCTACCTTGAGACCGCGACGCAGCGCATCGTGCTGCAGGCCCAGGCTCCTGGTGAATCCGTCACGGCGCTCGAGCAGGCAGTGATTGCAAGCCATGCGGGTGTGCCGGTACGCATCGGCGATGTGGCAGAGGTGCGCGACGGGGCGGCGCCGCGCTTCGGGGATGCGATCATCGCCGGGCAGCCCGGCATACTGGTGGAGACCTCGACCCAGTATGGCGCCAACACGCTTGATGTGACGCGCGAGCTGGAGCATCGCCTGCAGATTCTGGCGCCCGAACTCGCGCAGCACGGCGTGCAGTACCACCCCTCGCTGCTCAGGCCCGCCAGTTTCATCGAGAGCGCCATCGGCAAGCTGCGCAACTCGTTGCTGATCGGCGCGGTGCTGGTCGTGGTCCTGCTGCTTCTCACGCTGCGCGACTGGCGCGGTGCCTTGATATCGTTCAGCGCCATTCCCGTCTCGCTGCTCGCCACCGTGTGGATCCTGAGTCTGGGCGGCCTGTCGCTCAACACCATGAGCCTCGGCGGACTCGTGGTGGCACTCGGGGTGGTGGTCGACGATGCGGTCATCGACGTGGAGAACATCACTCGACGCCGACGCGGTGCCGGAGCTGGCGCGAATCTGCGCGCGCTCTTGCTCGAGGCTTCCCTCGAGGTGCGCCGCCCGGTGTTCTACGCGACGGCCGCGGTGGCGGTGGCGTTCCTGCCGATCCTGATGCTGTCGGGGCTGCAGGGCGCATTCTTCCGTCCGCTCGCCACCGCCTTCCTGCTGGCGGTCGGACTGTCGCTACTGGTCGCCATGAGTGCAACGCCCGCGTTGTGCGCGCTTTTGATGGGAGGTCACGCGCCGCGCGCGGAGCCCTCCTGGCTGCGCCGCTGCAAGAGCTGGCAGCAGGCGACCATTACCAGGCTTGAGCGTCGGGCACCGCTCGTGCTCGTCGGCATCGTGCTCAGCGGCGCGGCCGGACTTGCGCTGCTGCCCCTGCTCGGGGCGCGCCTGCTGCCGGACTTTCGCGAGAACTACCTCATTGCGCATGCGGCGCTTCGTCCGGGCATCTCGCTGCTCGAGACCTCGCGCGTCGGGGTGCGCATCGCGGCGCGCCTTGCGGCTATTCCCGGGGTCAAGAGTGTGGCCGAACAGATCGGCCGGGCGGAAAACGGTCAGGATCCGGATGCACCCAACAAGAGTGAGTTCGAGATCCAGCTCGACCCGGCGCACGGTCAGACGACCGAGCAGCTGGAAGGCAAGGTGCGGGCGGTGTTTGATCAGTTCCCCAACCAGCTGGTGGAGATCTACTCGGTGCTCGCGGAACGCATCGGCGAGACCTTGTCAGGGGAAGTGGCACCGTTTTTCGTCAGCGTGTTCGGCCCGGATCTGGATTCGGATGATCAGGTGGCCGGCGAGATTGCAGAGCTGCTGCGCAAGTGGCCGCAAAGCGGCACCGTTCGGCTGGAAGTGCCGCCGCGCCAGCCCGAGCTGCAGGTGCAGATGCGCCCGGAGCGGCTGAGTCTGTACGGGCTGCAGGCTACCGATGTGCTCGGCGCGCTGAATGCCGCGTATCACGGCACGCTCGTCGCGCAGCTCAACCAATCGGACCGCAGCGTACCGGTCGTCGTGCGCATCAGCGGGGGCGGCGCGACACCGCAGGACGTGAGCGAGCTGCGCTTACGCGGGCGCGACGGTGCGCTGGTCTCGCTGGCATCGGTCGCCACGCTGAGCACGGTCTCGGCCAGGAGCCTGGTGGAGCACGAAGACGGACTGCGCCGCCAGGTGGTGGTCGCAAGTCCGACCACCTCCGATCAGGGTGGTTACGCGCGCGCCGCGCAGGAGGCGATCAGTGCCCATATCAAACTGCCCGCGAACGTGTATCTGCGCTACGGCGGCACCGCACCGGCGCAGGCGGAAGCCGCACGCGACCTGATATGGCACTCGGCCGCGGCGCTGGTGCTGATCGTGCTGCTCCTGGCGCTCGCCTTCGGTCACGCTCGCCACGTGCTGCTGGTCCTAGCCGCTTTGCCGAGCACGCTGATCGGCGGCGTGGCGGCGGTGGCGCTCACCGGGGGCACGCTGTCACTCGGTGCGATGGTGGGTTTTGTCGCCCTGTTCGGCATGGCCGCGCGCAACACGATTCTCTTGATCTCGCACTACGAGCATCTGGTGACGGCCGAGGGCCAGTCCTGGGGGCTCGCGACCGCGCTGCGCGGGGCCGAGGAGCGTCTGACGCCGGTGCTGCTCACCGCACTCCTGACCGCGCTCGCACTGCTGCCGGTCGCCCTGCAATCGCGCGAGGCCGGGCATGAAATCGAGGGCCCGATGGCGATCGTGATCCTGGGGGGCCTCGTCTCCTCGACCTTCGTGAGCCTCGTCCTGGTGCCGCCGCTGGCCGCTCGCTGGTTGCACCGCAGCTAGACGTACCCGCAACGCAACACAGGGCAAAGTGGCGCATTTTTGCAACACCTGGTGAGCCACAGTGTAGCCATTCTGGCAAAGAGTGAGCTTTCCGGCTATCCTCCGCGCGTTTAAGTGATTGTTCCAGAAGAGTGGAATTTGTTGCGATTTGACAACGTCGCTTGGCATGTGGCTTGCTCCCGCCTACAGTGGCGGCGCTCGGGCCGCGCCTGAGCGGCATCACGAGGGACAACTGACGGGAGTAAACGATGAAAAGTATTTTGGTAAGTAAGCGGACCCTGCGGTCATCGGTTGCCGGCGCGATCTTGGCCGTGCTGTCGATCCCCGCAGGCGCAATTGATCTTAAGAACGCAGACGGCTCTTGGACCTTCTCCTTTAATGGCGAGATTAACGTCGATTACATCTATTCCAGCTGCGAAACCCCAAGCCAGGCGGCCGCCATCGCCGGTGGTCTGACCTGTGTTGGCTCGGCGAGCGGCACCAACGTATCCAACGTCGGCAACGGTCTGCTGCCCGCGGCCTTCTCGTTCGGGGTTGCTACCACGCAAGACGGCATCGACCTGGCGGCGCACCTGGGCCTCTATCCGGGTATCGCCACCAACGACGGCGGCAGCCCGAACCTGCAGGCGACCGCGGGTGGTCCGACCAACACCGCCCTCGGGACCACCGGCCTGGATATCCGCCAGGTCTACATGACGTTCGGCAACAAGGACATGGGGACCTTCACCCTCGGCCGGAACATCGGTCTGTTCGGCGCCGACGTGATTCTCAATGACATGACGCTGCCCGGGGTCGGCGCGCCCGGCTCGGCCGCATCGCCTGCGCCTTCCAACACCACACTCGGTGGGATCGGCTTCGGTTACATCTACACCGACTGGCTGGCGCAGATGGACTACACGACGCCTGATATGTCGGGCTTCGCGGTGACGGTGGGCATCTTCGATCCGCTCAATTCGCTCAGCGACACCGGTACCGCGGATCCGAAGAAGGCGCCGGGATTTCACGCCAAGCTCACCTACACGCTGGCGATTGCCGAGGGCACCAAGCTCTACCTGTCGGCCGCGGCCCTGTCGCAGAACCAGTATTACGAGACCCCCACAGTCCCCGTCACTACGTACAACTACACCGGGACGGGCGCGGATTTCTTCGCGAAGTTCGATTTGCAGGACTTGGAGCTCATCGGGTACTACTACCACGCCAAGGGTCTCGGCTCGACCGCACTGTTCGATGGGGGAGCTTTCGACGGGGGCCCAATCCCGGGCCAGACACGCACCTCGAGCGGCTACTTGGGGCAGGTCACGTATAAATTCGGACCGGTCAAACTGGGCGTTAACTACGGCCGTAGTATCCTCGACTACGCCAATGCGTTCGATCAGGCCGCGAACCCCGATCTGCTCGCGAACAACCAGAAGTTCACGGTGGGCGTCTATTACTCGCTGACAAAAGCCCTAATGCTGCTGGCCGAAGGCAGCCGGGTAGAGAGCCACTCGCAGGATCCGACGTTGCCGCACACCAACGGCGCGTCGACCTTCAACATTGGCGCGTACCTTGGGTTCTAAGGCGACTTAAGCGGCGCAGCGTCGAAAATTGGAAAAGCAGCACTGCTGCGTCGGCGGCCATCCGGCCGCCGGCGCAGCAACGCGAGGTGGGTTGGGTGAAGTCGAGGGGGAGTGCGGGGCCTATCTGTACCGTCAGCCTGATGGTATGTCATGCTGCAGCATCCCTCACCCACGCTGCGACGCAGAAGATCTCAGCTTTTACCGGGAAGCGGGGCCTCATTCGTGCGCCACAACCCGCTCACTCACGCACCCTGCGGTGCACAAAAGCAGAAGCAGGCTCCGCCGTTCGGACTACCGCGGTTTCAGTCCGCGACTGTGTCATTTGTGACACAGGCCTGTCGCGAAGGCGGCGCCCGCTCCATCTGCTGCAGATAGATGGGAATGAGACTACGATACTCGGCCGAAAAGCCACGTTAATTTCGAGGGGAAGACCGGATTCTGTTTTGGGGAGATGGAGGTTGCGAGGCCGAGCCGGCGTGTGGCCTAAACATGCTGATGCCCACGGCAGTGCGAACACCGAACGATATAACTCGAGTCTAGGAGAACTGCGTATGCGATTCGAACGCGATAAAAGCCTGCGCACCATATGTGCCGCACTGGCACTTGGAGCGTCCTGCGCAGCGGCAATCGGGGATGAGGTAACCGACCGCGCGAAGGATCCTAATTTGTGGGCAGCGCCGGGCGGCGACCAAGCCTTAACACGCCACAGCACGCTCAAGTCGATCAATACCTCGAATGTCGGTCAACTGCAGATGGTGTGGTCGCAATCGAGCGGTACGCTGCGCGGCCACGAGGGTCAGCCTCTGGTGGTCGTCGTCGGTGGCAAGCCGATGATGTACATGGAGAGCGGCTGGCCGAACATCATCCAGGCATTGGACCTGACTGATCCTGATCATCCGAAGGAAGTCTGGAACTACAAGAAGACGACCAACCGCGATGATTCAGCAGTGCCGCGCGCCTGCTGCGATACGGTTAACCGCGGCATGTCCTTCGCCGACGGCAAGCTGGTATTCGGCACGCTGGACGGCTTCGTGATTGCCCTCGATGCGGCCACCGGCAAGGAAGTGTGGGTCGTCAAGCACGCCTACCCGGACAAGGGCGAGACCATCACGCCTGCACCGCTCATCGCCGAGGGCAAGGTCCTCATCGGCTTTGGCGGTGATGAGTTCGCGGCACGCGGTCGGTTCACGGCCTACGATCTGCAGACCGGCAACAAGGTCTGGGAGTGCCAAAACACCGGCAGCGACAAGGACGTGTGTCTGACCAAGGACAGCAACAAGAAGCATCCCGAGTACGGCACTGCCGGGCACGACATCGGCATTTCCAGCTATCCGGGGGATGAGTGGAAGCGTGGCGGCGGCGCCATGTGGGGCTTCTACAGCTACGATCCGGAACTGAAGCTGGTGTACGCCTCAAGCGGCAACCCGGGCCTGTGGAGTCCCTCGTATCGCTGCGGTGCCAATCCTGTGACCCAGGAAGCCTGCAACAGCGGCAAGTGGGACAACAAGTGGTCGATGACGATCTTCGCGCGCAAGGTCGACACCGGCGAGGTCGTGTGGGCCTACCAGATGACCCCGTTTGACCAGTGGGACTATGACGGCATCAACGAGAACATGCTCGAAGACCTCACGGTCGACGGCAAGCCGCACAAGGTCCTGATCCACTTCGATCGCAACGGCTTTGCGTATGTGCTCGATCGTGCCGATGGCACGCTGCTGCGCGCCAACAAGTACGTGACCACCAACTGGGCGGAAAAGGTCGACCTGAAGACCGGCCGGCCCGTGAGGGTCTTTGAGCACTCACCGCTCAAGCCCCATGGCAACACGCAGGCCTGCCCCTCGGCGATGGGTGGCAAGGACCAGCAGCCGTGCGCGATCGACCCGAGCGAGCCTGGCATGGCGTACTGCCCGACCAACAACTGGTGCATGGAAGATGAGCCCCAGGAGCGGTCGCACACGCAGCAGGGCATCGTTTACGTGTTCGCGAATGTGTACATGTATCCGGAGAAGCCCGGCATCACCGGCAAGTTCAAGAAGTTCAACGTTCTGACCGGCGAGACCGTGTGGGAAATTCCGGATCCGTATCCGAACTGGGGCGGCGCCCTGGTCACGGATGGCGGTGTGGCGTTCTACGGCAGCCTGAACGGCGACTTCCGGGCGGTGGATCGTTCCAGCGGCAAGGTGCTGTGGCAGAGACGGCTGGGCTCGGGAATCATCGGCAACCCGATCACCTACAGCGTCAATGGCAAGCAGTACGTGTCCGTGTGGAGCGGCATCGGCGGCTGGATTGGTCTGCCGGTCACGGCAGGACTTGATCTGAACGACAAGTTCGGAGCCATCGGCGCGACTGCGATGACCAAGGCGGCGAATCTCAGCATGATCCCGATGGGCGGCACGCTGTATACCTTCGCAGTGCAATAAGGAATGAACGCAGCAAGGGACTGACTGTCAGATAGTTGAGGATGGAATGAACGCGCCCGGCGTCACTGCCGGGCGCGTTCTCGTCCGGGCCAAGGCACCGCTTCGAGGAGCCAAGAAAATGAGGATTGGGCTGAGAACAGGGCCCGCGCTGGGTGCAGTGCTGGCGATAGGGGCGGTCACGTTGTTGATCGCGCCGGTTGCAGTTGAGGCTGCCGCCTCCCTGCGCGTATGCAGCGACCCGGGTAACATGCCGCTGTCCAACAACCGCGGCGAGGGATTTGAGAACAAGATTGCGACGGTGCTCGCGAGCGCGCTCGGGACGACCGTCGAGTATTACTACCGGCCGAGCATCGAGCGCGGGCTGACCCGTTCGACACTCGACGCCGACCAGTGCGACATCATGCTGGACATGCCGCTCGGGGCGGATGATGTCCTCGTGACGAGCGCGCTCTATCGCACGACCTACGTGCTCGTCTCGCGCTCCGATCGGGGCCTGGAGTTCAAGAGCCTCGATGACCCGCGCCTGAAGAATCTGAAGGTCGGCGTCTACGAGACTTCCGCGATCCGCGAGGCGCTCGTCGATCACGGGGTCGGCAAGGTGGAGATCCACTACCTGAGCCACAACGCGGATCTCGTTCCGGAGAACCAGCCGAGCTATCAGGTCCAGCAGGTGATCGACGGCAAACTTGACGTCGCCGCCGCCTGGGGCCCGTCGGCCGGCTACTACAAGGTCGTTAAAAAGGCCCCGCTCAACATCCAGGCCGCCAACCTCATGGATGATTCCGTGCCGCTGGAATATGACATGGCGATTGCCATGCGGCGCAATGACCGCGACCTGCAACATCGCATTGAGCAGGCGATGCACGATCAGCGCGATGCGCTGCACGCCATCCTGACGGACTACGGGGTGCCGCTGGTGGCCTGCGACACCTGCATCATCAGCGGCGATCTGCCCGCGCACGGACCTTACAAGCCTGAGCCCGAGGCTCCCGCTCCCGCGCGTGCGCCGAAGGTGACCATCGCCCAGCTGAACGACTGGCTCGCGCACGGCGCGAACGTTAACGTGGAGCTGAACAACGCGGTCGTGGCGGATGACCAGGTGCGCGTGGGCTATCTCCTGGAGAAGAAAGGCGCTTCGGTCGGCGCCCAGGACCTGCAGGGCGAGACGCCGCTGCACCATGCCCTGATCCAGCGCTCGCCGGCCATGGTGGCGTTCCTGATCGCGCATGGCGCGGACGTCAACCAGCGCGATCGCGACGGCTGGACGCCGCTCATGACGGCCGCCTATTGCGATGATCCTGAGGACGTTAAAGTGCTCGCGGCACACGGCGGGGATCCCAACGCCGTGAGTGCGCAGAAACTCACCCCGCTCGGCATCGCCGCGCAGTACGCCAAGGACAAGGCCGCCCTGGCGCTCATCGAGGCGGGTGCGGATCCCGGTCGGGCGATCGGTGAGGCCGGCTATACGCCCCTGATGCTCGCCAGCGCGAACGACGCGCAGCCGCTCGCGCAGGCTCTGATCAAGAAAGGCGCCGACGTGAACGCCCGCAACGGCGGCGGTGTCACCGCGCTGATGATGGCGGCGGCCAACGGCAAGGTCGATATGGTTGAGCTTCTGATCAGCTCCGGTGCGAACGTCAAGGCGAAGACCGACCGCGGCGACACGGCGCTGTCCATCGCGCGGGACAAGGGCAATGACAAGCTCATCAAGCTGCTGGATGAGGCGCCCGGCCATCCCGGAGCGTAAGAAAGAAGACGAGGGACGCCGTGCTCAAGACCACGCTGATCGTTTGCTCCCTGGGATTGCTGTTATCGGTGGGCTATGCACAGCAGCCCGCACCGGCAGCTGCCGCACCCGCCGCTGCGGCGGCGACGCCCGGCAAGACTATGACGCCGCCTGACCGGTCGGACGCGACGCCCCAGGGTCAGCTCAAAAATCCCTACTCCGACACCGATGCGGCGGTCGTGGCGGCCGGACAGCAGCTGTACCTGAACTACGGATGCAATGGTTGCCACGGCGGCACCGGCGGCGGGGGCATGTGTCCGCCCCTGACCAACGATGTGTGGGTGTATGGCGGGGATGATGACACCCTGTTCCGACTGGTGGCCTACGGCAGCCAGGTCCTGCAGAGCAAGGGCTACAGCCGCAAGGCCCAGGAGAACGTGGTCGGCCCCATGCCCCCCATGGGGCAGGTGGTGAAGACGGATGACGATTTGTGGCGCATCCTTGCGTTCGTGCGGGCTAACTACCACGGCGCGCCCGAGTGCAAATTCGGGTGCCCCAAGCAGTGAGTAGACCGCCGGTCTGATGGTTGGTTGAGGGGGAGTCTTGGCTATGATGCGTGCGCGGCCCGCAGCTCACACTCATGCGGACCTCATCGGCAATCTGGTTCGCAGACACGGCTCCGAACCGCCGATCACCGATGTCGTCAGGACCTCCTGGAGCCGCTGCCTCAACTACTACGCGCTCGACCCGCACGAGGTCAAACGCCCGAACAGCGTCGAGCGTGCCGACCTTCAGGACCGCCGCGAGCGCCTCGGCACCCTGCTGGCGATCGCGCGCATCGAAATGGAGGCCCTGGGCAAGCTCATCAAGCACTCCGAGTACAGCATCATGCTGACCGATCGGGACGGGGTGATCTTAAGCTACCTCGGCGATCCGGGCTTCTCGGCCACCGCAAGGCGCAGCGGCTTTCGCGAGGGAGTCGTCTGGAGCGAGCGTGAGATGGGTACCAACGGCATGGGCACCTGTCTGACCGCCCGCCGCCCGGTGGTGATCCACCGCGCCGACCATTTCCTGGCCCAGAACACCCAGCTCACCTGCTCGGCGGCGCCGATCTTCGACATGCGCGGGGAATTGCTGGCGGCCCTTGATATCTCGGGCGCCTCCTCCAATCATCAAAGTCATACGCTGGCGCTGGTGGAGCTTGCCGCCCAGAACGTTGAGAACCGCACGCTTTTGAGCGCGGCCAACGGTTTTCACCTGGTGCGCTTTCACCGCTGTGCGGAATTCGTCAGCACACCCGGTGAGGGGGTTCTGGCCTTCGATGAACAGGGCCTCATCACGGGGGCCAACCGCGCGGCGCTCAAGCTGCTCGGCCAGCGCGACCACGAAAGCGTGGTCGGGCAGCGCGTCGATCGCATGCTGGAGACCAGTCTTGCGACACTCACGCGGCTGGCGGGGCAACGTGGATTTCGCGCCGAAGCCTTAAGTTCGCGGGCAGCGCCGCGGCGCTGGTTTGCGACCGTGCAGGCGCCAGTCGAGTCGGCGCGGCCGACCCAGGTGGCCGTCAACGCCGAGCTCGCTGCCGGGGCGTCCCCGGCCGCCGAGCCGCGCGGCTCGCTGGAGTGCCTGTCTTCGACCGATCCGACCATGACGCAGAATGTGGAGATTCTGCGTCGCGTGGTGGATCGCGATATTTCGGTGCTGCTGCTGGGTGAGACCGGCACCGGCAAGGGCTATTGCGCGCGTGCGATCCATTTCGCGAGCGGGCGGGCGAGCAAACCCTTCGTGACGGTGAACTGTGCCGCCATCCCCGAGACCCTGATCGAGAGCGAGCTGTTCGGTCATGCGCCGGGGGCCTTCACGGGGGCGACCCGCGAGGGTGGCATGGGCCGGATCCTGCAGGCCCACGGCGGCACGCTGTTTCTGGATGAGATCGGGGACATGCCGGTGGCGCTGCAGTCGCGGCTCCTGAACGTGATCGAGGACCGCGAAGTGATGCCGCTCGGAGGCAGCAAGGTGGTCTGCGTAGACGTGCGTGTCATTAGTGCTACACAGCACGACCCGCACGAGATGATCGCCAAGGGCGAGTTCCGCGAGGATCTGTACTACCGGCTGAACGGCATCACCGTACGGCTGCCGTCGCTGCGCCAGCGTACCGATCAGGCGGGGCTGATCGGTAAGCTCTTGGCGAGTGAAGTGGCGGGGGCGACCATCGAGCTGGAGCCGGCGCTCATCGATCGGCTAGTGCGCCATTCCTGGCCCGGTAATGTGCGCCAGTTGCGCAACGTTTTACGCACCATGCTGGCGCTGCGCAGTTCGGATACCCTGACGCTGGCTGACTTCAGGGAGGAATGGCTGGCCGGGTGCGTCGCCCTTGAGGCACTGCGGAGCGAGGCGGATGGAGGAGCGGATATGGACGGGGAGAGCGCGCTGAGCGGTGCGGAACGCGAGGCACTGCGGCGCATGCTCGACAGCTGCCGCTGGAATGTCAGCGCTGCGGCAGCACGGCTGCATATCAGCCGCCGTACCATATACCGCAAGATTCATAGACACGGACTGCTGCGGCATGGCCCGCACCTTGGGGCGAGCCGGCAGGAGTCCGAACGAGTTACTAATCGGAGGATCGAAGATGGCAGTCAAGATTCACCCACTGGTTGATAATGGCGTCAAGCAGGGCACGCCCGGGTTTGCCGGCGGCACGCTGACCTGCAAGTGCACGAGCAATCCTGTGACCGTGAAGGTCGCCTCGAACGTGGCGTTCAATCACGTCTGCGGCTGTACCAAGTGTTGGAAGCCTGCGGGCGCGGTGTTCTCGCTGATCGGCGTCGCGGGCCGCGACAAGGTCACCGTGACGGCCAACGCCAACAAGCTCAAGATCGTCGACGAGAAGGCGCCGATTCAACGTTACGCCTGTACCGGCTGCGGCGTGCACATGTACGGGCGCATCGAGAACAAGGCCCACCCGATCTACGGCTTTGACTTCTTCCACGTCGAGCTGTCGAAGGACACCGGCTGGGAGGCGCCGACCTTTGCAGCGTTCGTCTCCTCGATCATCGAGGGGGGCACCAAGCCCGACCAGATGGGCGCGGTGCGCGCGCGGCTGAAGGAACTGCACCTGGAACCCTATGACTGCCTGTCGCCGCCGCTGATGGATCTGATCGCGACGCACGCGGCGAAGGCCAAGGGCGTTCTGGCCTAGGCATCGTTCGTCCGGACGGCCCCGTGCTTCGCGCGGGGCCGCCGGTTTGCATTCCTAACCACTTCTCGAGAAGGGGACCTTTCAGCTATGAAAACACGTGCTGCCGTGGCGACCGCCGCCGGGAAGCCGCTCGAAATCATGACCGTCGATCTCGAGGGGCCGAAGGCGGGTGAAGTACTGGTGGAGCTGAAGGCAACCGGTATCTGTCACACGGACGAGTTCACGCGCTCCGGGGCGGATCCGGAAGGCCTGTTCCCGTCCATCCTCGGACACGAGGGCGCCGGCATCGTGGTTGAGGTGGGGCCGGGGGTGACCTCGGTGAAGAAGGGCGATCATGTGATCCCGCTCTACACGCCCGAGTGCCGCCAGTGCAAAAGCTGCCTCTCGCGCAAGACCAACCTGTGCACGGCGATCCGCGCCACGCAGGGCAAGGGCGTGATGCCCGATGGCACCAGCCGCTTTTCGATCGGCAAGGACAAGATCTATCACTACATGGGCTGTTCGACCTTCTCCAACTTCACGGTGCTGCCGGAAATCGCGGTCGCGAAGATCCGCGAGGATGCGCCATTCGACAAGGTCTGCTACATCGGCTGCGGCGTCACGACCGGCATCGGTGCGGTCATCAACACCGCCAAGGTCGAGCCGGGCGCCAATGTCGTGGTGTTCGGGCTGGGGGGCATCGGCCTCAATGTGATCCAGGGCGCGCGTCTGGCGGGCGCCAACAAGATCGTCGGTGTCGATTTGAATCCGGGCCGCAAGGCGCTGGCCGAGCAGTTCGGCATGACCCACTTCGTCAACCCCAAGGAAGTCGAGGGGGATCTGGTGGCGCACCTGGTCAACGTGACCGACGGCGGCGCGGACTACAGCTTCGAGTGCGTCGGTAACGTCAGTCTGATGCGTCAGGCGCTCGAATGCTGCCACCGCGGCTGGGGCGTGTCGGTCATCATCGGCGTCGCCGGCGCCGGACAGGAGATCAAGACGCGCCCGTTCCAGCTGGTGACCGGGCGGGTGTGGAAGGGCACCGCCTTCGGCGGCGCGCGCGGTCGCACCGATGTGCCGAAGATCGTCGACTGGTACATGGACAAGAAGATCTCGATCGATCCGTTGATCACGCACATCATGCCGCTCGACAAGATCAACGATGCCTTCGACCTGATGCATGCCGGCACTTCGATCCGAAGCGTCGTCACCTACTGAAACCGTATCTCCCCGGACGACGCCTGACGTCGTCCGGGGCGACTCCGGGGTCCGGGGTTAGAGTCGCGGCAGCGAGCGCTTGGGGCTGTGGCCGCCGTGCAGCCGGTGGTGGCCGTGGGGCCTTACGGCACGACGTGTGAGCTGCCGAGATCCTTCCACTCGTAGCGCGGCACCTGCACCCACTGACCGTCCTTCAGTTCCGGCACCTTGTGTACCTTGGTCTGCTCGATGCTGAGCGTGCCATCCTTGTCGGTGACCCAGAAATCGATGTCGTAGATCTGGTCCTTGGTGCCGACCGCGCGAAAATCCGTGCAGGCGAAGTAGTGCCCGTTGTCATCAAGCTGGCGGATCGGCTGGTGGGTGTCGATGAACTCAAGCTGCAGCATCTTGCCGGTCTTGTCGTCCTTGAGCATGAACACGCCGTTGTTCTTCGCCGCCTGCGTCACGGCGCCCTGTTCGACGGCCGACATCACTTCCCAGCCGCGCTTGTTGGCGACCTTGCCGGGGTGCTCGGAGGCGGGGATCCACCACCACGGGATCGGCGAGCGCGCGTTCAGCGTCCAGGCCCCGTCGGCCTTGACCGGTTCCTTGTAGATGCGGATCTCCTGGACCTTCAGTTGCCCGTCGGCGGGGGCGACCCAGAAATCGATCAGGTAGCGCTTCTGCTCATCAGCCTGGTCGTAAAACTTCACGTCCGGGAAGAAGCCGTAGCCGTCGATGGTGCGCGTGAAGTCGACGCCGTCGAAAACGAGCTTCAGCTGTGCGCCATTCAGGGGATCCTCGAACGGGAACACGCCATTGTTGGCCTTGCTCTTCTCCTCGATCAGCCCCTTGGCGACGGTTTCCGCATCCCCGCTGTCGTAGTACTGCATCGCCTTCTCGGTCGATTCGACACTGCTGGCGGCGATGAAATCGCGCGCCTTCTGCAGATTCTGGCTCGGATTCTCGAGGAAGGATTTCTTGGCGCCCTCGCTGCTGAAACAGTAGACCTTGCCGTCCTTGTCGGTCCAGGTGAGCGCACAGTTGGTCATGACATGGCGGCCCTGTGCGAGTCCCTCGACGCATTGTCCGCCGAACTGCGCATCCGGCGGCGGCCCATCGGCCGCAACGGCGGCAGCCAGTGGCAGCAGGCCGATCAGCGCAGCGGAAAAAACCGCGGCGAAAAGGCTTGTGGAATTGCGCTTCATAGTGCGCGGCATGGTACTCCTGCCTCAGGGCGCTGTCTCTGCGCGGCTGCGGCGCCGCGCAGTCGCGAACTGCAGCGGATCGTTGCCGTGCGCAAAATGCTTGGCAAGAAACGCCTCGCCGCTTTCGAGGATGAAATAGCGGAACGCTTCGGCGGGCGGGGACAGCGTCTTCGCCTGGTTGTTCACCACGTGCCAGCGTCGCATCACCGGCAGGCCTTCGGTTTCCGGAGCTGCGATCAGCTGGTGATCAAGCTCGAGCCCCACGGTATGCATCGACAGCAGCGCGATGCCCATCCCGGCCATGACGGCCTGCTTGATGGCCTCGTTGCTCGACATCTGCATGACGATGCGCGGGGTCATCTGATGGGCGTCCATGAATTCATCGAGCGCGGCGCGCGTTCCCGAGCCCGGCTCGCGCACGATGAAGCCTTCCGTCATCAGGGCCCGCGCGGAGACCTTCTCCGCGCGGGCGAAGGGATGCTCGATGCAGGTGACCAGTCCGTGCGGGTGCATCGCGAAGGGCTCGGCGCGCGAGGGCCAGTTGCGCGGCGGCCGTCCCATGATGGCCAGCTCCACCGCGCCCTCGCGCATCAGCGCGACGACTTCTTCGCGGTTGTTGCCGACCTGCAGCCGCACCTCAACGCCCGGGTGTTCATCGCGGAACAGCGCCAAGAGCCGCGGCAGGAAATACTTCGCCGTGCTCACCATGGCGACATCCAAAACGCCGGTCTTCAGTCCCCGAAAGCGCGCGACCATGTCTTCCGCATCCCGCATGGCCGCCAGCACCCGCTGCGTGTACGCGAGCACGTACTCCCCGACCATGGTGAGGGAGACCTTGCGGCTCGAGCGGTCGAACACCGGAAGTCCGACTTCTATTTCCAACTCCTTGATTTGCATAGAAACAGCGGGCGCGGTCAGGCCGAGTTCCTCCGCTGCCCGGGCGAAGCTCAAGTGCCTGGCAACCGCGGAGAAGACCCGCAGCTGGCGTAATGTCGCGTTCTTCATTAAGTATTACTTAACTATCCGGTAACCCAAATTGACTTTACCTGAATAATAGACTCCCTCTACATTCGCCTCAAGCCAATCAACAACGCATGGGATGAGGCCAATGGCAATCGAGGTACGAGGCGGCGCAACGGTGATCACGGACGCCAAGAAGCGCTACAAGGCGGGCGTGCTGAAGTACCGGCAGATGGGTTACTGGGAGCCGGACTACGTTCCCAAGGCGACCGATACGGTCTGTCTGTTTCGCATCACGCCCCAGGAAGGGGTCGATCCGGTCGAGGCGGCGGCCGCGGTGGCGGGCGAATCGAGCACGGCGACCTGGACGGTGGTGTGGACCGACCGGCTGACCGCCTGCGACAACTACCGGGCCAAGGCCTTCAAGGTCGAGCCGGTGCCCAATGCGCCGGGCCAGTTCTTCGCCTGGGTGGCCTACGACATCATCCTGTTCGAGGAGGGCTCGATCGCCAACATGACGGCCAGCCTGATCGGCAACGTCTTCAGCTTCAAGCCGCTGAAGGCTGCGCGGCTGGAGGACATCCAGATCCCGGTCGCTTACGTGAAGACCTTCAAGGGTCCCCCGACCGGGCTCATCGTCGAGCGCGAACGCCTCGACAAGTTCGGCCGGCCCCTGCTCGGCGCCACCACCAAACCCAAGCTCGGGCTGTCGGGGCGCAACTACGGGCGCGTGGTCTACGAAGGCTTGAAGGGCGGCCTCGATTTCATGAAGGACGACGAGAACATCAACTCGCAGCCCTTCATGCACTGGCGCGACCGCTTCCTGTACGTCATGGAGGCGGTCAACAAGGCGAGCGCTGCGACCGGTGAGGTCAAGGGCTCCTATCTGAACGTCACGGCGGCGACCGTGGAGGACATGTACGAGCGCGCCGACTTCGCCAAGGAGCTGGGCTCGGTGATCGTCATGATCGATCTGGTGGTTGGCTGGAGCGCGATCCAGAGCATGTCCAACTGGGCGCGCCGCCACGACATGATCCTGCACATGCACCGCGCCGGGCACGGCACCTACACGCGCCAGAAGAACCACGGCGTGAGCTTTCGCGTGATCGCCAAGTGGCTGCGCCTGGCCGGCGTCGATCACCTGCACACCGGCACCGCGGTGGGCAAGCTCGAAGGCGATCCGCTCACGGTGCAGGGCTACTACAACGTCTGCCGCGACAGCTACACCCGGCAGGATCTGCCGCGCGGGGTGTTTTTCGATCAGGACTGGGCCGACATCCGCAAAGTCATGCCGGTCGCCTCCGGCGGCATCCACGCCGGCCAGATGCATCAGCTGCTCGACCTGTTCGGCGATGACGTCGTCTTGCAGTTTGGCGGTGGCACGATCGGCCACCCGGCCGGCATCCAGGCCGGCGCGGTCGCCAACCGCGTGGCGCTGGAGGCGATGGTCAAGGCGCGCAACGAGGGTCACGACATTCGCGCCGAGGGGCTGGAGATCCTGCGCAAGGCCGCGCGCAGCTGCAGCCCGTTGCAGCAGGCGCTCGATACCTGGGGCGAGATCAGCTTCAACTACACCCCGACGGATGCTTCCGACTACACGCCCACGGCCGCCGTGGCGCACTGACGGCTAAGGAGTACTCCCCGATGATGACCAATCCGGTAGGCAAGATCACGCAGGGCCAGTTCAGCTTTCTGCCCGAGCTGACGGATGCGGAAATCTCGCTGCAGATCGAGTACGGCCTCAAGCGCGGCTACGCCTGGAGCATCGAGTACACCGACGATCCTCACCCGCGCAATACCTACTGGGAAATGTTCGGCATGCCGATGTTCGATCTGAAGGATGCCGCAGGGGTGCTGCTCGAGCTGGATAGCTGCCGGAAGAGCTTCCCGCAGCACTACATCCGCCTGATGGCCTTCGACTCCACGCGCGGAGTGGAGAGCATTGCCATGAGCTTCATCGTCAACCGGCCCGACAAAGAACCCGGCTTCGCGCTGCTGCGCGAGGAAAACCGCGGCCGCACGCAACGCTACAGCCTGCGCAATTACGCGACCGAACGGCCCGAGGGCGAGCGCAGTTAGGGGGTGTCCCGTGTATCTGATCGCTCCGTCGATCCTGTCCGCTGATTTCGCGCGCCTCGGCGAGGAAGTCACCCGCGTCATCGCCGCCGGCGCTGACTGGATCCACTTCGATGTGATGGACAATCACTTCGTGCCGAACCTGACCATCGGGCCGATGGTGGCCTCGGCGCTGAAGCCGTACTGCACGCGTGCCGATGGCCGGCGCGCCGTGCTCGACGTGCACCTGATGGTGCAGCCGGTGGATGCGCTCATCGACAGCTTCGCATCCGCCGGGGCGGATGTGATCAGCTTCCACCCCGAGGCCTCGCAGCACGTGGATCGCACGCTGCAGCTGATCCGGGCGGCCGGCTGCAAGGCCGGTCTTGCCTTCAATCCGGCCACACCGCTTCAAGTGCTCGAGTACGTTCTCGACAAGCTCGATCTGGTGCTCATCATGAGCGTGAATCCGGGCTTTGGCGGGCAGAGCTTCATCGACTCGGCACTGCGCAAGATCGAGCGGGCGCGCGCACTCATCGGGGCGAGCGGCCGCGACATCCGCCTCGAGGTCGACGGCGGCATCAAGGTCGGCAACATCGCGTGCGCGGCGGCCGCGGGCGCCGATACCTTCGTCGCCGGCAGCGCCATATTCGGCTGCGCCGACTATCAGGCCGTGATCGAGGCGATGCGCTACGAGCTGCGCGCCCTGGCGCCGGCCAGCAAGGTGGCCTGAGGTGGGCTCGCCGTTGTACTCCATTCCCGGTAGCGCCGCCGCAGCGCCGCCCGAGACGCCGGTTGAGGCGCAGCCGGGGCCAGCGGCGCAGGGCAGCGATGCGCGCACGGTGAGCGAAGTGCTGGCCCGAAGCCAGGCCGGCGCGGTCATGGAGGAGCTGGAGCGCGATCTGGTCGGGTTGGCGCCGATCAAGGCCCGCATCCGTGACATCGCAGCGCTGCTCGTCATCGACAAGCTGCGCATGAATCTCGGCCTCGCCGCGCAGGCGCCGAGCCTGCACATGAGCTTCACCGGCAACCCCGGTACCGGCAAGACCACCGTGGCGCTGCGCATGGCGCAGATCCTGTTCCGCCTGGGTTACGTGCGCAAAGGGCACCTGGTGGCGGTGACGCGCGATGACCTGGTGGGCCAGTACATCGGCCACACCGCGCCTAAGACCAAGGAGGTGCTCAAGAAGGCGATGGGAGGGGTGCTGTTCATCGACGAGGCGTACTACCTGTACCGCCCGGAGAACGAGCGCGACTACGGCCAGGAAGCCATCGAGATCCTGCTGCAGGTCATGGAGAACCAGCGCGACGACCTGGTGGTGATCCTGGCCGGCTACAAGGATCGCATGGAGGCGTTCTTTCGCTCCAACCCCGGTATGAGCTCGCGCATCGCGCACCATCTGGATTTCCCCGATTACCCGTGCGAGGACCTGCTGCGCATCGGCGATAAGCTGCTCGAGCAGCAGAATTACCGCTTCGCCCCCGGCGCGCGCGAGACCTTCGCCGAATACCTGAAGCTGCGCCTCGCTCAGCCGCACTTCGCCAACGCGCGCAGCGTGCGCAACGCGCTCGACCGGGCGCGGCTGCGGCAGGCGAGCCGCCTGTTTGCCGACCGCGAGCGGCAGTTCACCGCCGAAGAGCTGACCACCATCGCGGCCTCGGACATCCGTGCCAGCCGCGTGTTCGACAAGGAGACCTGAGCCATGCATCTCGGGCGCACGACGCTTTCGAAATTTCTGATCCAGCAGCTGACCGGCTTCCCCGACGCGAGCGACCTGGGCGCGCTACTGGTCGACGTGGCGGCCGCGGTCAAGGCGATCTCGGCCATGACCGCCAAGGGTGCCCTCGGCGGCTACCTGGGCGAGCAGGGCAGCAAGAACGTGCAGGGCGAGAAGCAGCAGAAGCTCGACGTGCTGGCGCACGAGGTGATGATCCGCAGCTGCGAGTGGGGCGGGCTGCTGGCGGGCATGGTGTCCGAGGAGCTCGAGGAGCCCTATGCGGTGCCCGAGGAGTTCGTGCGCGGACGCTACCTTCTGATGTTCGATCCGCTCGATGGTTCATCGAACACCGACGTGAACGTCTCGGTGGGCACGATTTTCTCGGTGCTGCGGCACGGGCACGCCGAACTGCCCAGTACCGCCGATTATCTGCAGTCGGGCCAGCAGCAGGTCGCCGCCGGCTACGCCATCTACGGACCGGCCACCATGCTGGTGATCACGGTGGGCAGGGGCACGCACGGCTTCACGCTCGATCGGGAGATTGGCAACTTCATCCTGACGCACCCCGACCTGCAGATTCCCGCCGACAGCGGCGAGTTCGCCATCAATACCAGCAACGCGCGCTTCTGGGAGCCGCCGGTGCACCGCTATGTGAGCGAGTGCCAGGCCGGCAAGAGCGGCGTGCGCGAGCGCGATTTCAACATGCGCTGGATCGCATCCCTGGTCGCCGAAGTTCACCGCATCCTGATGCGCGGGGGCGTGTTCATGTATCCCAAGGACACGCGCGATCGCAGCAAGCCGGGACGCTTACGCCTCATGTACGAGGCCAACCCGATCAGCTTCCTGGTGGAGCAGGCCGGCGGCCGTGCGACGACCGGCAGCCAGCGCCTGCTGGAGGTGAAGCCGGAGCTGCTGCACCAGAGAATTCCCTTGATCCTCGGCTCGTGCAACGAGGTGCAACGCATCGAGCGCTACCACGCCGAGTACGAAAGCGGCGCCGACCGGCCGTTCAGTTCGCCCTTGTTCAACGAGCGTTCGCTGTTTCGGCCCGAAGCCCAGTTCTGAATGAGAAGCGCATGTCGATCAGGCATCCGATAATCGCGGTCACCGGCTCCTCAGGCGCCGGCACCACCACCGTCATGAAAAGCTTCGCGCACATCTTCCGGCGCGAGGGCATCAAGGCGCAGGTCATCGAGGGCGACTCGTTTCACCGCTACAACCGCATCGAGATGCGCGAGCGCGTGTCGGCGGCCGACCGCGGCAGCGGCCCGCAGATCAGTCATTTCGGGCCGGAAGCGAACCTCTTGAGCGAGCTGTCGGGCAGCTTCGCCGAGTACGGTGAGACCGGGCGCGGCAAGGTGCGGCGCTACGTCCACGATGCCGCCGAGGCCAAGGAGCTCTCAGCAGAGCCGGGCACCTTCACCGACTGGCAGCCGATGATGCAGGACAGCGACCTGTTGTTCTACGAGGGTCTGCACGGCGCCTACGTGGCCGACGGCATCAATGTCGCCCGCCACGTCGATCTTCTGGTGGGAGTGGTGCCGATCATCAACCTCGAGTGGATCCAGAAGCTGCACCGCGACCGCCATCATCGTGGCTACACTCAGGACGCGGTGGTGGAGACGATCCTGCGGCGCATGCCCGACTATGTGAACCACATCTGCCCGCAGTTCAGCCGCACCCACGTCAACTTTCAGCGCGTGCCGACGGTGGATACCAGCAACCCCTTCATCGCCAAGGACATCCCGACCGCGGACGAATCGATGGTGGTGATCCGTTTCGCGAACCCCAAGGGCATTGACTTTCCCTACCTGGTATCGATGCTGCACAACTCGTGGATGAGCCGGCCGAACAACATCGTGGTGCCGGGCGGGCAGATGGGGCTGGCGATGCAGTTCATCTTCACGCCCATGATCCTGCGTCTGATCGATCTGAAGAAGCGCGCACACTGAGGAGGCCCAACAGCGCATGAACGCCCAGATGAGACAGAGCTTTCCCGAGCGCAGGCAGCTCGCCGATGCGCTGCGCTTCCTTGCGATCGATGCGGTGGAGGCCGCCAAGAGCGGTCATCCGGGCATGCCGATGGGCATGGCCGAAATTGCCGAGGTGCTGTGGCGCTCTCACCTGAAGCACAATCCCGCCGACCCCAGCTGGCCCGACCGCGACCGCTTCGTGCTCTCCAATGGCCACGGCTCGATGCTGCTCTACGCACTCTTGCATCTGACCGGCTACGCGCTGCCGCTGGAGGAGCTGCGGCGCTTTCGCCAGCTGCACAGTAAGACTCCCGGCCATCCGGAGATCGGGGTCACCCCGGGAGTGGAGACCACCACCGGTCCGCTCGGTCAGGGCCTGGCCAATGCGGTGGGCATGGCCCTCGCCGAACAGCTGCTCGCGATGGAGTTCAACCGGCCGGGGTACGCCATCGTCGATCATCGCACCTGGGTGTTCCTCGGCGACGGCTGCCTGATGGAGGGCATCAGTCACGAGGCGTGTTCGCTGGCCGGCACGCTTGCGCTCTCGAAGCTGATCGCGATCTACGACGACAACGGCATCAGCATCGACGGGCGCGTCGAGCACTGGTTCGCCGATGACACGCCCGCGCGCTTCGAGGCGTACGGCTGGCGTGTCATCCGCGACGTTCCCGGGCACGAGACGGCCGCCATCGAGGCCGCCTTAGGCAGGGCCAGCGAGGCGTGTGGGCGGCCGACCCTGGTGTGCTGCAAGACCGTCATCGGCAAGGGCAGCCCGAACAAGGCCGGCTCGCACGATGTGCATGGCGCTGCGCTGGGCGCCGCGGAGGCCGCCGCGACCCGCGCCGCCCTGGGCTGGACCGCCGGCCCGTTCGAGATCCCGCTGGAGATTCGCGCCGCCTGGGATGCGCGCGAATCGGGCGCCGCGCGCCAGGCCGCCTGGCAGCGCGGTTTTGCCGCCTACGCCAAGGCGCACCCGATGCTTGCGGCCGAGTTCCAGCGGCGCGTGTGCCGGCGTGCGCTGCCGGCGGACTGGCGGCAAGCGAGCGGCGCGGCCCTGAGTGCCGTGGTGCAAAAGGCCGCCGGCATCGCCTCGCGCAAGGCGTCGCAGAATGCGATCGAGGCGCTGCAGCCGCTGCTGCCGGAACTTCTGGGCGGTTCCGCCGACCTCACCGGCTCGAACCTGACCGCCGGGCGCGAGATGGTCGCGCTGCGCCGGGGTGCCTTCGGCAACCATATCAACTACGGCGTGCGCGAGTTCGGCATGAGTGCGCTCATGAACGGTATCGCTCTGCACGGCGGCTACATTCCCTACGGGGGCACCTTTCTCACCTTCTCCGACTACAGCCGAAGCGCCGTGCGCATGTCGGCGCTCATGCGCCAGCGGGTGATCTATGTCTTCACCCACGACAGCATCGGGCTTGGCGAGGATGGACCGACCCACCAGCCCATCGAGCACCTGAGCAGCCTGCGCCTGATCCCCAACAACTCGGTCTGGCGCCCGTGCGATGCCATCGAGACGATGGTGGCGTGGCTGGCGGCGATCGAGCGCCAGAACGCTCCGACCTGCCTTGCGCTCTCGCGCCAGAACCTGCCGCACTTCGCGCGCAGCGCGCAGCAGCTTCACGACATCCGCAGGGGCGGCTATGTTCTCGCGGAAGCGGAAGGCTCGGCCGCCCTCACGCTGCTGGCAACCGGCTCGGAAGTTGCACTGGCCATGCAGGCCCGCACGCTGCTGGCCGGGGAGGGCATCGGCGCGCGGGTGGTTTCGATGCCCAGCTGCGATGCGTTCGACAGGCAGAGCCCCGAGTATCGCGCGAGTGTGCTGCCGCGCGCCGTGCCGGTTCTGGCCATCGAGGCGGGTGTCAGCCATTTCTGGCGCGCCTATACGGGTTTCGATGGCGAGGTGGTCGGTATCGATCGCTTCGGTGAATCTGCGCCCGCCGATGAGGTGGCCGCAGCCCTGGGCCTTACCGCGCAGGCCGTCTGCGTGCGGGCGCGGCAGCTGGTGCAGGCCAAGCAGCCCTCGTGAGCGCGAAACAAGCGGGTGGGCTGCCGGCGCGCGGCGCCGGCCCCCTGCGGGCGATCTTGTTCGATCTGGACGGCACGCTGCTCGATACCGCGGCCGACATCACCAGTGCGCTCAACAGTGCACTCGCCGATCAGCAGCTGGGCTCCTTCAGCGAAGCGCAGGTGCGCGAAATGATTGGCCGCGGCGTGCCGACCCTGATCGAGCGGGCACTCGCACGGCTCGCAGCCGCGCAACGGTCGGTCGATCTTGCACGGCTGCTCGAGCGGGGCGAATATCAGGCACGGGTGTATCCGGGCGTGGCGCAGGGCCTGTCGGCACTGTTTGCGCGCGGGCTCAAGCTTGCGGTGGTGACCAACAAGCGCAAGCAGGCGGCGGTGAGCCTTCTGGCGCGGCTGGGGTTGGGCGAGTGGATTCAGGTCGTGGTGGGCGGGGACAGCTGCGCATTCCGCAAACCGCGTCCCGAGCCGCTGCTGCAGGCTTGCGAAGCGCTCAAGGTCAGTGCGGGACAGGCATTGATGGTGGGCGACTCCGAGACGGACGTGCTCGCGGCGCGCGCCGCGGGCATGGCCATCGTGTGCGTGCCGTACGGCTACAACGAAGGCGCCGATCCGCGCGCGCTGGCCTGCGATGTCCTGCTCGAGAGCTTGGGCGATCTGCCGGCGCTGCTGAGCGCTACCGCCTGACGGCGCGACGTGCTCAAGGCGCTGCTCTTTGATGTCGATGGCACGCTGGCCGAAACCGAGCGGGACGGCCATCGCGTCGCCTTCAACCGTGCCTTCGAGTCCTTAGGGGTGCCGTGGCGGTGGAGCGAGGCTGACTACGGTGAGCTGCTGAAGGTCGCGGGCGGTCGCGAGCGGCTGCTGCACGACATGCGCCGCCAGAGCGCCGCGCCCGCCGATGGGGCTGAGCGCCACGCGCTGGCCGCGCGGCTGCATCGGCTGAAGAACGAGTACTACACGGGCATCGCACGCAGCGGTGCCTTGCTGCTGCGCGAAGGTGTCGCTGAGCTGCTGACGGACTGTGCGCGCGCGGGCCTTAAGCTTGGCATCACGACGACCACCAGTCGCGGCAATGTCGCGGCCCTGCTTGAGGGGCATCTCGGAGCGCACTGGCGAGCCGGATTCGCCGCGGTGGTGTGCGCGGAGGAGGCGCCGGCGAAAAAGCCCGATCCTGAGGTCTACCGGCTCGCACTCGACACCCTGGGACTGACCGCCCGCGAGGCCGTCGCCATCGAGGACTCCCCGGCCGGCATCGAGGCCGCGCGGCGCGCCGGCGTGCCGGTGATCCTCACCCGCAGTTACTATTTTCCGGACTCACCCGGCAGAGGCGTACTGGCCGCCGGAGCCTCGCTGGCAAGCTGCGATGGCTGGCAGCCGAGCGCCGATGCCCGTGCGACGCGCATCAGTCTCGATCAGATCAGGCGCTGGCACGCACACAGCTTCCGGAGCGCAGTGAACTGATATAGTCGGTGGTGGCTAAAGCGCGCAAAGGGCTTTCTGCGATGCAGGTACGCAATGGGTTAGTGGGGCTGTTGCTGGCGCTTGCGTTGCCGCTGGCCGCGCACGCCGCCTCCTCCTATCAGGTCTACGTGTCCAACGAGCGCTCCGGTGACGTCACGGTCATCGACGGCGGTGATTTTCACGTCGTGGCGACGATTCCGGTCGGCAAGCGGCCGCGCGGCATCCACGCAAGTCCGGACGGCAAGACCATCTACGTGGCCTTGAGCGGCCTGCCGATTCAACCGCCGCCCAAGCTTGATGCCCACGGTAACCCGATACTCAAGCACGGCGGCGACGATGACGATGATGATGAGGCGAAGGCCGACAAGTCAGCCGACGGCATCGGCGTCGTCGATGTGGCCTCCGGGAAACTTAAGGGCAAGCTTTCCGTCGGCTCCGATCCTGAGGAGTTCGACCTCAGCAAGGACGGTTCTCGACTTTACGTTTCGAACGAGGACGTAAAGAGCGCGAGCGTGCTCAATATCGCCACCGGACACGTGGAACACATCATCCCGGTCGGAGTTGAGCCCGAGGGAGTGAGCACCAGCCCCGACGGCAAGAGCTTCTATGTGACCTGTGAGGCGGGCGGGGAGATCTTCGTCATCGATACGACCCGTTACGTGAGCACCGCGCAATTCAAGGTCGCGCTGCGCCCGCGCAGCGTTGCGTTCGTGCCGGGTAGCAGCACCGGATTCATCCCCTCCGAGTCGGTCGGTCAACTGAACGTGATCGACACCGCCAATCCGCGGGTGCTCAAGGTCATCGACCTGCCGCCCGGCTCGCGGCCGATGAGGGTCAAGGTGTCCAGCGACGGGCGACGGCTGTACGTGAGCAACGGCCGCGCCGGCACGATCTCAGTGTTCGACACCCGTACCTTCGAACTGCTCAACACCATCAAGGTCGGAGAGCGCCCGTGGGGGATCGAATTCTCTCCGGACGGACGGCTGCTGTTCAGCGCCAATGGTCCTTCCAACGATGTCTCGGTCGTCGACCTGCAGACGAACAAGGAGGTCGCCCGGGTCAAGGCCGGCGGAAGCCCGTGGGGCATTACGGTCATTGCGCACTAGCGTTGTGAGCCGACCACGAACACCTCCTGGCTGATGACACTGCGCGTAAAACCATCCTTGTAGGCGCGCGCGCGTACCACGGCCGATTGGTCAAGCTCGATCGGGTGCTCGTAACGCGCGTCGGATGGCCCCGGCGCGCTGCCGTCCAGGGTGTAGTGGATGACGGCGCCGGGTTCTTTCTCCTTGAGTGCGACCCGTACCGATCGCTCGAAGCTGCCGCCATCGGGTGTGATGTCCGGGGGGTCAAGCACCGCAGGCCCCGGCATGCTCAGGATCCACTCGCGCAGCAGCGCCACGCCCTTTAGATCGATGGTTTCGCGGGCCAGCGGCGGCATCTTCAGGTCCCCGTCGGTGTTGACGCGTACGAAGGCCATGGAGCGCCAGATATCATGCGGCGCGATGATGCGCGCGTGATCGATCCCTTCTCCAATCAGCACCGGCCCATCGACCAGCTCCTGCTTCGCGGGCGGTGTGTCATAGCGCGCGTCAAAAGAGGCGACGGTGCCCGCGGGACGATGGCACTGCGAGCAATTCGCGTCCAGGTAGGATCGCGCGCGATCCTGCAGGCTGCGCGTCGCATCGTCCGCCGCGGCGAGCCGGTCAAGGTGCGCGATGTCCTCCTCGCGCAATGCGGGCGCGAACAGCCCGATGTGATTCCACGCCCGCAGCTCGTTGTCCGTGGTTCCCGAAGGGTAGGCGTAGTCCCGGTTCAGCTGTCGCGTCTTGACGCCGAGCACGCCACCGGCCCCGGCGGTGTGGCAGGTCAGGCAATCGTGCCGGCTCGGGTAGTACCAGCTCTGCTGGCGTACCGCGCCGTTGGCCTGCTTGATGGGGATCCGCTCGGTAAGACTCGAGCTCAGAAGGTCCGCATCGCTGCCGTCGGGACGCCACTTGTAGACCACGCCATAGACCGCACCATGGCTGTTGCGCACCAGCAGACGGGTTTCAAGGCGGCGAACCACGCTCGGATCGGTTTCATCCGTAGGCAGCTCAAAGGTCTTCACGAACACGGTCCCGTTCGGAAAGCTCCATTCACCGCTCGGCGCAAAGTGGATCTTTCCATTCGGAACGGAAACCCAGCGCGACTTGCGGGCACCGTCCGACCAGAACGCCACGACCAGCTCGTAGGGTATGAGCCCCTCGCTGGTGGTCAGTGTGCGGGTGTCTCGAAAGGCGCCGGTCTGGGAGAGCCGTGGCGGAAGCTTCCCGTCGATCGTCTGCGGCATGCGCAGATACGCCGGCGGGGCCTTGCGGTTATCGAGCCCGTAGGGGTGCGCCGCGGGAGTCGCCGTCCAGGCGAGCGGGGCGGCGGGAAGCGCCAGCATGAGCGCGAGCAGCACGCCTCGCGCCGGCCGGGCCGGCGTCATCGCCCCAGCCAGCCTGGCATCAGAACCTGATGCGGATACCGCCGTAGGCCGCAAAGGGAGCGGCCGGACTCTGGAATCGATTGTCGACACCCGGGCCATTCGTGACACCGTTGGGCGGAACTCCGGGAATCCCGATACCCGTCGGGTCGCTGAGAATGCCATAAGTCGCGTATTTGGCGTTGAACACGTTACTGAGCAGGGCGAACACCTCGAAGTTCCTGGAAACCCGATACTCGCTGTGCAGGTTGACGACGCGGTAGCTGGGCATCGCGCCGAGCTGATTGGATTCATCGCCGTAGGAGTACTGGTCGCTGACGGCAACTATGGACGCCCCGAGTGTCCACTGCGGCACGATCTTGTAGTCGAGGCCGGCCTTGCCGCGATGAAGGGGAATGCCCGGTAGGCGATCACCCGGTTCGACCTGGATGTTGCCGTTGGCATCCTGGTAGGGACTGGACGGCGAGTTCAGCAGCAGCGCCGATTGAAACGTCGCCGCGATGTAACTGTAGTTCAGGTAGGCCGTCCACGGACCGCTCTCGTAGCTCAAGCCCGCCTCGATGCCCTCGCGCCGGGTCGAGCCGATATTGGCGAAGAATCCGGTGCTGACCGAGGTGGCGATGCCGTAGATGTCATCGTGCAGGTTGGTGCGGAATGCACTCAGGTTCCAGGACAGTGCGCTGGCGCTGTCCGCCAGCGTGCCACGCGCGCCGATTTCGAAGTTATGCGAGATCACCTGGCGCAGGTTCGGCGGGTCGCCGGCGAGGTTAGTCGGCAGCAGGCACGGGGTTAAGGGATTCGAGCACTCGATCTCGCTTGCGGTCGGCGCGCGGTTGTTCTCGGCGAAGCCGGCGTACAAGGTCACCGCCGGCGCAATCTTGTAGGTGCCGCCGAAAGCCGGGTTGAAGTGAGTAAAGCGATTGTTGCCGTTGAGATTCGTGCCGAGCTGGTCTTCCAGATCGACGTCCGCGCGGTTATAGCGGCCGCTCGCGGTCAGCGAGAACGCCTTAGTCACATCGAAGGTGTCGGTAAAGTACGCGCCGAAGTACTTGTTGTAAGCCTCGAGGCTGACCGGGTCTGCGCCGAACGGCGAGCTCTCCGGCGTATCGACGTTCAGACTCGAGGGCAGCACGACCCACAGCGAATTGATCAGGCCGATCTGGGTGCCCGAGTAGAAATCGACCCGGGCGTAATCGAGGGAGGTGCCGGCGGAGAACTGGTTACCGTTTCCGAGGATCGGGTCACTGTCGGTGAACTGCAACGCGCCACCGCGCCCGAAGGTGTTGATCGTCTCCCAGTCGTTCTCGCCGATGATGAGTGCGCCGCCCTGCGAGATGTCCGGCAGGGGCTGCCCGGAAAAGTTGGTGACGGGAGTCGAACCGTCGGACTGGCACAGCGAACCGACGTAGGGCGCTTCCGTACAGGGGATATAGCCGGTGGTATTGCCGTTCGACACGCTCTGCGAGTAGTGGCGGTCATAAGCGACGACCTGCACCGAGGCGGTATTACTCAGCTTGAAGGAGCCGTTCAGTGTGATGAAGTTGACCGAGTTCTGGTTGTCCTGGGGGCTGGTGAAAACGAGCGAACGCAGCACCGCCAGCTCCTGCACCGGGGCTGCGCCCTGGCCCTCGAGGAGGTTGTCCGCCAGGGTGTAATTCAGGTCCAGCGACAGGCGATCGCTGCGGAAACTCAGCGAGCTGTAGAGCTGACGCAGCCGATCGTCGGAAAACATGCGCCAGCCGCGCTCGTTGAAGGCGCGGCCGGCGACATAGAAACCGAAGGTTCCGTTGTTGGTGCCGTACTCCAGGCTGTAGGAGCGCTGATCGAACGAACCGCCCGCCAGCTCGACGTCAGCATCCTTGTAGTTGAAGCCGTTCTTCATGGTGACGGACATGCCCGCACCGAGCGCATTCAGACCGAACATCGGGTTGGAGCTGACGATCTCGACCTTGTCGATGGCGAAGTCCGGAAACAGATCCCAGTTGACGGTGTCGCCGAACGCCTCGTTGATGCGCACGCCGTTCTGATACACGGCCAGTCCCTCCGGCGTGCCGAGCACCGGGGAGCCCTCGAAGCCGCGGTAGAGAATGTCGGGCTGAAAGGGATCCCCCATCGTGTCATCGATGTTGACGCTGGCGAGCTTGGAGTTCAGGGCGTGCGTGAGACTGGCGGACCCCTCGCGTGACAGATCAACCGACGACAGGGTCTCGACGTTGCCGGGAACCTTGTCGATGTCGATGTCCGCGCCGGGGATCGCCGTGGCCTGCACCACCACGGTCGTGAGCGCTGAGCCCTGCACGACGGGCTGACCCTCACCCTGATCGGCCCCCGCAGCAGGATCGGCGGCGGTGGCGGCCGTGGCGGCAGCGAGCAAAAAGCATGCCCAGGCACCGCGAGCGATGCGAAATGCGGTCACAGGAGTCTCCCCTCTACAGCAAGTCCTTCCCGCCGGCGAGTGTCGAGGAGCCCTGTATCCGGGGGGAAGGGACAAACTCCCGACGGTGTTCGGATAAACTCCCGCCGCGGCGGGGCATGTCCGATTCAGGGTAATGGCGGGCCGCGACTTCCCAGGCGGCCCGCCTGCGCGCCGGTGCGGTGCCGGTGCCGTTGCGGCCGCGCCGGACCTCATGAACAATCCGGATCATGAGCGCGGGCGCGGAACTCTACCGGGGCGGCTGTCTTTGCGGCGCCGTGCGCTATGAAGCCCACCGTGAGCCGCGCTATGCCGGACACTGCTACTGCGCGGATTGCCGCAAGGCCTCCGGTTCCGGGTTCGTTCCTTTCATGGTCTTCTCAGCCGATGCGGTTGAGTTCAGCGGCCAGCCGCGGCAGTTCGTGTGGAAAGTGGCCGGGGGAAGGCAAGCGGTTCGCAATTTCTGCCCCGACTGCGGCGGGCTCGTCTTCGGTGGCATTGTCGGCGTGGACACCTCGTTCACGCTCTACGCCGGCTCGCTGGATGATCCCTCGCTGTTCCATCCGAGAATCGCAATCTTCACGCGCGGTCGTCCGGACTGGGCCCTGATCCCGGCAGAGCTCACGCTCTTTGAGGACGCTCCGCGCTGATCCGCCCCGCTCGGCCGGTGTTTGCGTGCCTCTCGCTGCAAATACTCTATATTCTTCAAGGATGAGGATGCTTGGATCGCTGTACGCGCTTTTGAGTCTGACGCAGCTCGCCACGGCGCAGGCCGCCGAGGAGCCGGCCACGGGGCTCGCCGATTCGGCCGCGCTGCGCGCCACCGTCTACGGCACGCCACCTCAGGACATCGCGCCGTTGCCGGCCATCGTTCCGCTCAAGCAGATCAACATCGCGCTGCCCTGGGCACGGCCATTGCCCAAGATCTTGTGGTTCGACCGGCGGCTGCGGGTGTGGCTATCGTTGCAGGACAGGCCCGCGCCACTGGCCATCGTCATCGCCGGGACCGGCAGCGACGGCAACACCGCGAAATTGTCGATCCTGCGTGCGGTGCTGTATGGCGCGGGCTACCACGTGCTGACTATGCCCTCACCGACCTTCCCGGGCTTCATTGCCGCGGCATCCAGTACCGGGGTAGCGGGCGATCTGATGCAGGACGGTCGCGATCTGTACGCGGCGGCCCAGGCGATCATCGCGCGCCTGCCCTCCAGCGTCAGGATCACCGATATCGACATCATCGGTTATTCACTCGGCGGTGCCCACGCCGGCGTGGTCAAGTCGATTGATGCGGTCGAGCAGCGGCTGAAGATCCACCGGGCGGTCATGATCGAGCCGCCGGTGAGCATGTTCGACTCGATCGGCAGGTTCGACCGGCTTTTTACCGCCAGCATCGGACCGAGCGAGTCGGACGTCGATCGCCTGTATCGGCGCGTCTACGTGCGGCTCGCCAATTCGTTCCGGGCGGCCGACGAGGTGCGTATCGACGATACCGACCTGCTCGCTGCGGCCGCCGCCGTATTGCAGACCGATGCGGATTTCTCCGCCGCGATTGCCTTGAGCTTCCGCCTCGCCCTGATGAATATGTTCTTTGAGGGCGACCTGTACGCCGGCACCGGCGTCGTCATCGACCCGCGCCACCCGCCACTGCCGGGGGACTCGACCGAGGCCATCGAGCGTGCGCTGCGCGAAAAGTCGTTTTCGGAATACTTCGACAAGGTGTTCGCGCCCTACTATCTCGCCCACCGCCCGGGCGCGACGCGCGAGTCGCTGATTGCCGGAATCCGGCTGAGCGTGATCGGGGATGCCTTGCGTAAGGATCCTGACTACTACGCGCAGACCAACGCCGATGACCTGATCCTGGATCGCGCGGAGCTCGATTGGCTGAAGGCAACCATGAAGGGAAGAATTGCCGTATACGACCATGGCGGACACCTCGGCAATCTCGGCGATCGCAGACAGGTTGCAGACATGCTCGACATGCTGGCCGGCCGCTGGAGCGGGGCCGGGCAGTGAGGGTTGCGCGCCTCGCCCTAACCGTCGCGGTGATGTGCGCAGCCCTGGCGGGAGCCGGCTGCGCCACGGGCGATTTCTCGATGCGCAGCGAACCGCCGCAGACGCCGGCGGCCGACAACGTCGCTGCCGTGGCCCGCGCCCAGCAGTTGCAGGCGCAAGTGGCGGCTGCCGCCACAGCCGTGCAGCCGGCGGCGCAGATCGGTGAGCCGATCACGGCGGCGGATGTACCGTCGATGCAGACCTACGATCCCTGGGAGCGGATGAATCGCTTCACGTATCGGTTCAATGCCAGGTTCGATGAGGCGGTCTTTCTTCCGGTGGCGAACGGGTACGGCAGGCTGCCCGATCCGCTGCGCTTAGGGGTGCATCATTTCTTTGCGAACCTCTCCGAGGTAGTGAGCGTCATCAACTATACGGCGCAGCTGCGCGCGGGTCCGGGCGTGCGCAGCCTCGGACGCTTCGTGATCAACAGCACTCTCGGGCTCGGTGGGTTGTTCGATGTGGCGCAGAAGTTGAAGCTGCCCGGCGCGCCGACCGGCTTTGGCGCAACCCTCGCCCGCTGGGGCGTGCATCCGGGCCCCTACCTCGTGATGCCGCTGCTCGGGCCGTCGACGCTGCGGGACGGTTGCGGGTTCTTCGCCGATTTTGCCACCTCCTACGCGATCAACATTGCCAACCTCTACCGAGGCGACGCCGGCTGGGCGCTGACGCCACTTAACGCCGTCGACGTGCGCTCGAACACGAGCTTCCGCTATTACTCGACCGGCTCGGCGTTCGAGTACGATACGGTCCGCTTCCTGTACGTTCGTAAGACGCTGATCGAGGACGAGGGCCTGCGCCTATGGCATCGTGCCGGCAAAAGCGATCCGCAGACGCCCGCCGGCAAGTGAGCCGGGCGGCTCGCGCCCGATGAGCAGCGCCGGCGCGCAGCTCGTACAGTCCGCAGCGACCCTCATCGCGAGTGTCATCGTGTTGGGTGTGGCGAGCTGGACCGCGATTGCACTCAAGTTTCAGGCCCCGGGCGGGGAGGCCTTGAGGTGGCTCCTGATCGCGCTTTGGCTCGCGTTCGCCCTTGCCGTGCTGGTCGGGCTGTTTCGCGGCCATGCGCTCGCATCGACGGTGAGCTTTGTGATCGCCTTCGGCGGGGTGCTCATCTGGTGGCACAGCCTGAAGCCCTCGAACGATCGGCAGTGGGCAGACGACGTCGCACGCACCACTTCGGGCCGCATCAGCGGGGACGAGGCGATCCTCTACAACGTACGCAACTTTGATTGGCGCAGCGCCACCGACTATACGGAGCGCTGGGAAACGCGCCGCTATGATCTGCGGCAGCTGCGCTCTTTGGACATGATCACCTCCTACTGGGATGCGCCGAAGGCGATCGCGCATGTGCTGTTCTCTTTCGGGTTCGACGATGGGACGCATGCAGCGTTCTCGGTCGAGATCCGCCGCGAGAAAAGCGCGGATTTCTCCGCGATCGGCGGTTTTTTCAAGGAATTCGAGCTGAGCGTCATCGCCGCAGACGAGCGCGACGTCATCCGGGTCCGCACTAACATGCGCGGGGAGGACGACTACCTGTACCGCGTGCGGCTTCCCGTCCACGACATCCGCTCGCTCTTCTCCGCGTACATCGATCAGGCGAATGAGCTGGTGAATACGCCGCGCTTCTACAATACGGTCACGGTCAACTGTACGACGCTCGTCTATCACATGATGAAGCACATCGTCGGCGGTTTGCCGCTGAGCTTTCGCGTGCTGCTGTCGGGCTACCTGCCCGAGTATGTCTACTCGGTCGGCGGCCTTGACCAGCGCTATACCCTCGAGCAGCTGCGCTCGTTCGGACGGATCACCGAGCGCGCACGAGCGGCGGATCACAGCGCGAACTTCTCGCAGGACATTCGCAAAGGGATTCCACTGCTGGAACCTGCCGCCGTCTCAGTGGGAAGCGATCCCGCGCCCGGCGCCATCGGCGGATAGGGCATGGGACGAGGAGTGCGGGCGCTGCAGCGCGCGGTCACTGGCACTGATCGCAGCGCGTTCACCTGCCACGTTCAGTGAACGGCAGAGAATCAGGTACACACCGCCCGACACGGCCAGCCCTACCAGCCAGCCCACGTCGACTCCACCCAGGGCGCGTGCCGCGGGCCCCGTATAGAGGTCCGGCAGAACGAAGAAGGGCAGCGTGGCGATGAAGCCAACAACGTAGGCGATCAGCCCGCGGGCGCCCCACGCCCCATAGATGCCGTGCGGCCTGAAAAGATCGGTAATCGCGTAGTGCCCGCGGCGCACGAAGAAGTAATCGGTCAGGTTAATCGAGGTCCACGGCACCAGCAGGTACAGCATGATGGTCAGCGTTGCGAATAGCAGGGCGATGGCGTTGGCGGTGATGGTGAGGGTGATGCCGGTCCAGACCAGCGCCAGGGCCAGCAGCGCCACGATGCGCAGGCGCGGTGTCGGCGGCAGCTCGAACAGCGAATTCAGCGCGGTGAGCACCGTGAGCATGCCGCTGTAGGCGTTCAGGCCCATGGTGGCCGCGAGCGCCGTCACCGAGGCGAGTGCCATGACGATGCCAAAGCCGCCGAACAGGGCATTGCCGGCATCGTGCAGCGCCACGAGCCCGTCGGAGGCGCCAATTCTTGTCGCCAGCCACGCGCCGAGGCAGATCAGCCAGATGGCAGCCGAAGAGGCGCCGAGAAATACCGCAGCGATGATGTGAGCCGGGCGTGTCTGGCGGGGCAGGTAGCGCGAATAATCGGACACGGAGGGCGCGTAGGTGATGTTGTAGGCCGCGCTGGCGGCGAACTGTGCGATGAAGGCGACCCAGGTGAATGCGCCGGCCGTCGGGTGGGTGGCCGGCACCTTGCCCGTGACGATGGCAAGGCTCAGCAGCGTGTACAGCGGCAGGCACAGCCAGAAGCAGCCACGGAAGATGCGGTGCAGCCAGTCGTGGCCGTAGATCGCGATCCCGGTCGCGATCGCCGCGGCAATCAGGGTGACGGCGGCTTCGTTCCAGCCGAGCATGCCATCAAGGCCGCGCGCGATGAGTACCGAGTCGGCGACATTGAAGCCGATGAACGTAAAGAGGGTGCCGATCAACACCACCACCACGCCGCGGAATCCGAACTGGGCGCGCGACTGGATCATCTGCGGCAGCCCAAGCTCGGCCCCCTGTGAGGCGTGGAAGGCGACGAACACCGTGCCGAACAGGATGCCGAGCGCTCCGGCTAGCGAGGTCCAGGCAAAGCCAAGACCCATGCTCGGTCCGACGAACCCGATCGCGATCGTAAAGAAGTGGAAATTGCCGAGGAACCAGAACGGCGCCTGGTCGATCACCCGGCCGTGCCGCTCGGCTTCCGAAACGTAATCGATCGATTTGTGCTCGACCGCCACGCGTCTCCCTGTTGGCATTATCGTGGTGCATACTCTAGCCGAAACACGCGCGCACCCCCTGCAGGGCAGCCGCGTCGGAGCAAAGGCTATGGACCAGGACAAACTGGCGCGGCTGCGCGCGCGCTATACCGACCGGCACGCTTTCGACGGGGATGATCCGATCCTCACCCGGGCGGCTCGTGAAGTGCAGTCCCCCGACGGCGGGCGCGCTTTCCCGTATTCGGGCGTACCGACCTTCCTCGGTCTGCCGTACGCGGCAAGTGCTGTCGGCCTGGAGGTCGCAGTCGTCGGCGTGCCGATGGATCTTGGGGTCTCCAATCGCAGCGGTGCGCGCTTCGGGCCGCGCGCCGTGCGCACCATCGAGCGTATCGGGCCGTATCACCCGACCTTCCAGGGCGTGCCCAAAGCGCGCCTGCGCGCTGCAGATGTCGGTGACGTACCGTTTCGCAGCCGCTACAGCCTCGAGCAATCACTCGAGGATATCGAGCAGTACTACAGCTCGCTTCGCTCGCAGGGGGTGCGGCCACTGTCGGTCGGGGGAGATCACTCGATTACCTATCCGATCCTCAAGGCGCTCGGCAAGGGTGCCCCGCTCGGGCTGGTGCACATCGATGCGCACTGCGACACCATGGGTGCCTACGACGGCTCGAAGTTTCACCACGGCGGGCCGTTCCGGCTCGCCGTTCTGGACGGCGTGCTGGACCCGGATCGCACCATCCAGATCGGCATCCGCGGCTCCTCGAACATGTTCTGGGAGTTCTCGCACGCGGCCGGGATGACGGTGATCTACATGGAGGATTTCATGAGCATGGGTGTTGAGGCCGTGATCAAGAAGGCACGCGAGGTGGTGGGCGATCAGCCGATCTACGTCTCCGTCGATGTCGATGGCTTTGATCCGGCCTACGCGCCCGGCACCGGAACCCCTGAGGCCGGCGGTCTGGAAGCGCGCGAGGGGCTGGCGCTGCTGCGCGGCCTCAAGGGCCTCAGCATCGCCGGAGCCGACGTGGTCGAGGTGGCCCCGGAGTACGACCCGACGACCAATACCAGTCAGTTGGCGGCGCAGTGTCTGTTCGAGGAGTTCGCGCTGATGGCCCTCGGATAGCTTCCCCGCCAGTACCCCTTTGCTGAGCTGCTCCTTCAAGCCACGGCAGGTGGTGCGCGGGGTCCTGCCGGCCTTGCTGGTCATCGGCATCCCGGCGCTTGCCTCAAAATGGGTGGAGGTGGGCAATGCAGGGGTAACCACCGACAAGGTCATGGTAGATGTCGACTCGATCCAGATGGTCGACGAGTTCAAGACCGCCGACGTCATGACCGTCTATGGCGCGCCAAGGGTGAATTCACATGGCATCACGCTCGATCGACACGTGCAAAGAACCGCCTTCAATTGCACGGACCACACCGCGATCGGGATCAGGACCACCGGCTATCTGGGTGACAAGCAAGTCGGCGGTAGCCCGGAAACCGCCGACTGGCGCAGCAAGCTGGTTCCGGCGGGCAACAACCCCATGGTCATTCGTGTCTTCACCGTGGTCTGCGGGACCGCGCACGCCCGCAAGGCCAAGTCATCCAGCGGCTCGGGCATCGTGGTCGATGAGGTCGGCGATGTGCTGACCAACAATCACGTCGTTGATCACTGCACCTCCATCAGCGTCAAGACGCCCAATTCAAAGCCGCTGGTGGCGACGGTTGCCGCGGTCGACCCGAAGAACGATCTTGCCATCATCAAGATTTCCTACGATGTGCCGCTCGGCGAGCCGGCACATTTCCGTGCGCAGGCGCAACCGGCAAGACTTGGTGAATCGATTGCGGTCATCGGCTATCCGCTGACCGGCATGCTTTCCAGCGAGCCGAAGGCCACCTTCGGCCAGATCAATTCGGTGGCGGGCTACAACAATGACTACACGCTGCTGCAGATTTCCGCCCCGGTGCAACCGGGCAACAGCGGCGGACCGGTTCTCGATGAATCCGGCCAGGTCATCGGCGTGGTCGTGTCGCAGGCCTCGCTTGCGGTCGTGGCGATCGCCGGAAACGTTCCGCAGAACGTGAACTTCGCGATTCGCGGCGAGGTGGCCCAGATCTTCCTGGCCGCGCGCGGGATCAAGATCTTGGCCGGCAATCGCCGGCATGCTCTTTCGACTTCTGCGGTGGCCGCGGCAGGAGTCAAATCGACCGTTTTCGTACAGTGCTCGGCCGAATAGGGTTCCAGACTGGCATCACGAGGCTAGCTGGCGAAACATTCGGCGCGGATCTGTGCATACCATGCGGCGGCCTCGGTGAGGTGCTGCGCGGACGGGGCCTGATCGGGCGTCTGGGTTGCCACGGGTTTGACCTGCCGTATCTCGCCCTCCGCGAGTTCGTAGCGGCCGCGCATGGCCAGCGCGGTTTCCCGACCCAGCAGGCTGTAACAGACGCTGTCCAGATCGGCGACTGGCGCTGCCCGCCCCTCGAAAGCCGCTGCAATCGCCGCGGCGCACTGCACGGCCTGACTGTGAGCCGCTGAGGCTGCCTTGGGCATCGCGCCAGCGATGCAGGCGTCCCCGATGACGTGCACGTTATCCATGAGTTCAGATTCGAAACTGGCCGGCTTGACCGGACACCAGCCATGCCCGGAGGCCAGCCCGGCATCCAGTGCCAGTTGCCCGGGCGCCTGCGGCGGGATGATGTTGGCGAGCGCCACGCGATGCGCGCCGCTCGCCGTGTACAACGTCGAGGTGCGAACGTCGACCCGCATGACAGCGCCGCCCTCGGCCGGCGGGATCCACTCGATCATTCCCGGGTACAGCTCCTGCCATGCTGCCGTGAACAGATCCTGACGTGGAAATTGATTGTTCGCATCGAACAGCAGGACCTTGCTGCGGGGCCGGTGCTGCTTTAACCAATGCGCGATGAGGCTGGCACGCTCGTAGGGACCGGGCGGACAGCGCATGAGGCCGGTCGGCACACTGATGGCGACGGTGCCGCCGTCGGACATCGAGTGCAGCTGCGCCGCCAGTAATTGCGTTTGCGCGCCGGCCTGCCAGGCGTGCGGCATGCGCAGCGCCGCAGCCGCATCGTAACCCTCGGGTGTTCCGAATAAGAGGCGGATGCCGGGCGCGACGACCAGCCGGTCGTAGCCGATCTCACCGCCGCCGCGCAGGCGCACGCGCCGTTTGCCAGGGTCGATGGCGGTGACGCGCTCGCCCCGGTAATGCACGCCGGCGCGCCGCATGCCTGCGCGTGTGACGGTGATGGAGCCCATGCTGCGAAGGTCGACCAGCACGGCACTGCTCATCGGGCAGGTGACGTAGCGCAGATCAGGATCGATCAGCGTGATGTGGAGGGAAGGGTTCACACGGCGCAGCTGCAGCGCGCAGGCGCCACCGGCAAAGCCCGCGCCGATGACGACCACGCGCGGCGAATCGACCGCCGCGGACAAGCCTCTCGCCTGCCAGCTGGCCGCGCCGGCGGCGAGTGCGCCGCGGCGCAGGAACTCACGACGACGCATCACTCCCATTCGAGTTCCTGATAGACGCGCGCGACGTTGTGCGGGTTTGTCGCACCAAAAAGCAACCACTCTGAGCTGCCCGGGTTGACCTCCCTGATGGCCTGCTGCAGTGGCTTGCCCTGCGCGAGTTCTGCGCGCACCTGATCGAGCAGGGCCTGCAGGTAGCGCCGCTCTGGGGCCAGTGCCGAAGCCAGGTCCCGCCCCGGACTGCCGTGCCCCGGGATCACGTGTTTAACGGGCATCCGCGCGAGCTCGTCGGTCGCTGCGAGCCAGCCCTTGATGCTGCCATCCAGGGCCGGTGTGCGTTGTACGAACAGCAGATCCCCGCTCCACAGCGTGCCGCTCTTGGCATCGTATACGGTGAGGTCGCAGTCGGTATGGGCCTTCGGCCAGGCGTGCAAGGTAAGCCGGCGCTCGCCCAGATCAAGGATCAGATCGCTCCCGGGCGCAACGGTGCGATCCGGCCCGACGATCTGTTCTGCACTGGCCGGCGTATCCAGGTCCGCCGCGTAGTTCTTCAGGAAGAATTCGCGGCTGCGTGTGAGGGCGTCCGGCAGCTGGGCGTGTCCGAGGAATTCGGTTCCTTGCTGCCTGAACGCCGCGTTACCGAGCACGTGATCGACGTGCACATGGGTGTTGATCACGTAGCAGAT